>NZ_WWVR01000015.1 GCF_009883055.1 Blautia sp. BIOML-A1 | reverse complement strand
TAAAATCGAGTAACTATTCAGAAGGTAGTATCCCGCGAGGCGTTTTGGCATGTTTTTTGCCAAAATCCCGAGACATACAAGGCAAAATGCCATCACCGAAGGTGATTTGGAATGCATTTTGACTCGTAACTGTGAGGGTACTGAACAGTTACAAAATCGAATAAATGTAACTGTGAGGGCACTGAACAGTTATGAATAAATAAATGAAAAGTACACCTGTTGTATCGGGAAAGTTCACCTGATATAACAGGTGTATTTTGTTTTGCTTTTAATGAGAAAAACCAACCAATAAACATTTATATGAGAAAAAAAGTCAATTTAAGGGTTAGAAAAATCTAACTAAAGCATAGACAGGAATATGGGTTTGTGGTATAAAATAATAGTTAGAAATAGCTAACGGAAAGAAAGAGGAGGAAGAAGATGGCAAACCAGAAATTGTTAAAAAAAGTAGCTCCTGTAGTGCTCAGTGCAGCTATGGTAATGACAAGTATGCCGGCGGCAGCTATGGCGGCGGATTTCTCAGACAGCGATGTGGTTGCGGATACCGTTGAAGCAGAGGAAACACAGGAATCAGAAGCTGATGTAGAGGTAGATACAGAAGATCCGGCTGATGTAGAGGATGTAGACGTGACAGAAGATAATGCTTCTGATGCAGAGGAGCCTGCAGAAGAAACAGAATCGGACGAAGAAGCACTGTTTACTTCAGAGACTTCTGATGAGGAGTTTTCTGATCAGGTGAGTGCTGAGCAGACAGAAGGGGAAGCATATGTTCTTATGAACATTCCTTATGATGATTTTTACAAGGCAGAATTAAAGAATAACGATGTCAAAGTCGATGCATTTACCTCTGCTACATTGAACAAATCCAGAACAGCAGGTATGATGAATGGAAATTCAGCTTATCATACAGATGTAGAAGGAACAAATCTGGCAGGTGTCACCTTCCCTGTTAAAGTAAGTGATCTTGCACTTCTGAAGGATCAGAAAAAGGTGACAGACGATGATTCCGTAACGATCACAGTCACAAACAGAGGACAGACAGCAAGCAATACTTATACAGGAAAAGATTCTCTGATCGAGAATGCTTCCTACTCTTATTATGTACTGTCAGAAGTTCCGAGTTATTACAAAGAACTGACAGTAAATGAAGATGGAAGCTTTACCTTCAGTGATGTTAAGGGTGCACAGGAGAAAACAGTTGAAGCAACAGCAGAACTGAAAACACAGAGCAGCTATGGAGACTATCAGCTGGGCATCAATAATGAAACCTTTTCTTCCCTGATCAATACAAGTACGGATAAGATTTATGGTGCAACAGTTAATACAACAGACGGTACAGAGTATGGTATGCGTCATCTGGAGAATATCTGGAAAGGTTATAAGCTAGCATGGTGCACAGGATTTACGACAAGTGTTCATGGATGCCCGACTTCATCTGAACATTATAAATCCATGATGGGCAAAACCATTGACAGCGTTACCTATTATACAGATAAGGGTATTATTACATTTGATGTCAACGATGAAAAAGTCCTGACCAAAACTGGCGTGACAGCAAAGGTTACAGGTATCCATACAACAGATACAGAAGCAACAGTCACTCTGGATGGAACTCTTCCGGAGGGATTTGCAGCAAAATATGCGGTTGATGGAACAGAAGTTGTATATGCAGACGGCAAGATCACAACCGGAACACTGGAAGCAGGCTCCCACACTCTGGTCATCAGCGATACAAATGGTGAATATGCACCAATTCAGGCAACTTTCAGTGTGAAAGAAGCAGCGGTACCGGCAGTTTATGATTCTGAAAATAATAAACTGGTACCGGTAGAGGGTGCCACAGAAGAACAGCTGAGCGCTTATATCAAGACAATTACAGCTGTAACAGTAGGCGATAAAACCTATCAGGCTACCGGAAGAGGTGCGAAGGTGATCGTCAAAGAAGACGGAACACTGGATCTTACAGATATCGAAGTAACAAATGGAACTAAATTCGTTGTAACTTCCAGCGCATATGATGATCTTACATTTGACTATGTGACTGCAGAATATAAATATGTATATGCAGGACTTACCTGGGCTCAGTACTGGGCAGCAGAAGGCGTCTATGCAGCAGGTGATGCTTCTTCTTCCGATGCAAAGGACAGAAGAGGTGAGACGGATCTTGGTGCATTTGATGCGGTAACAAGAGCAACGACCAACCATGGTCTTCACAGAGGAAGCTTCCAGGCAGTTGCAGTGATTGAAGGAAGCAAGGGCTCTTACACAGTTTCTCATTGGGAAGGCAGAAACACAGTTGTATTCACAGATGGTAAGAAAGCTACTTATAATCGTGGAAGTCTTACATTTGAGGATGGTACAACAGATGAAATGACAGATTACAAAGTAACCGGTCTGAAGTATGTTCCTGTAAAAGTAAAGACATCTGATTATGAAGCATTCAAAAATACTTATGCAGTTGTAGAGAATGATGGAACACTGACAGGTGGATTCGGAGAAGTAAATCTTCAGTCTTACAGTCTGACAGCAGATGTTACTGCAAAGACAAACGGTCTGAAAACTGTTACAAAAAATGAAGACGGAACCTTCAGCTTCAGTGCAAGAGCAAACGGAAGTGATTCCGGTATCAAAGATACTGCTCTTAAGATTGCAGAAGGAGTAACCTATACTGTAAAACCAGGAAATGGTTCTTATGGAGAATTCCTCAGAGTTGACCTTACAGGAAACTATGGTGATCTCGGTGGTGCAATGCAGGCTGTTAAATGGACATACTATGGAAATGACAGCAGCTACGCAAATGCCATTCAGTCTTATGGAACAAAATTTGCTGCAGACAACTGGATGCATAAATCCAATGGCATTCAGCTCGGTCTTACTGAATCTCAGCGATGCCAGCTTCCGGAAGGATATGATGGAACGGGCTACTGGACATTAACAGTATATGCACTTGGATATGCGGACTACACAATTCAGTTCCAGGCAACGGAAGAGAATATTGCAAAACCGGCAGGTGATGCAGATTCCACTCCTCTGAAGAACATCATTGAAGAAGCAAAGGCCCTTAAAGAGAGTGATTACACACCGGAAAGCTGGACTGCAAACTATGAGAGCATTCAGAATGAACTTCAGGAATGCGAAGAGATGCTTGAGAATATCGCAGAGCAGACACAGTATGGCGTAAATGAGCAGATCGGTCATCTCAGAGAAGCAATTGATTCCCTCGTAAAAGCTGAGTTTAAACTCAATGCAGTTTCAGGAACACTTTATACTCAGGATAAAACATCCACAACTCTCAAAGTAACAACAAATCTGGCAGGAACCGTAACATGGAAATCCAGCAATACCAAGGTTGCAGTTGTAGACTCCAAGGGTGTTGTGACAGCAAAAGCAGCAGGTACAGCAAATATCACTGCTACTCTGAATGGAAAGACAGCAACTTACAAAGTAACCGTCAAGAATGCAATGTCCATCAACAAAACAGAAGTTACTGTTTATGTTGGAGGAACACCGGCTTCCTATACACTGAAAGCAACATCTGCAATCGGTGGAACTGTAAAATATGCAACAAGCAACAAGAATGTTGCAACTGTAAGCTCCAAAGGTGTTGTAACAGCAAAGAAAGCAGGTACAGCAGTGATTACAGCTACAGCAGGAAAGGCAAAGATTACCTGCAAAGTAACTGTTAAGAATCCGGGTATCGCAGCCAAAGCAGCAAAAACAACTATTTATACCAAAGGTCAGACCAGCACAAAGATCACAGTAACTAAGACAGGCGTTTCCGGAACAGCGAAGTTCACAAGCAGCAACAAAAAGGTAGCGACAGTAAACTCCAAGGGTGTTGTAACAGCAAAGAAAGCCGGAACAGTCAAGATTACAGTACAGGTTGGAAAATACAAGAAAGCAGTAACACTTAAAGTTAAAAATGCATCTCTGAAGCTTGCAAAAGCAGCAGCAACCATCAAAAAAGGTAAGACAACTACCATTAAAGCAAGTGCAGTTCCGAGCGGAAAAGTTACTTATACAAGCAGCAACAAAAAGGTTGCAACTGTAACTTCCAAAGGCGTTGTAAAAGGCGTTAAGAAAGGAACCGCAGTGATTACAGTTAAGTGCAGCGGTATGACAGCGAAATTTAAAGTAACTGTAAAATAAAAAGTTATAGAACCATTACAAAAGACGGGGGCGTTTTTTAACAGCCCCTGCTTTTGTATGTTTACAGATATGCAGGAGACATTATGAAAAAACAGGATAAAAAGAATTTTCCGGACAGAAAAAATTATATCAAACTTCTTCCGGCAGCCGCAGTGATTGCAGCAGTTACTGTGACCGGTGTTCAGGGAAAGGCCGGGATATCCCAGAAAGTACAGTCGGAAAGTGCAGATGTTAAAGATGCAGAAGAACTGACAGGATTGCTTGCGACAGCCTATGCCTATGATGACTTTTCTGATGGAACTTCTTCATCAAAAGCAGCCAGCTCTTCTTCCAAAAAGGCCAAGAAAGGCGGGATCAAGAAGGGGACAGCCAAAACACTTCCTGATGAGTCGCAAAAAACATCAACTGCAGGGCAGGGAAGCACCTCTACACCGACTACATCTGTTCCGGCAGGCGGATACAAAGACGGAACCTATCAGGGAAGTGGAACCGGATTTGGTGGGACGATTACTGTTCAGGTAACGATCTCCGGTGGAAAGATTGCTTCCATTGATATATTGAGTGCTTCTGGTGAAACACCATCGTATTTCGCATCTGCACAGGGCGTGATCGACAGGATGATCTCCGGGCAGACGCCAAATGTAGATGCTGTCAGCGGAGCTACATATTCCTCTAACGGAATCATCCAGGCAGTGCAGAATGCTCTGTCAAAAGCAGGAAATGACAGTGCAGCAGTAAGTACAACGCCGACTCCGACTGCCAGACCGACCGTGAGGCCAACGGCCATTCCCAAACCAGCTGCAAATACGACTTATAAGGACGGAACCTACACGGCGGAAGCAGAAGGTTTTGCTGGTCCGGTAAAAGTAACAATTACCATCAAAAATGGAAAAATTACAAAAATGACAAATACAAACACGGATACCAGAGAATATTTCAGCAAGGCATGGTCAAAAATCCAGCCTGCAATTCTTAAGAAACAGGGCGTATATGGCGTAGATACTGTCAGTGGAGCAACCTTCTCCTCTAATGGTATTCTGGAAGCTGCTCAGAAAGCACTGGCGAAAGCAGAGACAACCGCCAGACCGACTGTGAAGCCAACGGCCACGCCTGCAGTGACGCCGAAACCGACTGCGTCACCTGATACTCCGGACACACCGGTTTCCGAGTATCGGGATGGAACGTATTCAGGAAGAGCGAGAGGATATTCCGGTTTTGTTACCATTACCGTAACGATCAGGGATGGCAGGATCACCGAGGTAACAAATACAAATACAGACACTGCATCGTTCTTCAAAAAGGCATGGAAGACATTACAGCCTGCAATCATGGAAAAACAGTCTGCGGATGGAATTGATACGGTAAGCGGGGCAACGTATTCTTCACAGGGGATTCTTGGCGGAGCACAGCAGGCACTGGCAAGTGCAAAGATCACAGAAACTCCGACGGAAACACCAACACCGACAGTCACACCGGAAATATCTGTAACACCAACCCCGGCACCGATAACGACACCAGAAGCAACTCCGACACCGGAACCTACAGCTGTTCCAACAGAAACACCAACCCCAGAGCCAACGGAAGAACCGGCGGGAAGATACAGAGACGGAACTTATACCGGAAGTGGCGAGGGAAACTATGGAGCAGGAAGTGTGACTGTAACCGTAACCATATCCGGCGGTCTGATCGTTGAAGCTTCTTACAGTACACTTGATGATGAAGAGTATTTTGATGAAGCATGGAATTCCATTTATAATCAGGTACTGGGAAGTCAGTCAGCAGATAGTCTGGATGCTGTATCCGGAGCAACCTTTTCCTCGCAGGGTATCATTCAGGCATTTCAGAATGCATTGAACCAGGCACAGAATTAGGTTATACTTATAATAAAACAACAGGAGTAACGAGAGAATGAAATACCATAGTTTTTATATGAGGCTTTTGTGCCTTATTCTGATCATCGGTGCAGTTCTGGGATATAATTTTATGCAGAAAAATGACACACAGGCACTGCAGATCACAGAGCTGACTGACCGTGTAAGTGCATTGGAGGAACAGCAGAAAGAAATGCTGACTGCCCTTGAAGATGCAGCAAAAGCACAGGAAGAGGCCAGAGCGGCAGCGTACAACGCTTCACAGAAAACAGAAACAGATAATGAGACGGGCAGCAGCGATGCAGCAGCTTCCGGAGAAGGTGTATACAAGGACGGAACCTACACAGGTGAGGCACAGGGATTTGGTGGAACAATCCAGGTTCAGGTTACACTTTCCGGTGATGAGATCACAGATATACAGGTAACAAGTGCTCCAGGAGAGGATGCTGCGTATCTCTCACAGGGCGAAGGTGTGATCAGTTCTATTATTTCCGCACAGAGCACAGATGTTGATACTGTATCCGGAGCAACCTTCAGCTCTACCGGAATCATTAATGCAGTTGTGGATGCATTAGGAAAGGCGGAAAACGCATGAAAAAAAGGCAGAGAAAGGTCCGGTTGATCCGGGCTGTCATACAGCTTATCTTTTTCATCGTGGCACCGGCTCTTTTTTCCACTGCATTTGCAGGAGTGAAGTCCATTTTTCAGGCAATTGCGGCCGGTCAGCCGGTGACATGGAATTCTTTCCTTGATGTTACAGGTGCCCTGCTTCTGCTCACAGTGCTGTTTGGACGGCATTTTTGCGGATATGCGTGTGCATTTGGTTCATTGGGGGATGCCATGTATGAGCTGACAGTATTTATCAGGCAGAAAGTTTTTCATAAAAAAGGCAGACATGGATATCCGGAAAAAGTGGTTCGTTATCTGCAAAAAGTGAAATACCTTCTTCTGGCATTTCTTCTACTTTCTATTCTGGCTGGCTGGTATTCGAACCTTCAGGGAATGAGTCCATGGGATGTGTTTTCCATGCTGACAGCACAGAAACTTCCGAATGCTTCCTACAGGATAGGAATCATTCTGCTTGTGCTGATCCTGATTGGCATGTGTACACAGGAGCGCTTTTTCTGTCAGTTTTTGTGTCCGATGGGAGCAGTCTTTGCGATGATGCCGATCCTGCCGTCTGCACTGTTCAAGAGAGACCGTTCCAAATGTCCGGCAAAATGCGGACTCTGCAGGAAACGCTGTCCGGCACATCTTGATATTGACGGCGATACTCTTCTTTCTGGTGAATGCATCTGCTGTCACGCATGCGAGGCAACTTGCCCGCGTAAGAACATCCAGATTGGGCAGGAAGTGGAGCAAAAGGAAGCGGAAGCAGTTTCATCTATAAGAGGAGAAGGTAAATGAGAAATCATAATTTTTACAAAAAAATTGCCTGTGCACTGACAAGTGCGGTGCTTTGTGGTACGCTTACAGGAGCAGTACCGGTTCTGGCGAAGGATGCGGAGAAATATACAAATACAGATTTTGCGATGGATACCGTAGTCTCAGAGACACTGTACACAACGGGAGATGATCTGAACGCGGAGATTGGAAACAAGCTTCGTGAGATTGAGAGCGGCCTTTTGTCCTGGACAGACGAGGATTCCCAGATTTCGAAGCTGAATGCAGCCGCAGGTGAGACGACAGAGGTTTCCGATGAGCTTGCCGGTTATCTTGCAAAGATCGAGCAGCTTGCCGGTGATTCCGACGGCGCATTTGACCCGACGCTCGGTAAGGTGATACGGCTCTGGAACATCGACGGCGAGGATCCTCATGTGCCGGAAGCATCAGAGCTTGATGCGCTTCTTAAGGATGTCGGCTATCAGAAGGTGACTCTGGACGGAAATAAAGTAACTCTGGCCAAAGATACGACCCTGGATCTGGGTGCAGTTGGTAAGGGAATCGGCTGTGATGTGATCTCAGAGTTTCTAAAAGATCAGAAAGAAGTAGAAGGAATGATTCTGAATCTTGGTGGCAGCAGTGTGTTTGCGTACGGGCAGAAACCGGATGATTCTCCGTGGAAGGTGGCAGTGACCGATCCCAGAGATACAGAAGGAGAGTACCTTGGTGCAATCACGATCGAAGGTGGAGAGTTCCTTTCTACATCAGGTGATTACGAAAAATACTTCATGGAAGACGGCAAACGCTACCACCACATCCTGGATCCGAAAACAGGCTACCCGGTATGGAATGGCTTAGATTCCGTGACAATCGTCTGCGACAATGGACTTCTGGCAGACGGACTCTCTACTGCATGCTTCGTGCTTGGAATGGATGATGCAATGGAACTGCTGGAGAAATATGATGCCGATGCGATGTTTGTGGATGAGGATAAAAATATCTATCTTACTGATGGGATGAAAGACCGATTCGAACTGATGAAGAATACCTATACAGTCAATACGACTAAATAAAATATGTGAAATAAAAAACCTGTAATGAACTTATAAACGGATAATTATGTCAGACTTATAAGTTCTTACAGGTTTTTATTTGCTCTAAAATTTAATACGTTTTAATACTTCGCCGGTAAGTGTGCCAATAAGAAGTCCGGTGATCACTCCGGATATCAACAACGCCGGTGCATAGTAGATCAGCCCGGAAGTCATCGTGATCAGGCCTGCAATGATAAGCTGTCCTATGTTGTGTGAGACACCACCGGCAACGCTTATCCCAAGGATGCTGAAGCCGGATTTTTTCTTCATGAAAGTCATAACTGTAAGGCTGAGTGCAGCCCCGGCAAGGCTGTAGAGGATGCTGAACAGATTTCCAAACATAAATCCGATCACAATGATTCTCACTGCGGATACAAGTGCAGCTTCCTTCCACGTATATTTCTCAAGGATAAAAAGTATCGCAAGGTTTGCAAGTCCAAGCTTCATCCCCGGGATTCCCGCAAAAAACGGGATTAGCGATTCCACATAGCCAAAGATGATGGCAACTGCGGCAAACAGTCCGAGATTGGCAATTTTTTTCTGGTTCATAATATTTTCCTTTGTAAATATAGAATAAAAGTCAGACAACAGTATCGAATTCCGGTGAAGCCTCGTCGGAAGAGGTGCCTTTTATTCCTTCGATCACAATTTTATTTGGCAGGCAGACGATTGTTCCGCCGGTGTTGTCAACAGCTCTCTGTTTCAGGCAGAGATGATCTGGACAGTCTGCTCCGATCATTTTGACCTCGCCATTTTTTATTTCACATACATTGGTATCGCCGATGGAGATCACCTGATCCTTTGCAAGAGAGTATGTGCCGTATTCTTCGCCGTTTATCGTGATCCGGATCGAACCGTAATGTCCACGCCGAACAAGATACATTCCACCCCAGAGAAGCAGGGCAAAGACTATGATGCCAATGATAAATGTCAGTTCTTTTTTCTTCAAATACCAGTACCTCTGTTTCCTGAGAAGAGTTATTTTCTGATTCTCATATAAAATCAATCATAGCATATCCACTCAGCAATGACAAGAAAAAGTTAGTATTAACGAACAAAACTGCTTTGTCAAAATTATAAATATACTGAGATCAGACATAGGACACAGTTTGTTTAATAAAAATTCATTGTTTTCCCTATGCGAAAGTGTTAAAATAAAATAGATGTGATGTTACCGTGAATGAAGTAAAGGGTGACATGTGACTGTCATGCAGCCATGAAGCAGCAGACAGGAGTTAGTGGGTGTGGAGAGATCCGCAGGAATTGAAAAGAAAAACAGAAACAGGAGCAGATATATGAATATTTTTTCAAAAGTGTTTGGAACAAGAAGTGAGCATGAAGTAAAACGAATCATGCCGCTCGTAGAGAAAACAGAAGCACTTCGTCCGGAGATGCAGAAATTAACAGATGAACAGCTGAGAGACAAGACCAGAGAATTCCGTAAACGTCTGGATGAGGGAGCAACACTGGATGATCTTCTTCCAGAGGCTTTTGCAGTTGTACGTGAGGGCGCAAAGCGAGTTCTCGGCATGGAACATTATCGTGTACAGATCATCGGTGGTATCATTCTCCATCAGGGACGTATCGCTGAGATGAAGACAGGTGAAGGTAAGACTCTCGTGTCCACGCTTCCAGCATACTTAAATGCCCTTGAGGGCAAGGGTGTCCATATCGTAACCGTCAACGATTACCTGGCAAAACGAGATGCTGAGTGGATGGGTAAAGTCCATGAGTTCCTCGGACTGACTGTAGGTGTTGTTCTTAATGATATGAAGCCGGAAGAGCGCCGTGCTGCATACGGATGCGACATCACTTATATTACAAATAACGAACTTGGATTTGACTATCTTCGTGACAATATGGTCATCTACAAGGAACAGCTTGTACAGCGAGATCTGCACTACTGTATCATCGATGAGATCGACTCCGTCCTGATCGATGAGGCACGTACACCTCTTATCATTTCCGGACAGAGCGGCAAATCAACCAAGCTTTACGAAGTATGCGATATTCTGGCTCAGCAGCTTGAGCGTGGTGAGGCCAGCCATGAGATGACCAAGATGGCAGCCATCATGGGTGAGGAAGTTGTCGAGACCGGAGACTTCGTTGTCAATGAGAAGGACAAGATCGTCAACCTTACCGAGCAGGGTGTCAAGAAGGTTGAGAAATTCTTTAATATCGAGAACCTGGCAGATCCGGAGAACCTGGAGATCCAGCACAATATCATTCTTGCACTTCGTGCACACAATCTGATGCATAAGGATCAGGACTACGTAGTTAAGGATGATGAGATTCTGATCGTTGATGAGTTTACCGGACGTATCATGCCGGGCCGTCGTTATTCTGACGGACTTCATCAGGCGATTGAAGCAAAGGAACATGTTAAGGTCAAGAGAGAGAGCAAGACCCTTGCTACCATCACATTCCAGAACTTCTTCAATAAATATGACAAGAAGGGCGGTATGACCGGTACAGCACTTACAGAGGAGAAAGAGTTCCGTGATATTTACGGAATGGACGTTGTAGAGATCCCGACCAACAGACCGGTACAGCGTAAAGACCTTGAAGATGCTGTATACATGACCAAGAAAGAGAAATTCAATGCGGTCGTAGCGGCTGTCAAAGAAGCATATGAAAAGAAACAGCCGGTACTGGTTGGTACTATTACCATTGAAACTTCTGAGCTTATCAGCAAGATGCTCCGCCGTGAGGGAATCCCGCACAAGGTCCTGAATGCGAAGTTCCATGAACTTGAGGCAGAGATTGTTGCACAGGCAGGTCAGTCCGGTGCAGTTACCATCGCAACTAACATGGCAGGCCGTGGTACGGATATTAAGCTGGATGATGTGGCAAGAGAAGCCGGCGGTCTCAAGATCATCGGTACAGAGCGTCATGAATCCAGACGTATTGATAACCAGCTCCGTGGACGCTCTGGTCGTCAGGGAGATCCGGGTGAATCCCGTTTCTACATCTCTCTTGAGGATGATCTGATGCGTCTGTTCGGTTCTGAGCGTCTGATGAAGGTATTTACTTCCCTCGGTGTTGCTGAGAATGAGCAGATCGAGCACAAGATGCTCTCCAACGCGATCCAGAAAGCACAGGAGAAGATTGAGTTCAACAACTTCGGTATTCGTAAAAACCTTCTTGATTATGACCAGGTAAACAACGAGCAGCGTGAGATTATCTATGCAGAGCGTCGTCAGGTACTTGACGGAGAGAATATGCGTGATTCTATCTACAAGATGATCACAGACATCGTAGACAGCACGGTAGATATGTGTTTCTCAGACGATGTGGATTCCGAAGAGTGGGATCTGGATGAGTTCAATACCACACTTCTTCCTGTCATTCCGATCAAAGCACTGACAAAAGAGGATGTCAAGGGCAGAAAGAAAGACGAGATCAAACACGAGATCAAGGAAAAGGCTGTCAAGCTTTATGAAGACAAAGAAGCAGAGTTCCCGGAAGCAGAGCAGCTTCGTGAACTGGAGCGTGTTGTGCTTCTGAAGTGTATCGACAGTAAGTGGATGGATCACATTGATGATATGGAAATCCTGCGACAGGGTATCGGCCTTGTAGGATATGGACAGAGAGATCCGGTTGTAGAATACAAGATGAGTGCGTATGAGATGTTTAATAACATGATCAGCGCGATCCAGGAAGATACTGTCCGTATGCTGTATCATGTTCATGTAGAGCAGAAGGCAGAGCGTGAGCAGGTTGCCAAGGTTACAGGAACCAACAAGGATGATTCCGCAGGCAGAGCACCGGTTCAGCGTAAAGAAGAGAAAGTTTATCCAAACGATCCATGCCCGTGCGGAAGCGGCAAGAAATACAAACAGTGCTGCGGACGTAAATTAATGAAAGCATAAGAAAGCAGAGGTAACTATTCAGAAGGTACTGAACAGTTACAAGCAGAGAATAAAAGATACCTGTTCACTGGCAGTATTCTTCAGTGAACAGGTACAATAGAAGAGCTGCACATCACCGGTTTTCCGGAAGATGTGCAGCTCTTCTGCGTATTTTATTAAATTGCACGATCAAGACTCGTGACTTTGGTCAGGAGTTATGATTTAAAAAAATCTGGCGATCTCGTCCAATTCTTTACGCGGCGGACGGTTTGGCGATTCATCTGCTTTACCCACTGCGATAACAGCTACGATAGTTTCTGTATCCGGAATGTCAAGAATCTCGCGGAGTTTATCTGCTTCACGAAGTCCCATGATCAGAGTAGAGAGTCCCATATCTGCAGCCTTGAGGATCAGGTTTTCGTTCTGAAGACCGAGGTCATAACATCCCCATCCATTGCCAAGTTCATTGTCGGCAGTGCCATCCTTCTGGAAACCGGCACGGTCGTGTACGAAGGTTGTCACGATCAGTGCAGCGTTTTCGGATTTCTCTGCATTTCTCGCACCCGGAAGGCAGGATGTACGGATCTTGTCAACCATTTCTCTGGAGAGAACGCAGTAGTAACGGCCTGTCTCTGAGTTTTTCCAGGATGGAGCCTCCTGCGCTGCACGGATCAGAGCTTCCATCTGCTCCCGGGTCACTTCGCTGTCAGCAGCGTATTTGCGGATTGTTCTTCTGGTTTCTATCAATTTCTGAAATTCCATAATAAAGTCCTCCTCTGATGTGATATTAATCGAATCCGGCAAGTCCGCTGCTTCAAAAAGGGAAAGCAATAAGCCGTGATTCGGTTATGAACAAGTAGCGAAGCGGATTGCGAATATCCACTTATTTTGTACAATGTCATTTTAACATAGTAGTAAATCTGATTCAATGAAAAGATGATATATGCAGAATCTACAAAAAAGAATGGAATAACTTATCGAATCTATACAAAGTTATTCTTTTTTCAGAAAATCAATTGACGTTCACTTAAGAGAGTGATAATATAGCACATGTAAGGAAAACCTTTTCCTGACAAAAAGCAAGGAGAATAAGAATGGCAGTTACGATAGAAGATATTGCCCGGGAAGCTGGTGTATCGATTGCAACTGTATCCAGGGTGATCAATAAGACGAAGCCGGTAAGTGCAGAACTTCGCGACAGAGTCTACGAAGTGATCGAGAAGAATCATTTCAAACCAAACAGCCTTGCACAGGGATTGATCACGAAGAAGACCAATACGATCGGAATTATTGTTCCGGATATTTCCAATGCAGTTTTTGGAAAGCTTACCAAGGGAATCAACAGTGTTTTTGCAAAAGAAGGCTATACAGTTGTTCTCTGTGAATCACAGGGTGAAATTGAGAAGGAACTGAAACTTCTGGGAATTCTGGAGGAGAAGCAGATTGAAGGACTGCTTTTTGCCGGAGTCGATGTAAACCACACTCTGGTAGAGAGTATGCGTAAGCGAAATTATCCGGTAGTACTGGTGACACAGGAGGCCTCAGAAGATGAGGAAGCTGTGCATACCGTAATTCACAATAATGTGGAGGCAATGTATGATGCAGTAAAATTCCTTCTGGATAATGGTCATGAGCGGATCGCATATCTTGGTGGTCCTAAGAATGACTTCTCATCTGGTAAGAAACGTGTCATTGGCTATAAGAAAGCACTGGAAGAAGCTGGAATCGGAGTGAAGGATTCCTATATTGTTCAGGGAGATTTTGCTTTTGAAGCCGGTTATCAGGGAATGAAGAAACTCTATGAGGAGAACAGCAAACTCCCGACAGCAGTTGTCACAGGAAGCGATGTGATCGCGGTAGGAGCGATCCAGTATCTTGACAATATGAGAGTGAAGATCCCGGATGATATTTCCATTATGGGATTTGACGATTCTGAGTTTGCAACTTATATCAAGCCTGAACTTTCGACAGTAAGAATTTCTTATTATGAGGAGGGTGTCAAGGCTGCAGAGATGCTCCAGCAGTTGAGGGATGGCAGTACCGAAGTTGCAATGAAGGAATATGTACCTCATAAAATCATCCGAAGGAGTACAACCAAGAGTCTGAACTGAATACAGAAAAGAGGAGCTGTAAGAAACAGCTCTTGCTTTTGAAATGAAAGGAAAGCGTTTTCCTCTATGATTATGCACGTCTTACAGAAAATATACAAATATTAGTAATTATAACGAGATAAGAAAAAATTTTTTTACAAATAAATGTAAACGTTTTCCTAAGAACCTGTAATCCTTTCTGCACTATTTCAACCGAATCAAGTAGGCCTCAGCTTCAATGGCGGAAAGCAATAAGCAGCGAAGCAGATTGTGAATATCTGTCTGAAATCAGAGATTTATAAAAATAATAACATATATTTTCATTCATGAAGGAGGAAACAACATGAAAACAAAACAGTGGAAAAAAGCAGCAGCACTTATGTCAGCAGGAGCAATGACAGCATCTGTTTTTGCAGCACCATTAGCTGTAAAAGCCGATGACAAAGTAACTATTTCATTCTCATTTGATCAGGGTGTTGGTGAGGCAACCCAGAAGATGGTAGATGCCTACAACGAAAGTCAGGACAAAGTAGAGGTACAGACTGTTATTCTTCCGCAGGATGCAAACACAGTTCATGATGACTTTGTAAACAAACTTGCTTCCGGAGATACAAGCGTAGATGTTATGGGACTTGATGTAACCTATATTAGTGAATTTGGTTCTGCAGGATGGCTGGCAGATCTTACAGATCTGGTAGATCCTTCCCTGACAGAAGGAATGCTTACCGGACCGGTTGAAGGTGCAACGATTGATGGAAAACTCGTGGCAATGCCATGGTTTACAAATTCCAGTGTTCTTTTCTATCGTACTGATGTCCTTGAGGAACTGGGAGCAGAAGTTCCGGATACCTGGGATGGCTGGATGGAACTGGCAGATAAGGCTAAAGGTGTGAATGGCGTAGAATATGGAGCTGATTTCCAGGCAGCACAGTCCGAATCTCTTGTATGTAACTGGGTGGAATACGTATGGGGCAATGGTGGAGATATTCTGGACGAGAACGGAACTCCTGTTGTGAATTCTGAAAACAATGTCGAAGCTACAGAGATCATGAAAAAACTTGTAGATAATTACTCACCAAGTGGAATCACTACATATACAGAGACGGAAAGTGAACAGGTATTTAAAGAAGGTAAATGTCTCTTCATCCGTGACTGGTCAGGATTCTGGTCAAGCGGACAGGATGAGGGATCAAAAGTAACAGGTAAGATTGGGGCAACAACTCTTCCGGTAGGACCAAGCGGTGAAGAGTCTCATACCTGCCTTGGAGGACTGGATCTCGTGATCAATAACAACGTTGACGATGCACATAAAGAAGCTGCTGCTGATTTTATTTCTTACATGGCAAGTGCAGATACACAGAAAGAAATGACTCTGATTTCTTCTCAGCCGCCAGTTGTAAAATCCGTATATGAGGATGCTGACATTCTGGAAGCAATCCCATTCTACTCTGATTTTGCAGATATTATTGCAACAGGAAAATCTAGACCACAGACACCGAAATATGCAAAAGTTTCCGATGCGATCCAGAGAAATGTTCATCAGGCACTCACGGGCGAGATGGAAGTCAAAGATGCACTTGATACACTTCAGGGAGAATTGGAAGAGCTTGCAAAATAATGGAACTATGAGAACACTGTCCGGATCTGAAAACGGATTCGGACAGTAATTACAACAGTCAGAAACCGACAGAAGATCGGAAAGACTGTATGCAGAAGGGAGAGAAATGAGCACAATGAAAAAGGGACGTGGTTCATTGGAAAAAACAGAGTCTAGAGATGCCTGGATCATGATGACACCGGCGCTTATTGTTCTGGCAATAGTGGCGGTTTATCCGATACTTCGTACATTCTGGCTGAGTCTCCATGAGATGGTCCTGACTGACCCGACAAGTGGATATCCATTTATCGGATTGGGAAATTATATAAAAATTTTTCAGGATTCCAGAGCATTGACGGCACTTGTGTTTACACTGAAATTTACTGTTGTGACAGTATTCTTTGAGACAATACTTGGATTTGTTTCTGCGATGATTATGAATCAGGGATTTAAAGCAAAAGGTTTTGTGCGTGCTGCAATTCTGATTCCCTGGGCGATTCCGACATCTGTTTCTGCAATGATGTGGAAATTTATCTATAATGATCAGTATGGGCTTTTTAATGATGTGTTATGCCGTCTTGGAGTAATTGACGGATATAAGGCATGGCTCAGCACCTCAAGTGGTTCTTTTATGGCACTGGTTATTACAGATATCTGGAAAACAGCACCATATATGGCGCTTCTGATTCTTGCAGGACTGCAGATGGTGCCGGATGATCTCTATGAGGCGGCCAAGATTGATGGCGCAAATGTATTCCAGCGCTTTATCTATGTAACATTACCAAATGTTAAGACGACTGTTCTTGTAGCAATGCTGTTCCGTACCCTGGATGCTTTTCGTGTCTTTGACCTGATTTCGGTTATGACAGGCGGTGCAAATGGAACAGAGAGCGTATCTGTGTATGCATATAATAACCTGATGAAATTCCTTGATTTTGGATATGGTTCTTCCCTGGCAGTGTTGATTTTTGCGGTTGTATTTCTGATCAGCATGATATATATGAAATTCATGGGAAACCGTCTGACAGAGATGTAGGAGGTGGACATTTTGCAGAAATCAAAGAGTATAGCAGGAAAAATCTTATTTGCAGTTTTTGTGGTGGTTTTTGTCGGAATCATTGTACTTCCTTTCTTCTGGCAGTTTATGACTTCAATTAAACCATTATCAGAGATTTCCGCGATCCCGGCGAAATGGATTCCGAGTAAAGTTCACTGGGATTTTTATAAAAATGTATTTACGAAACATCCGTTTGGAAGATATTTGCTGAACAGTTTTATTGTGGCACTGTCCACAACTGTACTCAGCATTCTGATTGGTGCTTCTGCAGCATATGCACTTGCAAGGCTTCGGTTTAAGGGAAAGAAGATCATGCTTATGGCAATTTTAAGTATTTCCATGTTTCCGACAATCGCAACCTTGAGCCCGATCTATCTTCTTCTGAAAAACCTGAAACTTCTTAATACATATGCAGGTCTGATCATTCCGTACATCACTTTCGCCCTGCCGCTGTCAATCTGGCTTTTGACGAACTTTTTTGCACAGCTTCCAAAGGGATTTGAGGAGGCGGCAGCGATCGATGGATGTTCCAGAGGAAAGATTTTCTTCACGATCATGCTTCCGCTGATCAAGCCGGCAACCTTTTCCGTGGCATTGATCGTCTTTATCAATGCATGGAATGAGTATCTGTATGCACTGACTTTTATGACAAACGACAACATGAGGACAGTACCGGTTGGTATTGCACTTTTTCCAAGTAATTACGAGCTTCCGTGGGGGGATATTGCAGCAGCGACTGTTGTAGTAACAGTTCCGCTCATCATTCTGGTGCTTATTTTCCAGAAAAAGATTATTGCAGGTCTGACCACTGGTGGCGTAAAAGAATAATAAACATCAGGAGTGAGCATTATGAAAAAAATTAAATTATCAGAAAATCTGGAGTTATCACAGGTAGTTATGGGATGTATGAGAATTGCAGATTCCAATCTTACCGAAAATGAGCTTTTGAATCTTGTGGAAAAATGTCTGGATATGGGTGTGACATCTATCGATCATGCACCGGTATATGGAGGTTATACCTGTGAAAAAATCTTTGGAGATGCGGTTCTTCGAAAACGTCCGGAATTGCGGGACAAGATGCAGATTATTACAAAAGCCGGTATCGTGTGCCCGGGACATTATGGAAATAAGACCATCTATTATAACAGCACAAAAGAAGAGATTCTGAAAGAAATGGACGAATCCCTGGAAAAACTGGGAACAGATCATGTGGACCTTCTTTTGATCCACAGACCGGATCCTCTGGCTGATTCGGCAGAGACAGCAGATGCACTGGAAACTGTTGTAAAACAGGGAAAAGCTTTAAACGTAGGTGTTTCAAATTTCATGCCGTCACAGCTGACCATGCTTCAGAGTTATATGGATATTCCACTTGTGACAAATCAGATGGAGCTTTCTGTGAAAAACACGGAAAATTTCTTTAATGGAGTGGTAGATGATGCATTTACCAGAAGAATTCCGCTGATGGCATGGTCTCCGCTTGGAGGTGGTGATGTGTTTAAGAGTACAGATGAGAAGTTTGTACGTCTGCGCACAGTACTTACCAAGATTGCAGAAGAGCATAAGACAACGATTGACGCAGTGATCTATGCATGGCTGTTTGTTCATCCGGTCAGAATTGCGGCAATCACAGGAACTATGAATGCAGATAGAATTCAGACAGCTGTTGATGCAACGGAACTGGAACTTTCTTATGATGAATGGTATCAGATTCTGGAAGCATCCAGAGGATATGCCGTACCGTGATGAAAAACAGTTGACATCAATGAGTTTGGGAGGACAGAAACGTGAGTAAAATTCGTTTTGGACTGATCGGTTCCGGATGGAGAGCTGAATTTTATATTCGTATTGCCAAAGCTCTGCCGGAAATGTTTGATCTGGCAGCAGTAATGATAAGAAGTAAAGAAAAAGGAGAGGCTTTTTCTGAAAAATTTGATGTAAAAGTAGTCAATACTCTGGATGAGCTTGTGGAAAAAGAGCCGGAGTTTGTTGTAATGGCGATCAAACGAGGAATCGTCACAGAAAATCTGATTACTTTGTTTAAGAGAGGAATCCCGGTACTGACGGAAACGCCTCCAGGAGAAGATGTGGAAGCACTGCAGCAGCTCTGGGATGCTTATCAGGAGTATCAGCCAAAGGTGCAGGTGGCAGAACAGTATTTCCTGCAGCCGCTCTATGCGTCCTGGTACAAGGCAATTTGTGATGGAAAGCTTGGCGAAGTAGAAAATATCAATATTTCTTCTCTTCATGGCTATCACGGTGCGAGTATTATCCGTCAGTTTCTCGGAACAGGATTTGAGAACTGCAGGATTTACGGAAAACGTTACTGGTTTGATGTGACGGAAACATATGGAAGAGAAGGAATGGTTTTTGACGGAGAAGTTGTCAAATGCTCAAGAGATCGCCTGACGATGGAATTCGACAATGGCAAAGTGGCATATTTTGATTTTTCGGATCCGGCGCAGTATCATTCTTTTATTCGAACCAGACAGCTTACCGTGCAGGGAACACGAGGTGAGATTGATGATCTTACTATTCGTTATCTGAATGAGCAGAATATTCCGGTTACACAAGAGCTTCGAAGAATTGATCTTGGGGTATACGGAAATCAGGAATGGTCACATTATGCAGTTATGCTGGGCGAGGAATTTTTGTTCCGCACACCTTTTGTCAACGCAAGGTTCAACGATGACGAGATTGCAGTTGCTTCCTGCATGGTAAAAATGCACGAGTATGTCAACAGAGGTACAGAATTTTATGGAATGGCAGATGCACTGCAGGATATGTACATTTGCCTCAAGATGGATGAGGCCCTGGAGAATCCGGTGACTGTAGTTGAGACCAGAACCCAGCCATGGGCACAGAAATAAAACAAAAAAACAGAATCCTGACTTTATAAAAATACTTGTAAATAAAAGCACTAAATGTATCAAAAACTTTCTTGGAAAGGCGTTTTTGGTGCATTTGGTGCTTTGTTTTGTGGCTTCGTATAATATGGCAGAAAGAACTGCAAAAATATAATGTGGATTTGCGCATGATTTTTTGGAAAACCTCTTTACAAACCACATAAAACAATATATAATGCACTCATAAACAAAGAAAAACCACATAAAAATATAATAAACCAGAAACAAAACCACAAATCGTATAAACAGACAGGAGTGTATAACAATGAAAATTCTTGAATCTAAATTTGTAAAAGGCTTTATCAAAATGGCAGATGACGGTTATCAGCAGGGATGGCATGAGAGAAATGGCGGTAACTTAAGTTATCGTCTGAAACCGGAAGAAGTAGAGATGATCAAGCCGCGACTGAACGCACCGGGAGAATGGGAAGAAATTGGTGTGGAAGTTCCAGGTCTGGCAGGAGAATTTTTCCTTGTGACAGGAAGCGGCAAATATTTCCGAAACATCATCGTAGATCCGGAAGTATGTCTGGCAATCATCGAACTGGATGAAACCGGAACCAGATACAGAATCCGCTGGGGACTTGTTGAGGGCGGCAGACCGACCAGTGAGCTTCCGACTCATCTGATGAACCATGAAGTAAAGAAGAAACTTACCAATGGAAGACATCGTGTTATTTATCATGCACATACCACAAACACTATCGCACTGACCTTTGTTCTTCCGCTGGATGACAAGGTATTTACAAGAGAACTCTGGGAATCCGCAACAGAGTGTCCGGTCGTATTTCCGGATGGTGTCGGTGTCATCGGATGGATGGTTCCGGGCGGAAGAGAGATTGCCATTAAGACAGCAGAACTGATGAAGAAATATGATGTTGTCATCTGGGCACATCATGGAATGTTCTGCTCCGGAGAGGACTTTGACCTGACCTTTGGTCTGCTTCATACAGTAGAGAAATCAGCCGAGATCCTTGTCAAGATCCTTTCCATGACACCGCATAAACTTCAGACGATCACACCGGATAATTTCCGTGCACTGGAAAAAGATTTCCATGTAAATCTGCCGGAAGAATTCCTGTATGACAAAGAAGACCAGAAACAATGATTATCTCTGCGTAGGAACCGTGCCGAACTGTTTCTTGTAGGCACGGACAAAGGCAGTATAATCCTGGAATCCACTCTGCATGGCGGCTTTCATGACAGGGGTTCCCTGAGCAATAAGGGATCTGGCATGAAGCAGTCGTTTGCTGATGATATAGTTGTGGATCGTGTAGCCGGTCTCTTTCTTAAACTTCCGCATCATATGATACTTACTGAAGAAAAATCTTTCGGCGAGATGATCGATCGAGAGATTTTCTGATAAATTCCGATTAATATATTTCAGAAGCTGCTCCACCTGAGAGTCCGAAGAGTAGGACTTTTGGTCTGGAGCAGTACTGCTTTTAAGAAAAATCCGGTTGATATAGACCATGAACTGTGCAAAAAGTGCTTTGCTGAGAATGGAATCGCCAAACTGTGTATCACGCAGGGAATGTTCAATTTCCGGCAGAAGATCCTTAAGCTTTTCCTGGAGAACAGAGTCCAGGCGAATGAGATTGAAGCTTCGGTCATTGGCTTTCTGAAAGCAGGTGTTGAGTTCCGAGGATGACAGATCATCTCTGATCCAGAAAATATAGCGCTCATATGGTATAGACGGATCAATCTCGGGTTTGTGGATTGCCCCCTGACTGACAAGAAGAATATCCTGTGGCTTAAGCTGATATGCTTTTCCTTCTATATGATAAGTGACCTTGCCGGAGACAAAGACGATAATTTTGTGAAAGTCGTGATAGTGCCATTCAAACTCCCGGTCGGTGCGGTCGTTGATATGAAAAAGCCGGAAGTCTTCTTTGAGATAGCCGGTCTTGGCAAGGGAATACTGAGAATAATCCATGGGAACTCCTCCTGATTGGTTATAAGATATCATCATCTATTATAATGAAGTGTTCAGAAGAAGAAAAGTAGTGTATAATAAAAACTACCATATATGGAGGGGAAGAGTTACTGTAAACGGAGTGAACAGTAACGGGAAAGATGAGAGGATGAAAAGAAAGTTATGGGTCAAAATAACGGCGGTACTTGTGGCGGTCATTATGCTGATGGCAGGAAGTGTCAATATATCTGTCGCATCCGGAATTACTGTCCGGAAGGGAATCGTATACCAGAATAATAAAGTATATACAGGATGGTTTGTTCAGAAGAACAGCAGATATTATTCTGTAAAAGGAGTAAAGGCAAAAGGCTGGAAAAAAATTTCAAACAAATATTATTATTTTGACAGAAACAGCAGACTTGTTACAAACCGTATTGTAGGGTCAAAGGCGAAGGGATATTATTATGTAGATAAAACAGGAGTAAGAGTTACAACAAGGGAGGTTCGTCAGGCAGTTGCTTTTGTTATGAGTTCTTCAAAAGCGACGGATATACCTTCAAAACGTCTGAAAACCTGTTTCAGGGCATTGTTAAAATATCCATATTATAATATGACAGATAAAGCACCACGGGCAAATCAGCTTGCGTCCTGTGCGAGGTATATGTTCAGCCGTCGAAGGGGTGACTGCTATTATTATGCTTCTGCAATGGCATATATTGCGCGGGTTCTGGGATATGATGCGCGCGTGGTCTGTGGAGCGGTTACTGCAAGAGGACCGTATGCTGCCTTATCACCGCATGGATGGTGTGAGGTGAAGTGCGGAAAATATTGGAGAATGCTGGACTGCAGTATGCAAAGGGCGCATACAGGAAGAAATCTGTACCTTGTCACAAGAAAGCAGTATCCGTTTCGGCTGAGATGTAATAAAGTTTATACAATGATTTCCAGAAAAGGAGCAGTTAAATGGTCATAAACGCACTTTTTGCAATATAAATCGCATTTTAATCTATATACATTGTAAAAAATAGCTTATATACTGGAATTATCGAATGGTTGAAAGTTTCCAGAGGCAGTAATAACAGCGGAAATAATATAAGCAAAACAAAGCGGGAGGGCATGACAATGACAGACTGCATTACAATGATAAAATATCAGGGACTTGGAAATGATTATCTGGTACTGGACCCAAACAAAAACCGTGTACAGCTGCAGGGCAAGAAAGTTGCTTTGATGTGTCAGAGAGGTTTCGGACTTGGTGCAGATGGTGTTTTGTACGGACCGGTGGACATCAATGGAAAGATGGGCGTGCATATTTATAATTCTGATGGCAGCGAGGCCGCAATCAGTGGAAATGGTGTCTGTATTTTTGCAAAATATCTTCTCGACCATGAATATGTCAAAGAGAAAAAATTTAAAATCGAGACCTTATCCGGTGCTGTAGAAGTAGAGTGTCTGAACAGTCGTGCCACAGAATTTCGTGTAAATATGGGAAAGGCATCTTTCCTGTCCAGAGAGATCCCTGTGACTGGTGAGATACGTGAAGTGATCAATGAAGAGTTCACATTTAATCATGAAGCTTATAAGGCAAGCTGCCTGACGATTGGAAATCCACATTGCATCATCTTTATGGATCAGGTAAGTGCAAAACAGGCAAAAGAACTTGGACCATATGTGGAAAACGCAGACGAATTTCCGGAGAGGATGAACCTTCAGATCTGCCGCAAGATTGACACAGGAAATCTTGACATTGAAATCTGGGAGCGTGGTTCAGGCTATACCAAAGCATCCGGAACAGGAAGCTGTGCAGCAGCAATGACAGCGTATAAACTCGGTCTGACTGAGAACAGAGTCAATGTCAACCAGCCGGGTGGAATGATCCAGATTGATATTCATGAGGATGGAACCATCTATATGACCGGAAGCGTGGGATATGTTGCAGATATGAGTGTGGCAGAGAGCTTTTTCTCATAAAAATATAGAAAATTTTTATGATCAGAGTAAAAAGATGAATATATAAATCAGAAAGGGGACGGCAAATGCTGTTTCCTTTCTTTTTCAGTTATGATAAGATATATCCGAAAAAATATTAGAGAATGTGAAAGTGAGGCCGGAATTTTTATGGATATTACAATGCTGGGAACAGGAAATGCAATGGTCACAGAGTGTTATAATACATGTTTTGTACTGAGAGATGGAGACAGGCACCTGCTGGTTGACGGTGGCGGTGGAAACACTCTGCTCGCACAGCTGAAACATGCCGAATTTGACTGGATGGATATGCGTGAGATTTTTGTAACACACAAACATGTAGACCATATCATGGGAATCGTCTGGATGATCCGAATGATCTGTCAGCACATGAAACAGGGACAGTATGAAGGAGAGGCAACTATTTACGGACATGAGGAAGTGATCCGCATCCTCGAAGAGATGGCAGAGATGCTCTATCCTAAGAAACAGACCTGCTATATCGGAGACCGCCTGCATCTGGTAGTTGTAGAAGACGGGGAAGAAAGAACTGTTATGGGACATAAGACGACATTCTTTGACATTCAGTCCACCAAGGCAAAACAGTTTGGTTTCTGCATGGATATGGGCAATGGTGAGAAATTCACCTGCTGCGGTGATGAGCCATACAACGAATGTGAGAAAAAATACGCCGAAAACAGCAAATGGCTCCTTCATGAAGCCTTCTGTCTCTTTGACCAGGCAGACAGATTCCACCCATATGAGAAACATCACTCCACAGCTAAAGATGCCAGTGAACTGGCAGAGCAGCTCGGCGTACAGAACCTGATCCTCTACCATACCGAGGACAAGAACATCGCCCGCCGCAAAGAACTTTACACAGAAGAAGGAAAGAAATACTTCCACGGAAACCTCTTTGTTCCGGAGGATCTGGAGAGAATCCAGCTGTAATCAGCATAACGCCTCATCGTACAGATATTGTAAATTTTCATGTGCGGTGGGGTGTTTTTTTACCTCTTTCCACCCCCGCAAATCTTGCAGTTTTCCCTAATCTATGGTATGGTATAAAAGTATGAATATATAGAAAGAAGGTGAAGCTGTGGTTGAATTAGATCAGTTCAAAAGTATTCTTGCAACATACACAGAACCATTAGTGGAAGTGAGGGATTCACTTTGACCTCGCTAACAAAGAGCAGAGGGTTGAAGAATTAGAGCGAGAAATGGAGGCACCGGATTTTTGGGATGATGCCGAGGTTTCACAGCAGAAGATGAAAGAGCTCAAGAGCATGAAGGACGACATGGAGATCTATCACAGTCTGGAAACACAGATGGAAGATATGGAAACCATGATCGAGATGGGCTATGAAGAAAATGATCCGGAGATCATTCCGGAGATTCAGGAGATGCTGGATGAATTCCAGAAGAATTTTGACAGTATCCGTGTTAAGACATTGCTGTCAGGAGAATATGACAGTGAGAATGCGATCATTAAGCTGAATGCCGGAGCAGGCGGAACAGAAGCCTGTGACTGGTGTGGAATGCTTTATCGTATGTACAGCCGCTGGGTAGACCGCAAGGGATTTTCTATGGAAGTGCTGGACTATCTGGATGGTGATGAGGCCGGAGTCAAGTCCGTAACCTTCCAGGTTAATGGAGAGAATGCTTACGGATATCTTAAATCAGAGAAAGGTGTTCATCGTCTTGTGCGTATTTCTCCGTTCAATGCAGCGGGTAAACGTCAGACATCCTTTGTATCCTGTGATGTTATGCCGGATATCAAGAAGGATCTGGATGTAGAGATCAATGATGAGGACATCCGTATTGATACCTACCGAAGCAGTGGCGCCGGTGGACAGCATATCAACAAGACTTCTTCTGCGATTCGTATCACACATTTCCCGACAGGAATTGTGGTACAGTGTCAGAATGAGCGTTCTCAGCATATGAATAAGGACAAGGCTATGCAGATGCTGAAAGCAAAGCTGTTCCTTCTCAAGCAGCAGGAGGCAGAGGCAAAGCTTTCCGGTATCCGTGGAGAAGTTACTGATATCGGCTGGGGAAATCAGATCAGATCCTATGTTATGCAGCCATATACCATGGTTAAGGATCATAGAACAAACGAAGAAACCGGAAATGTAGATGCAGTACTTGACGGAGACATTGATCCGTTCATCAATGCCTACCTGAAATGGATCGCATTATCCAAAAAAACGGTCGAATCATAAAACAAAAAAACCTTGCAGACTTTGTGCAGGTGTGATAATATATCCCTCATAGGAAAACAGTTGTTTTTTTGAAACAGACATCTCCTGAGAGGGATATATGTTTAAAATGGGTAAAGTCAGTAGAGGCAGAAAGGTCATCATGGGGAAAATAACAGAAAAAAAGAAGTATTTTGTAGTCAGGGAGCGGGCGGTTCCGGAGGTTTTGCTGAAAGTAGTACAGGCAAAGAAATTACTGGACTCAGAGAAGGTAAGTACTGTGCAGGAGGCAGCAGAACAGACGGGGATCAGCAGGAGCTCCTTTTATAAATATAAGGATGATATTTTTCCTTTTCATGAAGAAGCCAGAGGAAAGACGATCACCTTCATCATTCAGATGGATGATGAACCGGGAATTTTGTCTGCTGTGCTTCAGACTATTGCGCGTTTCCATGGAAACATCCTGACGATCCATCAGAGCATCCCGATCAATGGAGTGGCAACTCTTACCCTCAGTGTAGATATTCTGCCGGGTGAGGGAGATGCTGAGGCTATGGTGGACGAGATCGAACAGAGGGATGGAATCCATTATCTGAAGATTCTTGGAAGAGAATAGTTGCTGTGAATAGTTACAGAGAGGAAAGAACGCAGGAGGAAACTAGACTATGGTAAATATTGCAGTATTAGGATACGGTACAGTTGGAAGCGGTGTGGTAGAGGTTATCAATACAAATCATGCCAGCATTAATAAGAGAGCTGGTGCAGACATTAATATCAAGTATGTACTGGATCTGAGAGACTTTCCGGGAGATCCGGTTGAGAAGGTTCTTGTCCATGACTATGATGTGATCGCAAATGATCCGGAAGTGGATATTGTTGTAGAAGTTATGGGTGGGATCGAACCTGCATATACCTTCGTGAAGCGTGCTCTGGAAGCCGGAAAGAGTGTCTGCACATCCAATAAGGCACTGGTTGCCAAACACGGCCCGGAACTTATGGAGATTGCAAGGGAAAAGAATATAAACTTCCTGTTTGAGGCAAGCTGCGGCGGTGGAATTCCGATTATCCGTGCACTGAACTCTTCTCTGACAGCAGATGAGATTGATGAGATCACAGGTATCCTGAATGGAACCACAAACTACATGATGTACAAGATGAGTACAGAAGGCTGTGAGTTTGATGCCGTTCTTAAAGAAGCACAGGCCAAAGGATATGCGGAAGCAGATCCTACAGCTGATGTGGAGGGATATGATGCGTGCCGTAAGATTGCAATTCTTTCTTCACTGGCATATGGAAGATTCCTGAATTATGAGGATATTTATACAGAGGGAATCACAAGGATCACTCCGGAAGATATGCAGTATGCAGAAGAACTTGATATGACGATCAAGCTTCTCGGAACCAGCCGCAAGATCGGAGATGATTCTTTCTATGCAATGGTTGCACCGTTCCTTGTAGGGAAGACCAGTCCTCTTTACAGCGTAAATGATGTATTTAATGCAGTATTTGTCCATGGCAATGTACTTGGTGATGCAATGTTCTATGGAAGCGGTGCAGGCAAGCTTCCGACTGCAAGTGCAGTAGTAGCCGATGTGGTAGATGAAGCAAAGCACCTCCACAGAAATATTATGACAAACTGGTCCAGCAGACCGCTTGAACTGATTCCAATGGATGAGGTTGAGGGCAGATTCTTTGTGAGAGTCAAAGGAACAACAGTGGATCAGGTAAAGGCAGTTTTTGATGAAGTAGAGATTGTAAATCTCAAGAGCCTCCCGGGTGAATTTGGATTTATCACAGCTAAAATGAAACAGGGAGAATATAAAGAAAAAGTTCAGGAATTAAACGGCAGTGTGATCACGATGATCCGTGTGAAAGACTGACCGTTTTGGGAGAGAAGCTATGTTAATAGTAAAGAAATTCGGCGGTACTTCCGTAGCAAATAAAGAGCGTATTTTTAATGTTGCCGGAAGATGTGTGGAGGAATACAAAAAAGGCAATGATGTGGTAGTTGTTCTTTCTGCTATGGGTAAATATACGGATGAACTTATCACCATGGCAAAAGACATCAACGAGAAGCCGCCGAAACGTGAAATGGATATGCTTTTTACGATTGGAGAGCAGATGTCTGTAGCTCTGATGGCTATGGCATTTGATAAACTGGGTATCCCGTCTGTTTCTCTGAATGCATTTCAGGTTGCCATGCATACCACAAGTGTACATGGCAACGCAAGACTTAAGAGGATTGATACTGAGAGAATCAAAAGAGAACTGGAGAATCACAAGATTGTTGTTGTGACAGGCTTCCAGGGAATCAATAAATACGATGATTATACAACACTTGGAAGAGGCGGTTCCGATACTACAGCAGTTGCCCTGGCAGCGGCACTTCATGCAGATGCATGTGAGATTTATACGGATGTAGACGGAGTGTACACGGCAGATCCCCGCAAGGTTCCGACGGCACGCAAGCTCAAGGAGATCACTTACGATGAAATGCTGGATCTGGCAACTCTGGGTGCCGGTGTACTCCATAATCGTTCTGTAGAGATGGCCAAGAAATACGGCGTGCCGCTTGTGGTACGTTCCAGCTTAAATAACAGTGAGGGAACTGTTGTAAAGGAGGAAGTAACAGTGGAAAGAATGCTGATCAGCGGAGTTGCGCTTGATACAGATGCAGTAAGAATTGCCGTGATCGGTCTGAAAGATATTCCGGGAGTGGCATTCAAATTATTTGATGTGCTGGCAAAGAAAAACATCAACGTAGATGTGATCCTTCAGTCCATCGGACGTGCGGGAACCAAGGATATTTCTTTTACCGTAGACGACAAAGATATGGAAGAGGCAATGGCAGTTCTGGATGAAAATAAGGCAAGACTTGGATATCAGGAACTGCATTCTGAGAGAAATATTGCCAAACTTTCTATTGTCGGAGCAGGCATGATGAGCAATCCGGGTGTTGCAGCGAAGATGTTTGAGAGCCTCTATAACGAGGGCGTCAACATCAACATGATCTCCACTTCAGAGATCCGTGTAACCGTTCTTATCAACGAGAAAGACGGAATAAGAGCGATGAATGCGGTACATGACGCATTTAACCTGGCAGATTAACCGAAACAAAAGGAATTCCATCTCTGTGGCTTCAGGGATGGAATTTTTACTGAGTTTTAACTTGGAAAGCAGGAATCAAGGATGAAAAAAAATCGAAAATACTGGAAGGAAACTGCGAAATCAGTACTCAGAGGAAACTGGGGAATTGCGATTGCGGGAATGCTGGCCTATATGGCTGTAGATTTTCTGGGAACTATTGTTTCGGCAGAACTTTTTCCGGGAGAAGCTGTCCTGGAAGTTATACTGGGACAGGTTTTTGTATTTGTTGTTTCTCTGATTGCTATGGTGTTCAGCACAGGGTACAGTTATATGATGCTGAATATGAGCAGAGGAAGAGAATTCAGTCTTGGAAACCTTCTGTATATGTTCCACAACCAGCCGGACCGTGTGCTGATTGTAGCCTTTGTGATGGCACTTCTGAGTACAGTTTCTCAGCTTCCGTTTTATTTTGTTATGTATCTGGCAACTCCCGGAAGTACAATAGACGCACAGCTTTTGTGGATGGAACTGACTTTTGGAGTTATGATTTTGAGTATAGTACTGAATGTACTTATCACGGTACCATTTGCACTTAGTTTCTATCTTCTTGCAGATAATCCGCAGATGGGAGGTGTGGAGTCTCTCAAAGAAAGCAGGCGTCTGATGAAGGGACACATCTGGCAGTATCTTATGCTGCAGTTAAGTTTTGCTCCGATGCTGATCGTGTCGCTTCTGCTTATGGGGCTTCCACTTCTGTGGGTTCTTCCGTATATGGAAGCGTCTGAAACCGCTTTTTACAGAGATATTCTGGGAGAGTTTGATGAGCCGAAGCAGGAAGAAGTTATTTACAGAAATGCATCATCAGACGATTATAATGCAGAAGCGTGACATTTATTAAGGGCACAAAAGGAGATTTTTATTTATGGATATTATTCAGGTGATAACTGATGAACTCAAAGTAGAAAAATGGCAGGTAGAAGCCGCTGTGAAACTGATCGATGAGGGATGTACGATTCCTTTTATTTCCCGTTATCGAAAGGAAGCAACAGGTTCTCTGAATGATGAACAGCTTCGTTCACTGCATGAAAGACTTCTTTACCTGAGAAATCTGGAAGACAAAAAGAAACAGGTTCTTACAAGTATTGAAGAACAGGGCAAACTGACACCGGAGCTGAAAAAACAGATTCTGGATGCAAAGACTCTTGTGGTAGTAGAGGATCTTTACCGTCCGTATCGTCCGAAGAGACGTACAAGAGCAATTATTGCGAAGGAAAAAGGACTGGAGCCGCTGGCAAATATCATCATGCTTCAGATGACAAAGAAACCGCTGGAGGAGGAAGCACAGGCTTTTGTTTCTGCTGAAAAGGGTGTGGAGACAGTGGAAGATGCGTTGAACGGTGCAAAGGATATCCTGGCAGAAACAATTTCAGACGAGGCAGATTACCGAATCTACATTCGTGACCTCACTATGAAAAAGGGTTCTGTTGCATCTGCGGCAAAGAAGCCGGAGGAATCTTCTGTATATGAGATGTATTATGAATTCGAGGAGCCAATCAAGAAGCTTGCGGGACATCGTGTCCTTGCACTGAACCGTGGTGAGAAGGAAAAAATCCTCACAGTAAAGGTGAATGCACCGGAAGAAGAGATTCTTGGATGGATCCAGAGGCAGGTGCTTGTAAGAGAAAATCCGGTCACAACACCGGTTCTTCGAGAAGTGGTGGAGGACAGTTACAAGCGTCTGATCGCACCGGCGATTGAGAGGGAAATCCGAAGCAGTCTGACAGAAAATGCAGAGGATGGGGCAATTCATGTCTTTGGCAAAAATCTTGAGCAGCTTCTGATGCAGCCTCCAATTGTAGGTAAAGTTGTTCTGGGATGGGATCCGGCATTCCGTACAGGATGCAAGCTGGCTGTTGTAGATGCAACAGGAAAGGTGCTGGATACGACAGTGATCTATCCGACCGCACCAACCAACGAGAAGAAGATCCAGGCAGCAAAAGACACACTCAAAATGCTGATCCGCAAATATGGAATTTCTCTGATTTCTCTTGGAAATGGAACAGCCTCCAGAGAGTCTGAACAGATTATCGTGGAACTTCTGAAGGAAATTCCGGAGAAGGTACAGTATGTGATCACCAATGAGGCCGGTGCATCTGTATATTCCGCAAGCAAACTGGCGACAGAGGAATTTCCGAATTTTGATGTTGGACAGAGAAGTGCGGCTTCTATCGCAAGACGTCTTCAGGATCCTCTTGCAGAGCTTGTCAAGATTACACCGCAGTCTATCGGTGTTGGTCAGTACCAGCACGATATGAACCAGAAAAAGCTTGGTGAAGCACTGAGTGGAGTCGTTGAAGATTGTGTGAATAAGGTCGGAGTGGACTTAAATACAGCGTCTGCATCTCTGCTTGAGTATATTTCCGGTATCAGCAAGGCGATTGCAAAGAATATCGTTGCGTATCGTGAGGAGAACGGCAGATTTGAGAGTCGTCGTGAGCTTCTGAAGGTTGCCAAGCTCGGACCGAAAGCATTTGAGCAGTGTGCGGGATTTGCACGTATCACAGGCGGCAAAAATCCGCTGGATGCAACGAGTGTACATCCGGAGAGCTATGAAGCGGCACAGAAGCTTCTGGAGAAGCTGGGCTATGCACCGGAGGATATCGCAGGAGGCAAACTCAGTGGTGTTTCAAAGCAGATCAGGAATTACAAGAAGCTGGCAGAGGAACTTGGCGTAGGAGAGCCGACGCTTCGTGATATTGTAAAAGAGCTGGAAAAACCGGCACGTGATCCGAGAGATGAAATGCCGAAGCCGGTTCTTCGTACAGATGTCCTTGATATGAAGGATCTGAAGGAAGGAATGATCCTTAAGGGAACAGTCCGTAATGTCATTGACTTTGGAGCATTTGTGGATATCGGAGTGCATCAGGACGGTCTGGTGCATATTTCAGAGATGAGCGAGAAATATATCAAACATCCGCTTGAGGCAGTGTCTGTTGGAGATGTTGTGGATGTGCGCGTGATCGGCGTAGACCTCAGGAAAAAAAGAATCAGTCTTTCTATGAAGGGAACAAAGTAGAAGACGGTATATGGTGGTTGAGAAAACAAAAACGCTGCAGGGATATAATCCCTGCAGCGTTTTTGTTCAGTTTTATCAACTCAGCAGAGCAGAGTCATTGCTGAATTCCTGGCCGCTGGCCTTTTCAAACTGATCGAGGAGGTCTCTTACGGTCAGTTTTTTCTTTTCTTCACCCTGAATGTCGAGGATGATTCTGCCTTCCATCATCATGATCAGACGATTTCCATGAATGATCGCATCCTGCATATTGTGTGTGATCATCATGGTCGTCAGGTGATCTCTGTTTACGATCATTTCTGTGATTTCAAGAACCTTGGCTGCAGTCTTAGGATCAAGAGCAGCGGTATGTTCATCCAGAAGCAGAAGCTTTGGTTTCTGGAGCGTAGCCATCAAAAGTGTCAGAGCCTGTCTTTGTCCACCGGAAAGAAGTCCGACCTTGGAGGTGAGGCGATCCTCAAGTCCAAGACCAAGAATCTTAAGCAGTTCTTTGTATTCCTGGCGTTCTGCCTTGGTGATACCCGGTTTCAGAAGACGGGTTTTGCCACGGCGCTTTGCGAGTGCAAGGTTTTCTTCGATACCCATAGTAGCGGCAGTGCCAGTCATAGGATCCTGGAAAACACGTCCAAGATAGGTGGCACGTTTATGTTCAGATAATTTGGTGACATCGATTCCGTCAATAAGGATCTGGCCTTCATCGACCATCCAGGTACCTGCGACCGCATTTAACATGGTGGATTTACCGGCACCGTTTCCGCCGATGACGGTAACAAAATCACCTTCATTCAAAGTGAGGTTCAGACCGTTCAGAGCTACCTTTTCATTGATAGTTCCCGGATTAAAGGTTTTGTAAATGTTTTTCAGCTCAAGCATCAGTTGTTACCTCCACGTTTTGTAGGTTTTGCGAAATATTTTGCTTTCCAGTAAGGAACTGCAAGGAAGACTGCTACGACAAGTGCAGACAGCATCTTCAGAAGGTCAGTATCGATTCCAAGCCAGATAACAGTCTGGAGTACCAGATAATAAAGGATGGAACCAAAAGCAACACTCAGAAGACGAAGTGCAAAGTTGTGGAAAATTTTTCCAAAGATCGCCTCACCGATGATAACAGCGGCAAGACCGATAACGATCGCACCACGTCCCATATTGACATCGGCAAATCCCTGATACTGTGCAAGGAGTGCACTGGAAAGTGCAACCAGTCCGTTAGAGAGCATCAGTCCGAGTACTTTACATACATCTGTGTTGATGCCCTGTGCACGGGACATATTTGGATTACATCCGGTAGCACGCAGAGAGCATCCAAGTTCTGTTCCGAAGAACCAGTAAAGAATCACGATCAGAACAACAATAAAAACAGCTACAATAAGGATCGTGTTCTGGTGGATCGGAACGTTTTTTACATTTCGAAGGGAAACCAGAAGATCGTATTTGTTTCCGTTGACAGCCTGATTGGCCTTGCCCATGATCTTGAGGTTGGCTGAGTAGAGACCAAGCTGTGTAAGGATTCCGGCGAGGATGGCCGGGATTCCCATAAATGTGTGGAAGATTCCTGTTGCAAGGCCGGCAAGCATTCCGGCACCTGTTGCGGCAAGCATGGATACCCAGATGTTATGACCGCTCATCAGCATCATAACACAGACAGCACCTCCGGTACACATGGTACCATCGACGGTAAGGTCTGCGATATCGAGAATACGGAAAGTAAGGTAAACACCGATTGCCATGATTCCCCATATCAGACCCTGGGCAGCAGCACCCGGAAGTGCGTTGATTAAGCTCATAATGTTCATTTTCTTTGTTCCTCCTGATGAACACAGAAAGCGAGAAAGGATGATCCTTTCCCGCTGTCTGTATAAATTTGTTGTTATTATTAGTTGTCAGACTTATTCGGCTTCTTCAGTTGTTGTGTCGTCGGCAGAATCTGCATTGGCCTCGTCAGCTGCTGTATCATCGGCTGCTTCTTCTGTTGTTTCTTCAGCAGCGTCATCCTCTGCACCGATTGCTACATAATCATCCGGAACGGTGATTCCGAGCTCTTCACAGATTTCAGGATTGTATTCTTTGGTGAACTGAGGTGCATATTCGATCGGCATTGTGGAAATGTCTTCTCCGTCAACAAGGACTTTCAGAGCCATTTTACCGGTAGCAACACCAAGGTCATAGTAGTTGATGGAAAGAGTAGCAACACCACATCCTTCGCAGATACCTTCCTCACCGGCAATTACCGGAACCTTCTCCGGAAGGCAGATATTGTTGATGATCTCTGTGTTGGAAGCAACTGTGTTGTCTGTAGGTACATAGATTACATCACTCTCGGAGGCTGCTGTTGTAGCTACGGAAGAGAGATCGTTGGAATCAGAGAATGCATAGTAGGTGCAGGTGTATCCCAATTTCTCAAGAGCAGCCTTAACGGTATCTACCTGATACTGTGAGTTTGCCTCAGCAGAGCAGTAGATAAGTCCTACGTTCTTGGCATCCGGGAACAGCTCATTGAGCATTGCTGCCTGATCTTCCAGTGGAGCGAGGTCAGAGGTACCGGAAATATTTCCGCCTACAGTTCCGTCAAAATCATCAATATCCAGTGCAACACCGTATTCTGTAACAGCTGTACCGAGGATCGGGATGTCTGTTGTGCCGGCAGCTGCTGCCTGAAGAGCAGGAGTTGCATTTGCAAGAATCAGGTCTACATTGTCAGAAACAAAGGCTGTAACGATAGTAGAACAGGTGTTGGAATCGCCCTGAGCATTCTGCTCGTCAAAAGTTACTTTGTCGCCAAGTTCTTCTGTGATGGCATCCTTAAATCCCTGAGTTGCTGCATCCAATGCTTCGTGCTGTACAAGCTGACAGATACCGATATTGTAAGTTTTGTCGTCTGCTTTATCATCTGCAGCAAGCACGCTGACACTGCCCATGCCAGCTGTCATTGTAGCGGAAAGAACAACTGCTAAAATCTGCTTTTTCATTTTACTTCCTCCTGAAATACATGATATCGAATTACTTTTTTAAGAGTATAACGCTTCAACGCGTAAAAGTCAAGAAGTAAAAAAGAATTCTGCAGAACATCGGGGCGATATTTAATAAGGAAATCATACATTTTTTGCAAAAAAAATTAGTTTGTCGAAAAGAAAATTTGATTTAGCCCAAATTTATTGACAATTTGAAATATCTTATTGTATATTAAAGATACTTGCAAGGAGGCGTAACAATTATGTTGTGCCTCTTTTGTTCGGTAGTTGGAAACAGCATGAGAAGAAATGGAGGAAAGAAGAATGAAAAAAGCATTGGCAATTGGTCTTGCAGCAGCAATGACAGTTTCTATGTCTGCCTCTGTATACGCAGGCGAAGAAGGCGGAGCAGGAGTTGCAAAGGAAGATCTTAAGGTTGGCATTATTTACATCGGCGATGAAAATGAAGGCTATACAGCCGCTCATATGAAAGGTATCGATGAGATGCAGGAAGAGCTTGGTCTTGATGATTCTCAGATCATTGAGAAGACTCTGATCGGTGAAGACGAGGGATGTTACGATGCAGCAGCAGACCTGGCAGACCAGGGATGTCAGATTGTATTCGCAAACAGCTTTGGCCATGAAACTTATATTCTGGAAGCAGCAGGAGAGTATCCGGAGGTTCAGTTCTGCCACGCAACAGGAACTCAGGCAGCATCCAGCGGACTTTCCAATATGCATAACTATTTCACAAATATCTATGAAGCACGTTATGTATCCGGTGTTGTGGCTGGTCTGAAACTCAATGAGATGATCGAAGACGGAACAATCAAAGAAGACGCAGCTAAGATGGGATATGTTGGTGCGTTCCCATACGCAGAGGTTATTTCTGGATATACTTCCTTCTATCTTGGCGCTAAGAGCGTATGCCCGTCCGTGACAATGGAAGTAAAATATACCAACAGCTGGGCAAGCTTTGACCTCGAAAAAGAATGTGCAGATGCTCTGATCTCTGACGGATGTGTACTGATCAGCCAGCATGCAGATACAACAGGTGCTCCTACAGCATGTGAGACAGCAGGTGTTCCTTGTGTCGGATACAATATTGATATGACTTCTGTAGCACCGGATGCAGCACTTACTTCTGCATCAATGGACTGGGGCGTATATTACAAATATGCAGTACAGTGCATCCTTGACGGTACAGCAATCGATACAGACTGGTGCAAGGGATTTGCAGACGGCGCAGACAAGATCACACCACTCAATGACAAGGTTGTAGCAGAGGGAACTGAAGAAAAGGTTAAAGAAGTAGAAGATGCTCTCATTGATGGTTCTCTCCATGTGTTTGATACTTCTACATTTACAGTAGATGGCAAAGAGCTTACTACTTATAAGAAAGATGGCAGTGATACAGAATACATTTCTGACGGATACTTCCATGAATCAGAATACGGTTCTGCACCGGCATTTGACATTGCAATTGATGGAATCACATCTATTACACAGTAATTGTAAATAATCAGGCAGAGCTGCCTGTCAGCAGCTCTGCCTTTTCTTTCATTATGTGTGCAAAGGAAGTCTGCAGTGGCAGGTTTCTTTTGCTGTATTATGGAATGATCGCAGATTCCATAATCCACAAGCATAAAGAAATTCTTATGTTTAGATAAAAGGAGGGGGAGGAAAGTGGGAGAAAATTACGCACTTGAACTCAGAGATATATCCAAAAGCTTTGGCTCTGTCAAAGCGAATGATCAGGTAAATCTCACACTGAGAAAATCAGAGATTCTGGCGATTCTTGGAGAGAACGGAAGTGGCAAGACAACTCTGATGAATATGATATATGGAATTTATTATCCGGACGAAGGTCATATTTTTGTAGATGGTAAGGAAGTAAAGATACGTTCACCAAAGGATTCCTTTAATCTTGGAATCGGTATGGTGCATCAGCATTTTAAACTGGTTGATGTTCTGACAGCAGCAGAGAATATTGTTCTTGGACTTCCGGGTAAGGCAAAGCTGAATATGAAGCAGATCACAGCCGATATTCAGAAGCTTGTCAATAAATATGGCTTTGATCTTGATCTGAACCAGAAAATTTATGAGATGTCTGTTTCTCAGAAGCAGACAGTGGAGATCATCAAAATGCTGTACCGCGGCGCACGGATCCTGATTCTGGATGAGCCTACAGCAGTTCTGACACCACAGGAGGCAGACCGTTTATTTGACATTCTGAGAAATATGAGAGATGACGGATGTTCCATTATCATCATCACTCATAAATTACAGGAGGTTCTTTCTCTTTCTGACCGTGTAGCAATACTGCGTAAGGGCAGATATATTGATACTGTAGAAACTGCATCTGCCAATGTACAGAGTCTTTCTGAGATGATGGTAGGGGCCAAGGTAGATCTCAATATCGAACGTCCGAAGCCGGAAAATGTTAAGAAACGTCTGGTGATCCAGGGTGTAAACTGTGTCGACAAAGACGGAGTCAAGACACTTGACGATGTGGATCTGACTGTAAATACAGGGGAAATTCTTGGTATTGCAGGTATTTCCGGAAGCGGTCAGAAAGAACTCCTTGAAGCGATCGCCGGTCTTCAGGGCGTACAGAGTGGATCGATCAAACTTCTTCTGGATGAAGGAAAGGATATGGAACTGTCTGAAATGGATTCTATTGCAATCAATGAGGCAGGTATCAGCCTTGCATTTGTCCCGGAGGATCGTATCGGTATGGGGCTTGTAGGCGATATGGACATGACAGACAACATGATGATCCGGAGTTACCGCAGTGGAAAGGGACCTTTCCTGGAGCGCAAGAAGCCAAGAGAACTGGCACAGAAGATCAAAGAAAAGCTTGAAGTCATGACACCAAGCATTTCTGCTCCGGTACGTCAGATGTCCGGTGGTAATGTACAGAAAGTTCTGGTAGGAAGAGAAATCGCACAGAGTCCTAAGGTGCTTCTGGTAGCATTTCCGACACGAGGTGTCGATGTAAATACCTCACATGTTATCTACGGGCTTCTGAATGAACAGAAACAAAAAGGGGTGGCAGTTGTCTGTGTTATTGAGGATCTGGACGTTGTTCTGGAACTCTGTGACAGGATTGCAGTCCTCTGCGGCGGCAAAGTCAGCGGTGTGGTTGATGGAAGATCTGCCACCAAGGAAGGAATCGGACTTCTTATGACGAAACACGAAAAAGGAGGGGCTGTAAATGAGTAAAGAACCTTTCTTACAGATATCCAAGAGAAGAAACGGAATGAAATGGCAGGAAAGACTTGGTGTCCGCTTTATCGCACTGATATTGTCACTGATCGTATGCGGAGCGGTGATCGTTGCACTTGTCAAAATGAATCCTGTTGATGTATACAGAGCAATCTGGGATGGTGCAATGGGAACAGAACGCCGTATGTGGATGACGATCCGTGATACAATGGTGCTTCTGTGCATAGCAATTGGACTTGCTCCGGCATTTAAGATGAAATTCTGGAACATCGGTGCAGAAGGTCAGATTCTGATCGGAGGTGCATGTTCTGCTGCTGTCATGATCTATGCAGGGGACAAGATGTCACCGGTACTTCTTCTTATTGTAATGCTTATTGCAAGTATACTGGGTGGTATGATCTGGGGAATGATCCCGTCAGTATTCAAGGCATACTGGAACACAAATGAAACTCTGTTCACTCTGATGCTCAATTATGTGGCAATGCAGGTTGTTACATACTGTATCGTATTCTGGGAGAATCCGAAAGGATCCAATACCGTTGGTATTATCAATCAGGCAACCCAGACAGGATGGCTTCCGCAGCTGTTCGGGCAGAAATATGGATGGAATGTTGTGATCGTGCTGATCCTTACAGTAGGAATGTTTGTCTATCTTAAATACTGCAAACAGGGATTTGAGATCGCGGTTGTCGGTGAAAGTGAGAATACTGCACGATATGCGGGAATCCATGTCAAGAGAGTTATCATCCGTACCATGGCAATCTCCGGTGCAATCTGTGGTATTGCAGGATTTGTTATTGTAAGTGGTGCGAGCCATACAATTTCCACTGCAACAGCAGGAGGACGTGGATTTACAGCAATCATTGTTGCATGGCTTTCTAAATTCAATACATTTATTATGATCGCGGTATCCTTCGGTATTGTACTGATGCAGCAGGGAGCCGTTCAGATCGCAACACAGTATGGATTGAATGAAAATGCTTCTGATGTACTTCTTGGAATTATTCTGTTTTTCCTGATCGGAGCAGAATTCTTCATTAATTACAAAGTAAAGCGTACAAAGAGATAGGAGGAAGATGCGATGAGTGTACTGATTATTTTTATCCAGAAAGCAATTGTCCAGGGCATCTGTATTCTGTATGGTGCGCTTGGTGAGATTATGACAGAGAAGACAGGAAACCTGAATCTTGGTATTCCTGGAATCATGTATATGGGTGGTATTTCCGGACTGATGGGTGCTTTTCTCTATGAGAAAGACAATCCGGATCCGAATGTCTTTATAGGAGTGCTGATTTCATTTGTCTGTGCTTTTGCCTGTGCTATGCTTGGTGGTCTGATCTACAGTATCCTGACGATCACACTTCGAGTAAACCAGAATGTTACAGGTCTTGCACTGACAATCTTTGGTACTGGATTTGGTAACTTCTTTGGAGGTTCCATCTCCAAACTTGCAGGTGGTGTAGGCCAGATTTCCGTTAAGGTTACAGGAAGCGGCTATACGGCAAAAATTCCGGGACTTTCCCAAATTCCGGTGATCGGACCGATGCTCTTTAATTATGGATTTATGACTTATCTCTGCATTATTGTTGCCGTAGTTCTTTCTTTTTTCCTGTTTAAGACAAGAATGGGACTGAACCTTCGTGCGATCGGAGAGAATCCGGGAACAGCAGATGCAGCAGGTATCAATGTCATTAAATACAAATATCTCTCCACCTGCATCGGAGCAGGTCTTGCAGGACTGGGTGGTCTGTATTTCGTAATGGAATATTCAGGCGGAACCTGGACAGACAATGGATTTGGAGACCGTGGATGGCTTGCAGTGGCACTGGTTATTTTCGCACTGTGGAAACCACTGAATGCAATCTGGGGAGCATTTCTCTTCGGAGCACTTTATATCCTGTATCTGTATATTCCGGGACTTGGAAGAAGCATGCAGGAGGTATTTAAGGCTCTGCCGTATGTTGTAACGATCATTGTGCTTGTGTTCACCAGTTTCCGAAAGAAGAAGGAGCACCAGCCGCCGGCCGCGCTGGGAGTGCCGTACTTCAGAGAAGAAAGATAACGGCTCACAGGTAATAACCCGTGAGATACCCGGTTTTATGCCATATAATTTTTATATTGCGTTGAAGGTAAATTGGTTGTATAATAGTTTTCAGATAAAAGAAAATTCTTCGGGGCAGGGTGACTGGAACTTCATAAGAAGTCAGAATTCCCTACCGGCGGTATAGTCCGCGACCCGCGTAATGCGGCTGATCTGGTGACCGATACATCGGAATTCCAGAACCGACAGTAAAGTCTGGATGAGAGAAGAACACGATTAATTCATACGTGCTCATTACCCCCGGAAGGAATCTTTCGGGGGATTTTTACGCGGAATTTTCTTTTAAAATAAAAGAACATTCAAAAGGAGAGACAAGTATGAGTGAACAGGTTTTAAGAAATGGAAATGTAATGGAACGAAGCCGTACCAGGACGATCACACAGATTGCAATGCTGGGTGCGGTTGCAGGTGTATTGATGAACTTTGAATTTCCGCTCCCATTCCTGGCACCATCCTTCTATCAGCTGGACTTCTCTGAGATTCCGGTACTGGTAGGAGCTTTTGCGATGGGACCTGTGGCGGGTGCAGTGATCGAACTGGTCAAGATCCTGGTACATCTTGTAACAAAAGGAACCATGACCGCAGGTGTTGGTGATCTGGCAAACTTTATTTTCGGATGCACCTTCGTAATACCGGCAGGCATTATTTACAGACTTCATAATGTAAAGAGCCGTAAGCATGCAGTTATGGGTATGGCAGTTGGTACAGTTCTGACAACAATAGCAGCGTGCCTGATGAATGCGTTTGTTCTGCTTCCGGCATATGGCAAGGCTTTTGGTATGCCGATCGAAGCTTTTATTGAAATGGGTGCTGCAGTCAACCATTCTGTCAACAGTCTGCTGGGATTTGTGGCACTGATCATTGTACCGTTTAACTTATTCAAATACATTCTGGTATCTGTGATCGTATTCTTTATTTACAAACGAATCCGTGTAGTTCTCAAAGGTGACTGATTCTGACTTCTCAGATAACAGAAACCAATCCAGAGAGCACACAAATATATTGCACGGTGATCTCGTGCGGGAAAGAAGGTTCTCTCAATGGGAAAAATTCATGATGTACAAAAACTTACAGACAACCGTTTTGTTAATCTTTATCATGTAGATGCAACCAGTGTACACAACACCCCAGTATCCTACTATGTGGCTTCCAGGGCGAAGGACATCCCGTCCCTCAAGCTCAGGACAGGACGCAATGATCCGGATGGCGTGATCATCTACAGTATTTACGGAGAAAAGAAAGACAGGGTCGTGCTGATTCGTCAGTATCGTTATGCACTGGGTGGATATATCTATGAATTCCCGGCAGGTCTTGTAGAGCCAAATGAAGATTTCCATGAGGGAGCTGTCCGTGAGATGTATGAGGAGACTGGACTTAAGCTGGAACCTCTGAAGGTGGATACGGCATATGAGAAACCATATTTTACTACAATTGGCATGACCGATGAATCCTGTGCGACTGTCTACGGATATGCCAGCGGTGAGATCAGTAAGGATGCACAGGAAGATACGGAAGAAATCGAGGTTGTTCTTGCAGACCGTGATGAGGTCAGAAGAATTCTTAAAGAAGAAAATGTTGCCATCATGTGTGCTTACATGTTGATGCACTTTCTCAATGATGAGGAACCATTTGCGTTTCTGAATTAGTTGTACCATTAATTGTAACTGTTCACAGGTAATATCCCGCGAGGTGTTTTGCCATGAATATGGCAAAATCCCGAGACATACGGGGCAAAATGCTATCACCGAAGGTGATTTGGAATGCATTTTGACCAAGTTACTGTGAACGGAGTGAACAGTAACCATTAATTAAATAAAATATCGGGTTGACAAATTCTCTGTGACCGTGTTATATTTTGATTGGTTGTAGTGTGTAACTCGATTTAGGAGGCATTAACTATACATAACAAGGAGTGTTTATGTGTATTAGTGCCTTTTTTTTGTACAAAAATACTGCACATACACATACTTACTCCCTGAAAATACATTTAGGGATGTGCGAAACGCACAGGAAAAGGAGTATGTGAAATGAAGGACAAGATTTTCAGTGTTCTGCAGCGAGTGGGACGAAGCTTTATGCTCCCTATCGCAATCCTTCCGGTAGCCGGTCTTCTTCTCGGAATCGGAAGTTCCTTTACCAATGCAACTACAATTGAAACCTATCATTTAACCAGCATCCTCGGTGAGGGAACCGTTCTGAATGCCCTCCTGATGATCATGAACAAAGTCGGAAGTGCAGTCTTTGATAACCTGCCTCTGATCTTTGCGGTAGGTGTTGCGATTGGTATGGCAAAAAAAGAAAAAGAAGTTTCCGCGTTATCAGCAGTTATCGCGTATTTTGTAATGAATACTGCGATCAATGCGATGCTGACGATCACAGGACAGATTCTCGACAATGGAGAGATTGCAGAGTCTGTGCTGGAGGGAACCATCACTTCTGTATGTGGTATCCAGTCTTTGCAGATGGGTGTATTTGGCGGTATCATCGTAGGACTTGGTGTGGCAGCACTTCACAATAAGTTCTACAGGATCCAGCTTCCGAATGCACTGTCATTCTTCGGCGGTACAAGATTTGTGCCGATCATTTCCACGATTGTTTATATGTTTGTGGGAATTCTTCTTTATTTTGTATGGCCGGTTGTCCAGAATGGAATTTATGCGCTTGGCGGACTGGTAACAGGTTCCGGGTATGTGGGAACTCTGATCTTTGGTCTTATTAAGAGAGCACTGATCCCATTCGGTCTGCACCATGTATTCTATATGCCTTTCTGGCAGACAGCCGTAGGCGGTACGATGGAAGTTGCCGGACAGATGGTTCAGGGCGGACAGAATATTTTCTTTGCACAGCTTGCAGACTCTGCAAATATTGCACACTTCAGTGCTGATGCAACCAGATATTTTTCAGGTGAGTTTATTTTTATGATCTTTGGTCTTCCAGGAGCAGCACTTGCCATGTATCAGTGTGCAAAACCTGAGAAGAAAAAAGCTGCTGGTGGACTTCTTCTCTCCGCAGCACTTGCATGTATGGCAACAGGTATTACGGAACCGCTGGAATTCTCCTTCTTGTTTGTGGCTCCTGCACTGTTTGCGGTACAGGTAGTTCTTGCAGGTTCAGCTTATATGATCGCACATATGCTGAATATTGCAGTAGGACTTACATTTTCAGGCGGACTGCTTGACTTCTTCCTGTTTGGTATCCTTCAGGGAAATGCCAAAACAAGCTGGATGCGAGTGATCCCGGTTGGTATTATTTACTTCTTTTTATATTATTTTATTTTCAAATTTATGATCAGGAAGTTTAATTTCAAAACTCCGGGTCGTGAGGATGATGACACAGAAACAAAGCTTTATACAAAGGCGGATGTAAATGCCCGCAGAGAGGCAGCTCAGGCAGAGACAGTAACTTCTGATGATGCCACAAGCGAGGCAATTACAAGAGGTCTTGGCGGTAAGAAAAATATCAGTGATGTGGATTGCTGTGCAACCAGACTTCGTTGTACAGTCAAAGATGCTTCCAGAGTAAATGACGGAATTCTTAAGGCAACGGGAGCATCCGGTGTGGTACACAAGGGACAGGGTGTTCAGGTTATTTACGGACCGAATGTCACTGTGATCAAGTCTAACCTTGAAGATTATCTGGAAACAGCTTCGGATACCTATGCAGAGACAGAAGACACAGAGGCTGTTCAGGATACAGCAGTTCAGACACAGGAAGCAGAAGAACAGAAGGTTGTCGAGAGAATCGTAATTTCCAGTCCGATAACAGGAGTGGCAGCAGACCTCTCGACTGCACCGGATGAAGCTTTTGCGCAGAAGATGATGGGTGATGGTGCTGTTGTAACACCGGAGGATCCGTTTGTACGTGCTCCGGAGGATGGTGAAGTCGCATTTGTCTTTGATACAAAACATGCCATTGGATTTATAACAGATTCAGGAATCAGTCTGTTGATCCATGTGGGAATCGATACTGTAAAACTGAATGGCGGGGGATTTGAAGCACTGGTAGAGAGCGGACAGACAGTTAAGAAGGGGGATCCGATGCTGAAGCTGGATCTGGAATACCTGAAGGCAAATGCACCTTCTGTCACTTCCCCGGTTCTTTGTACAGAACTGGAGGACAATCAGCGAATCCATCTGCTGCATGAGGGTCAGATCAAAGCCGGAGAGCCTTTGTTTGAGATAGAGGTCCTTCAGTAAAAAAGACCCTGGATGGGGATGAAACGGATGATATACAGGATAGCAAAATTATTAAATCATAATTCTTTTATTGGAATCGAATCAGGCGCAAAGCAGGAATGCCTGATCATGGGAAAGGGAATTGCTTTTGGCAAAAAAATAGGGCAGACGATAGAGGTTCCGCAGGATGCCAGGATTTATTCACTCAAAGAACTGACAGACCGTGGAGATGCCAGAGAAATTATCAACTCAGTTTCACCGGTATGTCTGGAACTTGCCAATGAAATCCTCAGGGAGGCTGAGGCAGAATTTGGCGATATCGATCGTTCGATTCTTTTTCCAATAGCGGATCATCTTGATTTTGCTATCCGCCGTCTTCAGAGGGGAGAGCAGATCAGCAATCCACTGACGGAGGACATCCGTATCCTGTTTTATAAAGAATACAAAGTGGCCGGCTGCATAGCACCTATGCTGAAAGAAAAATTTCAGATAGAGCTTGATGAACATGAAACAGGATATATCGCCCTCCACGTTCATTCGGCCATTGTAGATGAGAAGGTTTCACAGGCCATGGAGATCGCCCGAACCGTCAGAGAATGCATTTCTCTTGTAGAGAAAGAAACAGGAAATTCCATCGATGTGATGTCACTGGCATATAACCGTCTGATGAACCATGTACGTTACATGGTGGCAAGAGCGATTCATGGAGAGAAACTCAAGATGAATCTGAATGACTATATGTCTGTGAAATTTCCTGAGGCTTTTCATGCATCTGAGAGAATCTGCCACGAGATGGAGAAGCGTCTGGGACTTCCGATGCCGGATATTGAGATCGGTTATCTGGCAATGCATCTGGAGCGAATGCTGGACAGTGAGACAGAATAAAAATATATACCATAAAACAAAGATATAAAAAGAAGAGGAGAAATTAAAATGAAAACATTCGAGTACACAATCAAAGACGAACTGGGAATCCACGCAAGACCGGCAGGACTTCTTGTAAAAGAAGCAAAGAAATATGAGTCAGAGTGCACGATCACAAAAGATGGCAAGACAAAGAAACTTACACAGCTTATGATGCTTATGTCCCTTGGAGTAAAACAGGGCGAAACTGTAACTGTAACAGCTGAAGGTGCTGATGAAGATACTGCAATTGAAGGACTGAAAGCGTTCTTTGAAGCAAATCTGTAATCAGATATATAGAAAAACCTATGGTGTAACAGAACAGCAGTCAGGAGGAAGTAAGTATGCAGTGTTTTCAGGGGAAATCTGTTTATAAAGGAATTGCAATGGGACCGATCGTGGTTCTTAAGAAAAATGATTACCAGGTCAAAAGAACCAGGATTGAAGATCCAGAGGCAGAAGTAAAGCGTGTGGATACTGCCCTGGAGAAATCAAAGGAGCAGCTTCAGAAATTATATGACAAGGCAGTAAGAGAAGTTGGTGAAGCCAGTGCAGCCATTTTTGAAGTACATCAGATGATGCTTGAGGATGATGATTATCTGGAAGCAATCCAGAATACGATCCGCACAGAACAGGTCAACGCAGAATACGCTGTGGCAACCACAGGCGATAACTTTGCAGCGATGTTCGCATCTATGGATGATGATTACATGAAAGCACGTTCTGCAGATATCAAAGATATTTCCGAACGTCTTGTACGCAACCTGAGCGGACAGGAGGATGCGGATCTGAGTTCTATTGAACCGTCTGTCATTGTTGCAGATGACTTAAGTCCGAGCGAAACCGTACAGATGGACAAGGATAAGATCCTTGCATTTGTGACTGTCCATGGTTCAACCAACTCCCATACCGCGATCCTTGCCCGTATGATGAACATTCCGGCTCTGATCGGCGTACCGATGGAGCTTGAAGAACTTAAAACTGGTATGACAGCAGTTGTAGATGGATTTGCAGGAACAGTTACCTTTGATCCGGACGAAGACACAAAAACAGAAACTGAGCAGAAAATGAAAGAAGAGGCAGAGAAGCTCAGACTTCTTCAGGAACTGAAAGGCAAAGAAAACGTGACCTTAGATGGCCATAAGATCAACATTTATGCAAATATCGGAAGCGTTGGAGATATTGGTTATGTTCTCGAAAATGATGCCGGTGGAATCGGCCTTTTCAGAAGTGAATTTCTTTATCTTGGAAGGAATGATTTCCCGACAGAGGAAGAACAGTTCCAGGCTTACAAGCAGGCCGTACAGATGATGGCAGGAAAGAAGGTTATCATCCGTACTCTGGATATCGGTGCTGATAAACAGGTGGATTACTTCAACCTAGGCAATGAGGACAACCCGGCACTGGGATATCGTGCGATCCGTATCTGCCTGACACAGAAAGATATTTTCAAAACACAGCTTCGCGCACTTCTCCGTGCAGCTGTTTACGGAAATCTCTCCATCATGTATCCGATGATCACCTCTACAGAGGAAGTTAAGAAAATCTATGAGATCGTAGCTGAGGTAGAGGCAGAACTCAAAGAGCAGGAAATCCAGTACAAGATTCCGGAGCAGGGAATCATGATTGAGACTCCGGCGGCAGCGATCATCAGTGACAGACTTGCTGAAATGGTTGACTTCTTCAGTATCGGTACAAACGATCTGACCCAGTACACGCTTGCCATCGACCGTCAGAATGAAAAACTGGATGAATTCTATAATCCTCATCATGAGGCAATTCTCCGCATGATCCAGATGGTTGTGGACAATGCACATAAATGCGGTAAATGGGCAGGAATCTGCGGCGAACTTGGTGCAGATCCGACACTCACGGAGCAGTTTGTACGCATGGGCGTAGATGAACTTTCAGTAGCTCCATCTATGGTACTTAAACTTCGTAAGATCGTGAGAGAGATGAATAAAGCAGAAAAATAATAAAAAAATATATAATAAACGAAAATGAAAACCGTTTTCATATTGACACATCATCAGATTGTGCTATAATATGAAAACGGTTTTCATTTTGGGTAAAAATATTGAATATAGGTAACTATTCAGAAGGTAGTATCCCGCGAGGCGTTTTGGCATGTTTTTTGCCAAAATCCCGAGACATATAAGGCAAAATGCCATCACCGAAGGTGATTTGGAATGCATTTTGACTCGTAACTGTGAGGGTACTGAACAGTTACGAATATAGATTTATATGCCGGGTATTCCGGCGGAAGGAAGATACTATGGGAAGTAAAGCACCTTATCAGACAAAACAGATGGCACAGTTACTGACTTATCTAAAAACAGTAGAAGGTACGCATGTGACGGTTGCAGATGTCTGTTCTTATTTTAAAGAACAGGGAATTACAATCGGAACGACAACCGTTTACCGTAATCTGGAGAAGATGGTAGAGCAGGGTCTGGTTGCCAAGTATAATGTAGACGGGACAAGCAGTGCCTGCTTTGAATACCTTGGGGCAGAGGAACACTGTCATAAGACCGTCTGTTTTCACTGTAAATGCGAGAAATGTGGAAAACTGATCCATCTCCACTGCGAGGATGTGGTTAAACTGAGACAGCATCTGATGGAGGATCATGGATTCCAGATGGACTCATGCAGGACTGTTTTTTATGGAATCTGTGCGGACTGCAGAGATAAGAAATAGGATGATGATACCTGAAAATAAGAACATAATTATAGAAGGAAGTGAGAAGACAGAATGAAAAAATGGATCGCAGGTATGCTGGCAGTTTTTATGGGGGTGGTAAGCCTCAGTATTCCTTTTGCGGGACTGCACACAGCAGAGGCCGGTGTAAGGGACACGTCGGATAAAAAATTAAAGATTGTAACAACAATCTTTCCGGAATATGACTGGACACGGGCAGTTCTTGGAGAACGGGAAGCAGATGTAGAGCTTACGATGCTTCTGGATAATGGGACAGATCTTCACAGCTTTCAGCCGGCGGTAAAGGATATCATGAAGGTGTCCGGCTGTGATCTTCTGATCTATGTGGGCGGTGAGTCAGATGAATGGATCGAAGATGCACTGAAGTCTGCACAGAATAAAAATATGAAGACGATCAACCTGATGGAAGTCCTCGCGGATTCCATAAAGGAAGAGGAAACTGTTGAGGGTATGCAGGAGAACGAGCACGGACATGAGCATGAAGATGAGAAGGAATATGATGAACATGTCTGGACTTCTCTTCGCAACGCATCCACAGTCTGTGATGCGATTGCGGAAACTCTTACAGAAATGGATCCGGAAAATAAAGATATCTATCAGTCTAACGCAGAGGCTTATCAGAAAAAACTTGCCAATCTGGATGCAGAATATCAAAATACGGTGGAAAATGCGAAACAAAACACACTTCTGTTTGCGGACCGTTTTCCATTTCGTTATCTGACAGACGATTATGGACTTAATTACTATGCCGCTTTTTCCGGCTGTTCGGCAGAATCAGAGGCAAGCTTTAAGACGATTACCTTTCTAGCCAGGAAGATCGATGAACTTGGATTGAACAGTGTATTTACAATTGAAAAATCTGATGACAGGATCGCACAGACAGTAATAGAAAACACGAAGACAAAAGATCAGAATATTCTGGTGCTGAATTCCATGCAGTCGATCACGGCACAGGAGATTGCTGATGGTACGACATATCTTTCTGTGATGAAGGAGAATCTGAAAGTATTAAAGGAAGCACTGAACTGATAAATTTACAACTGTCCATGACAGGAGGGACAATAATGGCACAGATCACATGCAGAAACCTTACCCTGGGATATGATAACCGGGCGATTCAGGAAGATCTTAATTTTTCCATCAGTGCAGGAGATTATCTCTGCATTGTGGGAGAAAACGGATCTGGTAAATCAACATTAATGAAGACACTGCTTCATCTACAGTCGCCAATCAGCGGTACGATTGAGCTGGGAGATGGGCTAAAGAAAAATGAAATTGGATATCTTCCCCAGCAGACGCTGGTACAGAGAGATTTCCCGGCATCAGTGAAAGAGATTGTTCTGTCCGGATGCCAGAGCCGATGCGGGTTTCGACCATTCTACAACAAAGAAGAAAAACGTATTGCAAGGAAGGCAATGGAAAAAATGATGATCCAGGATCTTGCTGATCACTGTTACCGGGAACTTTCTGGTGGACAGCAGCAGAGAGTACTTCTTGCAAGAGCACTTTGTGCGGCACAGAAAATTCTTCTTCTCGATGAGCCGGTATCCGGTCTGGATCCAAGAGTAACTGCAGAGATGTATCAGCTTATCAGAGATTTGAACAAAAAAGACGGAATCACGATTATCATGATTTCACATGATATTGCAGCAGCGATAAAATATGCGACACATATCCTGCATATCGGAGAAAACTGCTTCTTCGGAACCAGGAAGCAATATCTTGAAAGCAGTCTGGGTAAAGCTTTTACCGGACAGGAAGAGGAGGAAGAGTAAAATGTTTGAGACACTTCAGATGTACTTTCAGTATCCATTTGTGCGATATGCACTGATTGTTGGTGTGCTGATAGCACTGTGCTCCTCTCTTTTGGGCGTGACACTGGTATTGAAGAGATTTTCGTTTATCGGGGACGGTCTTTCCCATGTGGCTTTCGGAGCCATGGCGATCGCATCCGTACTGAATGTCACCAACAATATGTTATTCATTCTTCCGGTAACGGTAATCTGTGCGATCTTCCTTCTTCGGGCAGGGCAGAATACGAGAATCAAGGGAGATGCGGCAATTGCCATGATCTCTGTCGGTGCACTGGCAATCGGTTATCTTCTGATGAATTTGTTTTCCACCAGTCCGAATATCTCGGGGGACGTGTGTAGCACTCTGTTTGGTTCTACATCCATTCTGACATTGACCGAGGGCGAGGTCTGGCTGTGTGCGATTCTTTCTGTCGTGGTTGTAGCGGTCTTTATTCTGTTTTATAATAAGATTTTTGCCGTGACCTTTGATGAAAACTTTGCAAAAGCGGCCGGAACCAGGGCAAATGCCTATAATCTTCTGATCGCAGTTGTGATTGCGGTGATCATTGTTCTGGCAATGAACCTGGTAGGGTCGCTTCTGATATCCGCATTGGTGATCTTCCCGGCACTTTCTGCTATGAGATTGTTTAAATCCTTCCGTTCGGTAACGATCAGTGCAGCAGTGATGTCTGTGTTCAGTGCAGCAGGTGGAATCCTGATTTCCATCCTGGCAGGAACTCCGGTCGGATCAACGATCGTGGCTGTTGATATTGCAGTATTTCTGGCGTCCTATGGGATCGGAAGAATTCTCGGGAGATGATCAGATCTCGACGATGATTCCTCTTTCTTTATCGTAGCGGCAGTATTTACCGTTGCCGGAGATAAACGGCTGATAGGTATCGGTACGGGTGTCCTTGATATAGACAATACCGGTAGCTATCATCTGTACGAGGGAAAATCTCTTGCTGATGCTGGAAATCCAGGCGTAAGTCTTATTGTCATCGGAATCTGCCATAAGAAGACTGTAGCCGTCCTCACATGGGGTAAGAGTGTAGTAGATCTTTTCCGGATTGCTTATCTCTTTAAATACCTGACTGGTTATATAGGAAGAGAAATTTGCTTTGACAAATTTCTGGAAGGAGTGAATCGTATAAACTTCTCCGCTGACTTCGTCAGAAATTCTGTCTCCGCGTTCCAGGCGGTTCTTGATCAGGGTAAGGACCTCGATCGTCCAGTTAATAAAGGAAATACTGCTGTAGGTCATGCTTTCCTGAAGCTGATCGATCAGCTTTTTGGATAAAACATTTGATCTGGCGGCTTCATTAAAAAGTTCTTCATTCATAAAATTCACCCTCCTGATAAAGATTTATAAGCTGTTTTATAGCTTTTATTATAAAATGACATTGTGCAAAAAGCAACGAAAACCTATTAGAACAGAATGAAATTTATATAAAATTCACATATTTGGAATTGTGTAAAATCTAACATCGCATGGAATCCGAGGAAACTCAGATTCCATTTTTGTTGCCAAAAGATAAGGAATCAGCTACAATGGATGTAGCGATTAAAAGACTGAAATTTTTTATAAACAACAGGACGGGCATCTGATGAAGAGCACAGAAAAAAAACAGACATACTTTTTACGGGCGGCTATGATGGTTCTTACAACGATACTGATCGTATTATTTTTTATCATTATCTCCCTGGTCAGTAAGATCCAGGGAACAGCCCGTGTTATCAATTATGCAGGACTGGTGCGAGGCGGCACGCAGCTCATGGTCAAGCTGGAAATTTCTCAGGAACCGCAGGATGAGAAATACAGAGAAATCTCAGACTACATCGAGGGCCTGAGGTATGGCAGTGAGGAACTGAATCTTATATGTCTGGAAGATAAGAACTTCCAGAATAAAATGGATGAGCTTGCATGTTATTTTGAGGAAGTGAGAAGTGAACTTCTTCTGGTAAGGGAGAAGGGATACGAAAATACAGAGATTATTCAGAAGAGCGATCAGTTTTTCCAGATCTGTGATGAGGCAGTAGGGGATGCAGAGGTTTATTCACAAAAGAAGGCAACTGCCCTGGACTATCTGGAAAAAGTAGTTTTCGTGGATATTCTGGGTCTTATTCTGATCATTGGCACAGAACTGATCAGAGCATTCCGCTTTGCGGCACAGAACAAAATCCTTCAGAAAAAGGTATATCTGGACGAGGCAACAGGACTTCCGAATAAGAATAAGTGTGAAGAGATCCTTAATGTTCCGGGAATGATCGGAGAGGAAGAACTGGTTGCACTCTGTGTGTTTGACCTGAATAATCTGAGAATCATCAACAATGATATGGGACACGACAGGGGCGATGAATATATTCGCCTGTTTGCGGAACTGCTTCGGGAAGCAGTTCCAAAGGAGTTTTTTACAGGGCGTGACGGAGGAGATGAATTCCTTGTTGTACTTAAAGGAATGGATCATAGCGGAGTCCGGGAATGCCTCCAAAGGATAAGAGATCATGTAGCGGATTACTCTCGAAAGAATCCGCAGCTGCCGATCAGCTATGCGGCAGGTTATGCGTTGTCGAGTGATTTTGACGGCTGCACGATGAAAGATCTATTTCGTTTTGCAGACAAAAATATGTATATCGATAAGAACCAGGCGCGGATGGAAGAAGCGGCCCAGAAGCAGAGAATGGATCGTCGTATTCTCGCAAAGATTACGGAAGAAGGGTATGAATTCTCAAGCTGTATGTATTGTGATGCATTTCTGGACAAATATTATGTGCTGAGAACCGGTTCAAAATTCTTTCTGGCAGACGATGGAAGCTATTCCGGTGCTGTGGAGCAGGTGATTCAGAAGCTTTCTGATGCAGAAACCAGAAAAAATCTCAGAAAGCTGCTTCAGATTGAATATCTGCAAAAGCATCTTACAGAAACAGCAGGAAAACTTGAAATTCCATATCACTATGAGGATAATGAAGGGGTTCACCGCGGCAGAATAACGGTGCTGTATCTTGACGGAACAGAGGATGGAAGGTTGCATCACTTTGTGCTTGGGTTTGAAGCTTTTCAGAATTCGGATGAGAATACAGCTAATGAACAGCAGAGTCTGACGCGTTATTATGAACAACTCCGTCAGTCTATTGTGGAAAACGGCAATTATGCGGAAGCACTTCTGCAGACTGCCCATGCAGTTTATACGGTGGATCTGACAAACGACCGGCTGGAGAAAGTTTTCTTTGACGCAACCGCAGAGGAGATCAAAATCGAAGTTCATACACCTTGTTCTTACACGGAGTATTGTCGTGAGAGGTGTAGTTATGTGACAGACGATACAATAGAAAACTACAGGATTGTGGACTCTTCACAGAAACTGCTCAGACGATTTGAAACCGGCTCCAGGCAGGTGACGGTTGAATATCGTGAAAGTGGTAAGGATGAACCGTCGATCTGGCTTCAGAAAACAGTTCTGATGTCCAGAGATATCGTGTATGATCCAAAGACAGATAAAGAAAGTACTGTTGTTCATGGAATCATTCTGTTTAAGAATACGTCGGAGTTTCATGAGAAAGAAGAGAAAGAAAATGAACGTCTCAAAATAGCAATTGAGGAGGCAGACTCCGAGAACAGAGCCAAGACGGAATTTATGAACCGTATGAGTCATGACATCCGCACACCGATCAACGGTATTATGGGGATGCTTGATATCATTTACAAAAACCGTCAGGATGAGGAAAAAGTAAATGACAGTCTCCATAAGATACAGCTTTCGACAAGCCATCTTCTGGAACTTGTAAATGATGTGCTGGATATGAGCAAGCTGGAAGCAGGAAAGCTTGACACAAAGGAGGAAGCTTTTGACCTTGAGAAACTGATGGATGAAGTAGATGCACTGATGGCGGCACAGCTTACTCAGACCGGAATTGCATATAGGAGACACGAAGAAACGATAAGGCACACAAAGCTCTATGGTACATCTCTGCAGCTTCGAAGGATTATGCTCAACCTTCTGAGCAATGCAGTGAAGTATAATAAAGAAAACGGAACGATCGACACTTATGTACAGGAACTTTCGGATGATGGAGAGATTGCTCTTTTGGAATTTAAAATTGTGGATTCTGGAACAGGAATGAGCAGAGAGTTCATAGAGAATGAACTGTTCAAACCGTTCACGCAGGAAACAAATGATGCCAGAACGAAGTACCGGGGAACCGGACTTGGCATGTCTATTGTAAAGGCACTTATTGACCTGATGGGAGGTACGATCGAGGTAGAAAGTGAGCTGGGAAAGGGAACCGCCTTTATCTTCCGTATACCGTTTAAGATTGATCAGAATATTCATCAGCAGGATGAAATGGAACCACAGGAGCATCCGCAGGAAAGAATGCTCAGAGGAATGAAGATTCTGCTGGCAGAGGACAATGAGATCAATATGGAGATTGCGGAGTTTTATCTGACTGAGCTTGGGACAGAGGTGGATAAGGCATGGAATGGTAAGGAAGCGGTGGAGAAATTTGCCGGATCAGAGCCGGGCAGATATGATGCGATTCTTATGGATGTTATGATGCCGGTCATGGATGGAATAACAGCAGCAAAACATATCCGTAAACTGAAACGTGAGGATGCCGGAAGCGTTCTGATTCTTGCGATAACAGCCCAGGTTTCCGAAGAAAATGCCCGTAAATGTCTGGATGCGGGCATGGACGGATATATTCCGAAACCAATAGATGCCCGGAAACTTGGAATGATGCTTCGGAAGACTTCATGAAAAGATGAGAAAAAATATGAATACAACTATGGATACAAAAGTTATAAAAATTCGCACTTTCCTGGTTTTCTGTACTGCCTTTTTTATTGCAATGGGCTGCATTTTTCTTGTAAATAAAGATCAGGAAAAAAGGGAAAAACTCAAGGCAGCCTATGCCGCGGAGACGACAGTCAGCAAGGTGGAAGCACAGCTGAATAAGTATCTGACGGAGTCGGAGCTTATGGAAAAACTGATCGAGGAACGAACAGAGATCACGGATACGGAATTTTCGGAATTATCGCGGCTGATGCAGGATGAGAATCAAGTGATATCCGCACATGAACTTGCGAAGGACGGATGTATTTCACAGGTATATCCTTTTGAGGAAAATAAAGAAGCAATCGGACTTGATATGCTTAAAGATCCTGAACGAAAGGCGGCTGCGAACCTGGCAAAGGACAGTGGAGAATATACGCTTGCCGGTCCCTATGAACTGGTACAGGGAGGAGTAGGCGCACTTCTGTTTGATCCAATCTATATAGAAGACAGTTCTGGAGAAGAACAGTTCTGGGGATTTTCTATTCTGGTAATTGACTGGGATAAATTTATCGCCCAGACAGAACTGAGTAAACTGGAGGATGCAGGCTACAGTTATCAGATCTGGAAAAAAGTACTGGATACAGATAAGAAAGTAGTACTCGCACAGTGCGAAAAACCGAAAGAGAAAGATACACTGGAGGTTGCCTGTAAAGTACCGAATGATACCTGGTATTTTGAAATTGATCCGGTGAATGGATGGATCACCTGGCTTCAGAAAGGATTTATGATACTGGTTTCTCTGGCAATTGCGGCATTGCTGGCGGAAGGTTATCTGCAGATTGTACTGCGGCGTAACAAGGAGCGTGTCCATGAAGAGAAACTGGAGAGAGCTGTTGAAGAAGCACGAAAGGCAAGCGAAGCAAAATCCAGATTTCTCTTTAATATGAGTCATGACATTCGTACTCCAATGAATGCGATCATAGGTTTTTCGGAACTTCTGGAGAAACATATAGATGACAGAGAGAAGGCTCTCAAATACACAGACAGAATCAAGGATTCCAGTTCTTTTCTGCTTTCACTGATCAATTATGTCCTGGAAATGGCACGGATTGAAAGTGGAGAGGCAGAACTTAAGATGGAAGTGGAATCTTTTGAAGAACTGGCAGAATCGCTGCAGACAGTTTTTGAACCGGAGATTCAGAAAAAACATCTTCAATATATATGCACACTGAAAGCAGAGCATCCATATGTGTTCTGTGACAGGACAAAGGTCAGGGAAATCCTGCTTAATATTGTGAATAACTCCATCAAATATACACCAGAGGGAGGTAATATCACAGTAGATATATCAGAAGTTCATCATTCCGAGGAGGGACACACATTTTTCAAAATAGTGATCGCTGATACCGGCATTGGAATGAGTGAGGAATACCTTCCACACATCTTTGAAGAATTCACCAGGGAAAGAACAAGCACAGAGAGTAAGGTAGTTGGAACAGGCCTTGGACTCTCCATTGTAAAGTCGCTGGTGGATCTGATGGGAGGTACGATCAAGGTTGAAAGTGAGAGTGGCAGGGGAACCAAAACAACGATCACTCTGTCCTTTCAGGCAGTACCAAAGGAACAGATTCCGGAAGAACCAAAGGATAAAAAGCAGCAGATACTTCACAAACTGAAAGGAAGGAGAGTGCTGCTGGCAGAGGATAATGAACTGAATGCAGAAATTGCCATGGAACTTCTTCGTGAAAATGGCGTGGAAGCAGAACGTGTGGAAGACGGGGTGGAATGTGTTAAACTTCTTCAGAGGAAGCCGGAGGGCTATTACGATCTTATCCTTATGGATATTCAAATGCCGAATATGGATGGATACAACGCAACCCAGGTGATCCGTAAACTTGACGGTCCAAGGGGGCAGATCCCTGTTATTGCCATGACGGCGAATGCCTTTGAGGAGGATCGTCAGAAGGCTTTTGAGGCAGGAATGAATGCACATATTGCCAAGCCGGTTGATATGAGGATTCTGTTTTCAACGATGGCGGAGATAATAGATGAGCATACAGAACTGATACAGCAAACATTATATGAGAATAAAGGAGGAGCAAAATGTTAAATATTCCAACACCACATAATAATGCAAAAGCAGGAGACTTTGCAAAAACGGTATTAATGCCGGGAGATCCACTCCGTGCAAAATATATTGCGGAGACCTATCTGGAAGATCCAAGACAGGTGAATGCCGTCAGAAATATGTTTGGTTATACAGGAACCTACAAAGGAAAAGAGGTTTCTGTTATGGGCGCCGGCATGGGCATGCCGTCTATTGGAATCTATTCCTATGAGCTGTTTAATTTTTATGATGTAGATCAGATTATCCGAATTGGTTCAGCAGGAGGTTTTCAGGATAATATTAAACTGATGGATGTGGTGATCGCTATGGGCGCCTGCACGGATTCAAATTTTGCTTACCAATACGGACTGCCGGGAACTTTCGCACCGATCGCAGATTACGGATTGCTGAGCAGAGCTGTTGAGACTGCAAAACGTCAGGGAACGAATGTAATCGTAGGGAATGTTCTGTCTACGGATGTATTTTATAATACAATGAGTAATGCAAATGATCTATGGAAAAATATGGGCGTACTGGCAGTAGAAATGGAAGCAGCAGGGCTGTATATGAATGCTGCAAAAGCAGGAAAGAAAGCATTATGCATGCTGACAATTTCAGATCATGTGTACACAGGAGAAGCTTTAGATGCCGAAGAACGTCAGCTTGGTTTTGGCAAGATGATGGAGATTGCACTGGAACTGGCATAATACAGGCAGAGTTAATGTTGATTAAAGGTAACTATTCAGAAAGCAGTATCCCGCGAGGTGTTTTGGTATGTTTTTTGCCAAAATCCCGAGACATACAAGGCAAAATGCCATCACCGAAGGTGATTTGGAATGCATTTTGACTCGTAACAGTGAGGGTACTGAACAGTTACGATTAAGGAATCAGAAAACAGATATGCATATAAAAGAGAGTTGAGTAAGGTAATGAAGAAACTGGAACAGGGACAGATTCAGGAACTGATCAGAGAAGCAATCCGGATGATGGATCATTCGTATGCTCCGTATTCTCACTTTCATGTAGGAGCAGCATTGCTGGCAAAGAATGGCATGGTATATGGTGGCTGTAATATCGAGAATGCGGGATATACACCGAGCAACTGTGCAGAGAGAACCGCATTTTTCAAAGCAGTCAGTGAAGGGGTGTTGGAATTCGATGCAATCTGTATAGTCGGAGGTATGAACAAGAAGCTGGAAGAGTATGCGGCACCATGTGGTGTCTGTCGGCAGGTTATGATGGAATTCTGTGATCCTGAAGAATTCCAGATTATTCTGGCAACGAGTGAAGAACAGTATGAGATATTCACACTGAAAGAACTGCTTCCTCTTGGATTTGGACCAAAGAATCTAAAGAAATAAAAAAGCCGGGTTGAGACTATGTTTGAAAAAATGGTTGCACAGCAAACAGCAAAAAAAGCAAAGCTTCTCGATAAGTTCCTGGAAAAACATGAGGCTCAGTATCCATTTCCGGAGGATATAGAACTGATTCAGGAAGTTGATTATATGGGAGATGGAAAGCCCTGTCATTTTATGGATATTTATCGTCCAAAAAGTTATAAAGGAAAACTTCCAGTCATGTTCAATCTGCATGGAGGAGGTTTCCTTCTTGGCAAAAAAGAAGAGGGACATCTGTTTTGTGCAGAGATGAGCCGAAAAGGCTTCCTGGTATTTTCTCTGGAGTATCCGCTTGCACCAGAGACGCTGTTTCCGCAGATACTTAAGGATCTGATGACAGGAATGGGGAATACATGGTCGTCTATTGAAAGCTATGATGGTGACAGAACACGTATCTATATGACGGGGACGAGTGCAGGGGCAAGTCTGTGCATATATCTGGCTGCGATGCTTGAGAGTCTGGAACTGGCAGAAGCGTTTCATGTGATTCCGGCAGAACTTAAGATTCGTGCCATGGGGCTGGTAAGTGGAATGTATTACACAACAAAACCAGACAGCATAGGACTTTTTCTTCCATCTTATGTTTATGGAAAGCAGTGGAAAAAGAGTTCATTTTATCCATATATCAATCCCGAAAATGAAGCGATCCTCCGGCATCTGCCGCCCGCCTTTCTGGTTACAGCGTATGGTGATATGCTGCGAAATTACAGCAGACAATATGCAGAAGCAATGAAACGGTGCGGTGTGATATGTCATCTTGAGGACTTTGATACAGGCAAAAAACTTCCACATGCGTTCAGTACCACTTTTCCGGAAATGCCGGAAAGCAAAAGGGCAAATGAACGGATGGTAAAATTTCTGCTGGAACACTGATTGACGAAAATGTTTTAGCGTGGTATACACATAGAGTGGCAGCTGTAAGTAAAATTCAGATGTCACTCTGTTTTTTTGTAACGTTTTTGATACATACATCGTCATATATGTGAAGGAGGAAAACACCAATGCTGAATATTCAGGAAGTATACGAACAGTATTTTACCATCGTATACCGCTATCTGCTTTCACTTTCGCATAATACACATATTGCGGAGGAACTCACGCAGGAAACATTCTTTAAAGCTCTGAAAAAAGTCGACGATTTCAGAGGCGACTGTGACCTGCGAGTATGGCTTTGTCAGATATCCAGGAACACATATTATGACTATCTGAAGAAGAATAAAAAGTATGCACCGGAACTTCAGGAAGAAACAGAGGATACTTTTTCGAAGGATCTGCTTCAGAACTTTTCGGATAAAGATACTGCATTTCAGGTTCACAAAGTACTGCACAGACTTTCAGAACCATATAAAGAAGTTTTTTCTCTCCGTGTGTTCGGAGAACTGTCATTTGCCACCATATCCTCGCTGTTTGGTAAGAGTGAAAGCTGGGCAAGGGTTACGTATCACAGAGCTTGTAAAAAGATCAGGGAGGAATTAAACCATGAAGATTACTTGTAATATTATTGAAGATCTGCTTCCACTTTATGTCGATGACATGGTGAGCGAAGACAGCAGGAAGCTTGTAGAAGAACATCTGAAAGAGTGTCCGGCCTGCCGGAAAATGCAGGAAGAAATGATGAGAGAAAATTGTCTGAGTGCAGGCAGAAAAGACGGTAATTCCGCACAGATAAATAAAACAGAGGCAGAGCCACTCAAAAAAATCCGACGCAGGATTCGCAAAAAAAGAATACTCTCTGTTATTCTGGCAGTTGCTCTCGTGGCGGCAGCAGGAGGAATCGGACATTACTGGTACTATGACAAGGAGAATTATATCTCCTGGGATGAAGCAAATATATCAGTCAAAGACGGCAAAGTATATTCTACAGTCAGTCCGTTGGGAAGGCTGAAATCGATTCTGTCTGTGGATCAGAAAAATATGTTCTATATGATGTCTGAAACAATGTGGACACGCAGACAGTATCCGTCAGATTCTGATACAGAAAACGAACTCTGGTCGCTTCAGGCTTTTCAGGAAGCACATGACCGAAGTGATGATGCAGTTACAGATGAAACTTCGTTTCCGTCAGGAATTGAAAATGTCTACTATGTGGATCCGGAAAATATAAAAGAAGCATGTAAACTCTGGGATTATCAGGATGATCCGCAGGAAGCCCGGAAGAAAGCGGAGGAACTGGCAGCAAAGAGTCATCTGATCTGGAGTGCGGGAAAATAAAAAATGATAGAATAGATTCCGGTACGGCTTTGTGGTAAGATAAAATAAGTGAGACGAAAGCTGAAACACCAAAGAAAGGTGTACAGCTTATCAACTGAACAATTACATTTGATAATAAACAGGAGAACACAGTGAACAATATAATCGAAATCAACGACATTACCGCACCGGAATTAGATATATATGCACGGACATCGGAGGTGCAGCTTCTCAGATATTACGAACCAGATCCAGGTATTTTTATTGCAGAAAGTCCGAAGGTGATCGAACGTGCATTAAATGCAGACTATGAACCGATTTCCTTCCTTGTTGAGCATAAAGACCTGGAGGGTGAGGCAAAGTATATCCTGGAACGTTATCCGGAAATCCCGGTATATACAGCAGAATATGAAGTACTTGTAGGAATGACAGGTTATGCACTGGCAAGAGGCATGCTCTGTGCAATGAAACGCCGTCAGCTTCCATCTGTAGAAGAGATATGCAGAAACACCAGCCGCATTGCAATTCTGGAAAATGTCGTGAATCCGACAAATATCGGGGCAATTTTCCGAAGCGCAGCGGCTCTCCATATGGATGCTGTTCTTCTGACAAACGGATGCAGCGATCCACTTTATCGAAGAGCAGCCCGGGTGAGCATGGGAACCGTATTTCAGATCCCATGGACATATTTTGACAAAAAAACATCCTGGCCACAGGAGAGCATGAAGGTCATTCAGGATATGGGATTTAAAACTGTGGCAATGGCACTGCGTGAGGATTCCTGTAGTATTGATGATCCAAAGCTGCTGGCGGAAGAGAAACTTGCAGTAATTCTCGGTACAGAAGGTGACGGACTGGCATCCACAACCATAGCAGACTGTGACTATACGGTGATGATTCCGATGTCGCATGGAGTAGATTCACTGAATGTGGCAGCGGCGAGTGCCGTGGCATTCTGGGAGCTTGGCAGGAAACGGTAGATATATGAAACAATTATAGAAAGTTCTTCAAAGGGCTATTGTCTTTTGAGGAACTTTATGACTATTCAGAAGGTAGTATCCCGCGAGGCGTTTTGGCACATTTTTTGCCAAAATCCCGAGACATATAAGGCAAAATGCCATCACCGAAGGTGATTTGGAATGCATTTTGACTCGTAACTGTGAGGGTACTGAACAGTTACGGAACTTTTTACTATAATGCAGAAGATAATCTGTGAAATGAGGAGAAGATAATGTTAAAAAGATTTTCAAAATATGTATTGCAGAGTGTTGCAGGAATGATTGGACTTTCAGTTTATATTCTTGCGGACACTTTTTTTATAGCATATGCTTCGGGAGCAGATGGACTGGCAGCTCTCAATCTGATTCTTCCGGTATTCGGTCTGATCTATGCGATCGGAGCAATGATCGGGATTGGATCGGCAACGAGATATGGAATCAGCAAAGCCAAAGGAGAGGCGGCAGACCACTACTTTACACAGTCAATTGCCTGGAGTGTGCTGTTCAGCATTCCGTTTGTGCTGGCAGGAATCTTTGCTCCGGATAAATGTCTGGCACTTCTTGGGGCAGATGCCAGACTGGTTGAACTGGGTAAGACGTACCTGCGTATCATCCTTATTGTGGCACCGCTTTTCATGTCAAATTATACCGTCACAGCATTTGCAAGAAATGACAATGCAACTTCCAAGGTAATGGCTGGTTCTCTTGCCGGAAGTGTCTTCAATGTAGTATTTGACTATATTTTTATTTTTCCGATGGGGCTTGGATTTTCCGGTGCTGCACTTGCAACGGCATTCTGCCCGGTTGTCACCATGCTGATATGTTCCACGCATTATATGAGCAAAAAATGTAGCGTTGGTTTCCGATGGAAAAAGCTGTCTGTGCGTCATCTGATCTCATGCTGTCAGCTTGGTGTGTCGGCTTTTGTAGGAGAAATTTCTTCGGCTGTGATCACCTTTATATTTAATATGCTGATTCTTGGGCTTACCGGAAGTACCGGAGTTGCAGCCTATGGTGTTGTTGCAAATATGTCACTTGTAGGAATGGCTATCACGAACGGAATGGCACAGGGAACACAGCCATTGATCAGTGAAAGCTTTGGAAAAGGTGAGCACGGTCAGGTAAAAAAACTTCTTCGCTGGGCATTGACCAGTGTGATCGTAGTAGAAGTGGCGATGGTTATTCTGGTATGGATATTTACAGATCCATTTGTTGCGGCTTTTAACAGTGAAAATAATCTGCTTCTTCTGAAATATGCACATACAGGACTGCGCTTATACTTCCTTGGATTTCTGTTTGCCGGAGTAAATATCATGCTGGTGGCATATTTTTCAGCAACTGCAAATGCACGTCCGGCGATCATCGGATCACTGCTTCGAGGTGCTGTTGCAATCGCAGTCTGTGCGATTGTGCTCGCAAAGCTTCTGGGAATGAATGGTGTCTGGCTGTCATTCCTGGCATCTGAGATGCTCACCTTTGTGGTCATCCTGATTTTATCAAAACACAAAGAAAACAGGTAAACAAGAAAAGATTCCCGCATTCGGTGCTGGAAGGGATATTGACCAGGTTACTGTGAACGGAGTGAACAGTAACATAAACGATTTATCTTCTCAATAGAGAGGAGTAAAAAATCTTGCATGACTGAATGAATTAGTTTATACTAACTACAGAGTTAGATAAAGAAAACTCTTGCGTGAATAAATCAGACGGACTCCGGCCGGGATACCGGAGATTCCCTCTGATGAGTAGTAGAAAGGGGAATCAGTCATGTACCTTGAGATTGAAAAAGTAGTAGGAAGAGAAATTCTGGACTCCAGAGGAAATCCGACAGTAGAAGCAGAAGTGTATCTGCTGGATGGAACGGTAGGAAGAGGAACTGCACCGAGTGGAGCATCCACAGGTGAGTTCGAAGCACTGGAACTCAGAGATGGAGATAAAGCACGTTACCTCGGAAAAGGTGTGCAGAAAGCTGTTGAAAACATTAATACAACGATCAATGATGCAATTGAAGGTCTGGATGCAAGTGATATCTATGCAGTAGACGCGGCTATGATTGCAGCAGACGGAACAAAAGATAAATCAAAGCTTGGTGCAAATGCAATTCTTGCCGTATCCATTGCCTGCTGCAGAGCAGCAGCTATAGCACTTGAGATTCCGCTGTATCGTTTTCTGGGTGGTGTATCCGGAAACCGTCTTCCGGTACCGATGATGAACATTGTAAATGGCGGATGCCATGCACTGTCTTCTGGACTGGATGTGCAGGAATTCATGATCATGCCGGTTGGAGCACCTTCTTTTAAAGAATGCTTAAGATGGTGTGCGGAAGTATTTCATGCACTTGCTTCTATTTTAAAAGAGCGTGGACTTGCAACATCCGTAGGTGATGAAGGTGGTTTTGCACCGGCCCTCAAGTCTGATGAAGAAGCAATCGAAACAATTCTGGAAGCTGTCAAAAAAGCAGGATATGAGCCAGGAAAAGACTTCAGAATTGCTATGGACGCAGCGTCTTCTGAGTGGAAGAGTGAAAAAGGCAAAGGTTACTATAAACTTCCAAAAGCAGGTACAGAATATACAGCAGAAGAACTCATCGAGCACTGGGCAAAGCTCTGCGAAAAATATCCGATTATTTCTATTGAGGATGGTCTGGATGAAGAAGACTGGGAAGGATGGCAGAAACTTACTGCAAGACTTGGTGACAAGGTACAGCTTGTTGGTGATGACCTGTTCGTAACAAATACAGAAAGACTTGCCAAAGGTATTGAACTTGGTGCAGGAAATGCGATTCTGATCAAACTGAATCAGATCGGTTCCGTATCGGAAACTCTGGAAGCGATCAAGATGGCTCACAAAGCAGGATATACAGCGATTTCCTCACATCGTTCCGGCGAAACAGCAGATACAACAATTGCAGATCTTGCAGTTGCTCTGAATACCTGCCAGATTAAGACCGGTGCACCGAGCCGTTCTGAGCGTGTTGCAAAATACAATCAGCTTCTCCGCATTGAAGAAGAACTTGGCGCAAGTGCAGTATATCCGGGAATGAAAGCATTCAACGTAAAACAGGACTGATTCTTTTTTATACTTATTCATAGATAACACTTACGAAAAACTCTCCGACTTGACCGACTGCCCTAGGGCAACCGTCAGAGTCGGAGAGTTTTTGTCTGGAAGTTATCGTGAACAGGCGAAAAGAATCAGATTACATTGGCAAGCCCTTTCCCAAGTGCGATGATCTTATCGCAAACCGCATCAGCCAGTGCGGCATGTCCTTTTTCATCCATATGTTCACGGTCGGTTATACTTGGAGAAGCGAAATCAGCAGCATTCAGGAAAGCGGCATGATTCTGAAGTGCAGCTTTGCGGTATTCATCTGCGAGATTTCTGGAAACTGCTTCAGATTTTTCATCAAATTCCGGATCAAAATCCGGTTCTCCCACACCATGACCAAGATGGATCGGAGAGATAATAAGCAAGTCAAAATGCTGAGATGCATTGAGCCGTGCTTTACGGATCACCTGATCAAGGCCCTTTGCGATTACACTGGCAGAAGCACCATAGCGGGTTTTGCAGTCATTGGTTCCGAGCATGATGATCACAAGATCAAGAGGATCATGCATCTCTACAGTAACACCGATCATATCCAATCCGCGGCGGCCTTCACGGAGTTCATCATGAAAGACGGTAGTTCTTCCGCAAAGTCCCTCTTCTATAATATGATATTCTGGACCAAGCTTTTTTTGAAGAAGAGCAGTCCATCTTGTATTTTCGTCAAATCGGCCGGTTTTATCCGGCTTATATCCCCAGGTATTAGAATCACCAAAGCATAAGATGTTCATGAGATCACACTCCTTAATCAAAAACCATATAAACATACCAAACAAATATGTTATAATAATAAATGCTTTTTCCTGAAATGTCAATAATAATCGTAAAAAAATACAGTCCTGTTCATACGATGTTATGAATCTGGACTGTATGTGATGGAACTATCAGAAAACAAGAATACCGAGATGTTCAAGAAGAATCTTAAGACCAAGAAGGACCAGGATCAGACCACCGATAAACTCAGCTTTACTTTTGTATCTGCTTCCGAAAAAGTTTCCGACAACAACTCCGATAATGGAGATAATCATAGTCGTGATTCCAATGATGGTGATTGCTTCTATGATCGGAGTATCAAGGAAGGCGAAGGTGATACCGACGGCAAGTGCGTCAATGCTGGTAGCAACAGCGAGAACGAGCATATTTTTGTGATCGAGAGGTGCATCTATGACATCGACGGTTTCTTCTTCATTCCATTCCCGGATGGCCTCGATCATCATTTTGCCGCCGATAAAGCCGAGCAGGATAAATGCGATCCAGTGATCAATGCTGGTGATATATTTCTGGAACTGACTGCCGAGGAGCCAGCCGATCAGCGGCATCAATGCCTGAAATCCACCGAAATAAAGACCGATGATGAGGGTCTGCTTCTTGTTGAGCCTGCGCATTCCAAGTCCCTTACAGACGGAAACTGCAAAAGCATCCATGGCAAGACCGATACCCAGTAGAAACAATTCAATAAACATTAACATAGTTAAGCTCTCCTTTTTCTTTTTTTCGTAAGAAAGTATCTGAGCACACAAAAAGACCCACGTATGCAGCAAAACAGTACAGACGCAAAAGTCCTGTATGTACTGCCTTACTGCATACATGAGTCTCATTCATTAAGATTTGCCAGGTACAAAACAGTTACTGTTCGTTTTGTTCACAGCAACCCAAAATACCAGTATGTTGACAAATCACACATTCTTTCGTGCAAATTACTCCCTCACGTGATTTCCCTAAAATCAGATTGCACCTACTATAACAAATGCATGGGAGGCTGTCAATAATTTTTTTCATTAACAGACAGAAAAAAAGAACTGCTATAATGGCAGTTCTTAATTATGTTCTGGCTGGAGAAAGGAAACCGCGTGAGTGGATTTTTTTACAGTACCGCGGTAGATATAGAAGATACCGCCAAAAAATCCAAAGATCAGTCCTGCATATCCACCGGAACAGAGAATAACAGTTGCTCTGACAAGTGTGGTGGCATTCTGGAGAAACGGACAGATCAGTGCACCTGTAAGGAGGCCGGCAACTGTCCATCCGATTACCAGAAGAGGAAGAAAAACGGATGCGGTAGTATGTTTCTTTGTATGTTTTTTAATATGATTCCATAAAGTTTTATACATTGTAATCCCTCATTTCTTAATCAAAAGTGATTGTTTTTTTGATTTATCTTTATTATAGAGAGGGAGTGTAAAATGCGAATGCAGAGTAATGAAAAATCTATGTAAAATTTTACTTTACTCAATAATTATGGGTAAGAGAAAATGCATATACTGAAATAAATGCAGAAACAGAAATGAGACAGCAATGCCAGATCAGAAAGTCGATAATCTGTTAAATTTGTCTATGGATGCTACACCGAAGGAAAGGGAAAAATCAGAAAATTTGAACGTGGGATATGATCCGAAGACCAGACGGTGGGATGTGATCGTAAAATACAGCGGTCCGGAGAGTGGACTTGCCGGAGTGGGGATCGAGGTAGTGTCGCTGCTCGGAGGTTATGCGATAGTGACTTTGCCAGAATCAGAGATTGATGCATATTCAAACAGAGAACAGATTGAGTTTATTGAAAAACCGAAAAGACTTTACTTTGAGACTTTAGAGGAGAGAGCAGCGAGCTGCATACTGCCTGTGCAGGCAGGAAATGATGGATTGACAGGTGAGGAGATTCTGGTTGGGGTTGTGGATTCTGGTGTGGATTATTTTCACCCGGATTTTAGAAATGAGGATGGCAGCAGTCGGATCTTAAAACTGTGGGATCAGAGTATACCCGGAAATCCGCCGGAAGGCTACATAAGAGGAACTGAATATACGAAAGATAAAATTGATGAGGCGCTTGCACTTGGGGAAACCGAAGGCAGGCGTCTTGTTCCGTCCAGGGATTTCAGCGGACATGGGACGGCAGTGCTTGGAATCGCGGCGGGAAATGGGAGAGCATCGGATGGGGTGAACCGTGGCCTTGCGTACAAAAGCGATTTTCTGGTCGTGAAGATGGGAAATGCACGGCAAAATTCATTTCCACGCACAACGGAACTGATGGAAGGGATTGATTATCTGGTACGACAGGCAGTGAAGATGGGAAGACCGATTGCTGTCAATATCAGTTTTGGAAATAATTATGGATCACATGAACCTTATAATTAAGGGAAAACATAAGAAAACACTGATATTTCCTGTGTTTTCAGGCAATTCAGTGTTTTACTCGGATTCATGTTTGGTTGTTGTTTGAGTCTTATAATACTCGGTCAGGATCATGTTAATCTGCTGGGAACGTGTACGATAGTTCGCTTTTGCATCCTTATCAATCTCAGCAACCAGTTCTTTGGACAAAGTAGTATAGACCTGAATATTGTTGGAACTGATAGCCATGTGGCACCTCCGATTCAATTTAATAGAATTATTCTATCATACTTCTTCGGGAGGGGCAATGTGAACTGAAAATTGAAGAATTATTGTTACTGTAAAATTGGAACGGTCGTAAAGAAAATCTATGAATAGAGAACGATAAGAAAGGTAGAACAGACAATGAAGAAAACAATTTTTGAAGAGATGGGCGGTACTTATATCAGACATGGGGATTATCTTATCCCTGCTCTTACCTTACCGAAGGAAGAAGAACAAAGGGTTGTCGGTGTATGGGGACAAAGACATTTGCGGTATTTGAAGGAATACCGCAGATTGCTATATCTGAATATGCTTACAAGCGGCAGGCTGAATGGTTATTTGGCTGATATAGAAGAACAGGCACAGGAACGCTTTGAAAGACTTGTAGAACAGATGAAACAGGCACAAGGCATTACAGAACAGCTAAAGGTGGAAAATGTCTTGGAATGGATAGGAAGAATGAACAATATACAAGTATGTGCGAGGGAGATTGTGGATAAAGAGATAATTTATCAAGAATGAAATGTAAGATAAATAGTGTATAAAATGTAGCAGGGCATCATAAGATAAAATTGTAATTGCATTTTCCACATAGTTCGTGTAAAATGTAATTAGAAAAGCTGTGCATCAGCGGTGGGTTGACACCTAAAATCTGATACGTTTTCCGAACGAAGGTGTCGGAGGTTGGCAGGCAACGGAAAAACCTGATATTTTCCAGACGAAGGTGCTGGAGGTTGGCAGACAACGGAAAAATCAACCATGAGAAGGGAATGTTTAGTGCTGCGGCGTGAACATTCCCTTCTCTAAATTTTATGGGATAAGGATTAAGTTATGGACAAAAGACGTGCAATTCAGATTATGACAAAAGCGGCACAACTATATAAAGAACATCTTGAGGATCAGAAGGTTTTGTTCCTATATGGCTTACCGAAAGAGGTGAATAAGCAATTACAGGAAAGTAATAAGATTTTGTCATCTGTACAGGGATATGAAGTTGTTTTCCATAGATACAATTTTTTACATTTGACAGGAGTTCGATTGAATAAAAAAGAGACAGCTTCTGCAATTCATTTTTACCAGAAATGCCTGGATAAGCGATTAACAGAAAATGATTTTGTTTTTGCAAAAGATGGCTCTACGGGGCAAAAATTGGATATATTGGAACGTATGATGCTTATTAAGAAAAACGTAACAATGATAGGAGAATTTACAGATCGAGGACCGAAATTATATACAGAAAAAGCTGCCGGGAATATATGTGGTTGTATTGGCTTCGTAAAAGATAAAAATACGAAATTAAATGTACCGAACACATTGCTGAAAAAGGACATCAGAGATGTAACAGCACAGCCTACATATAAAGTATTTGCTGTAATATCAAAACACTATACAGATGAGAAATATACAAATCTTGTGAAGATGGACAAAAGTATTGATTTGAAAGAGTGTTGTTTCTCAGAAACAATAGAAAATATGATAGATAGAGAAAATCTATAATGAAATATAAAGAAACCATGCTACTGCTTTTTGTAACAGTATCATGGTTTTATTGTTTGTCGTCTATATTTTAAGTTGATTATTACTTTACAAAATTGGCAATGTTATAATTATCATTGATTTTAGAAGAAGGGAGTATCGAGGGAAATTAGTGGAACTGGTTTTGCAAGCATAGCGTTTGGATATCCAAACGCACTTTGGGAGCCCCCCAAACCCCATTTGTTGGCTTTACAAAGTAGGAATTTTTTGCTCAAGATAAAAAGAGAGTGCGTAAGCGGAAAGAAATCAAATTATGCTTACGCACTTTGTGCCTCACTTTTGCTCGGTGGTTAGCAGTTTGTGAATTATTGGGATGAAGCAATATAACTGTTTTGAGAAAACGGGATATTTTTTATATTAGTAGTTTAAACATTATAGTTCTGTGTTGTGCGATTTTTGCCTGGATTGAACAGGATGTTTTTTTTGCAATTCCTGTTTCCTCTGATATTCAAGTTCCCAGGTACGATGAGAGAAGCTATAGGGATCTTCCATATTGAGATCATCCACTTCATGGGTTGCGATATCACGATAGTGATAGTCATAATATTCACCAAAAGTACCTTTGAGCTGCTCAATCAGTTTCTCTCGGAAAGTAGGTCGTATCTGGATTCTGGCATCCAGTAATTCTGTATATTGCTCTGGTTTAGGCCGGAGTTTTTCCTCTTGGAAAGCGACAGCATCTTTTTCAAGCTGCTCTTTGAGAGCCATATCCTGAGAATCGAGAATATCCAGATTCTTATCCATCTGGTCGTATTTTCTGGAAAGGCTCGCCATATCTTTCTCTGTGGAGCATTCAGCCTGAAACAGCAGCTGTTCTTTGGCAGATTTCAGTTCCTCGATTTCTTCTGTTACGGTTGTAAGCTGCTGGTTTAACTTTATATGCTGGAAAGGATTTAGAATACTGGTTTTACTTTTTTGCACATTTAGTTCTTTCTTTTCAGTAACTTTCGCTTTGAGCTTTTTCTTAATGGTATCATATTTATTTAGGATAGGACGAAAATGCTGCATCCAGTCATGGATCACTTCTTTTTGCATTTCATTATGAAGTAAATGATATTGTGTAAAAATCATATGATTGCGGATTGCTTCTAATGTTTCTGCAATTACCGGAATAGATTTTTCGACAGCTTGAACCAATTTTTTTATCTGTGTTTTTAATTCCCGTAGTATTCTGTTATCCGCACGAACCCGACGGTTGATTTCACACCGGTCTGCTATCATGCCTTTCTTTTCCATATTCTGGGCAATGTAGCCTTCGTGGATGGTTGGCTGTTCAGTGATTCCCTGAGCTGCAAAACTGCGGTGATCAATGGCGGCATTTATCTGATTAAGGGCAAGCATTTTATTTACGGCATCTGCCCAGTTTGCTCTCCAGAGGCAGAGCTGTTCCTCACTGTTCCATTGTTCGGAAATCGGGTTTTGTCTGCCATACCGGGTGCTTTTTGGATGTTTGTCGATACGTTCATAACCTTTCTCCTGTGCTGCCGAGGGAGTCAGATATACTTTCTTTTTCCCAGCTTTATAACGATACTGTTTTTCCCAGCCCTCTTTCTGAGCATCCTTAAATTCAGAAGCAGTAAATCCCTTTTCCTCTCCATCTTTGATGCATAGATATTCTTTTTCGGTTTTATACTGCCATGTTCCGTTTTCGTTTAATGGACGGACAGTAAGTAGAATGTGTGCATGGGGATTGTGACCATCTGTATCGTGAATGGCGAAATCGGCACACATTCCCATATCTACAAAATTCTTTTGAATAAAATTCTGAAGAAGAGAAATATTGCTGTCTTTATCCAACTCAATAGGGAGTGCGACAACAAATTCTCTTGCCAGTCGGCTGTCTTTTGTTTTTTCAGCAGCTTCTACAGCATTCCAGAGTTGCTCCCGGTTTTTCCATTTAGGCGGAGCCATAGGGGGAAGCATTACTTCCTGATAGATCAGTCCATGTTTTCGGGTGTAGTCATGCTGGATGCCATCGTAATCATTGTATATGCGGCTACAGCTCATATAAGCAGATGCAGCGACAGCAGACCGCCCGGAACCACGGCTGACGACCTTGGCTTGCATATGATAAATTGCCATATCTGGCACCTCCTTTCGATGTTGCCTGCAACAGCGGATAGCCCTCGGCAGAGCGCACGAGCCCCGTAGGGGATACCACCGCCCGATTTATCGGGTGGTGAGTAAGTGCGCCCTTCGGGAGTAGAACTTGTGTATTTACATTCCTCTTAGCCGGAGCATCAGCTCCCGCTTTAGGGTATCTAAATCCATTTCTTTAATATGTGGAGCAATGCTTTCCAGAATCGCTCCTTCTTGAATCAATCTGCGTGTTCTGGCATTACGTTCCTTTTTACGGTTTCTTGCTTCGATTTCTTCCAGTCTGTGTTTTGCCTGTAAAAGCACTTTTTCTTCTGGTGTCATAATTCTTTTATTTGCCATATCTGGCACCTCCTTTTTATGCCCGTATCCGGGCGATTTAGTTTTAAAATCTTGTGGTTTAGTACTATAGTTTTAGATAACTGACAGTGGCATGTCTCTGGTGATAAATAAGAAAAGAAAGTAGTACTACTGTCAGTGAAAAATAGTTATTGTGCGATGCTGCTTTGTTTCAACTCTGGTTTGAAGTGTGATTATCTAACAGAATTTTTTTCGTTTTTTTTAAATTAGCTGTTGCATTGTCCTGACGGATATTCCGGTTATTGATACGGATGGGAACACATCTCTCCAGAATCCGGTCATAAATTCGCTTGTGTGCGATATCAGCGGCGTTATTCAGCTCTGATAAAGTGAGATTGGTTGTTATGATCAGGGGCTTTTTACTGCGGTAACGGCTGTCAATCACATTGAATACCTGTTCCAGTGCAAAGTCAGAGTTCCGTTCAATTCCGAGGTCATCAATGATCAGAAGGCTGTAGCGGTTTAAGCTGTGGATGAACTGATTCCTGTCTTCAAAATGCATTCCGGTAAGGGTATTCAGAATCCGGGAAAAGTTGGTCATCAGTACCGGGACGCCTTTTTCCAGAAGGGCATTGGCAATGCAGCCTGCAAAGAAAGATTTTCCAGTACCGACATCGCCCCAGATGAGAAGTCCGGAAGCGTTTGCTTTCATCTCTTCCCAGTTACTTACATAATTGTGTGCAAGTTTCATTTCCGGATTGCTGCCGTTATCTTTGGCAAAGGTGTAGTCATAAAGTGATTTGTCCTGTAAGCCGCTGGTTTTGAGATGCTCTATTTCCATTTGCTTTTCATGAAGTTTTCTCTGGGCTTCCTCCTGTTCAAAGATCTCCTGCTGGCACTTACAGCGGATGGAAGGAATAAGAACCTTTCCCTGTAATTCATGCCTGCACTGTCTTGGCGTATTGCATTTGGAACAGTAGATCAGGTGATTTGTTTCGTTAAAATATTCATCAGACTGAAGCTCTCTGTTTGGTGTGATAGCTGTTGGTTTTTCTGTAAATGTTGTCATAATGTTTCGTATTCCTCACTTTCATAATTTCGTTGCCGGGAAACAGGATGATCCTGTCTTGCCCAACGGATGATGGTAGCTGCATGGTTTTGGTATTGCTTTCCGGTAGAAGCCATATAACCGGATAAGCGTTCCATATAGTCCTGCCAGTCAGGGATTGTCTGCCGGATATTTTCCAGCTCCGTCTCTGACAGAAAAACATTTTGAAATGTTCCATAGGGTGAGCGTGGCTCTTTACTCCCTCTTATTGTTAAATGGTTCTTTTTTATCTCTTTCTTATTACTGGACAGTTTTCTGTCTGTATCAGGGAAAGAATCCTGTCTGTCAATAGGACAGTTTTCTGTCTGTCTTGAGGAAAGAATTCTGTCTGTATTGCTGAGGGTTTCTTTCGGGATTTTTACATAGATCCGATTAGGGTGTCCGGGTCCCTGCCGTTTTCGGAAGATAAGCTCTTGTTTTTCCAGTACTGCCAGAGCAGTTTTCACCGTCATCTGGCTTTTGTGGAGAACTTCTGCCAGTGCTTCAATCGTAAAGTAGAGGAACACATGACCATTTGTATCTGACCAGCCCTCATTTTTCTGGGAAAGCCTTGCACGGTCGAGCAGGATCATATAAAGCATTTTGGCAGTTTCGTTTATTTCCATGTCCAGAAGAAAACGGGGAAACATCATATAAGATGGCAGGCTTGTGTCTGCTGTCAGAAAGTCCGTCATGTGTTCACCTCCAATCACAATGGTTTATTCTCCAAGAAAATCCCAGTCTATATCACGATCCGGCTGTTCTTTTTCAGGAGCTGGAAAGGGCATCCTGATGGGGGATTCCCTTTCCAACATGCCTGCAGTCAGCCCGGACAGAAAAATCGGCAATGACTGTTTCAGGCTGTGTTCTACTGCTTCTACAATCTGTTTCACAAAAAGTTCTTCCCGTTCCCTTGTTTCCAGATAGGGATCAGCCTGAGTGCGGTAGTAGCGGTCAAAATAATCGACCAGTGCAAGGGAGATTACCTGGCTGTAAGATTTAAAATTCTGTCTGTCCATCGTCTGTAAATATTCCCAGGCTCTCCGCTGCTGGTCTTTGTCCAGATTAAATCGCAGGTTTGTGTTGCGGATATGGTTCTGCATGGCTTATCCCCTCCTTTTCAGGCTCATATAAGCCAGAGATTCATAACCTTTGGCAGTGGCACAGATATCATCAAGGATGGTAACTCGTGATTTGTCATACGCTCCAAAGTTACGGATCAGGCATCCACCGCCTCCGACCACATACAGGCGCATCAGGCCAGGATTGTATTCATATTTGCGGAGCGTGGCAAAAATATCTGTGACATACTGTCTGGCAACAGCAGTAATACAATCCAGATAAGACGCTGAAATGTCAGCGGTTCCAAACCGCAGAATCTGCTCTACGGTAGATTCTTCAATCTTTACTCCGAAGTTGTCCAGAACAGCGTTTTTAGCGGCAATCATGCATTGGTTTACGCCAAACTTTTCTGTCCAGCACCGGCTTTCCTGTGCTTTCTTATTATTGATATACAGAATGTTCATGGTTCCGTTGCCGATATCTGCAAGAAGATTTGTCCCCTTGAAATCTCCAAGTCGGTTTACGATAGCCGGATATCCCTGCGGGTAAAGGCTGCATCCCACAAAACGGAGATGATACTCTTTGCTGTTAAATCGGTAATGGACTTCTGGATTCTGGAGCAGATAGGAACGGAAATCTTCTCTCTGGTTTCTGATCCATGTCAGAGGAAGCCCGGCAGCCAGATGAACGTCTGCTTCACGGATGGAAAAGACATTCAGTTCCCTTGCAATCGCCATGAGAGTTAGAAGATAATATTCTTCGTCCATAGCTTTATCTGGGATAAATTCTTTGTGTCCTTCGCCAATCCGGTAGTAAATGCCGTTATATTCCAGAATATTCCCGGTGAAGATGGGTTCTGTTTCATAGGCTTTGATTCCGGTTGGTGTGACGGTATTTGCTGTTTTCATGTTGCCGTAGCCGTGATCTACAGCAATGATTTTTGTGTTTCTGAGTTCTCGCATAAAAAACACCTCCATTTTCGTATTGATTAATTCAGCAGGCTGTACCGGTGTGGTACTGCTTTGCTGTGAGATAAGCATACGAAAGTTGGAGGAAAAAGACATTGAGGGAAAATTGAGTTGGAATTGAAAAATAGGATATAATTTTGTAAAATAGAGCAATTTCTTTAGTTTTTTATAGCCCTGCATTTTTTTGTTATAAACGTTCATTAAATGTTGACATGTTATTATATAAATAGTAAAATTGTACAATAAAATGCGGAAAGTTGGATGGAATTTATTGAATTATAATAAAACTAATCGTACTTAACTGGCGGCTTATGTATTTGTAGAACTTAGAATAATAGAAAATTTAAAATATTATCAATTTTTACAGCTGTTGCAATGCTTTCAGTAGGAACAACAGTTTTTGCAAGTCCTTAACTGTTGTTTGATAAGGAGTGTAGTTTTATACAAATAGTGATATTATTGCAAAAAACTAGGATTTTATAAAAATAAAAAAATCAAGTCTATAGCTGTTTGAAGTGAGGAGAAAAGCGTATGAGAAATGTGTTGGCAACGGACATAAAAAACAATATTCGAAGCATTCGCTTTATTTTGGGGATTTTTCTAATCGTTTCGGCTACCCTGATGTCTGAGCATGAGATGTTGCAGAAGATCATAAATGCAGGCGGATCTGCAGAAGGACCAGGCTGGTTCGTAGCATACACCTATTGTATGAACAGCGTTAATATGCTTCTGTTTGTTCCCATTGCCGTTGCTTTTGCGGGTGGAGAGAATACGGAGGCTGAGCTGCACAGTCGTTTTTTTCTGTTCAGTTATATCCGTTCAGGGAGAAAACAGTATCTCGTAGGAAAAGCAGCAGGATTGTTGGTCTCCGGAGGTTTGACAGCTTTTTTAGCCATGGTGTTCCTTCTTGTAATCTGTATACTGAGGTTCGGTCAGTATCCTTCTCTGATTGACGGAAATTATGAGATGGCAGTGCTTGTGGGCAGAACGGCGGTAAGCTTTCTGAGATTGTTTTTAAATGGCGCTTTTTGGGCGCTAATTGGCGGTACGTCGGCTGTCATAACAAAAAATCGCTATATGTCCTATGCCGTTCCTTTTATTCTTTATTATGTCCTGACCGTATTTCAGGAGCGTTACTATCAAAAAGCATTCTTTCTGAGTCCCCGCTATTGGGCGGCGTCTATTTACTACAATGATATCTTCTGCATTGCTATATTAGCGGTTGGAAGTTTTTTAACGGCACTGATCTTTATGTGCGCAATAGAAAGAAGGTTGCGGTATGCGTGATATTAAACAGGCTTTTTGGATTGCAGGCCAGAATTTCTATGGATGGAAAAAAAGTCCGAGGATCTGGATGACCTTTATTTTGGCAGCTATATTATGTCTGATGCTGTCGGATCAGATTATTTCCCATGCGATAAAATATGAGACAATCCTTCAGGTATTCGAGCCGTTTATTTGGACATATGGGGATGCATCCTCTGTTATGCTGTCCTCCCTGCTTTTAATCCTGCTCTTTGCGGACATGCCATTTATCAGTCAGGCAACTCCGTATTGGCTTGTACGCACAAAACGGAAGATATGGCTTGCGGGTCAGATTATCTATGTGATCCTGGCGACTGTGATCTATAATATTTTTTTGGCTGTGATGCTTGGAATTATGGGAGCTCCCTTTTCCTTTACGGGAAATGTGTGGAGCGAAACAGCGGCAATGTTGGGCTATGGCGGTGGGGAGAGCATAACCGTTCCTGTTTCCATAAAAACAATGGAAAGCTCAACTCCTTATATGTGCGCAGCAATAGTGTTTGGACTTGTACTTTTATATACTCTTTTTATCGCAGTTCTCATGTTGTTTTTAAATCTGGCTGCGGGAAATATGGCAGGGGTGATCGGTGCTTTTGCAGTCAGTCTGTATGGGCTCCTGCTGAACCCAGATGTTTTCCGGAAACTGTTTCATTTTACAGAAAGTCAGGAATATAGGGCGAACGTGTTCTGCGGCTGGCTGTCTCCGTTGAACCAAGCTACCTTTCCCATGCACAGCTTTGGTTATGATTACCTGCCAGGGATCGGGATGAGCATGTTCATATTTGCAATATTAATCATAGCGCTGATCGGCTTGTCAGCCGTCCGAATTAAGGGCTATAATTTCTCTTTTACGCAGACAAACGAATAAATGGAGGGCAAAATGGAATATGCAATCAGGTTGAAGGGACTGACAAAATCCTTTCAAAAAGAAAAAGTATTAAAGAACATTACCCATGATTTTGAAAAAGGGAAGATTCATGGGATTATGGGGTTTAACGGTTCAGGGAAAACCGTAATGTTTAAATGCATCTGTGGATTTTTACAACCTGAGAGCGGCACAGTGCTCGTAGGGGGAAAACAGATCGGGAAGGAGCTGGACTTTCCAGATTCCGTAGGCATTATCATTGAAAACCCTGGCTTCTTTCTGGATCTCAGCGGTTTTGCGAATTTAAAGAGACTGGCGTCTCTGAAACACCGTATTTCCGATGACGATGTGAGGGCGACGATGCGTGCCCTAGGGCTTGATCCTCTGTCTAAAAAGAAGGTAGGACAGTATTCTCTTGGAATGCGTGAACGTCTTGGTATCGCACAGGCAATCATGGAAGATCCGGAGCTTTTGATATTGGACGAGCCTTTTAATGGTCTGGACAAGCAGGGGGCAGGAGAGGTCTGCGAGCTTTTGCGGGGATTAAAGGAACGAGGGAAGACTATTCTTATCGCAGCACATAACATGCTGGAGATCGAATGGCTCTGCGATACGATCTGTGAGATGGATGCAGGTGTCCTGACGCAGATAAAATAAAAATACGGGGGAAAGAATATGGGAAAGGTATTAATTAAATGCATTCAAACACCAATGCAGAAATATTTTTATGATCGTTCTTTGGATTCTGTAGTTATGGTGAATGATGAAGAATATCAGATATTAAAAACTGTGGAAAAGACAAAATTGGTTCCTGATGGAGTGTTAAGACGGTTTGTGAAAAGTGGATTATTGCGTGAGACTGCGATAGAAGAAATTGAGCATCCTGAGACAGAAAACTTACATTTGTTGGCAGAACATTATATGGGCAATCTGATTTTGCAGGTAACTCAGCAGTGTAATTTGAGATGCAAATATTGTGCATATTCTGGAAACTACTATAATCGTTCCCATACGTCAAATAGGATGGATTTCGAGACAGCCAAAAAAGCAATAGACTTTTATTTGAAAAGAAGCGAAAAAGCGGATCAACTTGCATTATCATTTTATGGGGGTGAGCCTCTTCTGGAATTTGAATTGATTAAGAAATGTGTTTCCTATATTTTACAACGTAAAGGGGATAAAAAAATTCTTTTTACTATGACGACTAATGGGACTTTAATGACAGAAGATGTCATAGAATTTTTGGTAAAATATGAGTTTAATCTTATGATTAGCCTTGATGGTGATAAGAAAAGTCACGATATAAATCGAAGATTTAAAACAGGAAAAGGTTCATTTGACATTATTTTAGAAAATTTGAGTAGACTGAAAGCTTACAATGAAGAGTACTATTCAAAAGTTTTGTTTAATTGTGTTATTAGTTCTTCATCAGATCTTGAAAATATATATCGATTTTATTCGGAAGAAGAGCTGTTTGAAGCAGGGACAGTGAATTTCAATTATGTAAATCCAGTTGGTTTAAAAGATGAGACATTGTCGCGCATAACACAAAAAAATTTCAGAGTACATCGACTAGCATATATAAAGATGATTTTATCTGTATTAGAGAAGCGAAAATGGGATGCACAAAGTCGATTGTTGCGAAGAGAACTGCAAGATATTGAGTTATTATATGAACAGCTACATAGTCATGTTGCTGAAGGCAAAAAAACACATCATGGTGGTCCATGCATTCCTGCAGTTAGAAGACTATTTGTGGATACAAAAGGTGAATTTTTTCCATGTGAAAGAGTTTCGGAAGAAGATTCAGAAATGTGCATCGGAAGTTTGGATTCGGGATTTGATTTTGATAAAATGAGTTTCCTACTTAACCATGGTAAGATGATTAAAGAAAAATGTTTAGGATGTTGGAATTTGAGAATGTGTGCATATTGTTTGGCGCAAATTCCAAAAGATAATCAGATATTAACAGAAAATATGTTGCTACAGCAATGTGAAAACTCAAAAGAAAGTACACTTTTATTGCTATATAAATTGTGTATACTTGTTGAGTTTGGATATAAAGGAAATGAAAATTTGCAAGTATTAAAATAAAGGAGTGCATATGGAAAAATTAGTTGTGTTTCCATTAAATAATGACACAGAAATACTTATCAAGGGATTGAAAGAAAACAAATTATATCAGGTGGTTGCGGTATCCAGCTATATAGAAGATAGGAGTAGGCTTGAACTATTACAAAAGAAGAGTTCGATATATTGTAGTACAGAATTTGAAGAATGTCTTACTCGAGCTGATGCTATTGTTTTTTCAGAAAATACAATGGGATATAGTTATGACGGATACCAAAAAAGAGTGCAAATGGCATTAGACTCAGGGAAAAAGATTTATGCTGGTTTAGCACTGCTAGATAAGATTCAAATTGACAGAGATAAAGTATGTATATTACAGGAAAGTGAATTGTCAGATGAAGTTGTTTCGCCAAATAAAAAAGAAATAGATATTCCGGTAATATCAGTCATGGGATTGGGCGAAAATTGCGATAAATTCCAATTGCAAGTGAAGATTAAAAAGGTGATTGAAAAACAGGGGTATCGTGTACTGGCACTTTGCTCTAACGTTCTCGGTGGATTTTTAGGAATGGAAAATCTTCCTGGCTTTCTATATTCAAAATTCATGTCTTATCCAGAAAAGATTATTGCTTTAAATCATTGGATACATACAAAAGTAAAACAACAGGAGTACGATGTGATTCTTGTGGGTTGCCCTGGTGGTGTTTCGGAATTTGAAAAATATGAAACAAATTATTTTGGCGAGTTACCTCTGATTATTTCAAACGCATTGGATGTAGATATAGGCTTTTTGGCTTTGTATAGGTATACTGATTTGAATTATACTGTATTAAAAAATATAAGCGATTTTGTTCTAAGAAAATATAATACACCAGTGAAAGAATATATTCTTTCACGACAATTTTATAAGGCGGATCATGAATGGAAAAAGATACGGTATTATACCATGGAGGATATGAATGAAAAACCAGCGATACCTGAAAATTCTGAATATCAAGTCCTTGATATATTTGATGATACTAAAATTGAAAAAGAAATTTTGAAAATTTTGGAAGAACTTGCAAATAATATTTTTGTAATATAAGTGAGGAGATAGGATGGAAGAGCTAATTAAAAATGTGATATTGAAATACACAATGATAAAAGTAGAAAATTCAGAACAGAATCTATTGGATTTGCCTGTAGTAGAAGAGTGCTGGATATATGTGATAATGGAATTAGAGAATACATATAATTTGCCGATTATAAAATTGCTGGATGATATAAAAGTGGATGAGTTTAATTTGCAAACAATATGCGATAAATTAAATCACATACGAAAAGTAGCATTTTGAATTAGTTTATTCTATATCCGGAAATTATAATATGAAATATCATATATCTGTTTCTCTTGGCACCAATGAAGCGGAAATATTGATATTATTTTAACAGAAAGGAGGAGAACCGTATGAAGAAACTCAACAAAAATATGAAGAAAAACAGGAACACGATTGAGTCTTTTGGGTGCGTTTGTGGATGTGGTTGCCCATGTTCATATTGTGCTGCGACTTGGTTATCTCAGCATAATGCGGATGCTTCAAGAGTGGTTATTAGTAATGACAATAGCGTAATGTACTAACAAGTTATAGTTACTAGTACATAGAACAGACTGCCTTATACATTAAAATAAATAAGGTAGTCTGTTTCTAAAAAATATACGAAAACGTTAATAGTGTCAGGAAGGTATTTATAAGTTAAAGAGTTTATAATTGAAGTTTCGTGAAAAAGCGACAATTCTATAAGATATATGGAGGAAAAATGAAAAAAAGTGTTCTAGCAATTATGGTAGGTGCGTTGTGTATTATTCTTTCCAGCTGTCAGGAAACACCAGAGGAGAGTTCGGTAGTCAGCAAAGTGGATGGGATTAGCGAGGCGGCTGTCTGTGAACCTCTTAAAAAAGGAGAAAAGAGAGAGACAAATGTTCCAACGCATTGGAAATTTGAAGAAAAGAAAAGCAACGACCGTGTGGTTATCCAGGCAGATATTAAGTTGGGCGAACAAAGCATTGGCAATCTTCCAGTCATAGAGATGCAAAATCACGAGTTAACGCAGGAAGAACTGAATGGATTGATTGATTATTTTACGGACGGTGAGGAACTATATATGCCACAGATGGTGACAAAGGATGCGTATCAGGAAGTGTTAGACAGGATTTCCAGCAAGGAAGGAAGTTACTTGCAATCAGCATATTCTACATCGATTGCAGGGATTCAAAACGCAACCCGAGAGGGGATGGAGCTTGCACCGGATGAAGCGTCTGCACCGGAAAAGATGGAGATAAAATTTCAAAAAAAAACAGAGGATCACGGTGTGGAAGCGGCACGGAGTTGGATGAGTACTGAATTGGAAAACACAGATACAGAGGATTATTTTACTGCAGATGTGGGCGAGGACAGGAAGGCATATATAGAAGCAGAGCGGTATAATCAGGAAATTGACAATGACAGTAGTTTTCTCTGGATGGAGGGTTCTAATTTTATAGAAGAAGAAACAATAGAAACTGAGGAAATGCAGAGTGAGTATTACAGTAGCTTTGGCATGGATACCAACGGCTATACAGAGAAATTTCATGAACTGGCAGATGCGTATCGAAAGTGCATGGACAAGATCACCTTTACAGAGGAAGATGGAAAGGAACAGGCAGAACAAGTTTTAGAGGATTTAGGTATCGATGGAATGGGCCTTGTAGATTCTGATCGTACCGTGTGGTTCCCGAATGGCGCATGTTCAGAGCGCAATGGTCTGGGACTTGGTAGTGATGCTTTGTGGCAGGGAGATCTGGATAGAGGATTACCGGGATATCTGTATTGTTTTTCGAAAAGTGTAGAGGGTATTACTTCAGTTCCTGATGGCGTGGTTGCGGAAGAAACAGTGGATAGTTATGTGCCTCCGTTCCAGGTAGAAACAATCTCTATTCTGATAACAGAGGAAGGAATTAAATATTTTAAATGGGATGGGATATCGGAAGAAGTCTGTACGGTGACGGAAAATACAAAGCTTCTGCCTTTTGAAAAAATACAGGCAAAGCTGACAGATCAGATTTTTTATTGGTATTCCGGAAAAGGCCAGTCTGCCAACGACACTACCGCACTGGAGTATGATGTGGTAAACGCAAAATTGCAGTATACTTATACCACAGCCTATCAGGAGCCGAAACACGCATGGTTGGTTCCAGCATGGATTTTTACTGTCAGGGAAAGTATTGGTGGAAATTCTCTACAGGAGCTTTCTTATGTGATCAATGCTTATGATGGCAGTGTGATTGGAGAAGCATATTAGGGTTCAGCGACACTTGAATTTTTATTGACCATAGAATTACAAGGTTTATCATGAGAATAATAAATATGCGATATTTGGCTTGGATATATAACAGGTAAGAATAGGAATAGTGCAAATGATTAAGCTCGCATTGATTGATAACGGTATACCTTATCATATGAGAAATAACAGGAATCAAAGGATTGTTCATAAATCTTTTTTGGCTTCTAAATGCGATCCAAGTGAGTATAAAGACGATAAATCATTCCATGGCGCTGTATGCGTCGGAATTATCACAAGCATATGTAGTGATATAGAATTATGGGACTTGAATGTGACTGACTCTGCAGGAACAACACAGATCACAGTTTTGCTGGAAGCTTTGGAATGGTGTATTCAAAATAAAATAAAGTTAATTCACATGAGTCTTGGAACAATCAATTATTTTGATATTAAACCCTTATGGATTCAAATAAAAAGATTACTTGATGCTGATGCGATTATAGTAGCAGCATATCATAACAGAAATATAAAGACTTATCCAGCTGCATATCCAGGTGTTTTTGGTGTCAGGCAGGATCGTTATGGTCTTTTGGGAAATGGTCAAATTCTGTTTCAAGAACAAAAAGGTTATAATATTGAGAATTCTATTATAGCAAATTTTTCGTGGAATGGGATCGTAAATCAAGCCAATAGTTATGCGGCTCCTGTTGTCACTGGACATATTGCTACATATTTAAACAGAAAGCCCACAGCAGGATTTGATGATGTTATGGACTTTTTGATGACTATAGCAACGCATAAATCTGATTATCCGGATATACTAGAAAATGTAATAAGGGATAAAACCAATATAGAGATACCGGTAATTGCCGGTATTGATTTAGATTACGAGGAAATGATACAGCTAAAAGTGATGTTTAGTCAGAACGGTTATTACGCAATAAATCTGCAGAAAAATCCTTTAGATGAAAATGTAATTCCTTTAGAATATTATGACGATTCCAATGAGTCATTGAACGATATCCTTTATACAGTATATATAGCTTATGAACCTGATATTATTCTTTTGAATCAAGAGGAAGAAATATTTGAAAGTAGTAAGGCATCAGATATAGATATGTATATTGTGCGTAAAAATAATATGTATGAATTGTATGCAGAAGATCGAATAGGAATAACTTACAATATAGAGGATATATATGAGCTTGTTTGTCAATATTTTGCTTAACGAATAGTGAGGATGGCAATTGGATATGAGAGAAAATGGGAAAACATGGTATCGAATTTGTAAAATGTTGTGTGAATATAAAAAGTATTTTCCAGGGATTATCTGTTGCCTTTTGGGTTCATCATTCATAACGTTTATACACCCACTGCTTATAAGACAAATAACAGATTGTGGTATATTGCAGAAAAACATGAAATACATTCTTTTATTTTCTGTTATATTAATAATAATTTCTTTAACCCAGCAAGAGTTAAATATAATCCAAACAAAATTATTTTCAAATGTACATAATCAGTTTACACATTCTCTCTATAAAAAGACTTACTGGAAAATCAATAGGATGAAAATACAGTATTTTGCTGAAAGAGGAAGTGCAGAGATTATAAATACAATTGGTATGGATATTGATAATGTGTCATCTGTTGTGGATCAGATTACTCAGTTTTCTATATCATCAATTCTCCAAATAATAGGAGGAGTAGTTGGGCTGTCCTTATTAGACTGGAAATTAGCAATATTGATAGAAGCAATTATTCCACTGAAATTTATAATAGTGTCCTATTGTGCAAACAAGAAACGGGAAGTGTTTGAACAGTGGATTGAGGATAAACGAAAGTTTATGAGTTGGTTTGCCGAGTGTATAAATGGAATTCATGAAATGAAGCTCTGGAATCTGTTTCAGGTAAAAAAATCTCAATTTGAAGGTCTGCAAAAAGATTTGATGGATTCATATAAAAAGAACGCAATGCTAGATGAATATAGTACTGTCAGTGTTGTAGTAATAGACACGGTTGTAAATGCGTTATTATATATATTAAGTGGGCTTTTTATAATAAAAGGAGAATTCACTATAGGCGGAGCATTTGCTTTTATTACATATAGTGCATATGTTGTAAATCCAATTTCAGCATTGATAAACATTAAATATTATTTTGCGCAAATTGAGCCATCGGCAAAACGTCTTTTTGAGTTATGGGGACAACCGGAAGAATTGGAAATGAAATTATGTGAAATGAAACCTGAGAAAATTTATCAAGATAGGGATATGGTTTTTGAAGTAAAAAATCTTGTCTTTGGTTATGAACCAGGACACCCTATTTTAAATGGTATTTCACTATGTGTAAAAAAAGGGGAACGAATTGCGATCGTAGGAGAAAATGGAAGTGGCAAATCAACACTTTTGAACCTTTTGGCGGGATTCTACCGGCCACAAAAAGGAATAATAAAATTGTATGGAGCTCCTGTGGAATTGATGGATATACAAGATATGAGAAATAGAATTGCGGTTATAAGCCAAAGACCATATCTATTCCAAGGGACTATAGAGGAGAATGTTAATATCGATGGAAAGGCGTCAAGAGATGCAGTTGTTGAAGCATGTAGAAAAAGTGGTGCTTTAGGTTTTATTGAAAAATTGGATCATGGATTTGGACAAAAAATTGGACAAGATGGTGCAAAACTTTCTGGAGGAGAAAGACAAAAGATAGCTGTAGCTAGGGCTCTGCTGAAAAATGCAGACATTTTACTTATGGATGAGGCTACAGAAGGATTTGATGTTGAATCAAATGAAGCTTTACGTGAGTTATTACATAGTGAATTAAAAAATAAGACTATCGTTTTTATTACGCATAAGTATAAAGAACTGGAAAGTGTTGATAAAGTATATCGCCTTTCAAAAGGAATTTTAGAATTGGTGCGGAGTTAGAGATATAAATTTCTAATAGAACTGAGCCACTATGCATTTGACATATTGTATCAAACAGTAGGTTGATGACGAGATGATTGTAATGTATCGCAGATTGAACAAGCAGAGGAGCATATTTACAAGTTCTCAGGCATTGATGAAGGCAATATACCTAGACTATAAAAAATTTGAGATAGGAGGAGCGAAAAGTGTCAAAAAAAGAAAAGTGATCCTTATGTAAACGCTCCATGTCTAAGAAAAAATGGAAATGGACAAGCGCCTAGTCTTGGAGTGTATCTCAAAACTAGGCGTTTACATTATTGAGGCAATATATTTTACAAGTGTTTGTAGGAACCGTTAGTGCTTGGTGAGAAGAATACTTTTTGCCAGAGCAATTCCAGCTTGTGGATACAATTCTTGAATTGCTTGATATTTTTCTTCAATCAATTCGGGTTCGTCTGCCCATATATCCTCATAAATTTTCAAGGCTTTTTTAAAATGGGTTTTCGCTTGCGAAATATTTGCAGTGATCAGGCAGATACTTCCAAGGGATTCCTGTACCTGGGCATAATCCAAACAGTGGTTTGAATTATATTCTTTGATAATCTGTGCTAATTTCTGAAGAGCAGACAGGGCAAGGTCAGGTTCTTGTATTTCAATTAAGAGGACAGCATAATTATTAATCTGAGGAATACTGTCATTAGTATAAAGAAGCTGGTATTGTTGTAAAAGAGAGATACCCATTTTCATGTGCCTTTTAGCGAGATCAAGTTGTCCGTTGATTCGGTAAAGCCCTCCAAGATTGGAATGGAGGTTGGAAACCAGGTGGGCATTTTCTTTTGTGGTTTCTTTTATTTGAGCAAGTGCTTCTTTTTCTAATTTTATCGCTTTTTCTGTTTTGGGTTCCAGAGTTGCCTGATAATCCAATAGTAAGGCACGGTCAGATGCAGTCCCGTAAGTATTTGCTTTTATAAAATGCTGTAGTTCCTGGATGATTTTTTTCATACCCTTTTGATAGTGGTACTTCTCCATATATGGAAAAACATCTTCTAAAAATAACAGGTATTGGGGAATATCGTCCTTTTCAATGAAAAGCATGATGTTTTCTACTGTTTGAAATAATTTTTTATAATAGCTAACTTCAATGCCATGCATCAAACATATTTTTTGCAGAGAATCCAATAACGTGTGGCAGCTTGTAACAGAAGGTGCGGTCTCGGAAACTGCAATTTCCTGAATCATTGGATGCAGAGAAATAGTATGCCGGAGACTTGACTGTACAAAACCTGTCTCGATCAGATCATTCACGTCATTTAAAGTAGGCAGCTCCAGCCATTTGGAAAATATACGGGCAGAAATACCAGATGAAGGCATAAAACACATATTGCACATAATATCCTGCTGTTTCCGTGATAAGGAGTATAACGAAAACAGGGTATGGATATGGTTGTAATAGGTGGCTTTTTTGCTCTGACCATCTTTCATTACTTTAATCTTATCTTCATTATGAAGAGAAGCCTTTTCCTCTTGAAGTTTTATCAATAATTGCTCTGGAGTTAAAATTCCATTTTCCAGAAGTTTGGCTGCCAGTTCGACAGCAAAAGTATGGTAGTGTACAGTTTCTATGATTTTTTCTACGATTGCCCGGTTTTCCTCTGCTTCTGAATAAAATACAGATGTCAGTTGAAAAAGAGTGGGTATATCTTTCAGTTCTTTTAATTGAAAACTACAGTATTCAGACAGTTGGCTTCTGGTTGTAAATAAAACCCGGCAACGGTATTTTAATACGACTGACAGGCAACTGTCCTGTGTGGATGTGACATTAAAATTGTCTATGATCAGCAGTGTATCAGATTTCAAAGAGCGTAAGAAACGGTTATGTCTTTGAAAACGTTCCTGCTCACTGATTTCTGGTGGATCATCAATAAAATCCATGTCTACAATATCTTGATATAGATTACCGGTGTATTCCATATAGAGAATATTGGTGTACTGTTTTCTGTATTGCTTTGCATAGGCTTTAGCAAGCTCGCTTTTTCCAATTCCGGCAATTCCATAAAGAAATATATGTCGGTTCTCTTCAAACAAAGTATGGAGTTCATCCAGTTCTTCTTCTCTTCCTAGAAAATGACGGCATGGTTTTGGGACTTCGCTGTCCATAATGTAATCCAGAACAATCGGAGATAGAACACCTCCTGCAATCAGTTTTTGATTTCTTGTATCACGTTTAATAAATTGCCGTTCCATACCAAAAGAAAGTACTTTTGCTAAAAACAACAGCCTTGAATCAGAAGGTTTATATAGAGATACAAGTTCCTGCTTTTTTGTATCCGAAATCGTATCGTCCTGTATGAATAACGTGTAAATGTCCTGTATAACCATGTTGCAGTCTGCCATTAAGGGAAGTAAGTTCCGCTGAATGGTTGTTGCCAGTTTTTTCTGATTGCTGGGTTTTGCATAATATGAGGTTATTTTGGGACTGATTTTTGCTTGTCCGGTTATCCAGCGGCAAATTAGACCATTATCCATAGAAAAATCTTCATTTATCGGATCATTCATAAAATCTTCAAATAATTCGTATAAAAAATCAGGTTGGTTCATCTGATTGCTTTCACTGATTTGATTTTTTAGGCATGTGCTAATAGAAGAAAAATCACATCGTTCCAACAGAAATCCCTCCTTTGGTTTTCGTGTTTTATATTCTTAAAGTCTTTTTATTATAACACGAACAAATGTTCTGGACAATAGGAATTGATACTGTATAGGAAGAAAATGAATCTTAAAAACTCAATCTGCGGTCAATTTCAATTCAATGTGATTGGTGCAGAATAATTTTAGAATGTAATCAGGCTTTCGAAAGCCGAATTCAATTCATACAGAACTTTTGTACAATCCTGCCGGCATCCGGTCTACACTGGGGCGGTTGTGATTCGGAAACATGAAAGACCGTCTTATAAGCTGAAATACAAAAAGGCAATTCCCCTGGAAGAAATGGAGCTGGTGCCGGATGCACATGAGGCAATCATTTCTAAAGAAGAGTTTGATAGGGTTCAGCAAATAAGAAAGGGGCGCAGAGTTTCCTATTTTGATAAAAACAATGAACCACATAAATATGTGGGACTGCTCTTTTGTGGGAAATGTAAAACAGCCATGCGAAAACGTTATCTGGCATCTCATAAAGACTATGACGGATATATGTGTGGTTTTCATCAGAAGCAGGGGCAGAATTACTGTGAGCTGAATCATATTACATTTGAAAAGCTGGATGAACTGGTTGTATTTGCAATCAACCAGCAATTGAAACAGATGAAGATGGATATGAAGAATCTGGAAACTCAGATCAGACAGAAACAGCCGGAACTGGATGGTAAAATTGCAAAATTGCAGGCAAAAATAGAAAGAAATCTGGAATACCGGAAACGAGCATATGAACAGTTTATGGATGAAGTACTTTCCAAAGAGGAATATCTGGAATTAAAACAGATGTATGAAACAGAGAATCAGAAATATCAAAAAGAATTATCAGAACTGAACCATGAAGAGCAAAGGCAGCGGGCGGCGGTCAATGAAACAAAGATATGGTTGGAGCACTTTAATCGCAGAAGAATAACGGTAAAGCAGCTTACCAGAGAAGCGCTTGTGGAGTTAGTTGATAAAATTTATGTATATCCAGAGCAGAAAATAGATATATATTTTAAGTTTGCTTCAGTAGAGAGTTCACCAGATAGAATACTTGAGAAAGATGGGGTGATATGATGTATCAGATGGGTGTATATTGTCGTCTGTCGAAGGATGATGGAGAGAATAAAGTTAGTGAGAGTATTGAAAATCAGATGAAACTGATTCGTGAGTATGTGACTAAATCAGAGGATCTGGAAATCGCAGATATTTATATTGATGACGGTTATTCGGGGCTTTATTTTGCGAATAGACCGGAATTTCAGCGGATGATGGAGGATATCTACAAAGGGAAAATTCAAGGCGTTATTACGAAAGATATTTCCCGGCTTGGGCGTGAACATATTGAAACCAGTAACTATATTGAGCGTGTTTTTCCATCTTTGGGTGTGCGTTATATTGCAATTTTGGATGGCGTGGATTCTGTTCATCACAGTAATGAAGAATTGGCACAGTTTAAGACGTTGTTTAATGATATGTATAGTCGTGATATATCTAAGAAAATCAGAGGTGCATTGACCGCCCAGAAGAAACGGGGACAGTTTATGTCTGGGTTTGCCCCATATGGATATGTAAAAGATCCGGCAGATAAGCATCATTTTCTTGTAGATGAAGAAGCAGCTAAAGTGGTACGGAGAATCTTTTATATGAGTTTGGAAGGATATTCCAGGGATGGTATTGCAAAGAAACTGAATCAGGAAGGAATTCTGACACCGTCAGAGTATAAGAGAAAGGTGCAGGGATTGAAATATGCCAATGCATTAGAAAAAGCGGGTGCAAAGGGCTGGGCATATCCTACGATCAATGTAATTTTGCGAAACAGAGTTTATACAGGGGCTATGGTACAGCATAAATCAGAAAAGATATCCTATAAAGTGGAAAAGTATCAATATATTCCAGAGGAACAGCAGTATATTGTGGAAGGAATGCACGAAGCAATTATTAGCAAAGATACTTTTGAGCAGGTACAGGAACTTATGAAGAAAAGAACACGGACACCGGGATTTAATAGCGAAGTGAGAAAGGTAAATCCATACGCAGGAATTATTGTTTGTGGAGATTGCGGATATAATTTCCAGAGGGTTACTTGTCGGGACGGTTATGAGTGCGGTACCTATCACAAAAAAGGAAACACAGTTTGTTATTCTCATTTCATTAAAAAAGAAGTATTGGATTCTATTGTAAAAAATGAAATCCAAAGACAAGCGGAACTGGCACTGAAAGAAAGTGATAAGGATGAAATATTAAAAGTAGCAGATAGGAAGAAGGAGGTGCAGAGACGATGTGCAGAAGCAGACCAGCAGATTGAACGGTTACAAAAAGAACTTGCGGCTGTCCAAAAGTATAAAAAGAAAACTTACGAAAATTATGTAGATGGTGTTCTGGATAAAGAAGAATATCTCTCCTATAAGGCAGAATATGAAAAGCAGGATAAAGATATCAGGGCGAAGATTCAGTTGGCAGAACAAGAGAAAGACAGCTTTGGAGAGGCAGAAGAATCTTATGAAAACTGGATAGAGAAATTTATCAAGTATGGAACATTATCCGAAGTGACAAGAGAAATTGTGACAGAATTGATTGAAAAAATTGTTGTGAATGGAGATAAGAGCATTGATATTGTATTTAAGTATCAGTCGCCTTATCCGGTAGAAAAACAGGCAGTGTAAAGACTGCAAATTTTTTTACAGTAATTTTCCCCTAGTTATAATGAACACATCGGGGAGATTCTCTACTGGAAACATATATCAGCAATGTGGCGAATGTAGGGCGTTCTGTCATCTGTGTCGGAACCGGAAATAACGGAAATGACAGGATCCATACAGCCGGAAAACTCCGGCAGGGACAGACAGAAATGCTAGAGATGAGTATTGGACCTTATGAGACAACATTAAATTTACAGTTATGGAAAGCCTATGCAGATGAAATTGAGATTTCTATAGAAACGCCATCCGGTGAAAAATTACCGGGACTTTCTGAGAAGATCGGCACGCAGAGATATCGTGCAGGGGAGACAGATTTATTGATCTACTACGGGAAGCCGGGGCCTTTTCAGGTGACACAGGAGATTTATTTCGAGTTTATTCCGGCAGGAACTTATCTTACAAGTGGAATCTGGAAAATGTATCTGCGTGGCAGACGCATCAAAGAAGGTAATTATAATCTGTGGCTTCCTGGCGGAAATATCCTGAACCCGTTGACCGGATTTTATCGCCCGACAGCGGAAGAAACACTGACAATCCCTTCAACAGCGGCCAGGGTGATTACAGTAGGAGCATACGATTCCAGGCTGAATGCATTTGCAGATTTTTCAGGCCGGGGCGGAAAACAGCTGGTGTATTTTAAGCCGGATCTTGTTGCTCCGGGCGTGGATATCACAGCTCCGGTACCAGGAGGCGGTTATTCAGGCATGACCGGAACTTCTTTTGCAGTGCCCTTCGTCACCGGAGCGGCGGCACTTATGATGGAATGGGGAATTGTCAGGAAAAATGATCCGTTTCTCTGGGGTGAGAAGGTAAAAGCATATTTAAGGCGTGGTGCCCAGCCCCTGCCCGGGTTTGAACAATATCCAAATGCGAGTACAGGGTGGGGACGACTCTGCGTTTCAGGGAGTATTCCTGAAATATGAGAAATATAAAATTTTTATCACCATTATGTTCCTGTTGATAAGGTCCTTTCCATGGATCCAGTCACATTTTTTAACATAATATATAGCAAGAATTCTCCTTCCTCTACAGGTGGGAGATGAATTGCAAAAAATAAAAAAGAACACTT
>NZ_WWVR01000094.1 GCF_009883055.1 Blautia sp. BIOML-A1 | reverse complement strand
AGCTATACAACAAATGTAGTCAACGGAAATATTCTGGTAGAAGATAACCGGATCCGGCTTCCGAAATTAAAATGGATCTCCATGAAAAAACACAGGGAGCCTGCAGAAAACTGCCGTCTGAAATCAGTGACAGTCAGTATGGAGCCATCCGGAAAGTATTTTGCAAGTCTGCTGTATGAAGGATACAGCTGCGAAAACCAAGCAGCAGATAAGGATTACAGCAATGTCAAAATACTGGGGATTGATTATGCGATGCAGGGGATGGCTGTGTTTTCAGAAGAGATTGAGATGGAAGAAGCAGGATTCTTCAGAAAAAATGAAAAAAGGCTGGCAAGGGAGCAGCGTAAACTGTCGAGATGTGTAAAAGGAAGCCGCAATTATGTGCGACAGAAAAAGAAAGTTGCCAGGTGCCATGAAAAAATACGCAGCCAGAGAAGAGATTATCTGCATAAACTGAGCCGCAGGATCACAGACCAGTACGATATAGTTGCGGTGGAAGATATTGATATGAAAGCGATGAGCCAGTGCCTGCATTTTGGGAAAAGTATACAGGATAATGGATACGGGATGTTCCGGAATATGCTGGATTATAAGCTTGCCTGGAAGGGAAAAGAATTAGTAAAGGTAGACCGCTTTTTCCCGTCAAGCAAAAAATGCAGTAAATGCGGAAAGATAAAAAAAGAGCTGAAATTATCCGAAAGAGTTTACCGCTGTACGTGCGGAAATGAGATGGACAGAGATCGAAATGCAGCAATCAACATCCGTGNTTTGGCTGCTGTCGTTTTCTGTACAACCAGATGCTTAATGACAAGATCCAGGAGTATAAAAAGACAAAGAAGATGTTAAAGAATACACCAGCCATGTATAAAAAGGCGTATCCATTTCTGAAAGAAGTTGATTCGCTGGCGCTGGCAAATGTTCAGCTCCATCTGGAAAAAGCATATAAGAATTTTTTTCGTGATCCTAAGGTTGGATTTCCACGTTTCAAGTCAAAACATCACTCCAAAAACAGCTATACAACAAATGTAGTCAACGGAAATATTCTGGTAGAAGATAACCGGATCCGGCTTCCGAAATTAAAATGGATCTCCATGAAAAAACACAGGGAGCCTGCAGAAAACTGCCGTCTGAAATCAGTGACAGTCAGTATGGAGCCGTCCGGAAAGTATTTTGCAAGTCTGCTGTATGAAGGATACAGCTGCGAAAACCAAGCAGCAGATAAGGATTACAGTAGTGCTAAAATACTTGGGATTGATTATGCGATGCAGGGGATGGCTGTGTTTTCAGAAGAGATTGAGATGGAAGAAGCAGGATTCTTCAGAAAAAATGAAAAAAGGCTGGCAAGGGAGCANGTGATCCTAAGGTTGGATTTCCACGTTTCAAGTCAAAACATCACTCCAAAAACAGCTATACAACAAATGTAGTCAACGGAAATATTCTGGTAGAAGATAACCGGATCCGGCTTCCAAAATTAAAATGGATCTCCATGAAAAAACACAGGGAGCCTGCAGAAAACTGCCGTTTGAAATCAGTGACAGTCAGTATGGAGCCATCCGGAAAGTATTTTGCAAGTCTGCTGTATGAAGGATACAGCTGCGAAAACCAAGCAGCAGATAAGGATTACAGCAATGTCAAAATACTGGGGATTGATTATGCGATGCAGGGGATGGCTGTGTTTTCAGAAGAGATTGAGATGGAAGAAGCAGGATTCTTCAGAAAAAATGAAAAAAGGCTGGCAAGGGAGCAGCGTAAACTGTCGAGATGTGTAAAAGGAAGCCGCAATTATGTGCGACAGAAAAAGAAAGTTGCCAGGTGCCATGAAAAAATACGCAGCCAGAGAAGAGATTATCTGCATAAACTGAGCCGCAGGATCACAGACCAGTACGATATAGTTGCGGTGGAAGATATTGATATGAAAGCGATGAGCCAGTGCCTGCATTTTGGGAAAAGTATACAGGATAATGGATACGGGATGTTCCGGAATATGCTGGATTATAAGCTTGCCTGGAAGGGAAAAGAATTAGTAAAGGTAGACCGCTTTTTCCCGTCAAGCAAAAAATGCAGTAAATGCGGAAAGATAAAAAAAGAGCTGAAATTATCCGAAAGAGTTTACCGCTGTACGTGCGGAAATGAGATGGACAGAGATCGAAATGCAGCAATCAACATCCGTGAAGAGGCAAGAAGGATGCTGGCAGCATAAACTGTCCGTATCCGGACAAGACAATAAGTAAGAAATATGCCCGTGTCCGGGCAAAAAATCGCGGGG
>NZ_WWVR01000093.1 GCF_009883055.1 Blautia sp. BIOML-A1 | reverse complement strand
CTTTTCATGACACAGTGCAACCCGTTTCTTCTGTTTTTCATAATTCCGACTGCCTCTCTGGCATCTGGACAGTTTCCGCTGTTCCCGTGCAAGCTTTTTCTCTGTATTCCGGTAGAACATCGGATATCCGGCTCTTTCACCGGTAGAAAATACACACATCCCATGCATGGCAAAATCAATCCCCAGAAATTTTTCTGCCGGTCTTTTTTCTACTGTTTGGTTTTCACAGCAAAATAACAGACTTGCAAAATATTTTCCGGATGGTTCCCGGCTGACTGTTACAGATTTCAGTTTCCATTTTTCTGATATCGGACGGTGAAGCTTTATCCTGATGGCTGTCATCTTAGGCAGTTTCAAATATTTTCCTTCCAGAAAGATATTTCCATTCACTACGTTTGTTGTATAAGATTTCCTTGATGACTTCTTTGATTTGAAGCGTGGAAATCCTGCGGATGGTTCACGAAAGAACTTACAGAAAGCACTTTCCAGATGCATCTGTACATTTGCCAGTGCTAATGAATCCACCTCTTTCAGCCAGGGATATTCTTTCTTATAGCTGGCTGGTGTATTCCTTAACATCTTCTTTTCTTTTTTATAATGTTCTATCTTATCTGCAAGCATACAGTTATAGATAAATCGACTGCAGCCGATTGTTTTTTCTATCTGCACACGTTGTTCTGCATTTGGATAGATTCTTATTTTTACTGCCCGGTTTATTTTCCTCACCTCTTATTTCTATATGTTGATAAATGATTTCAATCATTGCTTTTGAACATTTTGTTCTTTNCTCTCTGACATCTGGACAGTTTCCGCTGTTCCCGTGCAAGCTTTTTCTCTGTATTCCGGTAGAACATCGGATATCCGGCTCTTTCACCGGTAGAAAATACACACATCCCATGCATGGCAAAATCAATCCCCAGAAATTTTTCTGCCGGTCTTTTTTCTACTGTTTGGTTTTCACAGCAAAATAACAGACTTGCAAAATATTTTCCGGATGGTTCCCGGCTGACTGTTACAGATTTCAGTTTCCATTTTTCTGATATCGGACGGTGAAGCTTTATCCTGATGGCTGTCATCTTAGGCAGTTTCAAGTATTTTCCTTCCAGAAAGATATTTCCGTTCACTACGTTTGTTGTATAAGATTTCCTTGAAGACTTCTTTGACTTGAAGCGTGGGAATCCTGCAGATGGTTCACGGAAAAACTTACAGAAAGCACTTTCCAGATGCATCTGTACATTTGCCAGTGCTAATGAATCCACCTCTTTCAGCCAGGGATATTCTTTCTTATAGCTGGCTGGTGTATTCCTTAACATCTTCTTTTCTTTTTTATAATGTTCTATCTTATCTGCAAGCATACAGTTATAGATAAATCGACTGCAGCCGATTGTTTTTTCTATCTGCACACGTTGTTCTGCATTTGGATAGATTCTTATTTTTACTGCCCGGTTTATTTTCCTCACCTCTTATTTCTATATGTTGATAAAGGATTTCAATCATCACTTTTGAACATTTTGTTCTTTTTATTATAATACAAACCCATCGTCAGAACAAGTGTTTTCTATTTTTATTTACAAGATTCTTTTGAGCATTTATGCTCAGNCATCTGGACAGTTTCCGCTGTTCCCGTGCAAGCTTTTTCTCTGTATTCCGGTAGAACATCGGATATCCGGCTCTTTCACCGGTAGAAAATACACACATCCCATGCATGGCAAAATCAATCCCCAGAAATTTTTCTACCGGTCTTTTTTCTACTGTTTGGTTTTCACAGCAAAATAACAGACTTGCAAAATATTTTCCGGATGGTTCCCGGCTGACTGTTACAGATTTCAGTTTCCATTTTTCTGATATCGGACGGTGAAGCTTTATCCTGATGGCTGTCATCTTAGGCAGTTTCAAATATTTTCCTTCCAGAAAGATATTTCCATTCACTACGTTTGTTGTATAAGATTTCCTTGATGACTTCTTTGATTTGAAGCGTGGAAATCCTGCGGATGGTTCACGAAAGAACTTACAGAAAGCACTTTCCAGATGCATCTGTACATTTGCCAGTGCTAATGAATCCACCTCTTTCAGCCAGGGATATTCTTTCTTATAGCTGGCTGGTGTATTCCTTAACATCTTCTTTTCTTTTTTATAATGTTCTATCTTATCTGCAAGCATACAGTTATAGATAAATCGACTGCAGCCGATTGTTTTTTCTATCTGCACACGTTGTTCTGCATTTGGATAGATTCTTATTTTTACTGCCCGGTTTATTTTCCTCACCTCTTATTTCTATATGTTGATAAATGATTTCAATCATTGCTTTTGAACATTTTGTTCTTTTNACCGGTCTTTTTTCTACTGTTTGGTTTTCACAGCAAAATAACAGACTTGCAAAATATTTTCCGGATGGTTCCCGGCTGACTGTTACAGATTTCAGTTTCCATTTTTCTGATATCGGACGGTGAAGCTTTATCCTGATGGCCGTCATCTTAGGCAGTTTCAAGTATTTTCCTTCCAGAAAGATATTTCCGTTCACTACGTTTGTTGTATAAGATTTTCTTGAAGACTTCTTTGACTTGAAGCGTGGAAATCCTGCATATGGTTCACGAAAAAACTTACGGAAAGCGCTTTCCAGATGCATCTGCACGTTTGCCAGTGCTAATGAATCCACCTCTTTCAGCCAGGGATATTCTTTCTTATAGCTGGCTGGTGT
>NZ_WWVR01000092.1 GCF_009883055.1 Blautia sp. BIOML-A1 | reverse complement strand
AGCAGGCTGCTGAAAAAAGAGTATCCGGAAATCCGGGAAAAACTTTGGAAAGAAGCGTTCTGGAGCCAGAGTTTCTGTCTTTTGACGGCAGGAGGGGCACCAGTAGAAGTGATCCGTCAATACATCGAAAACCAGGGAGAGAAAAAGAATTGAACATAGCATATCGTTTCCGGATTTATCCAACAGAAGAACAGAAGATACTCCTTGGAAAAACATTTGGCTGCTGTCGTTTTCTGTACAACCAGATGCTTAATGACAAGATCCAGGAGTATAAAAAGACAAAGAAGATGTTAAAGAATACACCAGCCATGTATAAAAAGGCGTATCCATTTCTGAAAGAAGTTGATTCGCTGGCGCTGGCAAATGTTCAGCTCCATCTGGAAAAAGCATATAAGAATTTTTTTCGTGATCCTAAGGTTGGATTTCCACGTTTCAAGTCAAAACATCACTCCAAAAACAGCTATACAACAAATGTAGTCAACGGAAATATTCTGGTAGAAGATAACCGGATCCGGCTTCCGAAATTAAAATGGATCTCCATGAAAAAACACAGGGAGCCNGGGAGATGAATTGCAAAAAATAAAAAAGAACACTTGTTTGGTGCAAAAATCCATGGTATAATAGAATCAGTCGATAAGATAATTATTCAAAAAAAGGACTGGTTTTATGGAAAATATGGATCACAATGCACATTCAGTGTACTTGATGTATTATCACCTGATTATGGTGGTGAAATATCGAAGAAAAGTTATCAATGATCCGATTTCAGAAAGAGCAAGGGAAATATGGGGATATATTGCCCCACGGTATGGAATTGTTTTGGAGGAATGGAATCATGATATTGATCATGTGCATGTAATGTTTCGTGCACAGCCTAAAACAGAACTCAGTAAATTTATCAATGCTTATAAAAGTGCCAGCAGCAGGCTGCTGAAAAAAGAGTATCCGGAAATCCGGGAAAAACTTTGGAAAGAAGCGTTCTGGAGCCAGAGTTTCTGTCTTTTGACGGCAGGAGGGGCACCAGTAGAAGTGATCCGTCAATACATCGAAAACCAGGGAGAGAAAAAGAATTGAACATAGCATATCGTTTCCGGATTTATCCAACAGAAGAACAGAAGATACTCCTTGGAAAAACATTTGGCTGCTGTCGTTTTCTGTACAACCAGATGCTTAATGACAAGATCCAGGAGTATAAAAAGACAAAGAAGATGTTAAAGAATACACCAGCCATGTATAAAAAGGCGTATCCATTTCTGAAAGAAGTTGATTCGCTGGCGCTGGCAAATGTTCAGCTCCATCTGGAAAAAGCATATAAGAATTTTTTTCGTGATCCTAAGGTTGGATTTCCACGTTTCAAGTCAAAACATCACTCCAAAAACAGCTATACAACAAATGTAGTCAACGGAAATATTCTGGTAGAAGATAACCGGATCCGGCTTCCNAATGCACATTCAGTGTACTTGATGTATTATCACCTGATTATGGTGGTGAAATATCGAAGAAAAGTTATCAATGATCCGATTTCAGAAAGAGCAAGGGAAATATGGGGATATATTGCCCCACGGTATGGAATTGTTTTGGAGGAATGGAATCATGATATTGATCATGTGCATGTAATGTTTCGTGCACAGCCTAAAACAGAACTCAGTAAATTTATCAATGCTTATAAAAGTGCCAGCAGCAGGCTGCTGAAAAAAGAGTATCCGGAAATCCGGGAAAAACTTTGGAAAGAAGCGTTCTGGAGCCAGAGTTTCTGTCTTTTGACGGCAGGAGGGGCACCAGTAGAAGTGATCCGTCAATACATCGAAAATCAGGGAGAGAAAAAGAATTGAACATAGCATATCGTTTCCGGATCTATCCAACAGAAGAACAGAAGATACTCCTTGGAAAAACATTTGGCTGTTGTCGTTTTCTGTACAACCAGATGCTTAATGACAAGATCCAGAAATATAAAAAGACAAAGAAGATGTTAAAGAATACACCAGCTATGTATAAAAAGGCGTATCCATTTCTGAAAGAAGTTGATTCGCTGGCACTGGCAAATGTTCAGCTCCATCTGGAAAAAGCATATAAGAATTTTTTTTGTGATCCTAAGGTTGGATTTCCACGTTTCAAGTCAAAACATCACTCCAAAAACAGCTATACAACAAATGTAGTCAACGGAAATATTCTGGTAGAAGATAACCGGATCCNATTTTTTAACATAATATATAGCAAGAATTCTCCTTCCTCTACAGGTGGGAGATGAATTGCAAAAAATAAAAAAGAACACTTGTTTGGTGCAAAAATCCATGGTATAATAGAATCAGTCGATAAGATAATTATTCAAAAAAAGGACTGGTTTTATGGAAAATATGGATCACAATGCACATTCAGTGTACTTGATGTATTATCACCTGATTATGGTGGTGAAATATCGAAGAAAAGTTATCAATGATCCGATTTCAGAAAGAGCAAGGGAAATATGGGGATATATTGCCCCACGGTATGGAATTGTTTTGGAGGAATGGAATCATGATATTGATCATGTGCATGTAATGTTTCGTGCACAGCCTAAAACAGAACTCAGTAAATTTATCAATGCTTATAAAAGTGCCAGCAGCAGGCTGCTGAAAAAAGAGTATCCGGAAATCCGGGAAAAACTTTGGAAAGAAGCGTTCTGGAGCCAGAGTTTCTGTCTTTTGACGGCAGGAGGGGCACCAGTAGAAGTGATCCGTCAATACATCGAAAATCAGGGAGAGAAAAAGAATTGAACATAGCATATCGTTTCCGGATCTATCCAACAGAAGAACAGAAGATACTCCTTGGAAAAACATTTGGCTGTTGTCGTTTTCTGTACAACCAGATGCTTAATGACAAGATCCAGAAATATAAAAAGACAAAGAAGATGTTAAAGAATACACCAGCTATGTATAAAAAGGCGTATCCATTTCTGAAAGAAGTTGATTCGCTGGCACTGGCAAATGTTCAGCTCCATCTGGAAAAAGCATATAAGAATTTTTTTTGTGATCCTAAGGTTGGATTTCCACGTTTCAAGTCAAAACATCACTCCAAAAACAGCTATACAACAAATGTAGTCAACGGAAATATTCTGGTAGAAGATAACCGGATCCGGCTTCCAAAATTAAAATGGATCTCCATGAAAAAACACAGGGAGCCTGCAGAAAACTGCCGTTTGAAATCAGTGACAGTCAGTATGGAGCCATCCGGAAAGTATTTTGCAAGTCTGCTGTATGAAGGATACAGCTGCGAAAACCAAGCAGCAGATAAGGATTACAGCAATGTCAAAATACTGGGGATTGATTATGCGATGCAGGGGATGGCTGTGTTTTCAGAAGAGATTGNTGTTTTGGAGGAATGGAATCATGATATTGATCATGTGCATGTAATGTTTCGTGCACAGCCTAAAACAGAACTCAGTAAATTTATCAATGCTTATAAAAGTGCCAGCAGCAGGCTGCTGAAAAAAGAGTATCCGGAAATCCGGGAAAAACTTTGGAAAGAAGCGTTCTGGAGCCAGAGTTTCTGTCTTTTGACGGCAGGAGGGGCACCAGTAGAAGTGATCCGTCAATACATCGAAAATCAGGGAGAGAAAAAGAATTGAACATAGCATATCGTTTCCGGATCTATCCAACAGAAGAACAGAAGATACTCCTTGGAAAAACATTTGGCTGTTGTCGTTTTCTGTACAACCAGATGCTTAATGACAAGATCCAGAAATATAAAAAGACAAAGAAGATGTTAAAGAATACACCAGCTATGTATAAAAAGGCGTATCCATTTCTGAAAGAAGTTGATTCGCTGGCACTGGCAAATGTTCAGCTCCATCTGGAAAAAGCATATAAGAATTTTTTTTGTGATCCTAAGGTTGGATTTCCACGTTTCAAGTCAAAACATCACTCCAAAAACAGCTATACAACAAATGTAGTCAACGGAAATATTCTGGTAGAAGATAACCGGATCCGGCTTCCAAAATTAAAATGGATCTCCATGAAAAAACACAGGGAGCCTGCAGAAAACTGCCGTTTGAAATCAGTGACAGTCAGTATGGAGCCATCCGGAAAGTATTTTGCAAGTCTGCTGTATGAAGGATACAGCTGCGAAAACCAAGCAGCAGATAAGGATTACAGCAATGTCAAAATACTGGGGATTGATTATGCGATGCAGGGGATGGCTGTGTTTTCAGAAGAGATTGAGATGGAAGAAGCAGGATTCTTCAGAAAAAATGAAAAAAGGCTGGCAAGGGAGCAGCGTAAACTGTCGAGATGTGTAAAAGGAAGCCGCAATTATGTGCGACAGAAAAAGAAAGTTGCCAGGTGCCATGAAAAAATACGCAGCCAGAGAAGAGATTATCTGCATAAACTGAGCCGCAGGATCACAGANTTTTGGAGGAATGGAATCATGATATTGATCATGTGCATGTAATGTTTCGTGCACAGCCTAAAACAGAACTCAGTAAATTTATCAATGCTTATAAAAGTGCCAGCAGCAGGCTGCTGAAAAAAGAGTATCCGGAAATCCGGGAAAAACTTTGGAAAGAAGCGTTCTGGAGCCAGAGTTTCTGTCTTTTGACGGCAGGAGGGGCACCAGTAGAAGTGATCCGTCAATACATCGAAAATCAGGGAGAGAAAAAGAATTGAACATAGCATATCGTTTCCGGATCTATCCAACAGAAGAACAGAAGATACTCCTTGGAAAAACATTTGGCTGTTGTCGTTTTCTGTACAACCAGATGCTTAATGACAAGATCCAGAAATATAAAAAGACAAAGAAGATGTTAAAGAATACACCAGCTATGTATAAAAAGGCGTATCCATTTCTGAAAGAAGTTGATTCGCTGGCACTGGCAAATGTTCAGCTCCATCTGGAAAAAGCATATAAGAATTTTTTTTGTGATCCTAAGGTTGGATTTCCACGTTTCAAGTCAAAACATCACTCCAAAAACAGCTATACAACAAATGTAGTCAACGGAAATATTCTGGTAGAAGATAACCGGATCCGGCTTCCAAAATTAAAATGGATCTCCATGAAAAAACACAGGGAGCCTGCAGAAAACTGCCGTTTGAAATCAGTGACAGTCAGTATGGAGCCATCCGGAAAGTATTTTGCAAGTCTGCTGTATGAAGGATACAGCTGCGAAAACCAAGCAGCAGATAAGGATTACAGCAATGTCAAAATACTGGGGATTGATTATGCGATGCAGGGGATGGCTGTGTTTTCAGAAGAGATTGAGATGGAAGAAGCAGGATTCTTCAGAAAAAATGAAAAAAGGCTGGCAAGGGAGCAGCGTAAACTGTCGAGATGTGTAAAAGGAAGCCGCAATTATGTGCGACAGAAAAAGAAAGTTGCCAGGTGCCATGAAAAAATACGCAGCCAGAGAAGAGATTATCTGCATAAACTGAGCCGCAGGATCACAGACCAGTACGATATAGTTGCGGTGGAAGATATTGATATNTATCCGGAAATCCGGGAAAAACTTTGGAAAGAAGCGTTCTGGAGCCAGAGTTTCTGTCTTTTGACGGCAGGAGGGGCACCAGTAGAAGTGATCCGTCAATACATCGAAAATCAGGGAGAGAAAAAGAATTGAACATAGCATATCGTTTCCGGATCTATCCAACAGAAGAACAGAAGATACTCCTTGGAAAAACATTTGGCTGTTGTCGTTTTCTGTACAACCAGATGCTTAATGACAAGATCCAGAAATATAAAAAGACAAAGAAGATGTTAAAGAATACACCAGCTATGTATAAAAAGGCGTATCCATTTCTGAAAGAAGTTGATTCGCTGGCACTGGCAAATGTTCAGCTCCATCTGGAAAAAGCATATAAGAATTTTTTTTGTGATCCTAAGGTTGGATTTCCACGTTTCAAGTCAAAACATCACTCCAAAAACAGCTATACAACAAATGTAGTCAACGGAAATATTCTGGTAGAAGATAACCGGATCCGGCTTCCAAAATTAAAATGGATCTCCATGAAAAAACACAGGGAGCCTGCAGAAAACTGCCGTTTGAAATCAGTGACAGTCAGTATGGAGCCATCCGGAAAGTATTTTGCAAGTCTGCTGTATGAAGGATACAGCTGCGAAAACCAAGCAGCAGATAAGGATTACAG
>NZ_WWVR01000014.1 GCF_009883055.1 Blautia sp. BIOML-A1 | reverse complement strand
TGGCAGCATAAACTGTCCGTATCCGGACAAGACAATAAGTAAGAAATATGCCCGTGTCCGGGCAAAAAATCGCGGGGCACGCGAGGATAGCTTGTAGATACTTGGCTCAGTAGAGCCATTGAGCAAGAAGCCCCCACTTCAAAATCAGAGATTTAAATGGTGGGAGCATGTCACTCCTTTGTTTAATCGTAAATCTTTTAGCCGTTCCTGTATTGTAGTAGCTCCGTTCATTGAAGCAGTTCCCCCTTCTGACAACATTTATAACCGTTGAATTGATTATACCATATCAATTCCGCAATCGTGGAAATTTCTGATTTTTACCCCTAATTCCTACTTTGTGGACATACGGCATAGGGCACAAAAATGTTCTATGATACAGGTAGTTCATCGATGGATTATTCCAATCGAATGACCAGCCTGTGTGGGATATGCTTCCCCGGCGATGTAGTGCCATGACTTTTGGCAGGGATGTGGAGGAACCCTGACCGAAACGAGCATACCAAAGGGAGCGATACGCCGCTGTGAGATTCAGGGGAGGAACGACACCGGGGAGAACTGGCGAACTGGCACCGAAATGATACCGAAACACGACAATCTGATAAGGGGACAGTCTACCCTGTCGCTGATAATTCGGGAGATTTTAAGCGGCTCTATGACCGTAATTTTGCCGAAAATCGCCCCGAAACCATACACTAAAACGAGAGGAAGCGCAATATGCCGAGAATGAGCAAAAAGAGGAAGCATGAGCTTTCTTTTTATCTCAACGACCGGGGGCGTGTCACTTACAACGAATTATGCCGGAAATGCCAGCATGGGTGCAGGCAGAGCTTCCGGGCGGTTGTGGTTGACTGCCCCCGTTATTTATCCAAACGGGCAAAGAAAAAGGAGGAACACACCGAATGAATTTTGAATTTATGACGATAGACACACCATTGCCACCCTGTATGCCATTTCCAAGAGCGTTGACAGGATTTCCAGTCAGCAGCACCGCAAAGGTCATGTACTGCCGGATGCTGGACGCTATGCTATCCAAAGGACAGGAGGACGAGAACGGAATCCTGTTTGTCTGCTTCCCTGTCACAGCCATTGCTATAGTCCTGTCCCGCAGTCCCATGACGGTCAAGCGTTCTCTGAATGAATTAGAAACTGTCGGACTTATCATGCGGGTGCGTCAGGGCATTGGAGAACCAAACCGGATTTATGTGCTGATACCGGGAAAGGAGGACGCTGCCCTTGTCTGATACCTCAAAGCTGGAAAAGCTCAACCGGGAGTTGGAAAAAAGCGAAAAGAAACTGCGGAAAGCCATCAATGATGAAAAGGCGTTGCAGCACCAGTTGAAGCAGCTTACCCGAAAGGAACGGACGCACCGGCTCTGTATCCGTGGCGGTATGCTGGAAAGTTTTCTGCAAGAGCCGGAACGCCTGACAGATGATGATGTCAAGGTGTTGCTCAAAATCATTTTTCACAGGCAGGACACGCAGGAATTATTGAAAAAACTGCTGGAACGGAAGAAGCCAGAAACCCCTTAGTTTACTAAGGGCGCAATTATACACCACCCAGAGGTTGGTGCATTGCGTTCTCCGAAGGCTCCTCGCCGGAGGGCTGTGATTTTCCGCAGTCATGGTCTGCTCCAAATCATACAGGGGACGCTACGCTTCCCCTGCGCTGGCTACCACCAGCTACCCTTTTGTGGACTTGCCATCTGGGGACACCTTGCGTTGCAAGCTGTTCCCAGCCGACAAGTTTGAAGTTATAAGTGGATTTTTGCGAAGCTGTATGATACTATTATTTTATAACGCTTTGAAAATTCGTGGATTACTTAACAAATTAGAAGGAGGTATTTTATATGTTTAAAAAAGCTTTTTGGGTTCCTTATGAGGATAGTGCCAATTACCCAACTCTTGCAAAAACTATGGAAGCAATTTTAAAGTATTGTGAAGAAAATGGTAAGTCTTATACATTTATTAACGATGACGAAGTGGAGATAAATGGAAAAAGATATGAAATATATAGGGGCTACGAAAATGGTAGTAGGGGAAATTACGGCATAAAATGTAAAGAAAAATAAATCCAGTTTGTTATTCTACACACATCGGGTCAACTTGTCCCGAACTTTCACAACTAAATACCCGCCGCTTACACAGCGGCACACCGAGCAGGAAATCTGAAAAAGGTCTCCTGCTTTTTTTCTGCCCAAAATGAGGTGGTAAAACGCCACCCCATCCACCAAGCATAGAAAGGAGGGATACGAAATGCCCTGTCCACACAACGAAATCTCGATTGTTCAGCGTAGCCAACAGCAGTCTGCGGTTGCCGCCGCTGCTTACCAAAGCGGCGAAAAGCTGTTCTGTGAATACGACCAGCAAGTGAAGCACTACCCGGAAAAGCGTGGTATCGTCCACAATGAAATCCTGCTCCCACCTAATGCCCCACAGGAATATGCAGACCGCAATACCTTATGGAACGCCGCCGAAGCGGTGGAGAAGCAATGGAACTCCCAGCTTGCAAGGCGGTGTGTGCTTACCATCCCCAGAGAGATACCGCCCGACCAGTACGCTGTCCTTGTCCGGGAGTTTTGCCAGAAGCAGTTTGTTTCCAAAGGCATGATTGCTGATTTTGCTATCCATGACCCCCATCCGCCGGGACATAATCCCCACGCCCATGTCCTGCTGACCATGCGGGCAATGGACGAACATGGGAAATGGCTTCCTAAGAGCTGTAAGGTTTATGACCTTGACGAGAATGGGGAACGGATAAAGCTGCCATCAGGCAGATGGAAAAGCCACAAGGAGGATACGGTGGACTGGAACGACCAGAAGTATTGCGAAATCTGGCGGCATGAATGGGAGGTCATCCAGAACCGCTATCTGGAAGCCAATGACCGCCCGGAGCGTGTGGACTTGCGTTCCTATGCCAGACAGGGGCTTGATATTATCCCTACTGTCTATGAGGGGGCGGCTGTCCGGCAGATGGAAAAGCGTGGTATCCAGACGAATATCGGCAACCTGAACCGGGAAATCAAAGCCGCCAACAGCTTAATGAAGTCCATCCGGCAGCTTATCCAAAACCTCAAAGGCTGGATTACCGAGCTGGGCGAAAAACGGAAAGAGCTGCTTGCACAAAAAGCGGCGGAGGAAGCGACACTTCTTCCCAATCTGCTGATGAAATATATGGAGATACGAAAGGAAGAACGGAAGGACTGGACAAGGGCTGGACAGAACCGGGGGACTTCACAGGACTTAAAGGCAGTCAGCGAAGCCCTGTCTTATCTCCAGCAAAAGGGGCTTTCCACTGTGGAGGACTTAGAAGCATTTCTGGAATCTTTCGGGAAATCAGCCGCCGATTACCGCAGTCAGATGAAGCCAAAGGAAGCCCGCAGCAAAGTGATTGACGGGATTCTTGCCAGCCGGACAGACTGCAAGGAATGTAAGCCTGTCTATGAGAAGTACCAGAAGATATTTTTCAAGAAAACAAAGGAAACATTCAAACAGGAACACCCGGAGGTTGCCCGATATGCGAAAGCCGCCGCCTATCTTGCCAAGCACCCGGACGATAAGGATAAAACGAAAAATGAGTTACAACAGGAGCATGAAACGCTTCTTAGCGAAATCGCAGAGCTGAAAGTACCGCTGACCGGGGTACAGGAGGATTTGAAGAAGCTGCGGGACATCCGCTACTGGGTACGGAAAGCCACACCCGGCACAGAGGAAAGCAAAGAGTCGCCCAGGAAGCAGCTTATCAAGGAAGTCTTGCAGGATAAGGCTGACGAGAAAAAAGCACAAAAAACCGCCCCGGCGCAGACGAAACACAGACAACAGGATATGGAACTTTAACAGGCACTTGCCATTTTCAAGCAGAGAATGTCAGGTGCTTTTCTTATTTTCAAGGAGGGATAGATTTGAATGTATTTGAAGCTGTGAAGCAGTCCGTCACAACAAGACAGGCTGCGGAGCATTATGGAATCCATGTAGGTCGGAACGGGATGGCTTGCTGCCCGTTCCATCACGATAAAACCCCAAGCATGAAGCTGGATCGGCGTTACCACTGCTTCGGCTGCGGTGCAGATGGGGATGTGATTGATTTTGCCGCCGCCCTGTATGGGCTGGGAAAGAAACAAGCCGCCATACAACTGGCAAATGACTTCGGGCTTTCCTATGAGGACTGGAAGCCGCCGGGAAAGGCAAAAAAGCCCAAGCCCCGGCAGAAATCCCCGGAGGAACAGTTTCAGGAAGCAAAGAACCGCTGCTTCCGTATTCTTGCCGATTATCTCCATCTGCTTCGGGCATGGAGAAAGGATTATGTCCCGCACTCCCCGGAGGAAGCCTTTCATCCCCGGTTTGTGGAAGCCTTACAGAAGCAAGCCCAAGTGGAATATCTGCTGGATGTGCTTCTGTTCGGGGAAACAGAGGAAAAAGCGGCTTTGATTACGGACTACGGAAAGGATGTGATACAGCTTGAACAGCGAATGGCAGAGCTTGCAGCCGCAGACGCAGCAAGAACTAAAAAACACCATGAACGCCATGCAGCCGCCACAGAGCGTTGAGGAAATCAAGGCGGGACTGGAAACCACCGAGAAAGGCGGTGTCCGTCAGAGCATACGGAACTGCCTGACCGTATTCCAGCGTGACCCGCTGCTTTCCGGGGCTATCGCATACAACATCCTGACCGACCGCAAGGACATCATAAAGCCCATCGGTTTTCAAAGAGAAAGCACCGCCCTGAACGATACGGATATGAAGTATCTGCTTCTTTATCTGGAAGAAACCTATGGGCTTACCAATGAGAAAAAGATTGATAACGCCATCGGGATTGTGGCGAATGAAAACAAGTACCACCCCATCCGGGACTATCTCAATACCCTGGTGTGGGATGGGACAGAACGAATCCGTTTCTGTCTGCGGCACTTTCTGGGGGCTGACGCAGACGATTACACCTATGAAGCGTTGAAGCTGTTCCTGCTGGGTGCAATCTCACGAGCCTTTCAGCCGGGATGCAAATTTGAAATCATGCTCTGTCTGGTAGGCGGTCAGGGGGCTGGCAAGTCCACCTTCTTCCGTCTGCTGGCAGTCCGGGATGAGTGGTTCTCCGATGATTTGCGGAAGCTGGACGATGACAATGTGTACCGCAAGCTGCAAGGTCACTGGATTATTGAAATGTCAGAAATGATGGCAACCGCCAATGCCAAGAGCATTGAGGAAATCAAGTCATTTTTAAGCCGGCAGAAAGAGGTCTACAAGATACCTTATGAAACCCACCCGGCAGACCGCCCCCGTCAGTGCGTGTTTGGCGGCACTTCCAATGCCCTTGACTTCCTGCCCCTTGACCGTTCCGGCAACCGTCGCTTTATTCCCGTCATGGTGTACCCGGAGCAAGTCGAGGTTCACATTTTGGAGGACGAAGCTGCTTCCAGAGCCTATATCGAGCAGATGTGGGCGGAAGCGATGGAGATTTACCGAAGCGGCAGGTTCAAGCTGGCTTTCAGCCCCACCATGCAGCGGTATCTCAAAGAACACCAGCGGGATTTTATGCCGGAGGACACCAAAGCCGGAATGATACAGGCGTATCTTGATAAGTACACCGGGAGCATGGTCTGTTCCAAGCAGCTCTACAAGGAAGCCTTGAACCATGCCTTTGACGAGCCGAAGCAATGGGAAATCCGGGAAATCAACGAGATTATGAACCAGTGCATTACTGGCTGGCGGTACTTCCCGAATCCAAGAATGTTTTCCGAATATGGCAGACAAAAGGGCTGGGAGCGTGAAAACCCGGCAACGGACTCCGGCAACCCGTCTGAAAAAACGATGGACGGTTTTGTGGAGGTCACAGAACAGATGGAGCTTCCATTCTGAAAATGACAGCCCGTTGCATCCCCTGTTGCTATCCCGTTGCCGCGCCGGTTGCCGGGGAAAACCCCGAAACTATTAGCTTTTCTCCCTTATAACAACCAAAACAACAGAAAAATAAAAGAAAAGTATAAATAGTAAGTAGTGCCAGATTGAGATTGTTTGCAAGGTCTTTTGAAGCCCGTTGCCGGACTTCGTTGCCGACACCCTCTGTCTGGCTATTTTCATGTATGGAGGATAACTGCCTATGGCGAATAATAAGATGAATATTGAAGGAAAAAATTACTCGGATGTTCCGGTGTGGCGTAGATATACGCTTACCATTGAGGAAGCAGCCAGATATTATCATATCGGCGAAGGAAAATTGAGAACGCTTATTGACACACATCCCAATGAGGATTTTTATGTGATGAACGGCAATCGTGCCCTCATTAAGCGTGAGAAATTTGAGAGGTATCTGGATCAGGCTACTGCTGTGTAAACAGAGCTGACAGATTTACCGATTTCACATGATATAACTATGCGGAGAGCTGGATTTGTGCTATGATAAGAGCGCAAGTCTGGCTCTCTTTTTTGAAAGGAGAGTTCACGATGAGTGAGAAAAGACGAGATAACCGTAATCGGATTTTGCGAGAGGGCGAGTACCAGCGTAAAGATGGGAGGTATCGGTTCCGCTATATTGATGAGGACGGAAAAGAGAAAAATGTATACAGTTGGCGTTTGGACAAGAATGACCCAATGCCAAAAGGGAAGAAGCGGGAGCCTTCCCTGCGTGAGAAAGAAAAACAGATTGAAGCGGATTTGTTTGACCGTATCGTAACAAACGGCGGCAACTATACTGTTTTGGAACTGGTAGAAAAATATGTTTCATTGAAAACAGGAGTTCGTCACAATACGGTTGCCGGATATAAAACGGTCATCAATATGCTGAAAAAAGAGAGTTTTGGGAATCTGCGAATTGATAAGGTGCGTTTGTCAGATGCAAAGGCATGGTTGATTAAGCTCCAGCAGATTGATGGACGGGGATACAGTTCCATTCATTCTATCCGGGGAGTTCTAAGACCGGCATTTCAGATGGCAGTCGATGATGACCTGCTTCGTAAAAATCCATTTGAATTTGAGCTTGCATCCGTCATTGTCAATGATTCTGTTACCAGAGAAGCGATTACCCGAAAGCAGCAGAGAGATTTGCTGAAGTTTATTCAGGAAGATAAGCATTTCAGCAGATACTATGATGCAATCTATATTCTTTTTCACACAGGGCTTCGTATCTCAGAGTTCTGTGGGCTGACAGTTTCAGAAATTGAGTATGGAGAAATGCGTATCAAGGTAGACCATCAGCTACAGCGTACTGCACAGATGCAGTATGTGATCGAAGAACCGAAAACAGACAAAGGTATTCGATATGTACCGATGACAGAAGCTGTTGCAGCGTGTTTTCGCAGAATCATTGCCAACCGAAAGACGCCAAAGGTTGAGCCGATGGTGGAAGGATATGCCGGATTTTTGTTTCTGGATAAAAACGATATGCCGATGGTTGCCCTTCATTGGGAGAAGTATCTGGAGCATATCATTCAGAAATACAATAAAATTTACCGTATCCAGATGCCGAAAGTTACCCCTCATGTATGCAGGCACACCTTTTGCTCTAATATGGCAAAATCCGGGATGAATCCAAAAACCTTGCAGTATATCATGGGTCACGCAGACATCAGTGTAACCTTGAACACTTACACCCATGTAAATTTTGATGATGCAAAGGAAGAAGTATATCGGATAGCGAATAGTTAAAAAAGCCCGTTGGTAAGGACGCTTGCTTTACCAACGGATTTACCAAGATTGCAGGGAAAAACATAAGAAAATACGAGAAGATTTGAGAAGATACCTTAAAAAGAAAGGAAAATTCAAAAGTCGGAAAACCCTGAAATATCAAGTGTTTGAGAAGAAATACAAGACTTAAATGGAGATATAAAAAGATGATAAAAATACTTTTTATTTGCCACGGCAGTAGTTTGTTTTAATCTCTAAAGTTCTGTATATCATGGAGTTATCTGTGAGAACAACTTATATTTGTACCAGTTTTGTACCAATGAAATTGTGAAAAGAAGTGACATAACATTTAATAATCATATAGCGTATACAAAAATTGGACTGAAAAATCAGTCCTCTTTTTTTTATCCGCTATTATTCTGATAAAGTGTCGTCCATGTTTCTAAGGGCATAAACTATCATCTGATTAATCATTTCATTTCGGCTGATGCCAATGGTTGCTGATTTATTATCTATGTCTCTTAATATTTCTATTGGAATGCGTAAAGATATTACTTCTTTTTCTGGTTTGTAAGCAATGAATTTTTCCAATTTATGCACCACCTCTCTTGATAATTGTAGTTTATTTTGATATGATAATATATATTCAGAAAACGAATACTAAAACGATATTAAAATACGAATACACAGGAGGCAGTGTATGGCACTGGTAAAATGTCCAGAATGCGGAAGAGAAAATGTTTCCGATACCGCAGAAGCTTGTCCTAATTGTGGTTATGCAATAAAGAACCATTATCAAAGAGTAAGGGAAGAAGAAGCTAAACAGGCTAGATTGAAAGCAGAAAATGAAAAGAGAATTTTAGAAGAACGGCAAAAAAAGGCTACAGAAGAACAACGTCAGAGAGATGCCGTTACAAAATTGGAAATGCAGATAAAAGGCAATACAAGAACAATTCCTGTTCTGGCAATTTTAACATTGCTTTTTGCTGTCTTAACGGTTTTGAGTTGGAATTACAGTGAGAACGGTGATCTGGGGTTTGCAATACTGTTCTGTGGTTTTGCAACATTCTTTTGTGGAATAGCCTGGATTGTTACTATCTATGCAAAAAATCAAGCACGTGAAGACCTTACACTAGTAAAACAAAGCGTAGATAGTTATGAGAAGAAAGTTGAAGAACGCAAGGTCAGGGCGGCAGAGTTGGCAAAAAAACAACAGGAATTGCAAGATGCTCAGCACCCTAAATGCCCGAATTGTGGAAGTAAAAATACTAAGAGAATAACGGTTACTAATAGGGCAGTGTCAACGGCTACTTTAGGCGTAGCTTCATCCACAATAGGAAAACAGTATAAATGTAATCGGTGTAAACATATGTGGTAATATGCTTATTTTAAAGAAAGAAAAACAGGGGCGGTTAAAATCCCCTGTTTTTTGCTTCATGTGTGATTATTGTTCCGTTAAAGTATCTGAATATCAAGCATTCATTGGTATAGTCGGTAACGCAGAGAGAGGTTTGATTGATTTTGGTTATGGTTATTTTATCCATGAAAAAGTGCCGTTTAATATATTGCAGAACTTTGTATTGTTCGATTGTATCAACATGAATGTACATGCTACTTCCCTACCTGCCTGTCTTTCCGACCATTTATAACACGGCTGATTGTCATTTTGGAAACATTGAATTGTTCGGCAATATAAGCCATTGTATAACCGTCATCAAACATTTGCTTGATAGTCGCCTTGTCATTGTTGGTTAATTTGTTATTATGATTTACCGTTTGCAGTTGTTCAATAAGGTAATCTGGTAATTGCAATGCAGATATTGCCTTTTTCTGTACACCTTTCATTGTACTTCGTGCGGCTTCGGATGTAATACCAAGGTATGTTGATATAGCTTTAAAACCATATCCACTTAATCGTAAATGTAGAATCACGGATTGTTTTTGTGTAAGTGACAAACATTCTATCATCTGGTCTATATTTTGCGCTGTAGAAATATCCGCGCTATATAGTGTACCTTGTCTTCCAATACTGTGATTTAATACCGTATTTTCAACACTGTCATAGGGGGAAACCATAGCACAGCCACCTAGATCAGCATATTTGATTAAGCGTTTATATACCTGTGTTTTCTCGCCTGTTTCGCCATCCTGTGCTATTTCTTCTAAATATGTATATCCGTTCCTTGCGTCTGTGCTCATTGCTCGGCTGTTTTCTATCTCACGCCTAACAGATTTGTAAACTTCTTGTATAGGAGTGGTTTCTACAGTTTCCCAACCGTTAACGCTGTCTGCTTTTTTTATCCAGACTTTCTTCTTCAATCGACGTTCTTTGTATGGGGATTCCATAAATTCCACAATATTTCCATGTTGCTTTGTCTGATTTATAAGTGTTGCAGATGCCGTGTGAACTAAGTCCATTCCGTCTCCTAGTGGGTTGCGTATTAAATATTCAAGATCACGTGAATCAGTTACTGTACCAGAGTTAACCAGTCTTAAAGTTGAATAATCTTTACATAATTCGGATTTTAAATCTGCAAGTTGCGGATTGCCTGTTTTAAGTACAGCTATTTTTAAAACGGCACAAGCTATAGAAAATGATAATTCATACAGAATATCAGTATATTCTTGCGTTGAGGTGTTCTGGCAATGTGCTTCGTACTCCTTAATCAATTCTTGAAAATTATTTGTTTGCATTAGTGTGTTCCTCCTTGTATTCCTTGATAAGTTTGTCAAGTGTTGGTCTGCTGATTCTTAATTCTTTTGCAAGTGCTACTTTGGATATTTCCCGACGTAAATAACGCTGATATCCGTTTTCAAAATTAGGAACGTTTTTTCGTTTTCCCCCTGTATATTTCCCATTCCTTTTTGCTATAGCTATTCCCTCACGTTGACGTTCCAAAAGATTGTATCTTTCAAATTCATTGATTGCGCCAATCATGGTTAGCATCAACTTCCCCGTAGGGGTGGAAGTGTCGATATTTTCTTTATTGCTGACAAGATAAATATTTTTCTGTGTAAGCTGTTCTACAATATCCAAAAGGTCTTTGGTAGAACGTGCTAACCTTGAAAAATCATGTACATGAATTGTATCTCCCTCCCGTGCAAATTCCAGAAGTTCCTGTAATTTTGGGCGGTTTGTATCTTTTGCTGAAATCTTTTCAATGAACCATTTCTCAATGGTAAATGGTTTCATTGCTTCGATTTGTCGTTGTTCGTTCTGTTCCACGGTGGAAACTCTGATATATGCAATGTTCATAGTGAAATGCTCCTTTGTAAAATTGAAATCATGACATACCATGCAGATTGTAAAAGATAGCGAAAAGCAATGTTGATTTTACAGAATTATCTGCATGGAATAATGTCAAATTACGGTGTAGTCTGTTTTATCTGCAATACTTATCTGCAAGATAGAGGGCAACTAATCCCAGTGGAGGAAAAAGTGTAGAGATAACACAGACACCAATATAAATAAAAAACTTTTCCATGGTATGTTCCTTTCTGTGTGGGGCGGTTGGTGTACCGCCCATAAGATATTAAGCAAGTATATAGTCAACAGCTTTCTCTGCTTGGCTTGAAGCTGAAATGATAAAGCGATTATCGTTCTTAAGTACGTTCAACCAATTCTGGATATATGCAACGCTGTTAGTAAAAGTTCGCTTTGTTTCAATCTCCAATGTGGAAAGTATCGTTGCACTTCCTATTTCTGCAACTAATTCTTCTTTGGAATATGTTTCACTTCCGAATGAAGCAACAGCAGTGGTTTCAAGTCTGTTCAATCTGTTCTTGTGTCCTGTACTATGTACTAGTTCATGGAATGTAGTTGAGTAGTATTCATTGATGTGTTGATACTGTTCTTTCATTGGAACGACAATTGTATCTCTGCTAGGGCTGTAGTAGGCTTCGTTACTTGCTTGTTCATTGAAGTTGATTGCTTCTCGTGTAACATAGTCAAGTATAAGTTTATCGGCATCTGCAATCGGCTCTACTTCGTGGAAAGGTTCTTCTAATGGCTTTACGCCGTCCACCTGTGAAATATGGAATACGCTGACGTATCTAAGATACGGAACAGTTTTCTTTTCCAGTTCACCGTCGTTGTTTTCCTTTTCAACCTCCAATATTTTCCAGAATACGACTATCTCCGCTTTTTCTCCTTTGCGAATTTTACCGCCTAATTCAGTCCATTGTTTAAAACTGGCGTATTCCCCGTCATGTTTAAGAAGCATCTGATTTAATAAGCTGTAGGGTTTCCGGCTGATTCTGTTGAATGCTTTTGTTCTGATACCTGTCCATGGCTTATGCCATGGAATAACCCCCTGTTTTAACTGTTCGATGATTCTATTTGTTACGATCTGGTATACATTGTTTTTCATGGTATTCTCTCCTTTATCTCTTGATATGATGGAGTGAATACGATATAATCAATATAGGCATTCACTCCTTTGAGTAGTAGTGTTGTGCTTAGGTCTACACTTTGTTTTGGTCGATGGGGTGTAGACTTTTTTCTGTTCACGCAACGGTGAAACGTTTTGAGGTAACAGGTTTCAGATAGGCTTTATATACTTCTGGCATAACCTTTTTAAATTCTGTTGAATTAAATCTGTTTGAAATAACGGTTGTGTATCTGATTATATGCGTACCTGCAATAAGCTCTTCTGAATGCTGTTCATTTAATTCATGTTTGAGAGAATCTTTAATAGAATCAATTTCTGCATTGAGTTCATGGAGCATATCCTCCAGTTCTTTCAACTCGGTAATCTTTTCAATAATTTCTGCTGTTGTCATAACTTTTATTTCCTTTCTTGCTTTTGCTAAAAATTTGTTGTTTCGTTTGATGTGACTAAACTATAGCACATTGAGTAATGTACCGTCAACTGTCAAATTGTACAATGATATTATATAAATTTTGTGAAAAAATACATTGAGTAATATGCTTGATAAATTTGTGCAAAAATGGTAAAATACTATAGAAAATGATGAGGTGCATACACACGGGGTGGTTTTGGTTTTGTTCCGTGGAATTGATATATATTATATACAAGTCGGTACATCTCCCATGTACGAAATCCAGAAAAAAGGAGGGCGCAGAAATGGCATATAAGGATGCAAAAGACGCATACAAGTATAATAATGACTTTAATAGAGAAAAGTATGATCGTATCAGTTTAATGGTAAAAAGCGGTAAAAAGGATATTATTAAGGCAAAGGCAGCAGCCAATAATGAATCAGTAAATTCTTTCATAAACAGGGCAATAGATATGTTATTGGAAAACTCCTAATTGTTAAATTTTTGTAAACTTTTATATGTCATTGATAGTCAATATTTTATGTATTGTGTTATAGGTTCTTGAATTTTGACATATGGTCGTGTTTTTGCTATAATTAAGACATAAATTAAATATTCATATACCCGAATCGGGCATATCATAGCTTAGCTGTTAGCAAGCGTATATTTCAAAGACGTAAATCTGTAAAGGTTATACGTCCGTGAGGTGTACGCTTTTTTTGTTGGAAAAATAAGTGCGTACACATTGTACCTTGACAACCGAATATGGATATTTTGACTTATTGCATAGATGAACCTACATAAAAAATAGCAGAGAAGAGAGGAACATTTATGAGCGAAAGTTTTATTAAAACAGAAAAGATTGCTATAGATCATTTACTGGTTGAAATAACTAGAAAATGTCAATTACGGTGTGCACATTGTCTTAGGGGAGATGCACAGAACATTAATATGTCTCCTAAAATAATAGATAAATTATTGGAATCCGTTTGTGTGATAGGAACATTACTTTTTACTGGCGGTGAACCAACTATGAATTTAGAGGGGATGAGATATTTTCTGGAAAAAATGAAAGCAAATAATATTGCATTACATAAACTTCGACTTATTACCAATGGGTGTGATATTTCGGAAGAGACGTCAACCTTGATAAAGGAATATTATGATTATATTACATACAATCAAGAATATGGAAATCATAAGATTATAATTTCTATAAGTAGTGACATATATCATAGACAAAGTGGGGGCAATCCAGAAAAAGCATATGATATCTATAAAAGCGTGTTTTCGGAGTATCCTTTAGTGGAAATTGCTTTGTATGATATTAGTAGTATACCGCTTGCGATAGGAAGAGCAGAATCTCTTGAAGAAGCAAATGAAAACATTGAAGCATATATGCCGTTTAAAAAGATTGAAGTCATGAGTAAAAATTCACATCATTACTGTGTTGTGAGAAAGTATTATAGACTTGAAGATGGAATTGACGAACTTATTATGTGTCCGACATATGTATCTGTTTATGGACGTGTATTTCATGCAGAAGATTCGCAGATGGAATTTGAACAGGAAGACAATACAGGTGTTAGTCTTGAATGTGAAAATTTGATAGATGCAATCAAAGAACATAATCGAGATGCAGAGTATTGCGTGGCTTGTATGCTTGCCAAACAGCTTGTTAAAGACACTTTGCTTGACGGGGATATTATTGTCAAGTGGTTTAAGTTTATAAATAGAAAACTCAATGGATATTCCGAACGAGTACGAGCTGTGGATGTAGATAATTTTAATAATCTTGCGGAGGACGGGACTAAATATAGTATATCAGATGATGAGGCTATTGCTGTTGTAAAAGAATGGTATGATGACGTTGGAGAAGATGGAGTTTTAAGAGTCAAAAAAATAATTAATGAAGTTTTTGAAAAACATCTTTTGGGAGAAGAGGGAATATATCAACGACAAAAAGCAGAAGTAGCAGAAATGTTAGTGAATCTTGCCAAAACCGCAAATACTATAGAAGCACCACAGGCTCGCGGCTTTATAAAAATAATTGCCCAACTGGCTAATATTGTAGAACGTGGAGAAAACGAAGAGCATTTCAAAAAAGAAAAAAGATATTTTGATAAACATGGAGAAATATTTCTAAAAGAAAATGAAGAAATGGTACGTGGGCAACATCCACAGTGGTCACATAAGGATTGTGTGAGATATGCCAATAGCGAAAAATGGATTAAATACTATTCTGGAAGAGCCAGTAATGAGGACAAAATTCAGTTAATACGGCATCAAATGATACTTGAAGATATCCGAAAAAAATATAAAGCAAGTGATACCATAAATGCCATGTTGAATATTCAAGAAAAATAGAATACTAGTTTTATTTATTGCGATACAAAGAAAGGAAAAATGTAAGAAATGGGTGAATATGCAATAGTTGACACCGAAACAGGGGAAGAAGTAGGAGAAATAAACAGTGGAGATGTCATAATTTCTGTACATGAACGACAGCGCAGAGCCAGAATGAAAAAAGAGCGTGAAGAACATGAGATAAACAGGTACAGGGGCAAAGGCGAAAGATATATTTTTGTTAATACGACATTTGATTTTTCGGATTTGTCCCCGTCAACAGTTACAAAATTGATATATCTTAGTACATATGCGGCTTATGATAACCTGTTGATTTTGAATGCTAAATCTAAAAAAGAGATTAAACGGTCTGATCTACCAAAAATCTTAGGTGTTTCAAAAAGAACGAGTGAAAGATTCTGGAATAGTGTCAAGGCTTATTATATACGGGAAGATGAAGAAACCGGTAAATTGTGGTTGAACGATGAAATATTTAAGCGTGGAAAGTTGAAAAGTAAAACAGCAATAGATTATCAGCAGTTTTACTTCAACGGGGTACGTTCATTGTATAAATCTGCGAATGGGAAGAATCACAATTATTTAGGATATTTGTTTCAGTTGATTCCGTTTATTAACAGAGAATGGAATGTTGTTTGTGAGAATCCGTTTGAAGCTGATCTGGATAATGTGCAACTTGTAACGATGAAAGACTTTTGTGATTACATCGGGTACAAAGACACGTCCAGTATCAGTAAATTAAAGAAAATATATGATGATTTGGAATTTGATGTCAACGGTAAAAAGCAAAGATTTTGTGCATTAACATATACTGGACTGGATAGCGGAACAGCAAGAATTTGTATCAATCCAGAAGTTTTCTATGTAGGCTCAAATAAAGGGCGTGTTGATGTTTTGAAATTATTCTTTAAAGAATAAAAGATATATTTTCTACTCGGAAATTTTGACGCACTGGGGCGGTTTTCTAAAATGCGGTATTTACGGGGAAAATAGTATTTGAAAAAGTCAGGGAAAACTGTTGATAATGCGGTGGTTATGGGACTTTTCGACACTTTTAAAATTGCTCGGAAATTTTGACGCAGTAAAAATTGACCTAACTTACTGATACACATGTTATTAGGGGATTATGAACTGAAAATTGCTTTTCTTCTTCGGAAGATTGCCAGTGAAAACAATACGGAGGTTGCAAATGGGACAAGAGATTGCATGTGATATATGCAAGGAAAATTGTGGAATTACACACTATAAAATCCAATTCAGCGAAAGCTATCACAGCTTACAAACACCTGTAGGGGATATAAAGGTTTGTGATGATTGTGCTTTAAGAATCGGAGAATTTATCCAAAAGATGAAAGGGGAAAACATATTGTGAAGATGCGGTGCAATAAATGTGGTAAGGAAATGGATATATGGGATAGACAGGAGAATTTTTCCATCAATGGTATCTGCGGATATGGAACAAAATATGATGGTTCCAAAATCCAGTTAAATTTGTGTTGTGACTGTATGGAAGAATTGATTGATACTTGCGTAGTATCTCCTGTAATTATGGAAAGGGGGAGTGATGATTGAATCCAGATATAATATATACAACGTCTAATAACACAATTATCATATATGAAACTGTGTATGAAGATGAAGTATGCTATTGCATTGAACACGTCAAGAGCAAGCATAAGGAAATAATAAACCATGATGAAGCATTATTAAAGTCCATAATTGAAAAAATGGAAATGACAGGAGCATTGGTCTGTGACAAAAAGCGGCAAGAAAGAAGAATGTTGAAATTCAAAGAGAAGAACGGTCAAAATAGTATTTCGTTGAGAAAATATGTATATGCACATTATCATAATCTTTCTACAGATGAATTAGACTATAAGAGAATTGATCTGTTAGATTCGTCTTGCTATAGCAATAATCTAATAGATTTACGAAAGAAAAATCTGTTTGCACCACAAGAATGTGGGAAAGAATGGGTAGATGTGATATGCCGTCCTAATAATCCCAAAGAAAAATATATTATTACATATCAAAACGGACACATTAGCATACAAGATTATACGGCAGAATTGTATTCCGTATTAGCTGATAGAAGCGTATGTGTGCCTGCTCCAAATAGAGGAAGTCGGCAAAGAATACAGATTCATTACAAGCATGGACGCAAAGGCTATATGCTGATGAATTTATCGAGATTTGTATATATGTATTATCAAGATTATGGTAGTGAGGGCTTTATACGCAGGATTCCAGAAACAAGTCGGGGCATGGGAACAGGAAATGATTGCGCCCATGTAAATGCAGATAATTGGAATAATTGTGCTTGCAATTTAATGGCAATGAAGCAATCCTTAAATATACAAATGCGTGACTATATCAAAGCATTTTCTGGACGTTATTCTGCATTTCCTGTTATGGTGCGTGAAGATGGCAGAGAAATTGTTATTTTGGAGATAAGAAGTGGCAGCAGGTTCTTTTACTATAAGTGTTGCAGTTCAGAAGATTATCTTGATTTGCAGAAAGTGTTATTAGGTAAAGCGGTAATAACAACCCATGTAAAGACAAATATAGTTAATACTCGTGATCAGTTTTCGTGTCACATTCCAACACCAAAAGAAGAAGTTAGAAATGCGGATTTAGTATCAAATGATGTGATAAAGCAATTCTGGAAGTGGTGTGATAACAGGGACAGGCTTTTGAATTTGTACAATACAGTACCGTCTTTATTTACGGAATGGATAGCATGTGAAAAAAATATGAGCGTACAGATATTGCTTAATCAGATAGTCCCCGTTTTCCTTGGGGATATTGTCCGAGAAGTATAAAAGGGCGGTAATAAGGGGCTTTTCTATCATATAAGTCAAAAATATCTATTGGTTGTCAAAACGTTTTTGCTTTTTAAAATACGTGAAAAGGTACGGAAATATAGGGTTTACAGGGCATGAAAACAGAGGAAAAGTAAACACATATCACGGTAATGCTCGTGTTTACAACGGAAAATAAAAAGCAATTATGGAAAAAATATAACGATAATATTGGTAGTTATCGGCTTAACTATGGAGAAAAGAGGATTAGGATGGAAAATACAAATTGTATACCGTATTGGAATCAATACACATTGACTATTGAAGAAGCATCGGAGTATTTCCGCATTGGAGAAACGAAACTAAGGAGATTGGTGCATGATAATCCAAATGCAAAATATCTGTTGCATAACGGAAATCGTATTCAAATAAAGCGTGTTTTGTTTGAAAGGTTCATAGATTCCCTAGACGCCATTTAAAGTATGCGCAAATCATTGACAGGTTGGAGTGTGACATGGCATACTAAAACAAATGTTATGTCACATTCTTTTCGGTTTGAAAGAAAGGAATCAATATGAGCGAAAAGAGACGTGATAATAAAGGTAGACTATTAAAAACAGGAGAACATCAAGAGAAAGACGGGAGGTATTCATATCGGTACACAGATAGTATGGGAAAACGTCGCATTATAAGGAGTTGGAGATTAACCAATGCAGACACAACACCGCCAGGAAAGAAAGCAACACCCTCTCTGAGGGCGCAAGAGCAAGAATTACAGGTGCAAATATGCAAGGGTATAATTCCTACAGAGATAACGGTATGTCAGCTTGTAGAGCGTTATATAACGACTAAAACGGGCGTGACACATAACACAAAGGCTGGCTATAAAACGGTGCAGAACATACTGGAAAAAGAAGAATTCGGACATAAGCAAATTGATAAGGTTAAATTTTCAGATGCAAAGATTTTCTTGATTAAGTTACAGGAGAACGGAAGAAGCTATAGTGCAATACATTCTATACGTGGCGTGTTGCGTCCGGCTTTTCAAATGGCATTTGAAGATGAAGAAATCGGCTACAATCCATTTAATTTTGAACTGGCAAAAGTATTGATTAATGACAGTGTACAGAGAGAAGCATTGAAACCACGGGAGCAGAGATTATTTTTAAACTTTGTAAAAGAGGACAGGCATTTCAGTAAATATTATGACGGTATATCCATTCTTTTTAAGACAGGCTTGAGAATCAGTGAGTTTTGTGGTCTGACAGTGCATGATATTAATTTTGACGAGCATACATTTTCTGTCAATAATCAGTTACAGCGGACACGAGAGGGGGAATATATCATTGTTCCGACCAAAACGAGTGCAGGAAAGAGAGTTCTTCCAATGACAAAAGAAGTCGAAGAACATTTCAGAAATATAATCAAAGAACGAGAGAAGCCACGTATAGAACCAATGATAGATGGTAAAAGTGGTTTCCTATATCTGGATAAAAACGGGAATCCGTCAGTTGGATTGCATTGGGCGCACTATTTCAAGCATATATGCCAGAAGTACAACAGTATTTACAAAGTGCAGATGCCTACAGTTACACCGCATATATGCAGACATACATATTGTTCTAATATGGCTAGAAGTGGTATAAGTGCTAAGACATTGCAATATTTAATGGGGCATTCAGATATTAGTGTAACATTGAACGTGTACACGCATTTAGGCTTGGAAGATGCACAGCAAGAATTAAAACAGCTAGAAAAACGTGCAAATTCGCAGACTTCAAAAGTTGTCAATTTTTAAAAGCACATTATTTATGCCATGAGAAAGTGGAAAATATTATGATGTTCCAAATTCAAGAAAAATGTACCAATTTTTGTACCAAACGCCATGGAAAATATAAGGAATTGTGAAAAGATATAAGAAAAAGAGAATTTTGATATAAGCTGACAAATACAGTAAAAACAAGGATTTGACAAGAGATAAGGAGTTATAAGAACAATGATAAAAATACTATTTATTTGCCACGGCAATATCTGCCGTTCCCCTATGGCAGAATTTGTATTTAAGAATATGATCAACAAAAAACAACTACAGTCGGATTTCTATATTGCATCTGCTGCAACGAGTACAGAGGAAATCTGGAATGGAATAGGGAATCCGGTGTATCCTCCGGCGAAGAAGGAACTTGCCAGACATGGAATTTCCTGTGATGGAAAACGAGCAGTTCAGCTTAAGAAATCTGACTATGATAAATATGATTATCTGATCGCAATGGAAGAGAGAAATCGGCGAAATATGCTTCGGATTCTTGGAAGTGATTCGGAGCATAAAGTGAGTCTTTTGCTGGATTATACCGATTGCCCGGGAAATATTGCAGACCCGTGGTATACTGGGGATTTTGAGATTACATATAGAGATATTGTAAAAGGCTGCGAGGGATTCCTTGAACATCTGGTCAAAAGTGGAAGATTGCTCTGATCAAAGTTTGCTTGGAGTACGCCAGATACATATGGAATATGTCTGCAAAGGCGGACTTGTCCGATTTTTTCTTTTGTTCTTCAACGATTTTCGGCATATGTACGTAGAATTTGTCGATGAAAACTTCTTTACACGTCTTTGAAATCTGTTTATACTGTTCATACAGCAACTCTAAAGGGAGCGTTCGCTCCCTTCTTATCTATTAATAATCATGGGCATTCGCCCGAACATTCAGAAAGACGAGGAAATGAATATGGACATGACATACGAATGTTTTGTAGAAGAACTTCGTAAAAATTTACTCGAAGAGACAGATTATAAAGAAGATATGATTTGTTATAAGAAGGAAGAAGAGTATCCCCCGACGACTGGGGACCGGCTCTTACTGAAGCGGCAGCAGGGTGAAGGAATTGTGGAAGTATGTGCATTGTATGTACAGGATCTGTATAAGGAGTATCAGAACGGCTGGAGTATGGATTCGATTATTCAGGAAATTTTAAACAGACTGGAGGTTATTTTAGAATCGGAATGTTTCCAACGGTCTAAGAATCTGGAAGACTATGAGAAAATCAAAGATTATCTGTTTATTCGTCTTTTAAATATAGAAAAGAATCAGACGGAACTTCAGGATTGTATTTACAGAACGATTGGAGATATTGCGTTGGTTTTGTATGCCAGTATGGGAGAATTGGATGGGAGCAGTGCCAGTGTCAAAATAAAACGACACATGTTGGATAGTTGGAAACGAGATTCGCGGGAGGTATTTGATGCTGCACTATTAAATACGTACTTTATTTCACCACCCAGGATCTACTGTTGGGAGAGGCTGATTTTTAATCCGGATTATGCAGGAGAAAATTTTATGAATCTGATGTGTGATTATAAGATAAAGAAGGATGCTCTGGGAAATTGTCTGAGCACTACGATTCGAACGAATGGTGCTGTGGCAATTTTCCTGCCGGGGGTAGCTGAACGAATCGGGCAGTTAATGGGATGTGGATTTTATATGGTATTTACCAGCATCCATGAGGTGATGATCCACAGTGAACGAAACGCAAATCCGAAAGAACTGAAACAGGTCCTGGAAGATACTGTGAGGGAAACAACTCCGCCGGAGGATTTCCTTACTTATCAGATTTATCATTATGATCCGGAGTCAGAATCGTTCAGCTTCTGTTAAAACAGATGAAAAGGTGCCAAATAGCAGAATGCTGCATATAGTATTTAAGAAAGCATTTTGGGAGGAAGGGCATTGGCATATAAAATTGTACTGGATGCGGGACATGGCGGAACAGATCCGGGCGCTATATATAAGGAAAGAAAAGAAAAAGATGATAATCTGGAACTGACCAGAGCAGTTGGTAAAATCCTGGAAGACAATGGAATTGATGTGGTGTATACTAGGACTACAGATGTCTATCAGACACCCTTTGAGAAGGCCAGGATTGCAAATGAAGTGGGAGCAGATTATTTTATTTCTTTTCACAGAAACAGCAGTCCGAAGGAGAACCAGTACCAAGGGGTAGAAGTTCTGGTTTATGACAAAAGTGGAATTAAATATGAGATGGCACAGAATATAGAAGGAGCACTTGGCGAACTGGGATTTAAAGAATTGGGAGTGAAGGCAAGACCGGGACTTGTAGTTCTTCGAAAGACCAGAATGCCGGCTCTTTTGATAGAAACAGGATTTATAAATTCTGATTCGGATAATCGGCTTTATGATGAAAAAAAACAGGAGACTGCGAAAGCGATTGCAACTGCGGTTTTGGGGACATTGAGTGATGAAACGATAGAACAGCCTTTGTATTACAGGGTTCAGACAGGAGCTTTCCGTCGACGTGAGAATGCGGATCAAATGTTGTACCAGCTTACGGATCAGGGATTTCCAGGATTCCTTCTTTATGAAAATAATCTTTATAAGGTTCAGGTAGGTGCGTTTCAGCAGATCAACAATGCGATCCAGATGGAGCAAAAGCTTCGGGATGCCGGATACAGTACGATCATTGTAACAAAATAAAATACAGACAGGAGAAAATTATGTACGAGAAATTTTTGGAAGAAGTAGAAGAGTTTATTTTTATGGAAAATCAGCCGGAACAGGCGGATATTATTTTTGTTCCGGGAAATAGTTATCCGTATATGGCGGAGAAAGCTGCTGAACTTTATATGGCAGGAATGGCACCTGTCATTCTTCCAAGTGGAAAATACAGCATATCCTCTGGGAAATTTTCTGGAGTGTCTGGAAAGAAAGAAAAATATGATGGAAATTATCACACAGAGTGGGAATTCCTTAGAGATGTTCTGATAAAGAACGGTGTACCGGAGTCAGTAATACTGAGAGAAGATCAAGCTACTTATACCTGGCAGAATGCTCTTTTTTCAAGAAAAGCTACCGATCTTTTGGGGATGAAAGTAAGCAAAGCAATTTTATGCTGTAAAAATTACCATGCCAGAAGAGCATTCATGTATTATCAGAGGGCGTATCCAGAAGCAGAAATTCTGGTATGCCCTTGTGTTGTGGATGAGATTACAAAGAAAAACTGGAAATTGTCACAGCATGGGATTGATGAGGTGATGGCAGAAACAAAACGAATTATCAGTCAATTTCAAATAATGATGTGAAATATAAAATATAAAAAGGAAATTCTGAAAATAATTTAGGGGGTGTCGAAAAAAGCAGAACTGTGTTATAATACGTGTGTCGTAAAATAAAATATTATGTTACGAAATATTTACAAAAAGATAAAAGTTTGGTATATTAAAATTTGGCGTGTCGAGAAAATAGAGATGTCAGAATATTTAATTTGATTTGCTTTATAGATAGAATATAATAGGCTGGATTTTGGCTGTCATACATATGAGGCCGTATCTGGCAATAAGATGCAGAGGCATTCCTGAAAGATTGCCAGGCATCGACAGCTACTCAACAGGGAGAAATCCTGTGAAGTATCATTCAGAGTAGTTACTGAATAATTAAAACCATCGTAGAATGTTTAGAATAGATTGAGGTACATAATTATGAAAAATAATAATAAAAATATACATTTTTTTGCTATAGCAGCTCTTGCAGCAACACTTATGGTTGGACAGGTTCAGACTTCACCGGTTTATGCGGAAGATAAATCTGTACAGCTTGGAAGTCTGATCCCGGATAATGTGACAATTGAAGAACCGGTTCCGCTTTCTGATATTTCTTTGCCGGACAGTAAATATGGTACACTTACCTGGGCAGACAGTTCCAGTGTGCCATCTGAGAGAGTTCAGTCTTATGATGTGATATTTAAACCATATGATTCTTCAGTGTTATCCAGGATTTCCGGTTGGGATGGAGAATCTGATGCTATTTACAGCAGTGTGACGGTTGTAGTTAACAGTATTGCATCAGATTCCGAAGAAGAATGGAAAGAAGATTCTGAAGAAAATTATGATGAGAATTACGATGATTCCAGTGCTTCAGAGAATGAAAATCAGGAGAATTATGATGAAAACCAGGATTACTCCGAGGAAAATGAGAATAATGAGACAGATGCAGAAGAGCAGACAGAGGATAAGTCTTCAGAAGAGGAACCAGAGGTAAGTGAGGCTCCAGCAGAAACTGAGAAAGAAGAGGCAGAAATAACAGAAACACCGTCAGAAGAAGCAGATAAAGAAGTTGAAAAATCTGAGACAGAGGACAAAAAAGAGACTGACGATAAGGAAGAATCAGATAATAAAAAAGAAAATCCGACAGAGGTACCGACAGAAACACCGGAGGTGACAGAAATTCCGGAAGTAACGCAGATACCAGAAACCTCGGAAACTCCGGAAACAACAATAACTCCTGAGGTAACGGAAGAACCAGCGGTAACATTAACTCCGGCAGCAGATAAGGATAATATCTTTGATGGAGCAGACAAGGACATCAAAGAAGATGAACGCTCTACAGAATATGAAAAAAATCTTACAGAAGAACAGCAGACGGAGCTCGCAGAGGAAAATCACAGCTGTAATGGAATAACTGTGTCCGGAATCGATCTGCCGTATTATGTGCAGTTCCGTGTTGCCAGTGGAGATGATTATGAATTTACCAATGAAACGGAGGCAAATGTATTCCAGTCCTATGAATTTGAACTGTGGGATCTTAAGAACAATACGGAATATGAGGTTCCGGATGGAGAATATGTAAGTGTGACAGTTCCGGTCAAGGCAGGTTACAGTTATACAATTGAGCATCTTCTGGACAGTGGAGCCATGGAAACAATTGTACCAAGTGTTGACGGAAGTACCATGGTATTCAGTACGCACTCTTTCAGTCCGTTTGGAATTGCAGGAAGCAAGACCTTGGTTGGCGAAGAAATTGAAGAAGATGGATATGATACCGGTGTGGTTACAGATACACAGCTTACTCCGGCAGCAGATGAAAGTACAGATTCCTCAGCCGATTCAGCTGAAGATACATCTACAGATATTTCTTCGGAGACAGATTTAAGTACAGCTGTTACGCCAACAGAGAAGATTGAACAGTCTTCAGAGACTGCTTCGGATGATGCACAGAATAATGATGAGGATAGCAGCAGTTCTGTGAAGGCTGTGCACACAAATGATCCGACCAGAATTCTTCCGTTTGTGATTCTTGCAGCGGCGGCAGCGGCTATTGTTGGTGTGATCGTGTATTTAAGAAAAAGAAAAAAATAAAGTAATTATTCAGAAGACAGTATCCCGCGAGACAATTTGGAATGCATTTTGACTCGTAGCTGTGAGGGTACGGAACAGTTACGAAATAAAATAAGCAGGAAATATACAGATAACTCCGGCATATGATTTAGATATGAGGGGGTATCTGTATGGGAGTAAAGGTAGTATTGCGAGCATTATTTCTGGCATATGCGCTTACAGGCGTATGTCTTTTAGTTCTTGCCGGTCTCGTGTTTTGGATGGATATCGGGACGGGAGCAGTCACGGTGGGGATTATCCTCATCTATGTGATCTCCTGTATGGCGGGTGGATTTCTGGCTGGAAAGATTGCCAGGCGGGAGAAATATCGCTGGGGAGCTCTGTCGGGGCTTGCCTATTTCCTGCTGTTGGTAACAGTTTCGTTTATCGTGAGCAGAAGCTGGGATATGAGCGTTCAGCATATGATAACAACCTTTTGTATGTGCCTTGGAGGAGGTACGCTTGGAGGAATGCTGTCCTGATAAAAAAATGCTTTTATTTGAGCCGGATTTATGCTATACTATGCCCAGAACATTATACATAAGGAGGTATGCTAACATGGAACATATCAAAACATTAAATACAAAGAATCTGCAGAACACAGTGAAAAAAGGTGGATGTGGTGAATGTCAGACATCTTGCCAGTCTGCTTGTAAAACTTCCTGTACTGTAGGAAATCAGAGCTGCGAGAACAAATAAAGCAGGTTCAGAGTAATCAGTTAAGCAGCGGAGTGAAATCCGCTGCTTATTCTTATGATAAAAAGTTTTTAGGAAAGGATTTTCAGAAAGATGAGTCTGATTCACAGATATCAGAACAATGGTTATAATATTGTTCTGGATATAAACAGTGGATGCATCCATCTGGTGGACTTAGTCACATATGAAGTACTTCCGTATATGGAAGAAGGACTGAAGGAAGACGAGATTGTTGCTAAATTAGCGGAGCGTTTTCCGGAGAAGGATATCCGTACTTCTGTTTCTGAGTGTGAGAAGCTTAAAGAACAGGGAATGCTTTTCACCAGAGATGCATACGAAAATGTAATAGAGGAATTTACAAAGAATCGACAGACCGTAGTTAAAGCATTGTGCCTGCACATTGCACATGACTGTAATCTGGCCTGTCGATATTGTTTTGCTGAAGAAGGAGAGTATCACGGAAGACGTGCACTGATGTCCTTCGAAGTTGGAAAGAAAGCACTGGATTTTCTGATTGCAAATTCCGGTTCCAGAAAGAATCTGGAGGTGGATTTCTTTGGAGGGGAACCTCTGATGAACTGGCAGGTAGTCAAAGACCTGGTTGCATACGGAAGAGAGCAGGAAAAGCTTCATAATAAGAAATTCCGTTTCACACTCACAACGAATGGAGTGCTTCTCAATGATGAAGTCATGGAGTTCTGTAATCGTGAGATGGGGAATGTGGTTCTCAGTGTGGATGGCCGTAAGGAAGTACATGATTTTATGCGTCCGTTCCGCAAGGGGGCAGGAAGCTATGATCTGATCATTCCGAAATTCCAGAAGTTTGCGGAGTCCAGAAATCAGGATAAATATTATGTGCGAGGTACCTTTACTCATCATAATCTTGATTTTTCAAAAGATGTCCTGCATCTGGCTGATCTCGGGTTCAAACAGATTTCTGTTGAGCCGGTAGTTGCCCCGGAGACGGAGGATTATGCGATCAGAGAAGAGGATATTCCACAGATCATGGAAGAATATGATGCTCTTGCGAAAGAAATGATCGCCAGAGAAAAAGCCGGCAAAGGTTTTAATTTCTTCCATTTTATGATCGACCTTACTGGTGGGCCGTGTGTTTACAAGCGTCTGTCCGGATGTGGTTCAGGAACAGAATATCTTGCAGTAACGCCGTGGGGAGATTTTTATCCATGCCATCAGTTTGTTGGCGAAGAACAGTTCCTTATGGGGAATGTGGACGAGGGAATCACAAGACCTGAGGTTCGTTGTGATTTCAGTAAGTGCAATGTATATACAAAGGAATCCTGTAAGGAATGCTTTGCAAGATTTTACTGCAGTGGCGGATGTGCTGCCAATGCGTATCATTTCCAGAAAGATATTAATGGCAATTATGATATCGGGTGCGAGCTTCAGCGTAAGAGAGTGGAGTGCGCAATCATGATAAAGGCCGCATTAGCGGAATAAAATAATTCAGGAAAGGAAAAAACGATGAAGAAAAACAGAGCAATCGTTGTGCTGCTCCTGACCGCCATTATCACAGTCTTTCTGTGTTATACGGCCGGTATTGGTTTTGGACCAACAGGAACTGGTGCAGCAAAGAACATCAAGACCGGTCTGGACCTGTCAGGTGGTGTCAGCATTACCTATCAGGCAAAAGACAGTAATCCAAGTGCGGAAGATATGTCAGATACTGTATATAAGCTCCAGAAGCGTGTAGAGCAGTATAGTACGGAAGCACAGGTGTACAAAGAAGGAAACGACCGTATTGCGGTAGAGATTCCGGGAGTCACAGATGCAGATGAAATTCTGAATGATCTCGGAAAACCAGGTTCTCTGTGTTTTATCACACAGACGGACGATGATGGTAATGCGAACTTTTCCAACACAGGAAGTGGTTATGCACTTGCAAGAAGCCTTGATGAGATCCGTGAAGCCGGATCAGTGGTTCTGGAAGGTACAGACGTGAAGGATGCCCAGGGAGGTGCGTTCCAGTCTGACAAAAACAGTTCCAGAGAATATGCAGTCAGCCTGACGCTTACAGATGAGGGAAAGACGAAATTTGCAGAAGCAACAGAAGCAAATGTTGGAAAGCAGATTGCAATCGTTTATGACAATCAGATTTTAAGTGCTCCGAAAGTAAATGAAGCAATCACCGGTGGGCAGGCACAGATCACTGGTATGTCAGACGTAGAAGAAGCACAGAATCTTGCTTCTTATATCCGTATTGGTTCTCTGAGTATTGAACTTGAAGAACTTCGTTCCAGTGTGGTTGCGGCACAGCTTGGTGAGGAGGCAATTTCTACCAGCGTTTTAGCCGGTCTTATAGGACTTGTGATCGTTATCATCTTTATGATCCTGATGTATCGTGTTCCTGGTGTGGTTGCGGGCATAGCACTGGTTCTGTATACAGCACTCGTGCTGATCACTCTGAATGCATTCGACATTACGCTTACCCTTCCGGGTATTGCCGGTATCATTCTTGGTATTGGTATGGCAGTGGATGCCAACGTCATCATTTATGCACGTATCCAGGAAGAGATTGCAGCAGGCAACTCTGTAAGGACTTCGATCAAGGCAGGATTTGCAAAAGCATTCAGTGCGATTGTCGACGGAAATATCACAACCCTGATCGCTGCATTGGTTCTGATGTGGCTGGGTTCCGGTACTGTTAAGGGCTTTGCATATACACTGGCTCTTGGTATCGTGGTTTCCATGTTCACAGCACTGGTGGTATCCCGACTGGTGGTAAATGCACTGTATGCAGTAGGAATCCGTGATCCGAAATTCTATGGAAGTGCAAAACAGCGTAAATTTGTGGATTTTGTCGGCAAACGTAAAGTATTTTTCATTATCTCCATTATCCTGATCCTGAGTGGCCCGGTTGCAATGGCAGTTCATCATCAGACCGATGGAACAGCATTGAACTATGCACTCGACTTCTCCGGTGGAACTGCAACAACTGTGACATTTAATGAAGATATGGATATCAAGCAGATTGATTCTGATGTCACACCGGTTGTAGAGGAGGTTACCGGAGACAAGAATGTACAGCCGACCAAGGTATCCGGCACAAATCAGGTAGTTATCAAGACCCGTACACTGTCTCAGGAGGAAAGAGAAAAACTGAATGCAGCTCTGGTTGAGAAATTCAGTGTGGATGAGAGTCTGATCACAACGGAAAGTATTTCTGCTACGGTAAGCTCTGAAATGAGAAGAGATGCGATCGTAGCCGTGATCGTAGCTACACTTTTTATGCTTGCATATATCTGGTTCCGTTTCAAGGATATCCGTTTTGCGAGCAGTGCAGTTCTGGCATTGCTTCATGATGTGCTGATCGTACTTGCATTCTATGCAATCTCCAGAATTTCCGTAGGTAATACATTTATTGCCTGCATGCTGACGATCGTTGGTTATTCGATCAATGCAACAATCGTTATCTTTGACCGAATTCGTGAGAATATGAGAGGAAGAAAGAACCCAGATCATCTGGATGAGATTGTAAATGAGAGTATCACACAGACTCTTACAAGAAGTATTTATACTTCCTTTACTACATTTATCATGGTTGCAGTTCTGTATATCCTAGGTGTATCTTCCATCCGCGAGTTTGCAGCTCCTCTGATGGCAGGTGTAATCTGTGGTGCATATTCTTCTGTATGTATTACAGGTGCCCTGTGGCTGGTAATGAAACGCTATTACAAAAAGCCGGTTCCGCAGGCGGCACTGGCAGGCAGCACTACAGTTTCCAAAAACACTGGAAAACAGCCGGCCAAAAACAATCAGAATGCACAGCAGTCTGGTAAAAAGAGCAAGAATCAGCCGAAAAAGAAAAATCGTAAGAGAGTTGCAGAACGTCTTGCAGCTCAGGAGGCAGCAGCGAAAGAAGCTGCAGATAATAAAAAAGAATAATTGAACAAAGTGTATTCCCGGGGCAGGTTATCTGTTCCGGGAATATATGTTTTATGGCAGGATATTAAAAGGAGAAACGACAATGGAAAAATGGGTGGTCTGTGCAAAACGGGCGGATTTTCAAAAAATCAGTCAGGAATTTGGAATTGATCCGGTGATCGCAAGACTGATTCGGAACAGGGATGTGGAAGGATCGGAAAATATTCGAAGTTATCTTTATGGTACCCTAAAAGAACTTCCATCGCCATGGCTTTTGAAGGATATGCATGAGGCAGTGGAGATCCTTCTGAAGAAAATCAGGGAACACAAAAAAATCCGGATTATTGGAGATTACGATATAGATGGTGTGACTTCAACCTGTATTCTTTTAAAAGGATTTCAGCGGCTGGGGGCTGATGTAGATACCTATATTCCGGACAGGATCAAGGATGGATATGGTATTCATGAGCAGCTGATCCAGAAAGCAGTGGAAGATGGTGTTGATACGATCGTCACCTGTGACAATGGAATTGCGGCATCCGCAGAAATCTCAGATGCAAAAGCACGTGGACTTACCGTTGTGATTACGGATCATCATGACATTCCCTTCAGGGAAATTTCTGATGGGAAAGAATGGATCATACCAGTAGCTGATGCGGTGATCAATCCGAAACAGACAGATTGTGGGTATCCGAATAAAAATCTCTGTGGTGCGGTGGTTGCCTGGAAACTGATATGGGCATTATATGAAAAATCAGGGATTTTGCAGAGTGAAGTGCTGGAATTTACAGAACTGGCTGCTGTGGCTACGGTTGGAGATGTTATGGATCTGCAGGGAGAAAACCGGATTATCGTAAAAGAAGGCCTGCACCGGCTTTCTGTGACACATACGCCAGGACTTCGTGCACTCATTCGTGCAAATCAGCTGGAGGGAGCGGAAATTACGGCATATCATGTAGGATTTGTTCTTGGTCCGTGCATCAATGCCAGCGGACGTCTTGACACAGCTGCAAGATCACTGGAACTTCTGTGTGAAAGGGATGAGGAAAAAGCAGCAAAATTGGCGGGAGATCTTGTGGCTCTGAATCAGAGCAGAAAGGCAATGACTGAGAAGGGAAAAGAAGATGCCATTCGTCTGATCGAAGAAACCGGATTGAACCAGGATCGTGTGCTTGTGGTATATCTTCCGGACTGCCATGAAAGTCTTGCCGGAATTATTGCAGGAAGAATCAGGGAAAAATATCATAAGCCGGTGTTTGTTCTTACGAAAGGCGAAACATCAGTAAAAGGAAGCGGACGCTCGATAGAGGCTTATTCCATGTACGAGGAGATGGTGAAATGTGGAGATCTTCTGATTCAGTTTGGCGGACATCCTATGGCAGCGGGACTCTCAATAGAGGAAAAAAATGTTGATCTGTTCAGAAAACGACTGAATGAAAACTGTACTTTGACGGAGGAAGAACTTCGGCCAAAGATAGTGATTGATGTGCCAATGCCGATATCGTATCTTTCCAGAGAACTTACGGAACAGTTAAAGATACTGGAACCCTTTGGAAAGGGAAATACAAAGCCTCTTTTTGCACAGAAAGGGCTGAGGGTATTAAATTTAAGACTTTTGGGAAAGAATCAGAATGTGGCAAAGATGAAACTGGAAGATATGGGGGGAACCCGGATAGATGCAGTGTATTTTGGCGAAGCGGATGAATTTGCTGCTTTTGTGCAGAAACAGGAAACAATTTCAGTTACATATTATCCGGAAATTAATGTATATCAGGGGAGGGAAACTTTACAGGCGGTTATCCGTAACTATTGCTGAAAGTCGAAAAACCTTGTATTTTAACGACTCTTGTCGGGTTAGAGATTGATTCCCCTCAAAAAAAGTGATATACTGATTACCTAGATTTATACAAGTGGCGGAGGTTGGCATATATGAAAAAAATAGAAGATTATATAAGAAGCATTCCGGATTTTCCGGAACCGGGAATTATTTTTCGCGATATAACAAGTGTTCTTCAGGATGCAGATGGATTACAGCTTGCAATTGATTCCATGCAGGATTGTCTTAAAGATGCAGAAGTGGATGTGATCGCAGGAACAGAATCCAGAGGATTTATCTTCGGAGTTCCGATCGCGTATAATCTTCATAAACCGTTTGTTCCGATTCGTAAGCAGGGGAAACTGCCGTGTGAGACGGTGTCCCAGAGCTATGATCTGGAGTATGGAAGTGCTACAATTGAGATGCATAAGGATTCCATCAAACCAGGTCAGAAGGTTGCAATCATAGATGATCTTATTGCAACAGGAGGAACCATAGAGGCAGCGATTAAACTGGTGGAGAGTCTTGGTGGTGAGGTTGTAAAGGTTGTTTTCCTCATAGAACTCGCCGGACTTAAAGGCAGAGAGAAGCTTGCCGGCTATGATGTGGCTTCCGTGATCAAATATGAAGGTAAATAGTAAAGAGTCAGAAGTAACCCGATAATGTATCAGGCTTCAGCCGGTATTTCCGGGACCAGAAATTTCGGAAATACTGCCTGTGGACTGAATCTATAATGGCAGGCAGGTGGGAGATAATGGCAGAGAAGAAACAAAGTACACAATCTGAGAAGAATCCGGATCAGGTAGAAAAAGAAAAACTGGAATCTGTAAAAAAAGCAGATGCGGCAGTAAAATCCATGAATGATTTTACGAGTCCGGAGGTTTTGTACGATGAACTGATTTTCAGTGTAAAAAAATATCACCCTTCTACAGACATTTCAATGATCGAGAAGGCTTATGAGGTAGCAAGAGAAGCACATAAAGATCAGAAAAGAAAGTCAGGAGAACCATATATCATTCATCCATTATGTGTGGCAATCATCCTGGCAGATCTTGAACTGGATAAAGAAACAATTGTTGCAGGTCTTCTCCATGATTCTGTAGAAGACACCTGGATGACATGTGAGGAACTGGAAAAGGAGTTTGGCGCTGAAGTTGCACTTCTTGTAGATGGTGTAACAAAACTGGGACAGCTGAGTTATTCTGCAGACAAGGTAGAGCAGCAGGCAGAAAATCTCCGCAAGATGTTTCTTGCCATGGCAAAAGATATCCGCGTAATCCTGATCAAGCTTGCAGACAGGCTTCATAATATGCGTACCCTGCAGTATATGAGACCGGAGAAGCAGCAGGAAAAAGCAAGAGAGACGATGGATATCTATGCACCGATTGCGATGCGTCTTGGTATCTCCAAGATCAAGGTGGAACTGGACGACCTGTCACTGAAGTATCTTAAACCGGATGTATACTATGATCTGGTCAAGAAGGTTGCACTTCGTAAGAGCGAGCGTCAGGAATTTGTCAGCAATATTGTAAAACAGGTCAAGCAGCATATGGATGATGCCGGAATCAAGGCACAGGTGGATGGAAGAATCAAGCATTTCTTCAGTATCTACAAGAAGATGGTCAACCAGGATAAGACCATCGATCAGATTTATGACCTGTTTGCTGTCCGTATTCTGGTGGATACAGTCAAGGACTGTTATGCGGCACTTGGTGTCATTCATGAGATGTACAAGCCGATTCCGGGAAGATTTAAGGACTATATTGCAATGCCGAAGGCGAATATGTATCAGTCTCTTCATACGACTCTGATCGGACCAAATGGACAGCCGTTTGAAATCCAAATCCGTACTTTTGAGATGCATAAAACTGCTGAGTATGGTATCGCAGCGCACTGGAAATATAAGGAATCTTCTGACGGTAAGCTTCCTGTGGACAAACGAGAGGAAGAAAAGCTGAACTGGCTCCGTCAGATTCTGGAATGGCAGAAGGATATGTCCGATAACAGGGAGTTTATGAGTCTTCTCAAGAATGACCTGGATCTTTTTGCGGACAGTGTGTATTGTTTTACCCCACAGGGAGATGTCAAAACATTGCCGAATGGTTCTACTCCGATCGATTTTGCATACTGCGTGCACAGCGCGGTAGGAAATCGTATGGTAGGTGCGAGAGTTAATGGCAAGCTTGTTCCGATAGAGTACCGGATTAAAAATGGTGACCGTATTGAGATCATCACATCCATGAATTCGCAGGGGCCGAGCCGTGACTGGCTGAAACTTGTCAAGAGTACACAGGCAAAGAATAAGATCAATCAGTGGTTCAAGAAAGAACTCAAGGAAGACAATATCCTCAAAGGTAAGGAGATGCTGACACAGTATGCCAAGTCTAAGGGATATAAGATCAGTATGTACACAAAAACACAGTTCCTGGAATCTGTTATGCGTAAATATGGTTTCCGCGACTGGGACTCCGTACTGGCTGCGATCGGACATGGCGGTCTGAAGGAAGGTCAGGTTTTCAACAAACTTCTGGAAGCTTATGAGAAAGAAAATCAGAAGAACCTTACAGATGAGCAGGTGCTTGAGGCGGCAGGAGAACAGCAGGAAAAACTTCATGTAACCAAGAATAAGGGCGGAATCATAGTCAAGGGTATCCATGATGTTGCAGTTCGTTTCTCCAAATGCTGCAGTCCGATTCCGGGTGATGAGATCGTTGGCTTTGTTACACGAGGACGCGGAATCACGATCCATCGAACAGATTGTGTAAATGTACTGAATATGTCAGAAGCAGATCGTTCCCGTCTGATCGAGGCAGAATGGCAGCCGGCAGAAAACAAAGGCTCTGAGAAATATATGGCAGATCTGCAGGTGTTTGCAAACAACCGTACCGGTCTGCTGGTTGATATTTCCAAGGTCTTTACAGAACGTAAGATTGATATGCGTACGATCAACAGTCGTACCAACAAGCAGGAGAAGGCTACGATTTCCATTACATTTGAGATCGGAAGCAAAGAAGAACTGGCTTCTCTTATCGAAAAGATCCGTCAGATTGAGAGTGTGCTGGATGTAGAGCGTGGAACAGCAGGCTGATGTTATAACATAGAAAAAGAGGAAGATTGTATGAAAAAACTGGAATTACAAAAATGCATTGTCGGAAGTGTTTATACAAACTGTTATTTCCTTAAAAACAAAGAAACAGGTGAACTGCTGATCGTGGATCCGGGAGATGCGGCAGATATGATCGAGCGTAAGGTTTCCGAAATGCAGGGAAAACCTGTCGGGATTCTTCTGACACATGGTCATTTTGATCATATCATGGCGGCAGATGAAGTACGAAAAAAATATAATATTCCGATTTATGCAAGTGAGAAAGAAGAGACGACACTTCTCAATCCCAAGGTGAATTTGTCGGTATTTGGACACGGAAGCTGCACACTGGATGCGGATGTTTATCTTAAGGATCTTCAGGTCGTAGAACTGGCAGGATTTTCAGTGCAGATGATCGAGACGCCGGGACATACGGTAGGAAGCTGCTGCTATTATCTGAAAGAAGAAGGTGTGCTTTTTAGCGGGGATACCGTATTTCAGGGTTCTGTAGGAAGAACAGATTTTCCGGAGGGAAGTACTGCGGCAATTGTGAGAAGTCTTCATCGTCTTCTGGATACACTTCCGGATGAAACTGAGGTATATCCGGGACATGATGCATCTACAACAATCGGTTATGAAAAGAGGTATAATCCATTTGTATAAGATAGATATACTTTTTCTGGATAAAGAATTTGAACATGATATTTATGAGTTGATCCGTGCTTTTTATCCGGAAAGTGAGATTACATCTTCCTACGAAGAAAAAGGGGCAGACTGTGATCTTTATTTCCGGATCGAAAAGCAGGATGATTCCTGTATGATCTACTATGAAGATAACGAAAATAAAGGTGTGACAAGTGCAGAGTTTGTGGAAGGGCAGTCTTCGGATGCCCTTGTTTCCTGTACAGATGCACAGGGCAGTGACACCAAAGAGCGTGCACATGCAATCCGCAAAGAACGAAAAGACATTGTAAAGATTGCATTGTACAAATTATTGGTCAGAATAACAGGAAAAACTCTTCCCTGGGGAAACTTGACGGGAATCCGCCCGGCAAAGCTTGCGATGGGACTTATTGAATCCGGAATGAAAAATACAGAAGCGGCACAGAAAATGAGGAACCGTTATATGGTCAGTCCGGAGAAGACGGCACTGGCCATTACAATTGCAAACAGAGAAAGAGAAATCCTTAAGGATATTGATTATGAGAACGGATACAGTTTGTATGTAGGAATTCCCTTCTGTCCAAGTATCTGTCTGTATTGTTCTTTCAGTTCGTATCCTCTGAAACAGTGGAAAGACAGAGTAGATCTTTATCTGGAAGCTCTCTGTAAGGAAATTAAAGCTGTTTCTGAAATAATGAAACAGAAGGGTAAAAAACTGGACACTGTATATATCGGAGGCGGAACACCGACGACACTTGAGGCAGAACAATTGAAAGTCCTGTTTGATGCCCTTATGGAGAACTTCGATTGCCATAACCTTGCAGAGTTTACCATAGAAGCCGGAAGGCCGGACAGTATCACCAGAGAAAAACTGAGGATGATCCGCAATTATCCGGTGACAAGGATTTCTGTAAATCCGCAGACCATGAATCAGGAAACATTGGATATTATCGGACGCCGTCATACTGTACAGGAAACGGAACAGGCATTTCTGCTCGCAAGAGAATGTGGCTTTGATAATATCAATATGGATCTTATCGTGGGACTTCCGGGTGAGGACAGAGAGATGGTCGGACATACATTGGATGAAGTCAGACGTCTTGAACCGGACAGTATGACGGTGCATTCACTTGCCATAAAAAGAGCGGCACGCCTGAATATGTTTAAAGATAAATATCAGGAAATGACATTTGAAAACAACCAGGAAATCATGGATATGACCATGAGAGCAGCCTACGAGATGGAAATGGGTCCTTATTATCTGTACAGACAGAAAAATATGAAGGGAAATTTTGAGAATGTAGGCTATGCAAAGGTTGACAAAGCCGGGATTTACAATATACTGATTATGGAAGAAAAACAGCCGATCATTGCACTCGGTGCAGGTGGTTCTTCCAAACTGGTTTTTGATCATGGGAAACGCATTGAACGTGTGGAAAATGTCAAAGATGTAACGAATTATATTTCCCGTATTGATGAAATGATAGAAAGAAAACGTACAGGAATACAAACATGGCTGTAATGAACAGTGACAGGAGGTATATACGTTGGAAGTGACGCAAAAAGAAGAGATAAAGTCCACAGACAGACTTCTGGAATTTGACCTGTCTGCCGAACTGAATCACGGAATTGCTGTCAGTAATCTTGCGTATGCGGTGGCAAAGGAACTGGGGCAGGAAGAAGAATTCTGTTATCAGCTTGCCATTGCAGGAATGCTTCATGATATTGGCAAACTGAAACTTACAGGATATATTAACGGGCAGGAAAGGGATCCACTTCTGATCGAGGAACTGAAATATGTCAGAATGCATTCGACACTTGGCTATGAAGAACTGAGAGATCAGGACTATTCGGAAATCGTTCTGCAGAGTATTCTCTATCATCATGAGAATTATGACGGTACCGGATATCCGTCAAATTTATCAGGTGACAGCATTCCATTAGGAGCCAGGATTTTGAGAGTCTGTGATGTATATGCGGCACTGATCTCAGACCGACCTTACAGGAAGGCGTTTGATATCAGTACGGTGATAGAGCTTATGATCGATGAGATCAAAAACTTTGATATGGAAGTTTTTCTTGCATTTCAGAGAGTGGTACACAATAACAAATAACAGGAGGATAGCATGGCATTAAAGAAAAAACCGGTAACCGGTATGAAAGATATTTTACCAAAGGAAATGGAAATCCGTAATTATGTGATGAATATGATCCGTGAAACTTACGGAAAATTCGGATTTACAGCAATTGAAACTCCGTGTGTGGAGCATATTGAGAATCTCAGCAGCAAACAGGGTGGAGAAAATGAGAAACTGATCTTCAAAATTCTGAAACGTGGAGAAAAACTGAAACTGGATACAGCAGAGTGTGAAGCGGATCTGGTAGATTCCGGACTTCGCTATGATCTGACTGTACCGCTTTCCAGATATTATTCTAATAATGCAAGTCAGCTTCCGTCACCATTTAAGGCATTGCAGATGGGAAATGTATGGAGAGCTGATCGTCCGCAGAGAGGACGTTTCCGTCAGTTTATGCAGTGTGATATTGACATCCTTGGAGAGTCAACCTACCTTGCAGAGATTGAACTTGTCATGGCTACAACGACACTGCTTGGCAAACTGGATTTCCATAACTTTACAATCCGTATCAATGACAGAAAGATCCTGAAGGCAATGGCACAGTACAGTGGTTTCCCGGAGGAAAGCTTTGATACTGTATTTATCATTCTTGACAAGATGGATAAGATCGGTCTTGAAGGCGTTGCTGAAGAACTTGAAAAAGAAGGGTTCAGCAAAGAAAGTATTGATACATACCTCGGTATGTTCAAAGAAATCACATCCGATATCGAGGGTGTTCGTTACTGTAAGGAAAAACTGAGTGATGTTCTGGATCCGAAGGTTGCAGAAGATCTGGAGACGATCATCACAGCAGTAGACTCTGTGAAGAATGCAGATTTCAGGATTTCCTTTGACCCGACTCTGGTGCGCGGAATGTCTTATTATACAGGTCCGATTTTCGAGATCGCTATGGATGAGTTCGGAGGATCTGTCGGTGGCGGTGGACGTTATGACGAGATGATCGGTAAGTTTACAGGTCAGAACACATCTGCATGTGGATTTTCTATCGGATTTGAGAGAATTGTTATGCTGCTTCTGGAAAGAGGATATGAGATTCCGACCAGTGCAGCAAAGAAAGCGTATCTGATTGAGAAAAATATGCCGGCAGATAAGCTTCTTCCAATCCTGAAACAGGCAGAAGAAGAACGCAAGAGTGGTGTTCAGGTTAATATTTCTATTATGAAGAAAAACAAAAAATTCCAGAAAGAACAGATGACAGCAGAAGGATACACAGACTTTGTAGAATTCTTTAATAAATAATGCGTCAAAAGGAGAAAAATCATGGCTGAAAGTATGAAAGGTCTGCACAGAACATGCCGATGTGCAGAAGTGACAAAGGATATGGTCGGCAGCAAAGTAACCCTTATGGGATGGGTGCAGAAAGCACGTAATAAAGGTGGTCTTGTTTTTGTTGACCTTCGCGACCGTTCCGGAATCATGCAGATTATTTTTGAGAATGGAAGCATTGATCAGGAAGGCTTTGAGAAAGCCGGTAAACTGAGAAGTGAATTTGTAGTTGCGGTAACTGGTACTGTCGAGAAACGTGGTGGTGCAGTGAATGAGAATCTTGCTACCGGTGAGATCGAACTTCGTGCAGAATCTCTTCGTATCCTGGCAGAATCTGATGTTCCGCCTTTCCCGATCGAAGAGAACAGCAAGACAAAGGACGAAATTCGTCTGAAATATCGTTATCTTGACCTGAGAAGACCGGATCTTCAGAGAAATCTGATGATGAAGAGCAAGGTTATGATGCTGACCCGTAAATTCTTCACAGAAGAGGGATTCCTTGAAGTTGAAACCCCGATGCTTGGTAAGAGCACGCCGGAAGGTGCAAGAGATTACCTTGTTCCATCCAGAATCCATCCGGGTTCTTTCTACGGACTGCCTCAGTCTCCTCAGCTTTACAAACAGCTTCTGATGTGTTCTGGCTATGATCGTTATATTCAGATCGCACGCTGCTTCCGTGATGAGGATCTTCGTGCAGACCGTCAGCCGGAATTTACACAGATCGACATGGAGCTTTCTTTCGTGGATGTGGATGATGTCATTGATGTAAATGAAAGATATCTTGCATATCTCTTTAAAGAGGTTCTTGATATAGATGTTAAACTTCCGATCCAGAGAATCACCTGGCAGGAAGCAATGGATCGTTTTGGTTCTGATAAACCGGATATGCGCTTTGGAATGGAACTGCATGATGTAAGTGATGTAGTGAAAGATTGTGAATTTGTTGTATTCAAGGGTGCACTGGAAGCAGGCGGAAGCGTTCGTGGTATCAATGCAGAAGGACAGGGAAGCATGCCTCGTAAGAAAATCGACAAGCTGGTTGATTTTGCCAAAACTTATGGAGCAAAGGGTCTTGCTTATATTGCGATTGCAGAAGATGGCACACGTAAATCTTCCTTTGCAAAATTTATGACCGAGGAAGAGATGGATGCCCTGGTTGCGGCTATGGAAGGTAAACCGGGAGACCTGCTTCTTTTTGCAGCAGATAAGAACAAAGTTGTATATGATGTTCTCGGAGCTCTCCGTGTAGAACTTGCAAAACAGATGGAACTTCTTGACAAGAATGAATATCGTTTTGTATGGGTAACAGAGTTCCCACTTCTTGAGTGGAACGAAGAAGAGAACCGTTATACAGCAATGCATCATCCATTTACTATGCTGATGGACGAGGATATCCCACTGATCGAGAGTGGAGATCTTGGAAAGATTCGTGCAAAAGCATACGATATCGTACTGAATGGTAATGAGATCGGTGGAGGAAGTGTTCGAATCCACCAGAATGACATCCAGGAAAAAATGTTTGAGATGCTTGGATTTACCAAAGAAGCGGCGTATGATCAGTTTGGTTTCCTTCTGAATGCGTTTAAATACGGAGTTCCGCCTCACGCAGGACTGGCTTACGGACTTGACCGTCTGGTAATGCTGATGGCAAAAGTTGACAGTATCCGTGACGTTATCGCATTCCCGAAGGTAAAAGATGCCTCCTGCCTGATGACAGAGTCACCGAGCAGAGTAAGCGAGCAGCAGCTTGAAGAACTGGGACTGGAAACAGCACCGGAGAAATCTGAAGAATAAAATACAAAAACTCCTGCCGGACATGTAACAAAAAAGATCTGGCAGGAGTTTTTTGTGTAGCGTTGTTTGTATTTAATAAGTTTATTCGTAATAGGATTCATCAGATTCCTCATCGATGTTATCTTCATCGGCATTGTCAGATGCATCGATGTCATCGTCAGGATTTTCGATATCCGTTTCTTCACTGTCTGTGGCTGCATTGTCAGAAGCGATGGTCAGCTGCTCGGCATCGTCGTCCTCGATGGCACTGTCAGGATCAGCGGGAACAGGGGTTGTGCTGAGCGTTCCGAATATGGCATTTCCGAGTGCTTCGCTGTTTTCAAGTAACTTCCAGGAAACTCCATCATTGAAAAGGTGGAAGGTTACAGAAGAAGTAACAGTGCTGGTATTGTTGTTGATGCTGTCCAGAAGAAGCTCCAGAGAATGTTCATATCTTTTGGAGGAACCATCAATCACAGCGTCTACAGAAGAAAGATAGGCATCACGGCTGTTCTGATAATCAGAAAGAATAGATGCACTGTCAAAGGTTGTGACCTCTGCAGTTACAATAGCGTTATAACTCTGTATATCGCAGCTGGTAATCTGATAATCAAGACATTTGTGTACCTGTTCGACCAGGGCGGAAGCAATGGAATTCTTGGCAGAATCAGAAGTGTTTAAAAGACTTTCCAGGCCAAGATAATTTCCCATTTGGGTTGAGTCCATGGTTTTCAGAGTATCTAAATAGATGGACAGAGTTTCTTCTGGGGGAATCAGATCACTGTCGGACAGGTAAGTCATAAGACCGCCGACGAGATCATTTTCCAGAGAATGAGTTCGTACAATTTCCCATTCCGGCTTGGAAGTCCCTTTGTTTGTCAGTGTCAGAGTACATTCTTTTTCTACAGTTTCATACTGATTTTGTTTCAGAAGATCATCCAGAATGACATAACGGTCTTCCAGAGAATCTGTTGTCTGTTCTGTATCATCAGAAACAGAACCGGCAGCTTTAAGAACTGCAGCTTTGAGAGAGGCTTTTGTGTAATCTGAAGCTAAAGTCTCTGCATCTATAGTTGTCAGTTTTACTTTTGCAACGGCTTCTTTATTATTTTCATCGACATCAATATCAAGGATCTGATAATCAAAATTCTGAAAGAAGAGCGAAAAAACTTCTTTTATTTCCCTGGACAGAGTGGTTTCTTTCGTCGCATCAGGGAATAGTTCTTTGTAGGATACATATTTCTGGGCAGTGTCAGGGTCCAGATTCTTGAGGAGATTCAGTTCAGTGCTGATTACTGTTTTTACATCGGTTTTATCGAGGTGGGAACAGCCGCCAAGACAGACAACTGCAAGGATAAAAACGAAAAGAGAAACCAGATTTTTGACAATCTTCATAAGTATCTTTCCTTTCAAAAAATATTCTTGTATATTTTATCAAAAAGCAGTCCAAAAGTCAAAAAATGGAGTTTTTGTTCTGCTTTACGAAGGCAAACGTGAAAAAAATGTGAAAATCTTACTGATTTTGAGGAATACTTTCTTTTTTGAGTACAATCTGATATGATAGGTAAGAAAAAAGTTGTAACTGTTCAGTATCCTGACCGTTACAAAAAGTTACTGTTACAGAATCGTCGTAGGGATTCTGTAATATATATAGAAACTAAGAACAGAAGTAACTATGAGGGTACTGAACAGTTAAGAACAGAAACTGATAAGTATGTCCGAGGACAAAGGGCTGTAAGGAGGAAACTTCATATTATGAAAAAAAGAATTCTGATCCTTTTGGGGATCCTGATAATAGGAGGGGGCACAGCGGGAATCTGCTGGAAAACAGGTGTGTTTGGGCAGCAGGAAGTCAGCGGAGATGCTGTATATGTAACACAGATCAGTGAGATCAACGGAGAGGCTTCCGGAGTATCCAATCGCTATGCAGGCGTCGTGGAGCCGCAGGAAACGGTTTCAGTAGAGCTGGAGAATGGAAGAAGTGTCAAGGAAGTCAAGGTCAAAACAGGTGATCAGATCAAGAAAGGCCAGCTTTTATTTGAATATGATCTCAGCAGTATTCAGGACAGCCTGGAGGAAGCACAGCTGGAACTGGATCGTCTCAAGAATGAAGCTTCCAGTCTGAATGAGCAGATTGCCACTCTTGAAAAAGAAAAGAAAAAGGCATCTCAGGACAACCAGCTGTCCTATACAATTGAAATTGAGACAAACAAGATGAATCTCAAAAAAAATGAATACAATCAGAAGAGCAAACAGGCAGAAATTGATAAGCTGCAGAGTGCAACAGGAAACACAGAAGTCAGAAGTTCTATTGATGGCGTGATTCAGAAGATTGATACTTCCAAGCTTTCAACGGATGACGGAGACAGTATGAGCGACAGCAGTGATAATGATATGTCTTCCTATTCAGATAGCAGCAGTGGAAGTAACAGCAATGCGTTTATTACAATTTTGAGTACCGGTTCTTACAGAGTCAAGGGGACTGTCAACGAATTGAATATCCAGAGTATTGTAGAAGGGGAGCCTGTGATTATCCGATCAAGGGTAGACAGCAGTCAGATCTGGCATGGAACGATGGGAACAATCGACAAGGACAGTGCAACGTCTAACAGCAACAGTAACAGCTACAATTTTGGCATGATGGACGCAAGTGGAGATTCACAGACCTCATCAAGTACTTATCCATTTTATGTAGAACTGGATTCTTCAGATGGACTGATGCTCGGACAGCATGTTTACATAGAGAAAGATGAAGGCCAGGAAGAGCAGAAGGCAGGTCTGTGGCTGAGTGAAGTGTACATTGTAGATGCAGATACGGACCAGCCATATGTATGGACCATGGGAAAAGATAAGAAGCTTGAGAAGCGAAGCGTGATCCTGGGACAGTATGATGAGGAATTAGGTGAGCATGAGATTGCAGATGGACTTACGAAAGATGACTATATCGCCTATCCATCAGAGAATCTCAAAGAAGGAATGGCAACTACCAAAAACAGAGAAGAAGCAGTTGACTCCGGATCAGATACGGTAGATATGGATCCGATTTCCGACATGGGGACAGATGAGATGCCGACAGAAGATGGTGATGTTGGCTATATAGATGATTCGTCCGATGATACTGAGATCAGTGATTATGAGATGAGTGATACGGGAACTGTGACAGATGATTATGATGATACGGCAGATGACTGGGAAACAGCTGATGAAAGCTGGGAGGACGATTCGGATATGACGGACGGTGATTTTCCGGATGAAGATCTTGTCCCGGTACAGGATGATACGGAGGCAGAATAATGATCTTGGAATTGAAGGGAATTTATAAGGATTACCAGCAGGGCAAAATGAACGTTCCGGTATTAAAGGATATTAATTTTTCTATGGAAGAGGGAGAATATGTGGCAATTATGGGACCTTCAGGTTCAGGCAAGACGACACTTATGAATATTATAGGATGTCTGGACAAGCCAACGAAGGGAGAATTTTTTCTGGACGGACAGGAAATCGGCAGATGTTCAGAAAATGATATGTCAGATATCCGCCTGAATAAGATTGGATTTGTTTTTCAGAGTTTTCACCTTCTTCCGAGACAGTCTGCAGCGGCAAATGTAGAACTCCCCCTGAATTATGCAAAAATCCCAAAGAAGGAGCGCAGACAGAGAGCACTCAAAGCACTGGATCGTGTCGGGCTGGCAGACAGAGTGGATTTCAAACCAAATCAGCTTTCCGGTGGACAGATGCAGAGAGTTGCGATAGCGAGGGCGATAGTAAACAGTCCGAAGCTGCTTCTGGCGGACGAACCTACAGGAGCACTGGACAGCAAGTCCGGGGCACAGGTCATGGAGCTTTTTCAGAAGTTGAATGACGAGGGGGTAACAGTCCTGATGATTACTCATGATCCGGAAATTGCAGCACATGCGAAGCGTGTAGTAACAATCCGTGATGGTGAACTCAGGGAAAAAGAGGTGAATTCATGAAGAAAAAAATCATCATAGGCGTTCTGATCGCTGCACTGATAGCGGGCGGTACTGTCGGTGGTGCAGTTTATTACAGGAAGTCACATCAAAGTGAAGTGTCTGTTGTGAGTGTGGACAGTCTGGCAAGTCAGTATTATACAGATGATACCAGCCTTGAAGGAAATATTGCCACCAGTGCAGTTCAGAATGTCAGCATTGATAAGGACATGATTGTTCAGGATATTTATGTATCTAAGGGAGATACTGTAAAAAAAGGTGACAAACTGGTTTCTTTTGACATGACACTGGTGCAGATGGAATTAAAGATCGCAAAACTGAAACAGGAACAGCAGGAGCAGAATCTTGCCAAAGCCCAGAAGCGACTGACAAGTCTTCAGAATGGAGGTCCTGTTGAGGAGAGCGATGCAGATAAAGGTGCACTGGATACAGGTACGACATCAGATACGGATACAGAAAGCACGGGGGATAATCTCGCATCTGCAGGCGGTTCGCTGAACGGGATCTATCTGGCAGCTGTGGTGAATCCGATCCTAGCGGCAGCTATTCCGGAAGAAACTGCTCTGAGTGAAGATTTCACAGATACACAGCAGGAGACAGTTTCCGAAGAAAATGCAGGAGCGGAAGTGGATTTTAATTCTGATGATACAGATTCAGATAATTCTGAACCTACACCGACTCCGGAAGCAACGGAGACACCTGGAGCAACAGAAGTGCCGGATATAACATTGACACCGGGTGCAGAATTAACTCCTACTCCGGGAGCTGATCAGTCGCAGGGAGATTTTGTAGATGATATTAAGATCATAGATCTGGAACCAAATCAGAATAAGGACAAACTGATGGATGGAGAATCTCAGTTTGTGAAGGTTCTGGATGATGAAACAGAGCCAATCGCGGGAACCGGCACGAAGGATGATCCGTTTGTGTTTCTGTGTGATTCATCAGACGGATATGTAATTGCCAAGGGATCCTTTCTGAACAAGATGGCACAGTTTAATGAGGACGGAACAAGGGATGCCGGAAAGAATGGGTACTGGTATCGGCTGGAATTCCATCAGGATAATCAGGTTGCTGATTTCCAGAATCGAAAGGAATCCTGTATTGGATATTATCTCATCGATGGGAATCTTCTGGATAAACGGGTAGAGAATGATTCAGAAATTGAATATACATTGGATGGTGCAAGCCATGATGAGGAGGAATTTCCGGATGATCCGGGCGGAGATGGAGATGGCGGTGATGCAGGAAGTGCATCCATTACCAGAGATGAAGCAATTAAAATCCAGAAATCAAAGATACAGAGCCTGACTTTGGATATCCGTGAAAGTAAACTGAATATCAGAAAACTAGAGAAAAAGGTTCAAAGAGAAACCGTTTATAGTAAATTGGATGGGGTGATAGCGAAAGTAGGAGATTCGATAACCTCATCTTCTGACGGAGATACTTTTATGACTGTCAAAAGTAAAGAGGGATATTATGTCAGAGGAACGGTGAGTGAACTGATGCTGGATCAGATACAGGAGGGAACAGAACTGAAGTGCTCCACCTCTAATGGTGAGTTTAATGCTAAAGTATCCTATGTTTCAGACTATCCTGTTTCAAGTGATTCTTCTTCTTATGGCAGTGGAAATCCGAATGCTTCTTATTATGAATATACAGCAACTATTGAAGACAGTTCCATAAAGGTATCGGATGATGACTGGCTTACAGTTATGCTGGCAGGAAATGTGGTCAGCAATGGAATTGTCCTGGATAAAGCATTTGTCCGGACAGAAAATGGTATCAGTTATGTATACAAAGATGATAATGGAACATTGAAGAAACAGATTCTCAAAGTGGGTGGCAATGTAAACAGTGGATATAGTGTTCTGATCACAGGCGGAATCACCAGAGAAGACAAGATTGCTTTTCCTTATGGCGATGATGTGGCAGAAGGTGCCAAAACAAAAGAAGTTTCCTCAGATGAAATGTACGGATACTAGGAAGGGGAAAATTTATGCTTGAAAATATCAGAATATCCATTCAGGGAATCTGGTCCCATAAGATGCGCTCATTTCTGACAATGCTAGGTATTATTATTGGTATTGCCTCGATTATTGCAATTGTTTCGACATTGAAAGGAACAAATGAGCAGATAAAAGAAGATCTGATCGGTGCAGGAAACAATACGGTTTCGATTACGCTTAATTATGGAGACAGTGCCTATGACCAGGAATATGGAATGGGAGATGGAACAGCGGCTCCGCTTCTTTCTGATGAGCAGAAGGAAGAGGTACGCAAACTGGATCACATAGAGGATGCAACATTTTTTTATAGTCGTTCTTATGCAAGTAATGTGTATTATCAGAATACCAGCTTCCAGGGAGGCAGTATTTACGGAATTGATATGAATTATCTGGAAACTCGCGGTTATATGGTCAGATCCGGAAGAGGCTTCATACAAAAAGATTTCAGTGAGATGCGAAAAGTTGTTCTGGTGGATGACAATGCGGCAGAGAATCTATTTGCAGGAGAAAATCCGGTAGGAAAGACTATTGAAATCGGTGCAGAGCCGTTTACCGTTGTGGGTGTGGTGCAGCAGAGTGATGAGTATCTTCCGACGATTAAGTCTATTGATGAATATAATGAATATTATCAGACGATCATGGGAACGGTGATGATTCCGGAAAGCTGCTGGCCTACGGTATTTCAGTTTGATGAGCCGCAGAATGCAGTGATTCGTGCGGACTCAACAGATAATATGAGTTCAGCAGGAAGTGCGGCGGCAGAAGTCATGAATCAGGGAATTGATATGAACTCTTCCAAATTCAAATATAAAGCGGATGACGTTATGCAGCAGGTAAGAAATATGCAGAAGCTCAGTGAAAGCACAAACACGCAGCTGATCTGGATTGCGAGCATTTCTCTGTTGGTAGGTGGCATTGGTGTTATGAATATTATGCTGGTGTCTGTCACCGAAAGAACGAGTGAGATTGGCCTGAAAAAGGCGATCGGAGCCAGAAAAAAAGTCATTCTGTATCAGTTTTTGACAGAAGCAGCCATGCTGACAAGTATTGGCGGAGTCATTGGGGTGATCGTAGGAATCGTATTATCGAAGGTGGTATCCAGAATTTCAGGGGCACCAACCGCGATCAGTATTCCTGCAATCATTGGTTCCGTAGTATTTTCCATGCTGATCGGAGTTATTTTTGGCCTGCTGCCTTCTGTTAAAGCAGCGGATCTCAATCCGATCGATGCACTTAGAAGTGAATAAAGAACTCATAAAAACCTCCATGGTTCAAAAGAACCAGGGAGGTTTTTTTAGATAAAATGTAAAAAATATCTGGCTTTTATAATTTTAATTGAGATACAGGGGGAGATGTGTTAAACTACACATAGTATGCAATGATTCAAGTATAATTGAGTATTGATAGAAAATACATGAGGAGATGCAGCATGGAGAAAATTGCGATTGTAACTGACAGTAACAGTGGCATTACACAGGAAGAAGGAAGAAGACTTGGAGTTTCCGTTCTGCCAATGCCTTTTTATATTAATGATGTCATGTATCTTGAAGGAATTACGCTCACACAGGAAGAGTTTTATGAGAAACTCAAGAATGATGAGGCGATTTCTACTTCACAGCCAAGCCCGGCAGAGGTGTGCGGTCTGTGGGACAATCTTTTGAAGGAGTATGACGAAGTGGTCCACATTCCGATGTCTAGCGGTCTGAGTGCATCCTGCGAGACAGCAATGGCACTGGCAAGAGATTATGATGGCAGAGTGCAGGTTGTTGATAATCAGAGAATTTCCGTTACACAGCGGCAGTCTGTGCTGGACGCGCTGGTATTGTGCGAGGCGGGCAGAACAGCAGCTGAGATTAAGGAGAAACTGGAAGAAGAAAAGATGGAATCCAGCATTTATATCACGCTGGAGACTCTTAAATATCTCAAAAAAGGCGGAAGAATCACTCCGGCTGCGGCAGCGATCGGAACAGTTCTTAACTTAAAGCCGGTTCTTCAGATTCAGGGTGAGAAGCTGGATGCGTACGCGAAAGTAAGAGGTAAGAAACAGGCAAAGAAAGTTATGCTCAAGGCAATAAGAGAAGACTGGGAAGGCCGTTTCAGAAAATATGTGGAAGCTGGAGAAATGTGTCTGCAGATGGCATATACCGGAAACAAAGAAGAAGCAGAAGAATTCAAAGAAGAAGTTCAGGCTGTCTTCCCGGGAGCGGACATTCATATGGATCCATTGTCTTTAAGTGTTGCCTGTCATATCGGACATGGAGCACTTGCAGTTGCCTGCTCAAAAAAAGTTACCATAAAATAAGGAGAATGATATGAAAAAACTTATGGAATTAATGGCAGAAGAACTTGCTTCTGCTTTTGAAAAAGCTGGATATGATCCGGAATACGCTAAGGTTACCGTCTCTAACCGCCCGGATTTATGTGAATATCAGTGTAATGGAGCAATGGCAGGAGCCAAGGCTTATAAGAAAGCTCCTTTCATGATCGCGGATGATGTTGTTGTGTATCTTAAGGAGAGTAAGATCTTTTCTATGGCAGAGGTTGTGAAACCAGGTTTTATCAATCTCAGAGTCAAAGAAGAATTTCTTGCAGATTATCTTAAGGAGATGGAGGCAGATCCGAAATATTCTGTACAGACAGCAGAGTCACCAAAGACCATCATTATTGACTACGGCGGACCGAACGTGGCAAAGCCACTTCATGTCGGACATCTGCGTTCTGCAATCATTGGTGAGAGTATCAAACGTATCGGAAGATATGTAGGACACAAGGTTGTAGGTGATGTTCATCTTGGTGACTGGGGACTTCAGATGGGACTCATTATCACAGAGTTGAAACATCGTAAGCCGGAACTGGTTTATTTTGATGACAGCTATCAGGGAGAATATCCGGAGGAAGCACCATTTACCATCAGTGAGCTGGAAGAAATTTATCCATGCGCAAGCGGTAAATCCAAAGAAGATGAGGAATACCGTAATGAGGCACTGGAGGCGACGCATCAGCTGCAGCAGGGAAAACCAGGATATATGGCTCTCTGGAATCATATCATGCAGGTTTCTGTAACTGATCTTAAGAGAAACTACAGCAATCTGAACGTATCTTTTGATCTCTGGAAAAAAGAATCGGATGCACAGCCTTATATCCCGGATATGGTTGAGATGATGAAGGACAAGGGCTTTGCATACGAGGATCAGGGAGCACTTGTGGTAGATGTCAGGGAAGATACAGATACCAAGGAAATCCCACCATGTATGCTGCTCAAATCGGATGGAGCATCCCTTTATACAACAACAGACCTTGCAACGATCGTAGAGCGAGTAAAACTTTTTGATCCGGATGAAATTCTGTATGTCGTAGATAAAAGACAGGAGCTTCACTTCATTCAGGTATTCCGCTGTGCGAGAAAGACAGGTCTTGTAAAACCAGAGACAGAGCTTTCCTTCCTTGGTTTTGGTACGATGAATGGCAAAGACGGCAAACCGTTCAAGACCAGAGACGGCGGAGTTATGCGTCTTGAAAACCTGATTGCAGACATCGATGAAGAAATGTTCCATAAGATCGTTGAGAACAGAAGTGTCAAAGATCAGGACGCAAGAGAAACAGCCAAAGTAGTAGGACTTTCCGCGATTAAATACGGAGATCTTTCCAACCAGGCAACCAAGGACTATGTATTTGATATTGACCGCTTCACTTCCTTTGAGGGAAATACAGGTCCGTACATCCTTTACACGATTGTACGAATCAAATCGATTCTGAACCGTTACAAAGAAGAAGGCGGAAACCTTGAGGCGGGAGAAATCCTTCCGGCAGTAAATACCAGCCAGAAGAATCTGATGCTGGAACTGACAAAATTCGGAAGTACCATCGAAAATGCTTTCGAAGAAAAAGCACCACACAAAATCTGTGCATATATTTATGAAGTATCCAATGCATTCAACAGCTTTTATCACGAGACCAAGATCCTGAGTGAAGAAAATCAGGCTCAGAAAGAGTCCTTCCTTAAGCTTCTGGGTCTCACCAAAAACATTCTTGAAACAAGTATCGATCTTCTGGGCTTCTCAGCACCGGATCGCATGTAGAAATCTTTTACTGACAGTCTGACAACAGTCATATCTCCCGGCTTTCCTTATACAGGGGAGCCGGGTAAGTAAAAAGGAGGGATATACATCGATCTGACAGGAGTTATTTTAAAAAATCGTTACTGCATCATATCCCAGATCGGCAAAGGCGGTCAAGGTAAGATGTATCTTGCAAGAGATATGGAACTGGGTACCTTCTGGGCTATAAAACAGCTTCCGTTGTTCATGAAAAAAGAGGCAGAGCTTCTGCGTCGTCTGAATCATTCATCTTTACCAAGAATGACAGATTACACAGAGCAGGATGACAAATGCTATCTGGTCATGGAATATATCAAAGGCAAATCTCTTAACGAATATCTAAAGACAAACAATCTTCTTTCTTTCGAAGAAATCTTAACGATCACCAGAACAATTCTTCAGATTTTTCAATATTTACATTCTCAAAAACCCCCAATTTATTATGGCGATTTAAAACCAGAGAACCTGATGCGCACAGAAACCGGCAAAATCTATCTTGTGGATTTTGGCAGTGCTTTGTACAGTTACGGCACAGTAAGAAAAAATATTAAAGGAACAAAAGGATATGCCGCACCGGAACAATATCAGGGAATGCTGACGGCAGCCAGTGATTTTTATGCACTGGGTAAAACAATCCAGCAGCTCTGCGGCAGGAATAAATATCCATATTATATGCGCAGCCCGCAGTTTGCAAAATTTATCAGTAAATGCTGCAGGGAAGATGCCAACAGACGCTGGCAGAATGTGTCTGATGCAGAAAACTGTCTTAACAGGGTTAAAACAAAACCAGTTTCCCTGAAATCTGTTCTGGTTCCGACATGTGCAGTGCTTATCACGATTGCAGCCGGAATCTTGAAAGCCGGAGTGTTCCCTGTTCTTCCGGAGTTTCAATATACACTTGCTGCTGTGACTGATACATTTTATTCTATGGACTACCGAAGTGCAGACGAGCAGACCCGTCAGAAGCTTGGCCTGGATATAGAAAGAAAACTGCAGAAAATGCTGCGATTTTATAAAAAAAGTGAAGAACAGATCCGGCTTCTGGAACTTCTGGCGTGGAATGGTGAACTGATCGGTAAGGCAAATAAGTCAGAATTTTATTATCGTCAGCTGATTACCTATGAACCGCAATATGGAAGAGGATACCTGGAGTTTGGGAAGTTTCTTTGCCGCCAGGAACGATATGAACAAAGCAGGGAGGTGTACGAAGAATGGGAAAAACAGACGAAAGAAGAGAAAATAGACAACAGTGGTATAAACCAGCAGCAGATAGAAGAATGGCAAAAACAGGCAGAACAAAAGTAAGAGGGAGTTTATGTGCGGCAATGGTACTGTTGTTGACGATGACCGTCACTGTACGTTATGTCCAGGCAATTGAGTTGGGCGGTTTTGATGTCGATATGGGGACGGGAAGCTTCGAAGGAGATGCTTATGACTGGTATCATGATGCAGAGGAGGAATCCGCCGGAGATGAGAATTATGCCAGCGGTGATGGCAGCTGGAGCAATTCAGACAGTTCCTGGACTACCGGAGAAACTTCAGAAGCAGGAAATGATGTGCAGCCGGAAACAGGAGGAGAGGATTTTTTTTCATCAGGACAGTATGAAATGGAGGCTTCCGGTGCGTCTTATAATGAGGAGACTTCAGAAGAAGATGAGATTTCAGACAGGCAGGCGGAAAATGGTTCTGTAAATAACCATACAGACTCAGAACTGGAAATCCCAGAAAGTCAGTTTTCGGATCCGGAGAATCTTCAAAGTATAGCTCCCACACCTACAGTAATGGAAACAGCAACGCCCAGTCCATTTCCGGTCAGAAAGCTTTCACCTGTGCCGTCGTCGATACGAACGCAGGATATTTTGAAGGTGCTGGAAAAAGAAGAAGAACTTCCTGAAGAGGAATGCAGGCAGAAGATGCAGCTTCTTTACTGTAGAAAAAGTCTGGATAAAGTATCCAAAATCAAAATCAATCCGAATCCGGAACTGGCTGCCGCGATTCTTTCGATTCGAATAAATGGAAAAGCGATACTCTGGAATATGAGTGGTGGAAATATCCTTCTGGATCTGCAGGAGGAAACGGAGCATACAGAAATTGTGACAGCAGTCATGTGTCGTCGAGAATTGTCGTGGACGGAGGCAAAAAAGAATGCTATACTAACGTATAATATTTTTTGACATTGGAGGAACATTTATGTATAAAGCAATCTTTTTTGATCTGGATGGAACATTGACAGAATCCGGAGAGGGAATCACCAAATCGGTTCAGTATGCACTGGAAAAACTTGGAAAACCAGAAGAAGATCTGGATAAACTCAGGGTATTTATAGGCCCTCCGCTTATGGAGCAGTTTATGAAATATGCGGATGTCGATGAAACAGAAGCCCGTAGGGCAGTGGAATATTACAGAGAACGATATGCGGTAAAAGGAATTTTTGAAAACCGGCCATATGATGGGGTGGAAAATCTGCTCCGGGAACTGAAAGGCAGAGGATATATTCTGGCGGTCGCATCCTCAAAACCAGAATATTATGTGACAAAAATCCTGGATTATTTTAACCTGAGTTCTTATTTTGAGGTGGTTGTCGGAAGTGAAATGAACGGTGCCAGAACGAGTAAGACAGAAGTGATCGAGGAAGCACTGAAACGTCTGAACATGAGTGACAGACGTAAAGAAGTCCTTATGGTAGGGGATAAGGAGCATGATGTTCTAGGAGCAAGAGCTGCCGGACTTGCCTGTGTGGCGGTAGGATACGGATATGGGACTAAGGAAGAGCTGACTGCGGCACAGCCATTGAAGATAGTAGCTTCTATTGAGGAACTCCTGCGTTTTTTCGACTGAGCCCTCTGCGCAGACAAAGTCGTATTCATGAGATATGGAGAATCCTTTACCCCTGTGGGATACATTTTCTGATCTCACAGATCATAGGCTATGCAGGGCTTTTGTTTGCGATGAAAATCTGGGGCGAAGATGGAGATACAGCCTATTATAACCATGCGATTCTGATTACCGGGCTGACCGGAATAGCAACGATGCTTCCAAGTCTGTACTTTTATCAAAAGGATCGAAGTGCACGGATAATCGGAGGAATTATAAAGTCAGGAGTGATGCGGCATCTGAAGATTGGAGAATGTGTACGGATTCTTCTTATGGGAGCTGGATTTGCACAGTTTGCCAATATGCTTGTTAATATTTTAGGTTCATTTCTCAATGCAGATGCATATCAGGAGAGTATGAGCCAGATGACCGATGGCAAAAGTCTGCTCTTTTTGATCGTGTGCATGGGAATCATAGCACCTCTGGCAGAGGAAATGATCTTTCGCTGGCTGATTTATCTGAGACTGAGAGATTACATGCGGGCAGTCCCTGCGATGGTGATTTCGGGGATATTCTTTGGAATCTATCATGGAAATCTGGTTCAGGGTGTTTATGCGAGTATTCTTGGAATTCTGTTTGCGTATTTTATGGAACTGACAGGAAGCTTATGGGCAAGTATACTGCTTCATGTGGGAGCAAATATCTGGTCACTGATCCTTCCTGAACTGGCTGGTGGTATTTTGAAGAAATACCCGATGGGCGTTATGCTGCTTTTACTGATTCTTATGGCTGGCATGTATACAGGAACCGTATACTTTCAGAAGCAGGCAGAGACAAAGGAAGGCAGAAACATCTGATGAAAATAGAACTTTTAAATTTTATAGTGTAATGAAGTAGAAACTTCCGGAATCGATGAAGCGGTGATTCCGGAAGTTTTTCAGTTTCAGACTCTTGCCAGAGAGAGAAAAATGTGATAACATAAGTGTATTAAAACAATTAATACACTAAATACACATAAAACTAAAATGAAAGGAGGTTCTATGATTGTTTTAGATTATCAGGACAGGCGTCCGCTTTATGAACAGGTGACAGAGAAGTTTCGAACCCTGATCTATCAGGGAGTTCTTCCGGCAGATTCCAGAATCCCCTCGGTGCGTCAGCTTGCGATGGAGCTGTCAATCAATCCTAATACAATACAGAGGGCATATATGATGCTTGAACAGGAGGGGCTTATCTATCCGGTAAAGGGCAAGGGGAATTTTGTGGCGGATACACAGAAAATTCAGGAAGAATCAAAAGAAAATTTCAGGCAGGAATTTCTGGAGCTTGTCAGAAAGGGAAACCATACGGGCTTTGAGGAGGAAGAACTGATCGCATTGGTTCAAAGAGGCTACAAGGAGGAACAGAGATGATTGAGATAAAAGAATGCAGCAAGTCATTTGGAACGCTACTGGCAGTGAATGATGTTTCTATGGATATTGGAGAACGGGAGGTATTTGGGCTGATCGGAAATAACGGTGCAGGAAAAAGTACGCTTCTTCGAATGGCAGCAGGAATTTTGAAGCAGGACAAAGGCAATATCAGAATTGATGACATGGAAGTCTATGATAATCCAGCCGCAAAAGAAAAAGTTTTTTACATATCAGATGAATGCTATTTCCCGGCGAATTTCACATCCAGGGATATAGCGGCATTTTATCAGGTACATTATCCGAAATTTGAGATTCAGCGTTTTTCAAAACTGATGAGACAGTTTCAGCTGGATGAAAAGCAGAAGGTCAGCAGCTTTTCGAAGGGGATGAAGAAGCAGCTGATGATGCTTCTGGGAATCAGTGCAGGAACGAAATATCTTCTCTGCGACGAAACTTTTGACGGGCTTGATCCGGTGGTTCGTCAGGGAGTTAAGAGCCTTCTGGCAGCGGAGATCATGGGCAGAGAATTTACGCCGGTTCTTGCTTCTCACAGTTTAAGAGAACTGGAGGATATCTGCGACCACGTAGGTCTTCTGTACAAAGGCGGTATTTTGCTGAGCAGAGAACTGGAAGATATGAAGTTCCATATCCACAGGATACAGTGCGTGCTGAAGGATCAAAAACAGGAGCAGGAACTGAAACGGGAACTGGACATTCTCAAGATGGAACATCAGGGTTCCCTTATCCTTATTACAGCAAGGGGAACAAGAACAGAGATCATGACACGTATCAGGGGAAAAAATCCGCTGTTCTGTGAAGTGCTTCCATTGAGTCTGGAAGAAATATTTATCAGTGAAATGGAGGTGGCTGGCTATGAGATCCAGAATATTTTCTTCTAAATATATCAGAACCATATCAAAGGGAAATGCATGGATACCGGCATTCCTGACACTTGGATTTCTTTTGGCATTTCCAGTGACAGGACTGGTAAAACTCGGGTCATGGCAGAATATGGAATATACTGTAGATCAGATGGGTGTTTTATATAATCATCTGTGGAAAGACGGATTTGTTCTGGCGGGAATGTTTGTTGCTGCAATCGCAGCGTTTATGAACAGTGTGAATGGTTTTATTTATCTTTATTCAGGCAAAAAAACAGATTTTTATCATGGACTTCCGCTGAAACGTTCTGAGATTTTTACAGAAAAAACAGTGACAGGACTGCTCTACTATCTGATCCCATATGTGATTATGGAGTTCCTTGCAGTCTGCATTGGGGCAGCCAGAGGATTTTTCAGTCTGAATATCGTAGGTATGGCTGTCAAAATGCTGCTTCTGCATCTTATTATCTATCTGGTGATCTATTTCAGCATTGTGCTCATTATCAGTGTGACGGGAAATATGCTGATGGGTATTCTGTGTCTGGGAGGTATGTACCTGTATGGTATTGTACTCAATCTGCTCCTTGTAGCCTATGGACAGTCATTTTGGCATACCTTCTTCTCGGAATACCAGTATGGTGGCTTTAATACGCTTTTGCACTCTGCATCTCCGGGAACGTTGATTCTTGATATGGTCAGTGCTTATGCGGAAGGAAAGGCAGGAAAATTAGTTGCAGCAGTCATTATTCTTGGCATTGTACTTGGAGTTCTGGCATGGATTGCATATAAGAAAAGACCATCAGAATCAGCAGGAAAATCTATGGTTTATCCGTGGGTTTCAACGGTAGTGAGATTTATGGTCGTGGTTCCGGGCGGCCTTGCAGTCGGCTGGATATTCTATCCGCTTACTACCGGAAAAATCAGAATTCTCTGGTGGGTTTTCGGAATGATACTTGGAACAGTCGTAATGCACGGGCTGTTAGAAACAATATATCAGATGAGCTTTCAGGGCTTTTTTGCGAAAAAGTTACAGCTGGTAATTGCAGGAGCATTTGTAGCGGTCTGTGCGCTGATCTATCAGAAAGACCTGCTGCATTTTGAAAGCTATATTCCAAAACAGGAAGATATTGCATCTGTGAATCTCAACATGATGTCTTTTGATCAGGACTATTATGAGAATGTTCAAAAGACAAAAGATGGAGACTATAAAATAACAGGTGCAAATAACTGGGCAGAACCTGCTATGGCATTTACGGGTAAAAATGGTATAGGCGACCAGACTTATAGGGCTCTTCAGGATATCGTTGCCGGCAATCCAAAAAGTGAGGCAATCGACGGAGATTATACATATTATTCAAGTATAAAATACACACTTAAATCTGGAAGAGAAATCTACCGAAAATACTGGATAAAGACAGAAACGTTAAACTCGCTTGTAAAAGGTTTATATGAAGAAGAAAATCTGAAAGAACAGAAATTTGGTTTTCTTGAGCTTGATCAGAAATATCTGAAAAATATTGGACTGAACGATGCAAGTGGAAATGGATACAGTATCTTCCAGAATGATCCTGACAAAATAAAGCAGCTCCTGGAAGCAATGAAGAAGGATGTGAACGCTGCAACAGCAGAAGATTTCCTGCAGACACCTGAGGTTAAAATTGATTTTGCTTATCAGTTTCCTGGCAAACAGAATGTGAATAATATGATGCCGGGAAATACTAATGCAGATGTACAGTATGCAGAATGGATAGTCGGTATATATCCTTCATTTAAAAATACTCTTGCAGTTCTTAAGGAAACAGGTTATCCTCTGACGGTAGAAGATCTGGATATTGAAAAGATCATGCTGAGCTATTTTAATGATGAAAATGGTCAGCAGGAAGATGTGACGTATGAAAATCAAGAAGAAATAAAAGCTCTGAAAGAGGCATTGACTGTAAGATATAATGGATACGTTGACAAAGATTCCGAGATCTATCAGAATATTTATGTATCTGTGTATACGGATAAAGGCGAGGCTGTGAATGGATATGGATTGAAGACAGAGAAACTGCCTGATTTCGTAAAAGAAAAAATTACAGAGCTGGGAATCACACAGAGTAGTATGCAGATGGATGCACCGGCAATAAATGAAGCAACTGGATATATAGACGATGGTGAAAATCTGACCTCACAGGAAATTATAGGTGGGGCAGACGAACCAACTTCAATCTATCTGGAAAGCAGCAGCGATTCAGATTCATCTGAGACAGAATAAGGAGTAGATATGGCAAAGGCAGTAAGGCTGGACAAGTTTCTTGCGGATGCAGGAAAGGGTACGAGAAGCGAAGTAAAAAAATTTATACAGAAGGGACAGGTTCAGGTTAATGGAACACCGGCTAAGAAACCGGAACTGAAGGTTGAACCGGATAAGGATGAAGTTATATTTGCCGGGGAAATGGTCAGTGCAGCACCGGAGTTTGTCTATTATCTTCTGAATAAACCTGCCGGCTGCGTCAGTGCCACAGAAGACCGTAATGACAGAACAGTAATGGAATATGTACCATCTGACAGGAAAGGGCTTTTTCCGGTAGGAAGACTTGACAAAGACACAGAGGGATTACTTCTTATTACAGATGACGGTATGCTGGCACATGAGCTTCTTGCACCGGGAAAACATGTGGATAAAACCTACTTCGTCCGCGTGGAAGGAAAGCTTACAGTGGAAAAGATTGAAAAACTGGAAAACGGTGTAGATATCGGTGAAAAAAATCTGACGATGCCTGCAAAAGCAGAGATTGTAGGCGGCAGCTGGGAGGGCGCAGGTGAACCAGAACCAGGACGCGTCCGCCGAGAAAATCTGCCAGAAGTCTATACAGAACTGCATCTGACGATCCATGAAGGAAAATTCCATCAGGTGAAACGCATGATGGCAGCAGTCGGAACACCTGTTATCTATCTCAAGAGAATCGCCATGGGATCCCTTACTTTACCGGATGATCTAAAGAAGGGAGATTGCCGTCCTCTTACAGACGATGAAGTAAGAGAACTTAGAAGATGGTAGGTATATGTGATATTGTATGATACGCCAGAAAATTTCCTGTACAGGCTCAAAAATACCGTTGCGTTTTCTATTCGATGCATGCACTTATTTGTCACCAGTCGCACAAACTCGGCGAAGCCTCGAACAATGTGCTTGGTGGTGACAGTTTGCCTGCATCTCATGACGAAAGCCTCACGAGTATTATATGAGCTATGTACAGGAAGTCTTTCTGGCTGTTTTATGACAATATCGTAACGGATCAGTATCCTCGCAGTTCCCTGTAAATAAATGCGTTTGCTTTTGTAACATATCGCAGGTGGAAAGTTCTTCCGTGCAGGGACAGAAATACTTACGAGGCTTTCGTCATGAAGTGCAGGCAAGCTGCCGTCACCAAGCGCACTGTCTGAGGCGAAGCCGAGTTTGCGCGACTGACGGCAAATAAGCGCATGCACTGAATAGAAAACGTAGTGGTATTTCTGAACCGCACGGAGTAACTTCCACCGTAAACAGTTACAATATCACAAAAAGTTAACAAAAACTGCGAAAACCCTCTTTACACAGAGGGTTTTCTTATGCTATACTCTAGAAGTTGCAATGTGTGCAGAGACACACAAATAAAAAGTCACGTACAGAGATTCCGATGGATGGTGCCCTTACAGTGTGAGGTTGGGTCCGGATAGAAAGTGATCTGTGCGGAAGAATTTAACCAAAAAGGAGAAAAATCATGAGCGTTATTTCAATGAAACAGCTTTTGGAAGCAGGTGTTCATTTCGGACATCAGACAAGAAGATGGAACCCTAAAATGGCTCCGTATATCTACACAGAAAGAAATGGTATTTATATCATCGACCTTCAGCAGTCTGTAGGTATGGTTGACGATGCTTACAATGCAGTAGCTGATATCGTAGCTAACGGCGGAAACATTCTTTTCGTTGGTACTAAAAAACAGGCTCAGGATGCTATCAAAGTTGAAGCAGAGCGTTGCGGACAGTACTATGTAAACGAAAGATGGCTTGGAGGTATGCTTACAAACTTCAAGACAATCCAGAGCCGTATTGCAAGACTGAAAGAAATCGAAGCTATGGAAGCTGATGGAACTTTCGAAGTACTTCCAAAGAAAGAAGTTATTGAATTAAGAAAAGAACTTGCTAAACTGCAGAAAAACCTTGGCGGTATCAAAGAGATGAAACGTCTCCCAGACGCAATCTTCATCGTTGATCCTAAGAAAGAAAGAATCTGCGTTCAGGAAGCTCATACATTAGGTATTCCGCTTATCGGTATCTGCGATACAAACTGTGATCCGGAAGAACTTGACTATGTGATCCCGGGTAACGATGATGCTATCCGTGCCGTAAAACTGATCGTTTCCAAAATGGCAGATGCTGTTATCGAAGCAAATCAGGGAACAACAGAAGCTGAAGAAGCAGAAGTTGAAGAAGCTACAGAGGAATAATTAATTTAATAATTCCAGGAGGAAAATACAATGGCTATTACAGCAGCTCAGGTAAAAGAATTAAGAGAACTGACCGGTGCCGGAATGATGGATTGTAAGAAAGCTCTTACAGCTACAGATGGCGATATGGACAAAGCAGTAGAATTCCTGCGTGAAAAAGGTCTTGCTACAGCTCAGAAAAAAGCAAGCCGTGTTGCAGCAGAAGGTCTTTGCAAGACTCTCGTTGCTGAAGACGGTAAGAGCGCAGTTGTTGTAGAAGTTAACTCTGAGACAGACTTCGTTGCTAAAAACGAAAAATTCCAGAGCTATGTTGCAGACGTTGCAGCACAGGCACTTACTACTTCCGCAGCAGATATCGATGCTTTCCTTGCTGAAGCATGGGCACTTGATACAACCAAGACTGTAAAAGAAGCTCTTGCAGCTCAGGTTGCAGTTATCGGCGAGAACATGAACATCAGAAGATTCGCTCAGGTGAAAGAAGACAACGGTTTCGTTGCTTCCTACACACATATGGGTGGAAAGATCGGCGTTCTTGTAGATGTTGAGACAGATGTTGTTAACGATGCAGTTAAAGAAATGGCTAGAAACGTAGCAATGCAGATCGCAGCTCTGAAACCGCAGTACACAAGCGACAGCGAAGTAAGTGCTGAGTACATCGAGCATGAAAAAGAAATCCTTCTTGCTCAGATCCAGAACGATCCTAAAGAATCCCAGAAACCGGAAAAGGTTATCCAGGGTATGATCACTGGACGTATCAAGAAAGAACTCAAAGAAATCTGCCTTCTTGACCAGGTATACGTTAAAGCAGAAGACGGAAAACAGTCCGTTGGTAAATACGTAGAAGAAGTTGCAAAAGCAAACGGCGCTAAGATCACAATCAAAGGTTTCGTTCGTTACGAGACAGGTGATGGTATCGAAAAACGTCAGGATGACTTTGCAGCAGAAGTTGCAGCTCAGGCTGGAATGTAATCACTGATTTGAGTTAAGTCAGAATATTTCAATCCCCCGAAATTCGGAAACACTTTACAAGAGTGTCGATTTCGGGGGATTTTTTACGTAACTTATAAAAGATTCACAGAATCGGGTGCAGGTTCTGAATTTTCAGGAGGAATCTGTAAGGATGTGTAGTGCTGCAGGACTTCAGAAGCAGTCATAGATTCCAGTTTATGAAGAAATTCAGAGGAATCGTTCTGTTTGGAGCTGATATAGAGTAACTGATGGAATAAATCGTAAGTCATAAACAATCCTCCTTTTGAACGTTTGTGTAAGTTATTCGTTTTTATAAAAATAACGCTTATATAATAGAAATATCGCCAAATATATGGTAAAATAACGCCAAATCAAAAAGAGGTGAAGGAATGTTTCCAGAGGATCTGATCGTTACAGATACGAATAAAGAGGATATGTTTGATCTGAAATCAGACTATCCCTGTTGCATCAGAGAGGTGACTGAAAGCGGAAAAAACAGATCATCACATGGCATTGGCATGAAGAATTGGAGTTTGTTTATGTGCTGGAAGGAGAATTAGAGTATTGGACAGCTGGAAAGCAGATATGCTTGAAAAGAATAGAGGAAATTTTTGTAAATGCAAATGTAATGCATCAGGTAACTGTCCAAAAAGGCACAGGATATGTCAGATATCAGGTTTTTATGCTGCGTCCCGAGTTTCTGGCCGAAGAGGGGAGTTTTCTGGATAAAAAATATATCAGATCTGTTCTGCAGGATTATAAATTTCAGGCGGCGGTGCTGTACCAGGAGAGTGAAATGCAGAGGAAAGTGCTGGAAGATATGCAGGAAATGGATCGAATCCAGGATAAAAAGGCATTTGGATATGAGATGGCCTTTCGCAATAAGATGGCAGAGATGTGGATCGATTTTATTCACATGTTAGGTGTGGAGGCAGAATCAGCAAAACTTCGTACCTCAGAAAAGGAAGAACGTCTCAAAGAAATGCTGACTTTTATCCATCAGGAGTATGGAAATGAAAATTCTCTGAGCGATATTGCGGCTGTTGCGAAAGTAAGCAAAAGAGAAGCACTTCGATGTTTTCAGGAAGAAATCCATATTTCACCGGGTGCTTATCTCAAAGAGTACCGCCTGCAGATGGCGTGTACCATGCTGAGAAATACCTCTGAGACGATCACGACTGTTTCGCAGAACTGTGGTTTCTAAGTTAGCAACCACCAGTTCAACTGGTGGTTTATCCCTGGCCCTCCAAAGGGCCATTGTTACTGCTCGCCCCAAAGAGCGGTATCGCAAGCACTTTTACTGGCCCGCTATAAAGCGGTACTACTGGAATC
>NZ_WWVR01000091.1 GCF_009883055.1 Blautia sp. BIOML-A1 | reverse complement strand
CTTGCACGGGAACAGCGGAAACTGTCCAGATGTCAGAGAGGCAGTCGGAATTATGAAAAACAGAAGAAACGGGTTGCACTGTGTCATGAAAAGATCCGAAATCAGAGAAAAGATTTCCAGCATAAACTCAGTGCAGGTCTTGCAGAGAACTACGATGCAGTATGCGTGGAAGACCTGGATCTGAAAGGGATGGCAGGAGGACTTCATTTTGGAAAAGGCGTACATGATAATGGATATGGCCTGTTCCTGTCTATGCTGGAATATAAACTGGAGGAACGCGGAAAATATCTGATCAAAGTAGATCGTTATTTTGCATCNTTATTTTGCTGTGAAAACCAAACAGCAGAAAAAAGACCGGCAGAAAAATTTCTGGGGATTGATTTTGCCATGCATGGGATGTGTGTATTTTCTACCGGTGAAAGAGCCGGATATCCGATGTTCTACCGGAATACAGAGAAAAAGCTTGCACGGGAACAGCGGAAACTGTCCAGATGCCAGAGAGGCAGTCGGAATTATGAAAAACAGAAGAAACGGGTTGCACTGTGTCATGAAAAGATCCGAAATCAGAGAAAAGATTTCCAGCATAAACTCAGTGCAGGTCTTGCAGAGAACTACGATGCAGTATGCGTGGAAGACCTGGATCTGAAAGGCATGGCAGGAGGACTTCATTTTGGGAAAGGTATATATGATAATGGATATGGTCTGTTTCTGTCTATGCTGGAATATAAACTGGAGGAACGCGGAAAATATCTGATCAAAGTAAATCGTTATTTCGCATCCAGTAAGATATGCAGTGTATGCGGAAAGAAAAAAGCCGAATTGTCTTTATCTGAAAGAATTTATTACTGTGAATGTGGAAGCAGAATGGATCGTGATGTAAATGCAGCAGTGAACATCATGAATGAGGGAAAAAGAATCTTTACAGAATGTGCATGACAGCACAATAAAAAGTCCGTATCCGGACAAGACAATAAGTAAGAAATATGCCCGTGTCCGGGCAAAAAATCGCGGGGCACGCGAGGATAGCTTGTAGATACTTGGCTCAGTAGAGCCATTGAGCAAGAAGCCCCCACTTCAAAATCAGAGATTTAAGTGGTGGGAGCATGTCACGATTTCTTTATAAAATTTCGTTTTCTTTTAGAAATNCTGTGTCATGAAAAGATCCGAAATCAGAGAAAAGATTTCCAGCATAAACTCAGTGCAGGTCTTGCAGAGAACTACGATGCAGTATGCGTGGAAGACCTGGATCTGAAAGGCATGGCAGGAGGACTTCATTTTGGGAAAGGTATATATGATAATGGATATGGTCTGTTTCTGTCTATGCTGGAATATAAACTGGAGGAACGCGGAAAATATCTGATCAAAGTAAATCGTTATTTCGCATCCAGTAAGATATGCAGTGTATGCGGAAAGAAAAAAGCCGAATTGTCTTTATCTGAAAGAATTTATTACTGTGAATGTGGAAGCAGAATGGATCGTGATGTAAATGCAGCAGTGAACATCATGAATGAGGGAAAAAGAATCTTTGCAGAATGTGCATGACAGCACAATAAAAAGTCCGTATCCGGACAAGACAATAAGTAAGAAATATGCCCGTGTCCGGGCAAAAAATCGCGGGGCACGCGAGGATAGCTTGTAGATACTTGGCTCAGTAGAGCCATTGAGCAAGAAGCCCCCACTTCAAAATCAGAGATTTAAGTGGTGGGAGCATGTCACGATTTCTTTATAAAATTTCGTTTTCTTTTAGAAATGAGGTTTTATTTTCAAAGCCATTCCAGAAAGCATATTGAATTACTTTTTTGCATATGCTATAATGCCAGTAGGCAAAAAAAGAAAGCATCCATAGTGGAAGTACAAAGAAAAACCCCAGTGTTGCAGCACTGGGGTTTTTTATTCCTACTTTTGGCAATGGAAAGGATTGANCATCCGGAAAATATTTTGCAAGTCTGTTATTTTGCTGTGAAAACCAAACAGTAGAAAAAAGACCGGCAGAAAAATTTCTGGGGATTGATTTTGCCATGCATGGGATGTGTGTATTTTCTACCGGTGAAAGAGCCGGATATCCGATGTTCTACCGGAATACAGAGAAAAAGCTTGCACGGGAACAGCGGAAACTGTCCAGATGCCAGAGAGGCAGTCGGAATTATGAAAAACAGAAGAAACGGGTTGCGCTGTGTCATGAAAAGATCCGAAATCAGAGAAAAGATTTCCAGCATAAACTCAGTGCAGGTCTTGCAGAGAACTACGATGCAGTATGCGTGGAAGACCTGGATCTGAAAGGCATGGCAGGAGGACTTCATTTTGGGAAAGGTATATATGATAATGGATATGGTCTGTTTCTGTCTATGCTGGAATATAAACTGGAGGAACGCGGAAAATATCTGATCAAAGTAAATCGTTATTTCGCATCCAGTAAGATATGCAGTGTATGCGGAAAGAAAAAAGCCGAATTGTCTTTATCTGAAAGAATTTATTACTGTGAATGTGGAAGCAGAATGGATCGTGATGTAAATGCAGCAGTGAACATCATGAATGAGGGAAAAAGAATCTTTACAGAATGTGCATGACAGCACAATAAAAAGTCCGTATCCGGACAAGACAATAAGTAAGAAATATGCCCGTGTCCGGGCAAAAAATCGCGGGGCACGCGAGGATAGC
>NZ_WWVR01000013.1 GCF_009883055.1 Blautia sp. BIOML-A1 | reverse complement strand
GTGAAGCCCCCCTCAAGATGAGATATCCCATCCGAAAGGAGTAAACCCCCTTGAAGACGACGAGGTTGATAGGGCAGAGGTGGAAGTACGGTAACGTATGGAGCTGACTGCTACTAATAGGGTGAGGGCTTGACCAACTAGTGAGAAAGCGGTCAAGACAGGAAGGAAACAGAACGGAATGAGTTTACTCATGGAGTGCTGTTTGCAGACTGGATTGGACATTTGCGAGCAAATGACACCGAATGACGAAGTCATGAGGTGACCGATTTCGAACGTAAGCATGGTTAGATTGATTCTTAAATGTCAACATGTATGTGGTTTTGAAGATACGATATGAAAAACCAGAGCAAAATTTGCTCTGGTTTTTTTCTGTTAAAATTTTCTGTAAACAATGGTTCCCAGAATGACCTGGAAACCATTGTGAAACATTACTTTTATTTGATTTTACGAATATCGATATAATAACTGGCTGCCAGAAGAACAGCAGCTCCTGTCCATGCAGCAATCTCTGCATAAAAAATTCCATTCTGTCCCATAAGTTTTGGGAGAAATAACGCTATACCTACTCGTACAAAAAACTCAACAATACCGCTTATCATAGGAATTATTGTGTTTCCAAGTCCCTGAAGAGCAGATCTGTAAACATAAAGAAAATAAAGAATAAATAAAACACTTGCCATAATCGAAAGATAATGCCATGCAATATTAAGTACCTGTTCCGTCTGTGACGGATCGCCGGAAATAAAAGCAGTCAGGATACGCTTGCCAAATATAAACATGACCATTGAAATAAAAACAGAAGTAAGAAAAGCAAGTACAGCACTGGCACGAACGCCCCTTTTGATCCGGGTGATTTTTTCGGCTCCAAGATTCTGTCCGACATAAGTCACAATTGCATATCCATAGGAGATAGCAGCCATCTCCAGGATCCCATAAAGCTTATTTGTAGCAGTAAAGCCTGCAACAAAAAGAAAACCATAACCATTAACGACAAACTGTACGACAAGACCACCCACTGAGATGATTACATCCTGAAAAAGAATCGGAGTACCCAGGGTAAGAAGCTTACGGTTGAGTCCTGGTACAGCCTGAAAATCCTCTCTTGTTATATGTACAATATCAATTTTACGGACTGCAAAGAAACAATATATTGCTGAAAAGGCCTGGGCAATAACAGTTGCAAGTGCAGCACCTGCGACGTTCATATGAAATTGTCCGACAAAAATCAGATCCAGAATAATATTGATAATTGCTGCAATTACCATGGCAATCAATGGTGTGCGACTGTTTCCGAGAGAACGAAGGACACTGGCAAAAATATTATAGGCAGCTACAACAGGGATTCCACAGAACACGATCCGCAGATAAAGAAGAGACATTCCTATAATATTATCCGGAGTGTTCAAAAGAGTAAGGATCCAATAAGCTCCTGCCTGACTGATGATAAAAAGAAGTACAGCAGTCATTGCGGTCAGCCTGTAACTATGAGCTACCGTCTGTTTTAGTTTACGCCATTTTTGTGCTCCGTAATCCTGAGCCATAAGAATCGCAAATCCCTGCGTAATGCCGGTAGATACACCAAGAACCATCCACATGATCCATTCTACTGCACCGAGGGCAGCCAAAGCCTGTACACCGGCAATCTGCCCTACAATAACAGTATCTACCATGGTATAAAGCTGCTGACATACATTGCCGAGCATCAGTGGTACTGCAAACAGTAGAATAAGCTTTGATGGAGAGCCGGTGGTCATATCACGAACCTGATCTGACATAAAAAACCTCCAAAATAAAATAATCACTAAAAGTATTTTTACATGAAAAAATACCTCTGTCAAGGTAGAAAAAGTGGATGTAAATAAGATACCAGCTGCTTGAAATCCTCAGGTAATTCTCCGGTCAGTTGGATCTCATTCTGTTCAAATGGCTGTCGGAAGTTTATTTTCCAGGCATGAAGAGCAGTGCGAGTGAATGCAGGCAGTACAGGTGAAGATGTCGTTTCTTTTTTATAATATAAGCTATCGCCCAGAAGTGGATGCCCGAGTGCCTGCATATGGACACGAATCTGATGTGTGCGTCCGGTATCGAGACGGAGAGATATCAATGACCAGTTTACTGTGCTGTAAATCGTACAGTAATGGGTGAGCGCAGGCAGTAGTAAAGAAGTATCTGCGGTACAATTAGCGTCAGAATTGAGAACAGTCTGCATTCGCAGCGGATGGTCAGATACTTTTTTTACAGGAAAAGAAATCGTATGCCAGCTATCAGGGGAGTCCTGGGGCAGATAGCCATCCACAACGGCAAGATATTCTTTCTGCAAAATATGTTCTTTACGCTGCACCAAAAGCCGCTGTGCAGCCACCCTGTTTTTGGCAAACAGAACAATGCCCGAGGTCTCCTTGTCGAGCCGTCCGATTGGGCGGACACGAACGGAGTCCTTTTTATTCTGGAAATAGGCAGCTACCTGATTGGAAAGGGTATCTGCATAATGTATGCCGGATGGATGAGTAAGTATTCCGGCTGGTTTGCTTACGGCAAGGACATCCTGGTCTTCATACAGAATGTCAAGAGAAGAAAAATCCTCTGAAATAAGCTGGACAAAATCCATTTCGGAAGTTTCCAGGCAGACACGGATCTCGTCACCGGCAAATACAGGTTCCGTGATGCGGCATCGGACACCGTTTTTCTGAATGCCATCAGGATAAAATTTGGCACGGCTGATCTGTTTTTTTGTCAGATGTCCCTGAGAACGGAGAAACTGTCCGACGGTAAAAACATCTGAATCCGATGCAACGGTAAGATGAATATATTTTTCCATAAGAAAAGTTCCTTTATTACATAAGTGTGAGATTTGTTTTTTACTCCAGTATTCCCATATTTTCGGGTAGTTTTATGTTTTTATAGGTGTGAAGCAGTTTTTCAAGTGCATAGATCGCAGGAGTCAGAAATTTGTTTTTGTGATAGACAAGCTTGAACTTGCGATTCCATTCTCCATTCTGGTTATAAAAAACACGGATTGTATTATGGTGGATCTCATGTTTCATAAGTCGAAGAGACATGACAGAAAGAACCTGGTCATAAAGCACTGCATTCAGAAGTGTACGGGGACAGTTGGATTCCCAGACTGTCTGGACAGAAATCTGATGTCGGGTGATATATTCCTCAAAGAGCTGTCGAGTTCCGCTTCCCTGCTCACGCATGGCAAAGGATTCTTCGGCAAGATCCTGCACCTGAATATAATTTTTCTGATAAAAAGGATGATCTTTACCTACGGCAAGTACCAGACAGTCATCTATGATCGGGAGAACGCTAAGATCCGAGGAAAGAACCTCACCTTCTACAATTCCCACATCCAGTTCAGAACGAAGAAGCTTTTGTTCAATGTCCTTGGTATTACTCACATAGGAATGAACCCGGACTTCCGGACAGAGTTTTTGAAGCTTCGGAATCAGAAACGGTGTAAGGCAGGTTCCGACCGTGATTGTGGAACCAAGTTTCAAGGTAGAGGACTGCCCCTGGTTTAACATCAGTTCTTCGATCTGCTGAAACTGCCGGATCAGATTTCGTGCCTGTGGAAGCAACAGTCTGCCACGTTCTGTGAGATATAATTTTCTGCCGAGACGTTCAAACAAAAGTCCGTTATAGTGTTTTTCCAGTTCACGGATTGCCTGGCTTATGGTAGGCTGCGATAAATATAAATAAGAAGCAGCGGCGCTCATAGAACCATGGTCAGCTACTGCAACAAAAATAGTCAGATGTCTTATAGTCATTTTGTTTTATTTTGTTTCCTTTTGATATAGATAATACCTATTGTTTCTATAAAATAATATCATTTTTCAAATACATACTCAAGTGGTATATTATGAATGTGAGCCAGCAAAATGAATTTTGACGTAACTGTGAACAATAACATTTTGACTTGTAACTGTGAGGATACTGAACTGTTACGAATAAATAAGAAACAGGATGGGAGATAAGATATGTCAGCATTAACTGTCAGCAAAGAAGATGAAAAAAGAGTAAAAGGAATGGGCTTTTTGAATAACAGAGGAACAGATCTGTTTTCCGCACGTGTACTTACTGTAAATGGCAAGGTAACAGCTGCACAGCATCGCTGTATGGCAGATGCGGCAGAGAAATTTGGAAATGGAAATCTTCTGTATACGACAAGACTTTCTGTGGAGATACAGGGAATTCCTTATGATAAGATTAATGAATTTCAGCAGTTTATTGCAAAAGAAGGTCTGGTGACGGGAGGAACTGGTGCTAAAGTGCGGCCGGTGGTATCCTGCAAGGGAACAACCTGCCAATATGGCCTTCTGGATTCCTATGCACTTTCTGAGGAGATTTATAAGCGCTTTTATGAAGGATACAGAGAGGTTGCACTGCCACATAAATTTAAGATTGCTGTAGGTGGATGTCCGAATAACTGTGTAAAGCCGAATCTGAATGATGTGGGGATTATCGGACAGAGAATTCCGGTGGTTGACACAGATATGTGTAAAGGCTGCAAAAAATGTGCGATAGAGGCGGTATGCCCGAACCATGTGGCAAAAGTTGCAGACGGAAAAATTCAGATTGACGAAGAACAGTGCAGGCATTGTGGACGCTGTATAGGAAAATGTCCTTTCCATACAATTGAAGATGGCACTTATGGATATAAAATCTATATCGGAGGACGCTGGGGCAAAAAAACGGCAAAGGGAAGAGCACTTAACAAAATTTTTACCACAAAAGAAGAAGCTCTCAATGTTATTGAAAAAGCAATTCTATTTTTCAGAGACAATGGTATGAAGGGAGAACGCTTTGCGGAAACGATTGAGAGAATTGGATTTGAAAATGTAGAGAAAGAGTTGATTGAATAAGAAATATCTGCTAGGATAGGAGAAGATAAGTTTTTAGCAAAAACTGAAATAAATGGGAGGCAGTTATGGATATAAAAGAACAGATTCATGAATTATCAGAAGAAATGCTCAATAATCTCGGAAGACTTGTTGCAATTGACTCACAGCTAGGTACTCCGGCAGAGGGAATGCCTTTTGGTGAAGGACCTGCAAAGGCTTTGGAGGAAGGCCTTAAGATTGCTGATGAACTTGGTTTTAAGACCGTAAATCTGGACAATTACTGTGGATATGCAGAGATGGGAGAAGGAGAGGAAATCGTTGGAATTGCCGGACATCTTGATATTGTGCCGGTAGGCGGTGACTGGACATATGATCCTTTTACTCTTACCCGTGATGGAGACCATGTTTATGGACGTGGTACGACAGATGATAAGGGACCGGTCCTGGAGGCACTTTATGCAATGAAACTTCTCCGTGATTCTGGAGTGAAACTGAATAAAAGAGTTCGCCTCATCATGGGCTGCAATGAGGAAACTGGTTCCAAATGTATGGAACATTACAATAAAGTTGCGGAAGAAGTAACCTGTGGATTTACTCCGGATGCAAGTTTTCCGTGTATTCATGGCGAGAAGGGCATGGTAATAATGAAGGCGCATTCAAAGAATACCAGAATTATTTCCATGAATGGCGGATTTGTTTCCAATGCAGTATGTGACACCTGTAATACAGTCATCCCGGCAGAAGAGGGACTGAAGGATAAACTGGAGGCAGTTTTTGCAGAAACCAAACTCCAGGAATATAAAGTGACGGAAGAGAACGGACAGATCAGTATTTATGCAAAGGGAATTCCGGCACATGCAAGTACACCAACGTTGGGAGTTAATGCAGCAGGAGTAATCTGTGAATGTCTTGCAAAAGCCGGATTTGAAGATGATTTTGTGAAATTTTATAATGCGCATATAGGTACAGCCTGTGATGGTTCAGGTGTTGGACTTAAATTTGAGGATGAATATGGTGAGCTGACTTTGTGTAATGGAATCGTTAAGACAGAGGATGGACAGATTACATGCACAATCGATATCCGCGTTCCGGTTACTCTGAAAGCAGATGAGATCCGTAAGATGTGCGAAGGTCAACTTGAGGATGAGAATGGACGTATTGAACTTCTCGGAATCGGAGATGCACTGTTTTTCCCAAAAGAATCTCCTCTTGTCAATGCACTTTACAAAGCTTATGTGGATGTAACCGGTGATACAGAAAATAAACCAATGGTAATCGGTGGAGGAACCTATGCAAAATCACTTAAGAATATTATTGCATTTGGTCCTGAAATGCCTGGAATCGACTACCGTATCCATGGTGCAGATGAATTTATTCTTGTATCAGGCATGGAACAGGCAGTGCTTGTGTATATAGAAGCAATCAAAAACTTGCTTGCTATCTGACAGCATTAGAATATGATCCAAAATGATACCCGGAGTTTTGCTCCGGGTATTTCGCTTACAAGATTGAGAAAATGGAGATGAGCAGTTATGTTGACACGTGAAGAAGCACTTGAATATGGGATGTCCTTTCAGAATGTATATGAAGACAGACCCTTTCGTGATCCAAACTGGCAGCTGGTGAGAGTGAAGGAAAGCAAAAAAGCATTTCTGTGGATTTATGAGAGAAATGGTTATATTAATCTGAATGTGAAGGTAAGTCCGGAATGGCGCGATTTCTGGCGTGCAGCTTACGATTCCGTCATTGCTGGATACCATCAGAATAAAGAACACTGGAATACGATCATTCTGGATGGAAGCATACCAGATGAAGATATCAGAAGGATGATCGCAGAAAGCTATGATATTATCTCAGACAGCCCGACGAAGCGCATTTATGAAGCAGTCAAAAGGATTCCGAAAGGACATGTGGCAACTTATGGAAAGGTTGCAGAGATGGCCGGTGATGCAAAAATGGCAAGAGCTGTGGGAAATGCTCTTCATAAAAATCCGGATCCGGAGCATATACCCTGTTTTCGTGTCGTAAATGCGAAGGGAGAACTGGCAGGAGAATTTGCTTTTGGGGGAAAGGGTGCACAGGCAAAACTTCTAAAGGCAGATGGCGTGGAAGTGATCGATGGGAAAGTTGATCTGAAAAAATATGGGATCTGAGATAAAAAATAAAGCGTGTAATCCTTATTCAAGGTTTACACGCTTTGTTAAGCAGGGGATGAGAGAATCGAACTCCCACCAAAGGTTTTGGAGACCCCTATCATACCATTTGACCAATCCCCTATATTATTGTAATAATTGCAACTTTATCTGCAACAAAATGAATTATAGCAGATAATATTCTGTTTGTCAAGCGGAGATGGAGGGATTTGAACCCTCGCACCGGTTGCCCGGCCTACCGCATTTCGAGTGCGGACCCTTCAGCCACTTGGGTACATCTCCGGACTCAAAACAAAATGTCCTGACCATGTTCCATTATATAGTCTGAGCAGCGAAAGGTCAATTCTTTTTTGTACAGAAAAAGAATCTTTTATTGACGGAAAAAGAATCCTATAATATGATATAAAGAAAGAAATCCGCAGAGTAGTAATACATCAGGTATTAGCATCTTTGCAGAAATTGCGGAAAGAGGTTTAGATCCATGAACAGAAAAAAAGATGTAATCGTCAGAGCTACAGAAGTTCTGACCCAGAATTATAGAAACGAAGAATTATTTATGCCCCAAAATAACAGGGAGCTTCCAAGCAGGGCAGCAGTAATCGATATGGTCAAGGAACTTCGTTCCATTATTTTTCCAGGATATTTCTGGAATGACTCTGCGGCAAAGATGTTTCCGGAGCATTTTGCGGGATATCGTCTGAATGATCTTTATGACAGACTTAAAGAACAGATAGAAATTGCACTTCTGTATGCGAATCCCCAAATGGAACAGGATGGGGCATCAGAAGAAGCGGATCGTATCTGTGGTGGATTTTTTGAACAGCTTCCTGATGTGCAGCAGCGCCTTTTGAAGGATGTTCAGGCGGGCTTTGATGGAGACCCGGCAGCAAAGAGTAAAGAAGAGATCATTTCTTCTTATCCAGGATTGTTTGCGATTTATGTATATCGTCTGGCACATATTTTATATAAAGAAGAAGTTCCGTATATTCCGAGAATTATGACAGAATATGCACATGGCAAGACTGGCATTGATATTAACCCGGGTGCGACGATCGGAGATTATTTCTTTATCGACCATGGAACCGGTGTTGTCATCGGTGAGACGACAGAGATTGGACGCAATGTGAAGCTTTATCAGGGTGTGACGCTCGGAGCACTTTCCACCAGACAGGGACAGCAGCTTGCAAACATCAAACGTCATCCGACTATTTGTGATAATGTGACAATTTATTCGAATGCTTCTGTACTTGGAGGAGAGACTGTTATTGGTGAGAATACGATCATCGGTGGTAATACATTTATTACAGAATCAATTCCGGCTAATACCAAGGTCAGTGCCAAGAGTCCGGAACTTGTGATCAAGAAGTCCAGAAGTGCTGTTTCCAAAGCAGATGTCTGGGACTGGGAAAATTGAGGATTTATGATATAAAAACAGGAAAAAATATAAAATAAAAAAAATTGAAAAAAGTTAAAAAAACCTGTTGACAAATACTGAGTAATAAGATATACTCAATATCGTTGAAGCGAGCGAAACACAAACGCAACGCAAGCACAGCGATATGCGGGTGTAGTTCAATGGTAGAACACCAGCCTTCCAAGCTGGATACGTGGGTTCGATTCCCATCACCCGCTCTTATGCGATAGTGGCGTAGTTGGTAACGCGCGACCTTGCCAAGGTCGAGACCGCGGGTTCGAGCCCCGTCTATCGCTCTTAAGGACTCTGAGAATTCAGAGTCCTTTTCTTTTTGATCTTCAGCTGACTTTTGTCTGATCTTCAGCTGTCATTCCATAGAAAGAAAACAGATAAAGACCACAGAGTCCTACCAGAGCATAAATGATTCTGGAAATCCAGCTCATGCTTCCAAAAAGGAGGGCCACAAGGTTCAGATTAAAAAATCCGATCAGTCCCCAGTTTAGAGCTCCAATGATAGAAACAGTTAATGCGAAACAGTTCAGAAATTTATTTTCCATAGATGATCATCCTTTCCTTGTTCTTGTGGTTTTAGTATTCCATAAAGTAAAAAAAATATTCGCAGTAGATTTACTGCGAATATTTCGTAAAAAATTATTGAACTTTTAAAATCTGAGAAGTAACGGTTCCACCGCCAATAGCATAATTATCGCTCGCCTGAATAGTTATGTCAGATTTATCTTTGAGGGAAAATACCTGACACACATTCACTGTCTGGCCAGGATTTACCTCGGATATGAACTGATCTACAGAAGTATCATCCTCAGCAGGAAGGGTGATTTCCAGTGTCTGTCCATTCTGTATCGCCTGAAGACGAACATCTGTCATAGCACTGGAAGGTGAACTGTTTTTGTTGGTATAATCGTAATAGATCAGGATGCAGGGATTTCCGGCATAATCATTGGTAACACGACAGCTGGTATAATGAATGGCGAATTTGTCAGTAGTCATATCAATAGAACTGTCGGAAGTCGGTGTGGCTGATGAATCAGAAGTTCCGGACTCAGAAAGCGGCTGCGTGATCTCATCCTGCACATTGACAAAATTAGCGGACATGATCTTAACTGTCTCATCATCCAGAGAGACGATCTTCCATTTGCCGTCAGCCTTGATAAGAGGATAACTGATATCCGTTTCTGTAAACTTATCGGCTACGGAACCTGACTTTTCCTCAAGAAGAGCGGCAAGCTTCTTCTGGGTTTCTTCTGCTGTTGTTGTCTCACCTGAGAATGCGGAAGATGCAATCTGTTGAAAAAATTCAGTGACAGCTTCTTTGTAAATATCGGAGCCATCAATATATTTGATATGTGCGGTTACAGTTGCAGTTCCATTCTGGATATTGAATTTCGTCTTACGGATCTCAAAAGTCATCTTCTGATTGATGGCTTTGAAGAAGTTGGTGTAAGCCTCACTTGTGATATCGGCATTGTCCAGGGCAGACATATCATTGCTCTGCAGAAGATTTTTCATACCATCGAAGTTCATCGCCTGAACATTCTCAAGATAGTTTCTGGTTGTGGAGATCGGTTTCTGTCGTTCCATAAAATAGCAGGCCGCTGCACCAGCAACAGCAAGAACGAGTATGATCAGAAAAACGACCAGTCCTGTTTTCTTTTTTTTCTTTCTGGGAACGTTGAGTTCTTCTGTCTCAGAAACAGAAGAAGTATCAACAGTTTCTGGCTTATTTTTATTTTTTCTCATTAGAGCCTCCTTTTTTCTTATTATAGCAGAGGGGAACCTCACTTGACAAGGACAATTACAGGTCATAAAATAACCTTAACATTACAGAGAAAGCAGAGGGGGATTTCTTTTTACGAAGAGGAGGAAGTGCTTATGGTAAAAAAATACGAAGATTTTTTCAGATCGGAGGCAGATGGGCTGGAAATTTCTGCTCTGTGCATCTGTCCGGAACAGAAACCGTACAGAGCAATCATTCAGCTTGTTCATGGAATGTGTGAACATAAGGAACGTTACATACCATTTATGGAATATCTCGCAGAACAGGGATTTGTGACAGTGATCCATGATCACAGAGGACATGGCAAAAGCGTCCGTACCAGAGAGGACCTTGGTTATATGTATGGCAGTGGTGCCAGAGGAATGCTTAAAGACATTGAAAAAGTGAACTGTGATATCCGTAAATATTTTCCGGATCTTCCGCTGATCCTTTTGGGACACAGTATGGGATCGCTGGCTGTGCGGGCCTTTGCAAGTGAGCATGATGACTGCATGGATATGCTGATCGTGTGTGGATCGCCAAGTGAAAACAAGGCAAGGATTCTTGGAGAGATGATTGCTTTGGCAGAGGGAAAGATCCTGGGATATCGTCACAGGAGTCATATCCTGGAAACGCTTTCCTTCGGAGCTTACGTGTGGAAATTCAGAAAAGAGGGAAATCCAAATGCCTGGACCTGCTCTGATCCGTCGGTTTATCAGGCATATGCGGATTCGGAATTATGTGGCTTTACTTTTACAGATGATGCCTATCTTGCTTTGTTCGAACTTATGAAAAAAGCATATGATGTACATAAATGGAACTGTAAAAATCCAAGAATGCCGGTTCTTTTTATCAGCGGAGCAGAGGATCCCTGCCTTGGCAATGTGCGTAAATTTGCCAGTGCGGTCCATGCGATGAGACGTGCCGGATATTTGGATGTAAAAGGTAAACTTTATCCGGGAATGCGTCATGAGATCCTGAATGAAAAAGAGAAAGAAAAAGTCTGGAGCAATATTGTGACATACATAAAGAAAAAAGGTTTCTGATATCCATGAATAAAAATCTGTTTTTCTGAAACCCTAAAAATAAAAACGGAGATATGATGTGAGGAAAAAACAGATTTTTATTTTATGTCTGCTGATGCTCTGTCTGGCCATGGAGGGCTGTGGCAGGGAAAGACAACGAGAAGAGGAAGAAGTGTTTGTGAGGAATACAGATACAAACTCTCTTTTTATTTATCTTGACTAAATGGGTATGGTATTGATATAATGTGTTTTGTGAATATTTACCAGATTTGGAGGAGATAAAATGAGAGCAAGCGGCATTTTAATGGGTATATCCAGTATACCGTCAAAATACGGAATCGGGTGTTTTTCGAAGGAAGCCTATGAATTTGTAGATCAGTTGGAGAAAGCAGGACAGCAGTATTGGCAGATACTTCCGTTGGGACCTACTGGATATGGAGATTCTCCTTATCAGTCAGTTTCTACCTTTGCGGGAAATCCTTATTTTATCAGTCTTGAGGATCTGATCGAAGAGAAACTTCTGACCAGAGAGGAATGTGAGTCCTGTGACTGGGGTGGAAGCGAATCTTATGTAGATTATGAAAAGATGTATATGTCAAGGTATAAACTTCTTCGTAAGGCATATGAGAGATCGGATTTTTTGAAGGATAAGGATTATGAGATTTTCCTTAAGGAAGAGAAGAACTGGCTGACAGATTATTGTTTATTCATGGCAATCAAGAATTCCCAGAAGGGAATCTGCTGGATCGACTGGCCGGATGAACTCAAAGACCGTCATTCTAAAGCGGTCAAAGAAGCAGAGAAAGAACTTGAAACAGAGATTAATTTTTATCGTTTTCAGCAGTACTGCTTTACCACTCAGTGGAGAAAGCTTAAGAAATATGCAAACAAAAAGGGCATCAGCATAATTGGTGATGTGCCGATCTATGTAGCGTTAGACAGCTCTGATGCATGGGCGAATCCTGAGATGCTGCAGTTTGATAAGGATCATAATCCGAAATCAGTAGCCGGATGTCCGCCGGATGCATTTTCCGCGACAGGTCAGCTCTGGGGAAATCCACTGTATGATTGGAAGAAATTAAAAGCCTCAGGATATGACTGGTGGGTTCAGCGAATGAAACATTGCCTGGAATTATATGATGTTGTCAGAATCGATCATTTTCGTGGGTTTGATGAATATTATGCGATTCCATATGGAGAAAAAACAGCCCGGAAGGGTGAATGGGAAAAAGGCCCAGGAATGGATCTGTTTAATACACTGAATAAGAAACTTGAGAATCTGCATGTGATCGCAGAGGATCTGGGATTTTTGACAGAAAGTGTTCTGGAAATGCTCAAAGAAAGCGGATATCCGGGAATGAAGGTATTGCAGTTTGCGTTTGATGGAAGTGAAGACAGTGCATATCTTCCGTATAAATATGAACATAACTGCGTGGTCTATACCGGAACCCATGACAATGAGACAACTAAGGGATGGCTGGAAGGCCTTCAGGGACATGACAGAGATTTTGTAAGAGAGTATATTAACTGCTATGAAGCCCCGGTAAATGACTGTGTATGGGGACTGATCCGTATTGCACTTGCAAGTGTGGCAGATCTGGCAGTGATCCCGATCCAGGATTATCTGTGCCTGGGCAATGAAGCACGTATGAATGCCCCGGCAACTCTGGGTGACAACTGGAAGTGGAGACTGACCAGAGGACAGATTTCAGACATGACTCTGTACCATATGAGAGAAGTTACGAGAATCTATGGCCGTCTTTACAGAGAGCCGGTTGCTGAAGAACCGGAAGAAGAGACAGAAATAGAAGAGACAGAAATAGAAGAGCAGATCGATAAGAGTAGTAACTGTAAGACAGGCGAGAGGAGATTATAATGGAAGAAAATAATAAACAACAGCTGGAACAGGATATGCAGGAATCTGTGAATGAGGAAACAAAGGAACAGGGAACTCCGCTTCGCAGTTCCATCATTATGCTTCTGGCAGGAGTTTATCTTTTGTATACAGGGTATAAGCTGTGTCAGGATGTACTGAATGGTACGAACGGCAGCAGCTGGGGATTCTTTGCGGCAGGAGTTGGTTTCCTGATCGTCGGAGTTGTGATGCTGGTTGTTGGATGCAGAGATCTTATAAAGAGAGAGAAGGCAAAACAGGCAGCAGAGGCTGCAAAACCGGAACAGAAGCCGGAAGAAGTACCTGAGCAGAAGAAAACTATGAGTATTGCAGAAAGAGCTCATCTGGCAGATGGACTTGATGAAGAGAATACGGAAGAAAATTCTGAGGAAACTGCAGAAAGCACAGTGTTCGATAAAGAATCTGATCATGAAGATCAGGAATAAACAAATCCGTTACATAAAAAAGAAATGCCGCAGATTTCAATATCTGCGGCGTTTTTTACGCGTGGTTACTTTTTTAACTTTCCTTCTTTTGGGGGTATCAGGATTATGTAATGTTGACCAGCAGAACAACTGGACAAGTATGATTCCGATAAAAGCTCCGCTGCTGTCGATGCAGACATCACGAACAGAGGGACCGCGCCCTGCAACAAAGGACTGATGGTATTCATCCAGCCCTGCGAATCCGACACAGATAATTCCGGCGAGCAGAAACAGCCAGAATCCTCTCACACGATAGACATAAAGCGGAAAAGAAACTGCAATAGCCAGAAGGAAATATTCTGTCATATGAGCGGCTTTTCGTACATAAAAATGGATCTGATCGGCTTCATAGTACAATTCGTCGTAACTTTTTTCCTGGTGTAAAACCTCACTTTTGATCTCAACGATCTTGTAGCTGATCTTATAGCTTAGTTCCCCGGACACCTCCCCGGTCTGGGCTGAAAATGAAAAGATCAGATACATCATAAGAAGCGCCGGCAAAAAAGATAAGGGTTTCAGTAATGTAATCAATATTTTCATGGCACTAATATAGCATGGGAGTTTTGAAATGTAAAGCAAAATGGTGACAAGGACTTGAGGGATATGCTATACTGGTTACCAGAATGGCGAAGAAAATACAAGATGCTGTCAGACAGTGAGAGGATTTTGGCGGTATGAAGGGAGAAGAGCAAATGAGTTTAGCAGATGTTACATTTATCAATATGTGCAGGGATGTAATAGAGAATGGAACCAGCACAGAAGGCGAGAAGGTTCGCCCGGTATGGGAGGACGGAACTCCGGCATATACGATCAAGAGATTTGGTGTTGTCAACCGTTATGATCTGCGCAAAGAATTTCCGGCATTGACACTACGCAAAACGGCTCTCAAGAGTGCTATGGATGAAATTCTCTGGATCTGGCAGAAAAAATCCAACAATATCCATGATCTTCACAGCCATATATGGGACAGCTGGGCAGATGAGAATGGATCGATCGGTAAGGCTTATGGTTATCAGATGCAGGTGAAGCATCAGTACAGAGAAGGAATGATGGATCAGGTGGATCGAGTGCTGTATGATCTTAAGAATAATCCATACAGTCGTCGTATCATGACAAATATTTATGTACATCAGGATCTTCATGAGATGAATCTTTATCCGTGTGCTTATTCCATGACATTTAATGTAACGAAAGAACCAGGAAAGGATAAGCTGACCCTGAATGCAGTTCTGAATCAGCGTTCACAGGATATTCTGGCAGCAAATAACTGGAATGTATGTCAGTATTCCATTCTTTTGATGATGTTTGCACAGGCCTGCGATATGGAAGCCGGCGAACTGGTTCATGTGATCGCGGATTGTCATATTTATGACCGTCATGTACCGGTTATCAAAGAACTGATCAGTCGTACGCCATATCCGGCACCGGTTGTCAGACTGAATCCGGAGGTTAAGAATTTCTATGATTTTACAACGGACGATCTGATCGTAGAAAATTATCAGACCTGGCCTCAGATCAAAAATATTCCGATCGCGATCTGATTTTTCGGAGAAAGCTGATCTGGAAGTATACTATATAAATAAAGAAGGGAACTCAGATATGAATATTATTGTAGCAGCAGATAAGAACTGGGCAATTGGCAAGGACAACAAGCTTCTGGTAAGCATCCCGGCTGACATGAAGATGTTTCGTCAGGAAACAACCGGCAAAGTTGTTGTTATGGGGCGTAAGACCCTGGAAAGCTTTCCAAACGGACTTCCGCTTAAGAACAGAACAAATATTGTTCTTACCGGAAACAAAGATTACAAGGTAAAGGATGCAGTTATCGTTCATACGATAGAAGAACTTCTGGAAGAAATCAAAAAATACCCGGCAGAACAGGTATACTGTATCGGTGGTGACAGTGTTTATAAACAGCTTCTTCCATATTGTGATACTGCACATGTGACCAAAATTGATTTTGAGTATGAGGCAGATAGCTATTTCCCGAATCTTGATGAGATGCCGGATTGGAAGGTGACTGCAGAGAGCGAGGAGCAGACGTATTTTGATCTGGAATACACATTTGTGAAGTATGAGAGAGTTAAATAACTTAAAGCTGCTGTGAACGGAGTAAACAGTAATAATAAAACAAGGTGTGGAGCTGATTCCACACCTTGTATGCTATGATAAAAATTATTCGATAACTTTGATCCATCCTTCAGGAGCTTCGATGCGTCCCATCTGGATACCGGTCAGAGTTTCGTACAGTTTTTTGGTTGTCGGTCCCATTTCTTCCATTCCGCTTGGGAAACAGATTTCTTTGCCATGGTCAACGATCTTGCCTACAGGGGAGATAACTGCGGCAGTTCCACAGAGTCCGCATTCTGCAAAATCTTTGACTTCATCCAGATATACCTCACGTTCTTCAACCTTGAGTCCCAGATAATGTTCTGCAACGTAGATCAGAGAACGACGGGTGATGGATGGAAGAATGCTGCTGGACTTTGGAGTTACAACAGTGCCGTCTTTGGTTACGAAGATGAAGTTGGCACCACCGGTCTCTTCAACCTTTGTTCTGGTTGCAGAGTCAAGATACATATTTTCGTCATAGCCCTGACGATGTGCATCCATGATCGCATGGAGACTCATTGCATAATTAAGGCCGGCTTTGATGTGTCCTGTTCCATGCGGTGCGGCACGGTCGAAATCTGTGACACGGATAGTGATTGGTTTTGCACCGCCTTTAAAGTATGGTCCTACCGGTGTGGTAAGGATACGGAACTGATATTCGTCAGCAGGTTTTACGCCGATTACAGGGTTGCTTCCAAACATATACGGACGTACATACAGGGTAGCTCCTGATCCGTATGGTGGTACATAAGCTTCGTTTGCCTTGATGGTTTTGACAACAGCATCTACAAAACGATCCTCAGGGAATACCGGCATTTCCAGTCTCTTTGCGGAGTTTGCAAGACGTTCTGCGTTGAGATCCGGGCGGAAAGTAACAATATGTCCGTCCTCGGTTGTGTAAGCCTTCATACCTTCGAATACAGTCTGTGCATACTGAAATACGCAGGCACATTCATTCAGTACTACGTTAGGGTCTGTGGTCAGTTCACCCTCATCCCATTTGCCGTCTTTGAATTTAGAAACAAAACGATAATCTGTTGGGATATAACCGAAACCAATGTTGCCCCAGTCAATGTTCTTTTTTTCCATAATATATATTCCTCCATTCGTATGGCTGTCTTTTCCATACATTTTAGCACTTTATTGTGGTGACTTCAATGAAAACTTGTATTTTATAGGTCAGTTCGTTATAATATGAAGCAGAGAAGGAGCACTCGCTTACAGGGCGGCTCTGTTTTTTTGGAAATCCTGGTAATAACAAAAGGGATGGACAGTTGTAGATCAGATGTATAAGAAAGTCGATACTATAAAATGGAGGGAAACTTATGTACAGGGATCATACCAAAGTAGTACAGATCGGAAACAGAAAGATTGGAGGAGGCAATCCGGTTCTTATCCAGTCTATGACAAACACAAAGACAGAAGATGTGGAGGCAACAGTAAAGCAGATTCTTGAGCTGGAGGCAGCAGGCTGCGAGATCATCCGCTGTGCGGTGCCTACAATGGAGGCCGCACAGGCACTGAAGGAAATCAAGAAACAGATTCATATTCCACTGGTAGCAGATATTCATTTTGATTATCGACTGGCGATCGCTGCGATGGAGAATGGCGCGGACAAGATTCGTATCAATCCGGGAAATATTGGAAGCAGGGAAAGGATCCAGGCGGTGGTCGATGTGGCCAGGGAACGTAATATTCCGATCCGTGTCGGTGTCAACAGTGGCTCCCTTGAGAAAGAACTTGTTGAGAAATATCATGGAGTTACTGCAGAAGGACTTGTGGAGAGTGCACTGGATAAGGTTCGTATTATAGAAGAGATGGGATATGACAATCTTGTCATCAGTATTAAATCCTCAGATGTTATGATGTGTGCGAGAGCACATGAGCTGATCGCCAGTAAAACAGATCATCCGCTGCATGTAGGAATCACAGAGGCGGGAACCCTGTATTCAGGAAATATTAAATCAGCAGTTGGTCTTGGTATTATTCTGTATCAGGGGATTGGTGACACGATTCGTGTTTCCCTTACAGGAGCACCACTTGAAGAGATCAAATCAGCAAAAAGAATCCTCAAGACCCTGGGACTGCGTAAAGGCGGCATTGAAGTTGTGTCCTGCCCGACCTGCGGACGTACCCGTATTGATCTGATCGGTCTTGCAAATAAGGTAGAGGCAATGGTGCAGGATATTCCACTGGATATCAAGGTTGCGGTTATGGGCTGTGTGGTCAATGGACCGGGAGAAGCAAAGGAAGCAGACATCGGAATTGCCGGTGGAGTTGGAGTAGGACTTCTGATCAAAAAAGGAGAGATCGTTAAGAAAGTACCGGAGGATGAGCTTTTGGATACGCTGAGAAACGAATTGCTTCACTGGGAGGCATAAGAAAGAGGCATCAGACATGGAAAAAGAATTCTTTGACGTGTTTCCGGTTCTGAAGCTGAAAGATCAGCTGAAGGAATGGCTGGAAATGGTCACAGTTTCCAGGGTAACCTGCAATCACGCAAAGACCAGATTGTGGGTCTATATCCAGAGCGAGCGGTGGATCCATAAGAAATTTATTTTTGCACTGGAAGACCAGATTGAACGGCAGTGTTTTCCGGGAATAGAAATGCAGGTAACAGTGATCGAGAGATTTCATCTGTCGAAACAGTATTCCCCGGCGAATTTTCTTGAGGTTTACCGTGCCAGTATGGAACTGGAACTAAAAAATTATAATATGCTGGAATACAATCTTTTTAAGCGTGCGCAGATCAGCTTTCCATCAGAAGAGAAAATGAACCTGCTTCTTCCCGATTCTGTGATTGCCCGTGAAAAAAGTGAGATTCTGGTGGAATATCTTCATAAGGTGTTTTGTGAACGCTGCGGAATGAATCTTAAGATCCAGCTGGATTTTCAGGAAATGCAGGAGAGCAAATATCGTAAGAATGCGGCACTTCAGATCCGGCAGGAGGTTGCGAATGTCCTGAAGCATGCAAAACTGACACCGGAGACTGCTGAGTCTTCAAAAGATACAGAAGGAGAGGCTGCACAGGGAAAATCCGATGTTTCCGGAAGCAAAGACAAAGACAGTAAAAAATCCGGACAGGAGCAGAAAACCAAATCTTTTGAGAAGAAAAAGGGACAGCAGAACGATTATCGAGGAGGCTTCCGTAAGGACAGCAATCCGGATGTCGTATACGGAAGAGACTTTGAGGGAGAAACGATTCCATTGGAGTCGATCACCGGTGAGATGGGAGAGGTTATGATCCGCTGTCGCATCGAGGAGGTAGAGGCACGAGAAATTCGTAATGAAAAGACAATTCTGATTCTTACAGTGACCGATTTTACGGACTCCATTGTGATCAAGATGTTCCTTCGGAATGAGCAGGTCCCGGAAGTGACGGAAACTGTCAAAAAAGGAGCTTTCCTGAAATTTAAGGGAGTTACTACGATCGACCGTTTTGACAGTGAACTGACCATAGGATCAATCTCAGGAATCAAGAAGATTGCCGATTTCAGAAGCATGAGAATGGACACAAGCCCACAGAAGAGAGTGGAACTTCATTGTCACACCAAGATGAGCGATATGGACGGTGTTACCACTGCGAAGGATCTGGTAAAACGTGCCTATGAATGGGGACATAAGGCGATTGCAATCACAGACCATGGTGTGGTACAGGCATTCCCGGAAGCAAATCACTGCTTTGATGCATGGGGAGGTATCGTACCGAAAGATTCAGACTTTAAAGTCCTTTACGGTATGGAAGCCTATCTTGTGGATGACCTCAAAGGGATTGTCACCAACAGCCAGGGACAGTCGATGGATGGAAGCTTTGTCGTATTTGATATAGAAACAACAGGTTTTTCTCCGCTGACCTGCGAAATTATTGAGATTGGTGCAGTACGTGTCGAAAAGGGTGTGATCACGGATCGTTTTTCAACCTTTGTTAATCCGAAAGTTCCAATCCCGTACAGGATAGAACAGCTGACAAGCATCAACGATTCCATGGTCATGGATGCACCGGATATTAAGACCGTTCTGCCACAGTTCCTAAAGTTCTGTGAAGGCGCTGTTATGGTTGCTCACAATGCCGATTTTGACATGAGCTTTATCATTGAAAACTGCAAAAGACAGGGACTGCCCGAGGAATATACCTATGTAGATACTGTCGGAATGGCAAGATTTCTTCTTCCGGCACTGAACCGTTTTAAACTGGATACGGTTGCGAAAGCGGTAGGTGTTTCACTGGATCATCACCACAGAGCGGTGGACGATGCGGCATGTACGGCAGAAATTTTTGTCCGTTTTGTGGAGATGCTGAGGGAGCGGGACATTTCAGATGTGGATACACTGAATAAACAGGGAAATGTTTCTGTCAATACGATCAAGAAGCTTCCTACGTACCATGCAATCATCCTTGCAAGAAATGAGACTGGAAGAATTAATCTGTACAAGCTGGTCAGCCAGTCACATCTGAAATATTACAGGAGAAGACCGAGAGTTCCAAAGAGTCTTTTTCTGGAGCACAGAGAGGGACTTCTGATAGGAAGTGCCTGCGAGGCCGGGGAGCTTTACCAGGCATTGCTTCGAAATGCACCGGAAGCGGAAATAGCCAGACTGGTTAATTTTTATGATTATCTGGAAATCCAGCCGCTTGGAAATAATGCATTTATGCTTGCAGATGAAAAAAACGACCGCGTAAATTCCAATGAGGATCTGATCGAGCTGAATAAGAAAATCGTCAAACTTGGAGATCAGTTCCGAAAGCCGGTTGTTGCGACCTGTGACGTGCATTTTATGGATCCGGAGGATGAGATTTACCGCCGTATCATCATGGCGGGAAATGGATTTTCGGATGCAGACAACCAGGCTCCTCTTTATCTTCGAACGACAGAGGAGATGCTGGAAGAATTTTCCTATCTGGGCAGTGAGAAGGCAGAGGAAGTTGTTATTACAAATACCAATAAGATTGCAGATATGATAGAGAAAATTTCTCCGATCCATCCGGATAAATATCCGCCTGTTATTGAAAACTCAGATCAGGACCTCAAAGACATCTGTTTTAACAAGGCACATGAAATGTATGGAGAAAATCTTCCGGCGATCGTGGAGGAGAGGCTGAACAGAGAACTGAACTCTATTATTTCCAACGGTTATGCCGTTATGTATATCATTGCACAGAAACTGGTGTGGAAATCCAATGAAGATGGTTATCTGGTAGGCTCTCGTGGTTCGGTAGGATCTTCTCTGGCTGCAACAATGTCCGGTATCACGGAAGTTAATCCGCTGCCGCCGCATTATCTGTGTCCGGAGTGCAAATACAGTGATTTTGATTCGCCGGAGGTGAAGAAGTTTGGCGGTATGGCGGGATGCGATATGCCGGATAAGATCTGTCCGAAGTGCGGCGCCAGGATGAACAAAGAGGGGTTTGATATTCCGTTTGAAACCTTCCTTGGATTCAAAGGTGATAAGGAGCCGGATATCGACCTGAACTTTTCGGGAGAATATCAGGCAAATGCACATCGCTATACAGAGGTTATCTTTGGAAAGGGACAGACATTTAAAGCAGGGACGATCGGTACGCTGGCAGAGAAGACTGCGTTCGGTTATGTGAAGAATTATTATGAAGAACGAGGTCAGCACAAGCGTTATTGTGAGATTAACCGAATTGTGAAAGGCTGTACGGGAATCCGAAGAACAACTGGTCAGCATCCAGGAGGAATCATTGTTCTTCCGGTGGGTGAGGAGATTGAGAAATTTACACCGGTACAGCATCCGGCAAACGATGAAAACAGTGATATCATCACAACACATTTTGATTACCATTCCATTGACGGAAACCTTCTGAAACTTGATATTCTCGGACACGATGATCCGACAATGATCCGTATGCTGGAGGATCTTACAGGCTTAAGTGCCCGTGATGTACCTCTTGACAGCAAGGAAGTTATGTCACTTTTTGCCGGTACGGATGCATTGGGGATCAAGCCAGAGAATATCGGAGGATGTAAACTGGGATGTCTTGGAATTCCTGAATTCGGTACGGATTTTGCCATGCAGATGCTTATTGATACAAAGCCGCAGTATTTCTCGGATCTTGTCCGAATAGCAGGTCTGTCCCATGGTACGGACGTGTGGCTCGGCAACGCACAGACACTGATCGAAGAAGGTAAGGCAACGATTTCTACAGCAATCTGTACGCGAGATGATATTATGATCTACCTTATCAGCATGGGAGTGGAGAGCAGTCTTGCATTTACCATTATGGAGAGTGTCCGTAAGGGAAAGGGACTGCGTGATGAATGGGAAGCTACGATGAGGGAACACAAGGTTCCTGAGTGGTACATCTGGTCCTGTAAAAAGATCAAGTATATGTTCCCAAAGGCACATGCGGCGGCCTATGTTATGATGGCATGGAGGATCGCCTGGTTTAAGGTATTTAAGCCACTGGCATATTATGCCGCATTTTTCAGTATCCGTGCGACGGCTTTTTCTTATGAGACCATGTGCATGGGCAGGGAACGTCTGGATTATTACCTCGCAGAGATCCGTAAGAAAGGTGATGAGGCTTCCAAAAAGGAACAGGACTCGATCCGTGACATGAGAATTGTACAGGAAATGTATGCAAGAGGAATTGAATTTCTCCCTATTGACCTTTATAAAGCAAAAGCAAATCGTTTTCAGATCATTGACGGCAAACTGATGCCGGCACTGAACTGTATTGACGGAATGGGAGATAAGGCGGCTGAAGCGGTTGTGGATGCTGCAAAAAATGGGAAATTTTTGTCGAAAGATGATTTTCGTGACAGAACCAAAGTAAGTAAGACGGTGATCGATCTGATGGATGATCTGGGGATTTTTGGAGATATTCCGCAGTCCAATCAGTTTTCGCTGTTTGACAGTGCACTTATTTAAAAGGAGAAGAGGATGAAAAAAGAAGAGTTAAGGTATCTGCAGAGACTGGCAGAACTGTATCCGACTATTGGAAAGGCTTCTACAGAGATCATCAACCTGCAGTCAATTTTGAATCTTCCAAAAGGAACCGAACATTTCATGTCGGACATCCATGGGGAATATGAGGCATTTGCCCATGTGCTCCGCAACGGTTCAGGGGCGGTCCGTAAGAAAATTGATGATGTGTTCGGACATACCCTGAGCAATAATGATAAACGTGCTTTGGCTACACTTATTTATTATCCAAAAGAAAAAATGCGTCTTGTCAAAAAGACAGAAGAAGATATGCAAAACTGGTACAAAATCACATTGTATCGACTGATCGAGGTCTGCAAAACCACCGCTTCCAAATATACCCGGTCTAAAGTCCGCAAGGCATTGCCGGTAGATTATGCCTATGTGATAGAGGAACTGATCACAGAAAAAGCAGAGGTGCTGGATAAAGAAGCGTATTATGATTCCATCGTGGACACGATCATAGAAATCGGACGTGCAGAGAATTTTATTATTGCACTGGCAGAACTGATCCAGCGTCTGGTAGTGGATCATCTGCATATTCTGGGGGACATTTTTGACAGGGGACCGGGTCCTCATTTTATCATGGATCGTCTGATGGAATATCATTCTCTGGATATACAGTGGGGCAATCATGATGCAGTCTGGATGGGCGCTGCGGTGGGGCAGAAGGTCTGCATTGCGACGGTTCTCAGAAACAGCATTCGTTATGGGAATATGGATATTCTGGAAGATGCCTATGGAATCAATCTTCTGCCGCTTGCTACGTTTGCACTGGAAGTCTACAAAGATGATCCGTGTGAAGTATTTGAGATGAAGGGAACTTCGAACTATAATGCGGTAGAAAAAGAACTCGGCAGAAAGATGCATAAGGCAATCTCGATCATTCAGTTTAAGCTGGAAGGACAGCTTATCCGCCGCCATAAAGAATTTCATATGGAAAATCGCTGCCTGCTCCACAGGATCGATCCGGAAAAGGGAACGATCACACTTCCAGACGGCAAAGAATATCCGCTTCTGGATACGAAGTTTCCGACCATCGACTGGAAGAAACCGTATGAACTGACTTCAGGTGAAAAGGATGTGATGGAGCGGCTGGAGGCTGCGTTCCGTAACTGTGAGAAACTGCAGAAGCATATGCGGCTTCTTCTTGATAAGGGTGGACTTTATAAGACCTTTAACGGAAATCTTCTGTTCCATGGCTGCATTCCTTTGAATGAGGACGGAAGTCTCAAGGAAGTTCAGATTTATGGTAAAACCTATAAGGGAAAAGAACTCTACGATGTCCTGGAAGCTTATGTAAGAAGAGCTTTCTTTTCAGTAGATGGAGAAGAACAGCGTAAGGGAAGTGATATTCTCTGGTTTATCTGGGCAAGCCCAAATTCACCGCTGTTTGGTAAAGATAAGATGACAACCTTTGAACGGTATTTTATTGCTGATAAAGAAACGCATAAAGAAATCAAAGGGGCTTACTACCATCTTCTGGAAAATGAAGAAGTTGTAGACAGCCTTCTCAGGGAGTTTGGTCTGGATCCTGCACAGGGACATATTGTTAACGGACATGTTCCGGTGCATCAGGGTGAAGGAGAAAGTCCTGTGAAATGCGGCGGAAAAGTCATCGTTATTGATGGTGGTTTCTGTAAGGCTTATCATAAAGTTACCGGAATTGCAGGATATACGCTGATCTACAATTCCTACGGACTGATCCTCTGTGCGCATGAATCTTTTACATCCACAGAAGATGCTGTTTCCAAAGAAAGTGATATTGTTTCCAATCGTGTATCGGTTCATTATACAACAAAGAGAAGATTGGTAGGTGATACAGATACCGGAAAGGCACTCAAGGAAAGAATCAGTGAACTGGTACAGCTTTTGGAAGCATATCGAAGAGGAATTATTAAAGAGAAAAAATAAGGAGAAACGAACATGGGTGGAATTTTTGGAGTAGCTTCAAAAAACAGCTGCGTGCTGGATCTGTTTTTTGGAATTGATTATCATTCTCATCTGGGAACCAGACGAGGAGGAATGGCAGTTTATGACAAACAAAAGGGCTTTGACCGTGCAATACATAACATAGAAAACTCACCATTCCGTACAAAATTCGACAAAGATGTTTCAGAATTACAGGGAAATCTTGGAATCGGCTGTATTTCGGATAACGAACCACAGCCATTGCTTGTGCGCTCTCATCTTGGAAATTTTGCAATTACGACAGTCGGCAAGATCAATAATATGGAAGAACTGATCGAGCAGAGCTTCAAAAACGGATGTACACATTTTCTTGAAATGAGCGGTGGAAATGTGAATCCTACAGAAATAGTAGCTTCTCTGATCAACAGCAAAAATTCAATAGCAGAGGGAATCCGCTATGCACAGGAAATGATCGAGGGATCCATGACCATGCTGCTTCTGACGCCAGACGGCCTGATCGCAGCCAGAGACCGTCTGGGACGAACACCGCTGATCATCGGACGCAAAGAAGATGCACGTTGTGTTTCTTTTGAAAGTCATGCGTATATTAATCTTGGATATGAGGATGAAAAAGCACTGGGACCAGGAGAAATTGTTTTTGTGACTCCGGAGGGCATTGAGACTCTTCAGAAACCAGGAGAAAAGATGCGTATCTGTTCTTTCCTCTGGGTATACTATGGTTATCCGACTTCTACCTATGAAGGTGTTAATGTAGAAGAGATGCGTTATAAATGCGGAGACATGCTGGCACAAAGAGATGCAGGACAGATCAATCCAGATATTGTGGCCGGTGTTCCGGATTCTGGAATTGCTCATGCGATCGGATATGCAAATCGTTCCGGAGTAGCATTTGCACGTCCATTTATCAAATATACACCAACCTGGCCGCGTTCTTTTATGCCTACACAGCAGAGCCAGAGAAATCTGATAGCCAGAATGAAACTTATCCCTGTACATAAGCTTATCAAGGATAAGAGCCTTCTGATGATCGATGATTCCATTGTCCGCGGTACGCAGCTTCGCGAAACAACAGAATTCCTTTATAGCAATGGAGCAAAAGAAGTACATATCCGTCCTGCCTGCCCGCCGCTGCTCTATGGGTGTAAATACTTGAATTTCTCTCGTTCCAAGTCAGAGATGGATCTGATCACAAGAAGGATCATTGCAAAGAGAGAGGGCGAAAACGTGGATGCAAAGGTTCTTGCAGATTATGCGGATCCGGATTCCACCAATTACAAAGAAATGCTGGAAGAAATCCGAAAGGAACTGAACTTTACTACTTTGAAATATCACCGTCTGGATGATCTGACAGCATCTATTGATATTGAACCGTGTAAACTTTGTACATACTGTTGGAGCGGAAAAGAATAATCGCGGTCAAAGCTGAAACGGTCGTGAAATTGAGGTGATACAGATGAGAAGAAAACAGAGACTCAGAGTACTTCTGAAGATTTTGATCTCACTTTTTATTATATTTAGTGCAGCAGCACTTCTGCTGGCCGGAATCAGAAAAAGCAGGATTGAAGCAAGGGAAAGACAGGCGGCAATGGAAGCGCTGAAAAATGCGCCGACAAAAACACCGACAATAACGGTTTCTGTGACACTTTCTCCGACACCAAGACCGACGGCAACACCGACTCCTGTACCTACAGTTGTGGCTGCCTTTGATCCGGATAATTTCTGGGATTACTGGTACAGTACAGATGGAACAGCGACGATCAATGTATATGATATAAGCCTGGACAGGATTTCCTTCAGCTTTTATCAGACAGACCGTGCGCAGACCCAGTCTGTCTCAGCTGATATTACTGCAGAAGTTGCAGGAAATGCAGCAGCATTTTCTTTTTCGGATTCTGCGGGAAATCAGGCATCGGGAAATATCGTCTTTGATAACGGACAATTTTATGTAAAAATTGCGACAGGCGAGCCGGTCAGCTCCGTATATCCGAATGTGAACTGCATCATGAGCCGGGAACAGGTATATCTTCAGCCGGATCCGACGGCAACGCCTGTGCCGGAGAATATGGAACAGACCAGTACACAGACCGGAGAATACTTTTTCCCGGACAGTGCAGACCGTTATCTGACAGATGAAGAGATCGCTGCCTATAGTGCAGATCAGCTGGAACTGGCCAAGAATGAAATTTACGCCCGCCACGGACGACAATTTGTTACAGAGTACATTTCGGACTATTTCAACAGCAAGTCCTGGTATCAGGGAACGGTAGATCCAGAGACCTTTGACGCTCAGCAGGATTCTGTTTTTAACGAATATGAAATGGCAAACATTGCAAAAATAGCAGAGTGGGAAGAAAGAAAATACGGTGAAGAAAATTAAATAAAGAACACCCGTCAGATACACGAAGAGAATGTCAGAAAAATTCTTTTTACGTAATATCCGGCGGGTGTTTTTTCTTTATAGTATTTTATACTATGCAAAACTATCGAATAGGTTCTTTGTTGTCGGTTCGTCCTACAAGATAATCGATGGTAGTATCATAATAATCAGCAAGACGGATCAGCATTTCAATCGGGATCCCGCGGGAACCGGTTTCGTAATGAGAATAGGAACGCTGGCTGATATGAAGGACTTCGCCAAGCTGTTTCTGGGACAGGTCAGAATCAATTCGGAGATCCTGAATACGTTGATATTTCATGAGAACACCTCCTTAGTTTCTATAAGTATAAAGCAGACCGAAATGTGCTGGTGAATTTGGAGCAAAATGGACTCTGTAAGTTGTGCCGGATGCAATGCAGAGGTTGTATTGCCATCCACTACGCAGTCGAGAAGCTGAAGAACATTATAAAATTATACGCTCTTTAATTCTATTAACGCAGCAATAGATTTGGATTCTGAGAAAGCCTCTCCGATAGCTATTTTTTTCGGAGAGACTTTCAACAAAACAATCGAAAATTATCCTGAAATTTTGTACAATATGTAGAACCACTTAAAAATGATAAAAAAATTCAAAAATATGTTGTTAAAAGATTGTCATTGTGGTATTTTAAATGGAGCGGAGAAAACAATATTTTATGCGGAAACAAAGAGGGAAAAGTCCTTTGTTGAAAAAATTTGTGAAAAAACACAATGTGACATGACTTAACCCAGGAAAACAGAGTGGGATTACGTCCGTGTTCCTGGGTTAGGCCATGTCGCAAGGCAGAAAATAGAGTTTAAACCGCTTTTTTTCTAAATGTGATTGTTAAAAAATAAACAAAAAACAAAGAGCATCACACAGGGAAAACTACTAAATCCCACGGAAAAAACAAACAAATTCCAGGGGAAAGACGGTATAATCCCACAAACCCCATGAAAGGAGTTTATTATGAGCAGCAAAATTACTATTATCGGAGCTGGAAGCGTTGGATCTACAATTGCCTATACACTGGCACATGATGAGATTGCTTCTGAGATTGTTCTGATTGACATCAACAAAGAAAAGGTGGAAGGAGAGGTTATGGACATTGAGCAGGGAACCTGCTTCAGAAGTCCCGTATCCCTGACCGCAGGAGATTATGCAGATGCAAAAGACTCCGACATTGTAATCATCACATCCGGAATTGCCCGTAAACCTGGGCAGACCCGAATTGAACTTACTCAGACAAATGTTAATATTCTGAAGAGCATTACTCCTCAGATTGTAAAAGAAGCTCCAAATGCAAAGTATATCATCGTAAGTAATCCGGTAGATATTATGACTTATGTATTTACCAAGATTTCCGGTCTTTCGGAGAATCAGATCATGGGATCCGGAACCATCCTTGACACAGCCAGACTTCGCTATGGACTTTCCGAGCACTTTAAAGTTGCACAGAGAAATATCCATGCTTATGTATTTGGTGAGCATGGTGACACTTCCTTTATTCCATGGACAAGTGCTTACATTTCCGGTCTGAGCACAGATGAATATTACGAAGAAATGAAAGCGTATGGCAAGGAAATAGAACCATTAGACAAAGAAGCTATGCTGGAATATGTACAGAAATCCGGCGGACAGGTTATTGCAAAGAAAGGTGCGACCTTCTATGCAGTATCTGCAACTGTTTGTCAGCTGGTTGGTCTGATTCTGGCTGCCTCTGATTCTCTTGCAACTGTATCCTCTATGCTTCATGGAGAGTATGGAATCGAAGATGTATGCCTTAGCACCCTTACTCTTGTAGGACCAAATGGAATTCAGGGAAAAGTCCAGATGCGTATGAACAATGAGGAAGTAGCACTTCTTAAGAAGAGTGCAGAAGCATTAAAAGAAGTAATCGCACAGATCGAGCTTTAATAATACCAGCAAAGATACCCCGACTTCTTTTTTAAAAACGATAAGTCGGGTTCCACTTTGCCTGAGCAAGAAAGGAAAAGAAGCATGAAGTACAGTTATTATCCAGGATGTACCCTGAAGAATAAAGCAAAAGATCTGGATGAATATGCCAGAGCTTCTGCAAAAGCACTGGGCTTCGAAATGGAAGAGATCAAAGACTGGCAGTGCTGCGGCGGAGTATATCCCCTTGGCAGCGACGAGATTGCCACCAAGCTTTCTTCCGTCCGTGCTTTAAATGATGCAAAAGAAAAAGGACAGGATCTGATCACAGTCTGTTCAGCCTGTCATCATGTGCTTAAACGTGTGAACGATGACATGAAAAATGTGGAAGATATTTGCACAAGAGCAAACAATTATCTGAAACTGGATGCCCCGTATGAAGGAGAGACAAATGTCCTTCATTATCTGGAGGTTCTTCGTGATGAAGTAGGATTTGATGAAATCAAGAAGAAAGTTGTCAATCCGTTAAAGGGTAAAAAAATCGGTGCTTATTATGGATGCCTTCTTTTAAGACCGGGAAAGATCATGGCATTTGATAATCCGGAAAACCCGACTATCATGGAAGAGTTCATCCGTGCTCTTGGAGCAGAACCGGTTATTTATCCATACCGCAATGAGTGCTGCGGCGGTTATATTTCCCTGAAGGAAAAAGATATGGCACAGAACATGTGTGAAAAGATCATGGACAGTGCAAAAGGGTTCGAAGCAGACATGCTGATCACAGCCTGTCCTCTTTGTATGTATAATCTTAGAAAGAACGGAAATGGTGCTCTTCCTGTTTACTATTTTACAGAACTTCTTGCAGAAGCTCTTGGAGTAAAAGAGGAGGTGGCGAAGTAATGGCTTATACATATGGAAATGCCCAGAATGCAGCTGAAAGAATCAAAGAGATTTCAGGAGTAAATCCCCTGAAATGTATGAAATGCGGTAAATGCTCCGCAACCTGTCCTGCATTTAATGAAATGGACATTAAACCTCACCAGTTTGTAACTTATGTACAGAATGGCGATATAGACGCACTTGCACAGTCCAAATCCTTATGGAAATGTCTTTCCTGTTTTGCCTGTGTAGAGCGCTGCCCAAGAGATGTAAAACCAGGAAAACTGATTGATGCTGCCAGACAGCTGGTTGTCCGTGAACGAGGCCAGAACTACCTGGAGGCAGACGAGATTCCGGAACTGATCGATGAGGAAACACCTCAGCAGCTCCTGGTAAGTGCATTCAGAAGATACAGGAGGTGAGAGAAAAGTGCAGAGAATAGGTGTATTTGTATGTCATTGTGGTACCAACATTGCAGCCACAGTTGATGTAAAAAAAGTAGTGGAAATGGCTGCAAAGGAGCCAGGTGTCGTTCATGCTGAAGACTATCAGTATATGTGTTCTGAAGCTGGACAGGCAAAAATTATCAATGCCATCCATGAAAAAAATCTGACAGGAATCGTTGTATGTTCCTGTTCCCCGCGTATGCATGAAGCTACCTTCCGCAAGGCAGCAGCAAAGGCGGGATTAAACCCATATATGGTAGAGATTGCTAATATTCGTGAGCATTGTTCCTGGATCCACAAGGATATGGAGGAAGCTACCTTAAAGGCAGTGATCCTTGCAAGAGCAGCAATCGCAAAAGTAAATTTAGATGCTCCTCTTCAGCCGGGAGAGAGTCTTGTAACAAAACGTGCACTTGTAATCGGCGGTGGTATCGCAGGAATCCAGTCTGCACTTGATATTGCAGAAGCCGGCTATGAGGTTGATATTGTTGAGAAGCTTCCAAGTATTGGCGGAAGAATGTCACAGCTTGATAAGACATTCCCAACACTTGACTGTTCTGCATGTATTCTTACTCCAAAAATGGTAGAGGCTGCAGCACATGAGAAAATCAATATTTATACATATAGTGAAGTTGAAAAGGTAAGCGGATTTGTGGGTGACTTCACAGTTGATATCCGTAAGAAAGCAAGAAGTGTGGATATGAGTAAATGTACCGGCTGCGGTGTTTGCTCTGAGAAATGTCCATCTAAGAAAAATGCAAATGAATTTAACCGCGGACTGAATAACAGAAGTGCTATTTATATTCCGTTTGCCCAGGCAATTCCAAATGTTCCGGTTATTGACCGTGAGAATTGTATTAAATTCAAAACCGGAAAATGCGGTGCCTGTTCCAAGGTTTGTGCAGCAGGTGCAATCGACTATGAGCAGAAGGATGAGATTGTTACACAGAAATACGGCGCAATTGTAGTTGCAACCGGTTTCGATGTAATCCCTCTTGATAAATATGATGAGTATGCATACAGCCAGAGTAAGGATGTTATCACATCCCTTGAGCTTGAGCGTATCATGAATGCGGCAGGACCTACAAAGGGTCATCTTGAGAGACTTTCTGATGGAAAAGCTCCTAAGAATATTGTATTCGTACAGTGTGTCGGAAGTCGTTGCTCTGATGAGAGGGGAAAGAGCTACTGCTCCAAGATCTGTTGTATGTATACTGCAAAGCATGCAATGCTGATCCGCGATAAATATCCGGATACAAACGTAACCGTATTCTATATTGATGTCCGTACTCCGGGTAAGAACTTCGATGAGTTTTATAGAAGAGCTGTTGAAGATTACGGTGTTAATTATGTAAAAGGTCAGGTTGGAAAGGTTATTCCGCAGCCGGATGGAACTCTTATGGTTCAGGCTTCTGATCTCCTTGAAAACAAACAGATTCATATGGAAGCAGACATGGTAGTTCTTGCAGCGGCTATTGAGCCAAATAAGGATGTGAGAAAAATTGCAACCATGCTTACCGCAAGCATTGATACCAACAATTTCCTTACAGAAGCACATGCAAAGCTTCGTCCGGTAGAGTCTCCTACAGCTGGTATTTTCCTTTCCGGTGTATGCCAGGGACCGAAGGATATTCCGGAAACAGTAGCACAGGCTGGTGCAGCAGCAGTAAAGGCAATCGGCCTTCTTGCAAAAGATAAGCTGACAACTAATCCATGTACTGCTCATTCTGACGAGCTTCTTTGCAACGGATGCTCTCAGTGTGCAAATGTGTGTCCATATGGTGCTATTTCCTATGAGGAAAAACAGGTAAATGACCACGGAATCCGTGAAACAAGAAGAATTGCAGTAGTAAACAATGCTCTTTGTCAGGGCTGCGGTGCATGTACCGTAACCTGTCCATCAGGAGCAATGGATCTGCAGGGATTCTCCAACAGACAGATTTTAGCGGAGGTAGATGCAATATGTCGATAGAAGCAAAAGAAGAATTCAGACCCAAGATCGTGGCATTCTGCTGTAACTGGTGCAGCTACGCAGGTGCAGACCTTGCAGGAAGCAGCCGTCTTTCCTACCCGGCTGATGTAAAGATTATTCGTGTGCCATGCTCTTGCCGTGTAAATCCAATGTTCATCCTCCGTGCCTTTGAAAAGGGTGCTGACGGAGTGATCATGTGTGGCTGTCATCCGGGAGACTGTCATTACACAACAGGAAATTATTATGCAAGAAGACGTATGACCCTTCTTTTCTCCATGCTGGATTTCATTGGTGTAGAAAACGGACGTACCCGTGTAGAGTGGGTATCTGCCGCTGAAGGTGTAAAATTCTCCCAGACCATGAATGAGTTTGTGGAAAAAATTTATTCTTTGGGTAAAAACGTCAGATTGGAGGATTTAAGATGCAGGAACTGATCACCCGTGCAAAAGAACTGCTGGCTGATGGAACCGTAGTGCGTGTTCTTGGCTGGAAAGCTGGAGACCTGTCTTACAATCCGGAAGCAGCATATTTTGAAACAGCAGAAAGCCTGGATGAATTTGTTTACAATGGTTTCTGCGGACAGAACTTAAGTAAAATGATGATCGAGGCTTCCAAATTAGAGGGAAAAACCCTTGTCTGTCTGAAGCCTTGTGATACCTATAGCTTTAACCAGCTGATCAAAGAACATCGCGTGGATCGTGAAAAGGCCTATATTATTGGTGTTGGATGCAAAGGAAAGCTGAATGTGGAGAAGCTTCGAGAAATGGGAATCAAGGGAATCAAAAGTATTTCCGGAGCAGAGCTTACAGATGCCTGTGAGGAGCTTCATATTTCCACAATCTATGGTGACAAGACCGTAGCCTACAAGGAGGCAATGCTGGAGCGCTGCCACGTATGCAAAGGAAAAGAGCATATGATCTATGATGAGATCATCGGCGAGTCCAAGGATACAAAGGATGCAGACCGTTTTGCAGAAGTTGAGAAAATTGAGAAAATGAGCCCGGAAGAGCGTTTTGCATTTTTCCAGAAGGAGCTCAGTAAATGTATCCGCTGCAATGCATGCCGCAATGCATGTCCGGCCTGTAGCTGCCGTAAATGTGTGTTCGACAGCACCAAGTTTGACAGTGCCCAGAAGGCAAACGTGGATTCCTTTGAAGAAAAAATGTTCCACATTATCCGTGCATTCCACGTTGCAGGAAGATGTACAGACTGTGGCGAGTGCAGCCGTGTTTGTCCGCAGGGTATTCCGCTTCATCTGTTTAACCGTAAGTTTATCAAGGATATTGATACATTCTACGGCGAATATCAGGCAGGAGCAGATGACCAGTCAAAAGGCCCGCTGACCAGCTTTACATTTGATGATGTAGAGCCAGGTGTAGTGGCAGAAAGGGGATAATGTATGTATAAGATTGAAAAAGAAAATCTGGAAGCATTATTCCGGAAAATCGCAGAAAGCCAGGATCTGATCCTTCCGATCAAAAAGGCAGGACAGACCAACTTCGGCCTTTGGAATGAAGGAGAAGAGGCTGATCTTGATACACTGAAAACCGTAAAATCCGGTAAAGATGCCTTTTTCCCACAGAGTGAAACTCTTTATACCTGCGTTCGTGATGGAAAGAAGCTGACTGTTGAACCGGAAGAGCTTAGAAGCAGTCCTTTCGTTGTATTTGGCATGAAAGCCTGCGATGTAAAGGGTATGGAAGTGTTGGATAAGGTTTTCCTTGCAGATCCTATTGACACTTTTTATGCTGCAAGAAGAGACCATGGAACTATCGTTGCAATGGCATGCCATGAACCGGAGGAGTCCTGTTTCTGTAAGGTTTTTGGAACAGATGCAGCAGATCCTGCAGCTGATGTGGCTGTCTGGATGGTAGAAGGAACACTTTACTGGAAAGCAATCAGTGAAAAAGGTCAGGCTCTTACAGAAGCAGTTAAAGACCTTCTTACAGATGCAGATGCCTCTGATGAAGCAAAGGTTTCTGCTGAAAAAGAAGCAATCCATAATATTGTAGAGCAGCTTCCATATACACATCTTTCTCTGGAAGGATGGGATGGAAATGCAACCGATGAGAAGTTTAATTCTCCTGTATGGGAGACTTTATATAAACCATGCCTGGCATGCGGAACCTGTACTTTTGTATGTCCTACCTGCCAGTGCTATGACATCAAGGATTACGACACAGGACACGGTGTAAAACGTTATCGCTGCTGGGATTCCTGTATGTATTCTGATTTCACAATGATGGCTCATGGAAATAACCGTACCAGCCAGATGCAGAGATTCCGTCAGAGATTCATGCATAAGCTTGTCTATTTCCCGGCTAACAATAATGGCATGTATTCCTGCGTGGGATGCGGCCGTTGCGTGGAAAAATGCCCGTCATCACTGAATATTGTGAAGGTGATCAAGGCTTTTGAAAAGCATGGAGGTGAAAAGTAATGAGCGAATGTACCTGTCATAAAAACTACACACTGGATACGTTGATCCCACAGGTTGGCGTGATCACAGACATTCATGAGGAGACTCCGGATGTAAAAACCTTCTGCGTAACTGCACCGGACGGAGGCAAGCTTTTCGAGCATATGCCAGGTCAGTGTGCAATGGTTTGTGCACCAGGAGTAAGTGAGGGTATGTTTTCCATTACCTCTTCTCCTACAAACAAAGAATATCAGGAATTTAGTATCAAAAGATGCGGAGATCTGACCTCTTATCTGCACAGCCTTCAGGTTGGTGATGAGATCACAGTCCGAGGACCATACGGAAACCATTTCCCGGTAGAAGATAAGCTGAAAGGCAAAAATCTTCTGTTTATTGCCGGAGGTATTGGTCTTGCACCGCTTCGTTCCGTAATTAATTACGTGCTGGACAACCGGGATGACTATGGTACTGTAGATATTCTTTACGGTTCTCGTTCTGCAGACGATCTTGTAAAATTAAAAGAGATCCAGGAAGTCTGGATGAATGCAAAAGATGTAAATGTATACCTGACCATTGACCGTGAGCAGGAAGGCTGGGACGGACATGTTGGCTTCGTACCTACATACCTGAAAGAAATCGGTTTTGATACAAATAAAGTAGCCCTTGTCTGCGGACCGCCAATCATGATCAAGTTCGTACTTCAGGGACTGGAAGAGCTTGGATTTACAAGAACTCAGGTTTATACAACATTGGAGCTTCGTATGAAATGCGGTGTTGGTAAATGCGGACGCTGCAATATTGGATCTAAGTACGTATGTAAGGATGGTCCGGTATTCAGAATGGACGAAATTGACCAGTTACCGGATGAGTACTAAGCAAATAATTGACAATCAGAAGAAAGGAACAACCCAACATGGAAAATATGGTAAACGTATATTTCTTCGGTAAAAAATACACTGTACCTGCAGACCTGACCATTATGACAGCTATGGAATATGCAGGCTACACATTAAAAAGAGGCTGCGGCTGCCGTCATGGATTCTGCGGTGCCTGTGCAACCATTTACAGAATCAAAGGGGATAACGAACTGAAAACCTGTCTTGCCTGTCAGACACAGGTACAGGAAGGCATGTATGTGGCAAGCATCCCATTCTTCCCTACTGACAAGAGAATTTACAACATGGAAGAGCTTCAGCCGAACCAGCAGGTAATGATGGAACTTTATCCTGAAATTTACAGCTGTATTGGATGTAATGCATGTACAAAAGCATGTACCCAGGACTTAAATGTAATGCAGTATATTGCATATGCACAGAGAGGCGAGCTTGAGAAATGTGCTGAGGAATCCTTTGACTGTGTAAGCTGCGGATGCTGTTCCGTAAGATGCCCGGCTGGTATTTCCCATCCAATGGTTGGTCTTCTGGCAAGACGTCTCACAGGTAAATACATTGCCCCGAAGAGCGAACACCTTGCAAAACGTGTGGAAGAGATTCACGAGGGTAAATATGATGACCTGATCGAGCAGATCATGCAGAAACCGATCACTGACATGCAGGAACTTTACAACAACAGAGAAATTGAGAAATAAGGAGGGCGTAAAAAAATGTATGCACCATATCCAGAAAATATGATGGAATCCATCAAAAAGGTAGAGGCTACAAGAGCAGAGCGTATGGCAACAGAGCCAAAACGTCTGACCGCTGATGAGAAAGACACTCTTCTTAAGAAATTCCATCCGGATTATAACCCAGATGCATTTGCCGAAATCAAGGTAGGACCAAACAAAGGTCAGAAAGCACCACTTGAACTGGCAGAAATGCTTCATTCCGAAAGCCGTTTGCTGAACGAAAAAATTGACCTTAACAAAATCGATTATGATGTAGATGTACTTGTAATCGGCGGCGGCGGTGCAGGCTCCTCCTGTGCCATCGAAGCCCACAATGCAGGTGCTGACGTTATGATCGTCACAAAGCTTCGTATTGGTGATGCCAACACCATGATGGCAGAGGGTGGAATCCAGGCAGCAGATAAAGAAAATGATTCTCCCGTACAGCACTATCTGGACTGCTTCGGCGGCGGACATTTTGCCGCAAAGCCTGAACTGGTAAAGAGACTTGTAATGGAAGCTCCTGATGCCATCAAATGGCTGAATGACCTTGGCGTTGAATTTGATAAAGAAGAAGACGGAACCATGATCACAACACATGGCGGCGGTACTTCCAGAAAGAGAATGCATGCTGCAAAGGACTATTCCGGATCCGAGATCATGCGTACCATCAGAGATGAGGTTATCAACCTTGGTATTCCTGTAGTTGAGTTCACTTCTGCTGTTGAGCTTCTGAAGGATGAAAAGGGACAGGTAGCAGGTGCTGTTCTTCTCAACATGGAAACAGGAGATTACTCTGTTGCAAGAGCAAAGACTGTAGTAATCGCAACAGGTGGTGCAGGAAGAATGCATTATCAGGGATTCCCGACATCTAACCACTACGGTGCAACTGCAGATGGTCTTGTGCTTGGATACAGAGCAGGTGCTTCTCTTCTTTATCAGGATTCCATTCAGTATCATCCAACCGGTGCAATCTATCCGTCACAGATCCTTGGTGCACTGGTAACTGAGAAGGTTCGTTCCGTTGGCGCACAGCTTGTAAACGTAAACGGAGAAGCTTATATCCATCCACTTGAAACACGTGATGTAAACGCTTCTGGTGTTATTCGTGAATGTGAAGAGGGCCGTGGCGTGGAAGTTCCGGGCGGATTAAAAGGTGTATGGCTTGATACTCCAATGATCGAGATTCTTGGAGGCGAAGGCACCATCGAAAAGAGAATTCCGGCTATGTTCCGTATGTACATGAACTATGGCATTGATATGCGAAAAGTGCCGATCGTGATCTATCCAACACTTCATTATCAGAATGGTGGTCTGGAAATCGACGGAGACGGATTTACAAAGGAAATTCCAAACCTTTTAGTTGCGGGAGAAGCAGCAGGCGGAATCCACGGAAGAAACAGACTGATGGGTAACTCTCTTCTGGATGTAATCGTATTTGGAAGAAATGCCGGTAAAAAAGCAGCTGCAAAATGCAAAGACGTAGAACTTGGAGAAATGAATCTGAATCACGTTTATGCATATGAAGAAGAACTGAAAGAAGCAGATGTACATACTGATAAGGTATCTCCATTACTGCTTCCGAAATACGCTCGTCACGAACAGCGATAAGAAAAAGAAGGGAGCTTACCAAAATGCGTGAAGTAGAAGTAAGCAGACTTACAGATGTCATTGAAAAACTCTGTATCGAAGCAAATGAACATCTTCCGGAAGATGTAAAATGCGCCATCAAAACATGCCGTGCATGCGAAGACGGAGAAATCGCCAAGGGCGTCCTTGATAATATTATTGAGAACTTTGATATTGCCGATAAGGAGAATGTGCCGATCTGCCAGGATACCGGAATGGCATGTGTATTTCTGGAAATCGGACAGGATGTACACTTTGTAGGCGGAGATTTCACTGATGCCATCAATGAAGGGGTACGTCGTGGATACGACAAAGGATATTTAAGAAAATCTGTAGTAAGGGATCCTGTACGTCGCGGAAATACAGGAGATAACACACCGGCTATGATCTATACAGAGATCGTTCCGGGAGATCAGGTTAAGATCACAGTAGGTCCAAAAGGCTTCGGAAGTGAGAATATGAGTATGATCCGTATGTTTAAGCCGTCTGCAGGACTTCAGGGAATCAAGGATTTCATTTTGGAAGTAGTAGAGACAGCTGGTCCTAATCCATGTCCTCCTATGGTAGTCGGAGTCGGAATCGGCGGAACCTTTGACAAATGTGCTCTTCTTGCAAAGAAAGCACTGATGCGTCCTCTGGATTCCCACAACCCGGATCCATTTTACGCAGATCTTGAGAACGAAATGCTTGAGAAGGTGAATAAGCTTGGAATCGGACCTCAGGGCTTTGGCGGAAAGACCACTGCCATCGGTCTGAATATTGAAACAATGCCTACACACATTGCGGGAATGCCGTGTGCAGTTAATATCAACTGTCATGTAACCCGTCACAAAACGGAGGTGATCTGATCATGGAAAAAAGAAAAATTACACTGCCTCTGACAAAAGAACTGGCAAAGACTCTTCATGCAGGAGATCAGGTTCTTCTTACAGGAACTATCTACACCTCCCGTGATGCAGGTCATAAGCGTATGTGTGAAGCTCTTGCAAGGGGAGAGAAGATCCCGTTTGACCCAACAGATGCAACAATCTATTATGTAGGACCGACTCCTGCAAAACCAGGAGCAGTAATCGGTTCCGCAGGGCCTACAACCAGCGGACGTATGGATGCCTATGCACCGACTATGATGTCAGTAGGAGCACGCGGTATGATCGGAAAAGGAGCACGCCTTCCAGAAGTTGTAGAAGCCATGAAGAAATATGACGGCGTTTACTTCGGAGCGATCGGCGGTGCCGGAGCTCTTCTTGCCAAATGTATCAAGAAAGCTGAGCTGATTGCATATGAGGATCTTGGCGCAGAAGCACTTCGTAAGCTTTATGTAGAGGATATGCCGCTTGTTGTTATTATTGACAGCGAGGGAAATAACCTTTATGAAGAAGGACGTAAGGAATATCTGAAAGAGCATAAACCAGAGTAATCATCGGTGTTTTAAATTTGACATATAAGAACGATATAGCCTGTATATCAAATTGAGTGTTTACAGGATTTATAGTTTATAACTTTGAAGGTGCAGCGGACTTGACAGAGTTAAAATCGCATATGCAGAACAAAGGCGAAAGACAAAGGAAGGAACTTGCTATGGACCATCATAAGAAGGTACAGACCTCAGAAGCTTTCATAAACAGTGCATTTCTTGCAGTGTCAGGAGGATTTCAGGATGCCTATACCTACTTCACACGCGACGGCGTTTTTTCCAACGCTCAGACCGGAAACGTGGTACTGATGAGTGAGCGGTTTATGAACGGCGAAGTGAAAGCAGGATTACATTATCTGGTTCCTCTGACCGCATTTTTCTTTGGAGTACTGCTGGCAGAGCGTATTCAGAATAAATTTCGCTATGCCAGACGCTTTCACTGGCGCCAGGGAATCCTTCTGGTAGAAATTATCCTGCTGTTCTTGGTAGGCTTTGTACCGGGAAATATGAATGTACTGGCTACCACCATGGTATCCTTCTCCTGTGCCTTGCAGGTACAGACCTTCCGAAAGGTAGAAGGAAACTCTTATGCCAGTACCATGTGCATCGGGAATCTCCGAAGCGGTACAGCAGCTTTTTCAGCCTACATACGCGAAAGAAAGCCGCGCCTGCTTCACCAGGCACTGTGCTATTATGCCATTATCTTTCTGTTTGCTATAGGAGCAGGAATCGGCGGACGACTCTCTGTGGCATACGGTGAAAAAGCTATCTGGGTATCCAGTATTTTGCTTCTTATCAGCTTTCTGATTATGTTTATTGAGGAGATTGAAGAAGCAGAGCATCATTGGCAATAAAAATATATATCAGCAGATATTAAAAACGGAATCTCTGAAAAGGGATTCCGTTTTTTGTTGGCTCTGCAAAAATACAGATATGGATTTATTTGATCGGTGTCTTGTTGTCAATGCGTCCTACAAGGTAATCGATTGTAGTATCATAATAATCTGCAAGCCGGATGAGCATTTCGATTGGGAATGTGAAATATGCAGTTGAGCTTTGACTGGCAATAGATTATAATAAGATCAGAGCAAAAATCTTTCTTTAAAAGCCTGCATATAAAAGGCAGGTTTTTCTTTTTTTCTGAAAATCTTATTATATTCCAGCAAAATATTATAACAGAAACAATTCTGCAAAGTACGAAAGACAGAATTGTTGAAGAAAACACTAACATATGTTGAAGAAAACAGTTCAGTAACTGTTCACAGGTAATATTCCGCGAGGTGTTTTGACATGAATATGGCAAAATCCCGAGACATACGGGGCAAAATGCCATCACCGAAGGTGATTTGGAATGCATTTTGACCAAGTTACTGTGAACGGAGTGAACAGTAACGAATATCAGGCAGATCGGGGGCCGGAAGAAGAAAGGAGAAAAATGTTTGCAAGTGTACTATCAGCAGCAATTTTGGGAATGGAGGTACATCCCATTCAGGTGGAGGCAGATGTCAGTGATGGGCTGCCTTCCTTTACTATGGTCGGTTTTCCTTCAGCGCAGGTAAAAGAAGCACAGGACAGGGTAAGAACAGCACTGAAAAATAATGGGATTGCGCTTCCGCCAAAGAGGATTACTGTCAATTTTGCTCCGGCAGATATCAAAAAGGAAGGAGCAGGCTTTGATCTTCCGCTTGCGGCGGCGGTTCTTGCTGCCTCAGGGATATTAAGACCGGAACAGCTTACGGCAGTCATGATGGCCGGGGAGATCAGCCTGAATGGAAACATTCATGCAATCTCAGGAATTCTGCCAATGATAATACGGGCAAGGGAAGAAAAGTGTCGTTTCTGCGTTGTCCCGGCAGAAAATCTGAAAGAGGCAAGACTGATTCCGGATATGAAAGTGATCGGTGTGAGAAATCTCAATGAAATGATCCAATATCTGAGAAATCCGGAAGACTACTGTATGGAGGATATCGAAAGTACAGTGGAAGAAAATACGGAAAAAACAGATTTCTGTGAGATCAAAGGGCAGGAAAGTCTTCGAAGAGCGGTAGAGATTGCAGTCAGTGGATTTCACAATCTGCTTATGATCGGACCACCGGGAGCAGGAAAAACCATGATAGCAAAAAGAATACCCGGGATCATGCCGTCACTGAGTTTTGAGGAAGGACTGGAACTGACCAAAATCTACAGTATTGCGGGGCTTTTGTCTCCGGGTGATCCTCTTGTGAGAAAACGGCCATTTCGAAGTCCACATCATACCTGTTCTGCACAGGCATTGGCCGGCGGCGGACGAAATCCCAGACCGGGAGAGGTCACGCTGGCACACAGAGGCGTGCTTTTTCTTGATGAGATGCCGGAGTTTTCAAGGCGGAGCCTGGAGATTTTGCGACAGCCTCTGGAAGATAAAGTGATCCGAATCTCAAGAGTATATGGAACCTATGATTTTCCGGCAGATTTTATTTTGTGTGCGGCAATGAATCCCTGTCCCTGCGGGCATTATCCTGATATGAATCGCTGTCATTGCACCCCGGCACAGGTTTCACAGTATCTTGGAAGGATCAGCCAGCCGCTGCTTGACAGACTGGATCTCTGTGCGGATGTGACACCGGTATCTTTTGAAGGGCTGAGCAGCAGCCGGATCGGAGAATCGACGAATAAGATTCAGGAACGTGTTACACGGGTCCAGGAAATACAGAGAAGCCGATACAGGAATGAAGGAATCCAGTTCAATGGGGAACTCAAAGGAAGCCAGATAGAGCGATTCTGTAAACTGGACGCCCAGGGAAGGGGTCTTCTTAAGATGGCATTTGAGCATATGCCATTCAGTGCACGGGCATATCACCGTATTCTGAAGGTGGCAAGAACAATTGCAGATATGGATGATTCAAGAACTATACAGAAGCATCATATAGGGGAGGCGCTTTCCTATCGTGCGTTTGACAAAAAATACTGGAACTAAAGTGTCATAAAACAGGAAAGAATGAGGTATTTTATATGGAAGAAAAACCAGAAGAAAAAATCCTCCGGATTAGTTCCAAAAGTGCAGAATATCCGGAAAAATTAAATAATTACCCCAAAATGCCGGAAATACTTTTTGTAAAAGGAAGACTGCCCGACAGGAAAAAACCAAGTATAGCAATCGTTGGAGCACGGGCGTGCAGCACATACGGAAGAATCCAGGCATTTCGATATGCAAAGGTCCTCAGCAGCGCAGGAGTGCAGATCATCAGCGGCATGGCCTACGGGATTGATGCAGAAGCACACAAGGGAGCACTGGAGGGAGGAACAGCAACCTACGCAGTTCTTGCAGGTGGCGTGGATATCTGTTATCCGGCGGGAAATAAAGCCCTGTATGAACGTATCCTGAGGGAAGGAGGAGGAATCATAAGTGAACAGCCTCCGGGTATGAGAGCAAGAAATTATTTTTTTCCGGCAAGGAACCGGATCATAAGTGGACTTGCGGATATGGTGCTCATCGTAGAGGCAAGAGAAAAAAGTGGTTCACTTATCACAGCACAGTGGGCATTGGATCAGGGAAAAACAGTTTATGCGATTCCGGGACCTGTAAATGAGGAACTGAGTATAGGATGCCACAAACTGATATATGATGGGGCAGGAATCGCGTACAGTCCGGAAATTCTTCTCAGAGAACTGGGGATGAATTATGAAAATAAGGTAAAATCCGACTCAAAAAATGACTTAGGACTTGCAAGCGATTTGAAATTGGTGTATAGTTGTCTCGATTTACGACCAAAATCTATGGATTTTTTAATTCAGAAAACAGGCCTTCCGCCGAGGCAGATCGGAAGCCTTTTGCTGGAGTTAAAGCTGTCAGGTCTGATCCGGGAGATCGGCAGACATTATTATATAAAAGAGACTTAAAACCGACATAAGACGTCGACTCTTGAAGCAACAGATCCCGGAGAGTTTAGCAAAAGTAGGAGAGGTAGCATGGCGAAATATCTGGTGATAGTAGAGTCACCTGCAAAAGTAAAAACTATTAAAAAATTTCTTGGAAGTAATTATGATGTACAGGCATCAAACGGACATGTGAGGGATTTCCCGAAAAGTCAGTTCGGAATCGATGTGGAAAATGATTTTGAACCTAAATATATTACGATCCGTGGGAAAGGAGAACTCCTTGCTTCACTTCGTAAGGCTGCAAAGAAAGCAGATAAGATTTATCTTGCAACGGACCCTGACCGTGAAGGAGAGGCAATTTCCTGGCATTTGATGCAGGCATTGAAGGAAAATCCGGACAAAATGCGCAGGATTTCTTTTAATGAGATCACCAAGACAGCCGTGAAGAATTCTATCAAGCAGCCACGGGATCTGGATATGAATCTGGTAGATGCACAGCAGGCCAGAAGAATGCTGGATCGAATGGTAGGATACAGCATCAGTCCGCTTCTCTGGGCAAAGGTCAAGAGAGGTTTGAGTGCGGGGCGTGTTCAGTCTGTAGCACTTCGGATCATCTGCGACCGCGAGGATGAGATCAATGCATTTATTCCGGAAGAATACTGGAGTCTGGACGGAGAATTCCGTGTCAAAGGGGAGAAGAAACCGCTCAAGGCTAAATTTTACGGAACCGACAAAAAAATGCCAATCCATAATAAGAAAGAAATGGATGAGCTTCTTGAAAAACTGGAAAATGCAGAATATGAGATCACAGAAGTCAAAAAGGGAGAGCGTATCAAGAATGCACCGCTTCCGTTCACAACCAGTACTCTGCAGCAGGAAGCTGCCAAGACTCTGAATTTCTCTACACAGAAGACCATGCGTCTGGCACAGCAGTTATATGAGGGTGTTGATATCAAGGGAAATGGTACGGTAGGTATCATCACTTATCTCCGTACAGATTCTACACGAATCTCCCATGAAGCGGACGAAGCTGCAAGAGAATATATCGGACAGCAGTATGGGGAGGAATATGTATCCAAAACAGAGAAATCTGTCAAGAAAGAGCAGAAGATCCAGGATGCACACGAGGCGATCCGTCCGACAGACATTACCAGACTGCCGGCTATGATCAAGGAATCTCTTTCCAGAGATCAGTTCCGTCTGTATCAGCTGATATGGAAGCGCTTTACAGCCAGCAGAATGGCAGCGGCGAAATATGAGACAACTTCTGTAAAAATCGGTGCAGGAGAATATACCTTTACGGTTGCAGCCTCCAAGGTAGTCTTCGATGGTTTCTTATCTGTATATACACAGGAGGAAGATAATCAGAAAGGCAATGTTCTGAGCCAGTCTCTGGAAAAGGGCATGAAACTTACTCTGGAAGAACTGAAGCCTGAACAGCATTTTACACAGCCGCCGGCACATTACACAGAGGCTTCTCTTGTAAAGGCACTGGAAGAACAGGGAATCGGCCGTCCAAGTACTTATGCGCCTACGATCACAACAATCATCAGCCGACGTTATGTTTCCAAAGAACAGAAGAACCTTTATGTTACAGAACTTGGAGAAGTGGTAAACAACATTATGAAGCAGGCTTTTCCGAGCATTGTAGATGTGCGCTTCACAGCGATGATGGAAGGACTTCTGGACTGTGTGGAGGCAGGAACTGTTCAGTGGAAGACAGTTGTCAGAAACTTCTACCCGGATCTTAAGAAAGATGTAGACGCAGCAGAGAAAGAGCTTGAGAAGGTTGATATTCAGGATGAGGTTACGGATGAGATCTGTGATGTCTGCGGCAGAAACATGGTCATCAAGTACGGACCACATGGAAGATTTCTTGCCTGCCCGGGATTTCCGGAATGCAGAAATACCAAGCCTTATTATGAGAAGATTGGTGTGGCCTGCCCGAAATGCGGTAAGGATGTTGTCCTTAAGAAAACGCAGAAAGGACGTAAATATTATGGATGCATCGACAATCCGGAATGTGATTTTATGTCCTGGCAGAAACCGTCAAATAAGAAATGTCCGGTCTGTGGAAGCTATATGGTTGAGAAAGGCAATAAACTTGTCTGCAGTCAGGAAACCTGCGGCTATGTAGAGCAGAAAGAAAAAGAAGAAGACTGAGCGCACAGAAAATGATAACTGTGAAAATGAAACAGTTATGAATTTTCTGAAAATGCAGATAAAAGTGAAAAAAATATAAAAATATCTTGCTTTTTCGTGATAAAGCGTGTACTATTGTGTTATAAAGATGGTCACATCGAATAAATCATTGAAGGAGGCCAAGATGAGCGTTCAGTTGTTAGATAAAACAAGAAAAATCAACAAACTTCTGCACAACAGTAGTTCCAGTAAGGTAGTGTTTAATGATATCTGCCAGGTTTTGATGGAGACATTAAGCTCTAACATACTGGTGCTGAGCAAGAAGGGTAAAGTCCTGGGAATCAGTTTATGTCCGGGCGTCAAGGAAATAACTGAACTGATTGAAGATAACGTTGGCGGACATGTAGATGAATTGTTGAATGAGCGTTTTTTGGGAGTTTTATCAACCAAAGAAAACGTAAATCTTCAGACATTAGGTTTTGAACATGTTGACAGCAGCTGCCAGGGAATCATCAATCCGATTGATATTGCAGGAGAACGTCTGGGAACTGTTTTTATGTATCGTGACAATAAGCCATATGACATTGAGGATATCATTGTCAGTGAATATGGCACAACGGTCGTAGGACTGGAGATGATGCGCGCAGTACACGAGGAGAATGCAGAGGAGGACCGTAAGCAGCAGGTTGTTAAGTCAGCCTTTAATACCCTGTCATTCTCAGAACTGGAGGCAATCATCCATATCTTTGATGAACTGGATGGAGAAGAAGGAATCCTGGTTGCGAGCAAGATCGCAGACCGTGTGGGAATCACCAGATCCGTAATTGTAAATGCCCTGCGTAAGTTTGAGAGTGCAGGTGTTATCGAGTCTCGTTCTTCCGGTATGAAAGGAACCTATATCAAGGTTCTCAATGAAGTGATCTTTGATGAACTGGAAGAGATCAAAGCCCAGAGAAATAAGAAATCATGATCAGAAATAAAGTCAGAGAAGCTCTTTGTCACTGAGTAAAGATTCAGTGGGAAAGAGCTTTTCTGATGTAATGGTGTCAGAATAGGTGCATTCACCTGTATAAAAAATTAATGAAAAACAGTAAAATAAGAAAACTAAAGAAAATATAAGAAAAAAAGAGATAATATTTAAAAATATAAAAATTAACAACTGTAAAAAGAGTTGCAGAAAATAGCGTAATTCAATAATATAAGGACAGTGATTAGCACTCAGACGAAATGAGTGCTAGCAATCGAAAGCAAGGCAACAATAAAGGAGGAAAATAGATCATGAAATTAGTACCTTTAGGTGACAGAGTTGTATTAAAACAGTTAGAAGCAGAAGAAACAACAAAATCCGGTATTGTACTTCCGGGTCAGGCACAGGAAAAACCACAGCAGGCAGAAGTTATCGCTGTAGGACCTGGCGGAGTTGTTGATGGTAAAGAAGTAAAGATGGAAGTGGAAGCAGGTAATAAGGTTATCTATTCCAAATATGCAGGAACAGAAGTAAAGCTTGACGGCGAAGAATACATCATCGTAAAACAGAATGATATTCTTGCAATCGTTGAATAATATTTTTTTTAATTGACATTATTTCAGGAGGACAGTTATCATGGCAAAAGAAATTAAATTTGGTTCAGAAGCAAGAGCTGCACTTGAAGCTGGTGTAAACAAACTTGCAGATACAGTAAGAGTAACAATCGGTCCAAAAGGAAGAAACGTTGTACTTGACAAATCTTTCGGTGCTCCGCTCATCACAAACGATGGTGTTACGATCGCAAAAGAAATCGAACTGGAAGACAGATTTGAAAACATGGGTGCACAGCTTATCAAAGAAGTTGCATCCAAGACAAATGATGTAGCAGGTGATGGTACTACAACAGCTACTGTTCTTGCACAGGCAATGGTTCATGAGGGAATGAAGAACCTGGCAGCAGGTGCTAACCCGATCATCCTCAGAAAAGGAATGAGAAAAGCAACAGATACAGCTGTAGAAGCAATCAAAGAGATGAGCCAGAAGATCAGCGGCAAAGCACAGATCGCAAACGTAGCAGCAATCTCTGCAAGTGATGAAGAAGTTGGTCAGCTTGTTGCAGATGCAATGGAAAAAGTTTCCAACGATGGTGTTATCACTGTAGAAGAATCCAAGACAATGCATACAGAGCTTGATCTGGTAGAAGGTATGCAGTTTGACCGTGGATATATTTCTGCTTATATGTCTACAGACATGGAAAAAATGGAAGCAGTTCTGGAAGATCCATATATCCTGATCACAGACAAGAAGATCAGCAATATTCAGGAAGTACTTCCGTTACTGGAGCAGGTTGTTCAGGCAGGTGCAAAACTTCTTATTATCGCAGAAGATGTAGAAGGTGAAGCTCTGACAACTCTGATCGTAAATAAATTAAGAGGAACTTTCCAGGTAGTAGCTGTCAAAGCTCCGGGATATGGTGACAGAAGAAAAGAAATGCTGCAGGATATCGCTATCCTGACAGGCGGACAGGTAATTTCCGATGAACTGGGCCTGGATCTTAAAGAAGCTACCATGGCACAGCTTGGTCGTGCAAAATCTGTCAAGGTTGCAAAAGAAAATACAGTTATTGTTGACGGACTTGGTGACAAGAAGGCAATTGCTGACCGTGTTGCTCAGATCCGTGGACAGATCGCAGAGACAAAATCTGAATTTGACAAAGAAAAATTACAGGAAAGACTTGCAAAACTGGCTGGCGGCGTAGCTGTTATCCGTGTTGGTGCTGCAACTGAAACTGAGATGAAAGAAGCAAAACTTCGTCTGGAGGATGCTCTTGCAGCTACAAGAGCAGCTGTAGAAGAGGGAATCATCGCAGGTGGCGGATCTGCTTACATCCATGCTTCCAAGAAGGTTGCTGAACTGGTTGCAACTCTGGAAGGTGATGAGAAGACAGGTGCAAATGTTATCCTCAAAGCACTGGAGGCTCCATTATTCCATATTTCTGCAAACGCAGGACTGGAAGGCTCTGTTATCATCAACAAGGTAAGAGAGTCTGAGCCAGGCGTTGGATTTGATGCACTGAATGAATGCTATGTAGATATGGTAGGAGCAGGTATCCTTGATCCGGTTAAGGTTACAAGAAGTGCTCTGCAGAATGCTACAAGCGTTGCATCTACTCTGCTTACTACAGAATCTGTAGTAGCAACAATTAAAGAAGATACTCCGGCTATGCCGGCAGGCGCACCAGGAATGGGCGGAATGATGTAATCAAAAGTTTTTAAAGATCGGACCAGCGTCATAGACGCTGGTCTTCTTTTGTGATAGAATAATTACAGATTCATAAAACAAATAAGGAGAGAAAGACGCAGATGAGTGATTTATATTCAGAATTTCTGGTAAAGAAAGAACCAACTACAAAAGATGCGGTGATCAAGTATGGAATGATCATACTGACTGCAGTGGCAGCAGCGGCAGGACTTATGTTCAGTTTCGTGTTTCTTCTGGCAGCGGTTGTGCTTGGAGTCGCATGTTATTTCATTGTGCCGAGGACAGATCTTGAATATGAGTATCTTTTTGTGAACGGTGAAATGGACATCGATATGGTTATGGCCAAGTCCAAACGTAAAAAAGCAATGACAGTGAACATCAAGGAGGCAGATCTTGTGGCACCTGTGGATTCTCACCGTCTGGATTACTACAACAGCAGCAGTAAAATGAAAACCCTGGATTACTCTTCAGGAAATCCTGGTCACAAGCGTTTTGCAGTCATCACCAGAGACAAGGGAGAAAATTGCAGGATCATCATTGAGCCAGATGAACAAATGCAGCAGGCTATCAAAAATTCAGCACCGAGCAAAGTTTTTTTTGATTGACACTGCAAATTATTTTTGTTAAACTAGGGAACAAAATCAAAATAACATAATATACAAGGGAGGAAATGCAATGGGTACTATCATTGGTGAAGGAATTACATTCGATGATGTTCTTTTAGTTCCGGCATACTCAAAGGTAATTCCGAATCAGGTAGATGTCACAACGTATTTAACAAAGAAGGTAAAACTGAACATTCCTATGATGAGCGCAGGAATGGATACAGTTACCGAGCACAGGATGGCGATCGCTATGGCCAGACAGGGCGGTATCGGTATTATTCACAAGAATATGTCCATCGAGGCACAGGCAGACGAGGTAGACAAGGTAAAACGTTCTGAGAACGGTGTTATCACAGATCCATTCTTTTTATCCGCAGAAAATACTCTTGAAGATGCAAACAACCTGATGGCGAAATTCCGTATTTCCGGTGTTCCGATCACAGAGGGAAGAAAGCTGGTAGGTATTATTACCAACCGTGATCTTAAATTCGAAACAGACTTTTCAAAGAAAATCAGAGAGTGCATGACATCTGAAGGACTGATCACAGCCAAAGAAGGAATCACTCTTGAAGAAGCAAAGAAGATTCTGGCTAAATCCCGTAAAGAAAAATTACCCATTGTAGATGATGATTTCAACTTAAAAGGTCTGATCACGATCAAGGATATTGAGAAACAGATCAAATATCCTCTTGCAGCCAAAGACGCACAGGGACGTCTTCTCTGCGGTGCGGCAGTTGGTATCACAGCCAATGTCCTTGCACGTGTAGATGCACTGGTTAAGGCAAATGTAGACGTTATTGTTATCGACTCCGCACATGGACATTCTGAGAATATCCTTCGTGCAGTACGTCAGATCAAGGACGTATATCCGGATCTTCAGGTGATCGCAGGAAACGTTGCTACAGGAGAAGCTACCAAGGCTCTGATCGATGCCGGTGTAGATGCTGTCAAGGTTGGTATCGGACCTGGATCTATCTGTACAACACGTGTCGTTGCAGGTATCGGTGTTCCGCAGGTTACAGCTGTTATGGACTGCTATGAAGTTGCAAACCGCTATGGTATTCCGATCATCGCAGATGGCGGAATCAAATACTCCGGAGATATCACTAAGGCAATCGCAGCTGGTGCCAATGTCTGCATGATGGGAAGTATCTTTGCAGGATGCGATGAGAGCCCGGGAACATTTGAACTGTATCAGGGACGTAAATACAAAGTATACCGTGGTATGGGATCTATCGCGGCCATGGAAAACGGCAGCAAGGACCGATACTTCCAGCAGGATGCCAAGAAACTGGTTCCGGAAGGAGTAGAGGGACGTGTAGCATACAAGGGACATGTAGAGGATACCGTATTCCAGTTAATGGGCGGTCTTCGTTCCGGTATGGGATACTGCGGAGCAGAAACAATTGAGAAGCTTAAGACAACAGGAAGATTTATTAAGATTTCTGCTGCATCACTTAAGGAATCTCATCCGCATGATATCCATATTACAAAGGAAGCTCCGAACTACAGCGTAGATGAATAAATTTGTTCTTGCGTAATTTGATAAATTAGTATATTATGTAATTGTTCGCAGGTAATATTCCGCGAGGTGTTTTACCATGAATATGGCAAAATCCCGAGACATACAGGGCAAAATGCCATCACCGAAGGTGATTGGGAATGCATTTTGACCAGGTTACTGTGAACGGAGTGAACAGTATATTATGATGATTATAACGACTGCATGACTGGCGGAAGTAGGAGTACCTACAGGGAGTGCAGTAAGTAAACGTGCCGACCGCCTGGGCAGCCTGTGGAAGCAGACTACCCAGGCGGTTTTTTCGATTTAAAATCGAGGTGGCGACATCCGATTCTATTAATTACCAAAAGGAGAAGTGATCATGGAAAGAATTTCACTGGAAAATGAACTGAAAAACAATTCCTACCCGGGAAGAGGAATTATTATTGGACGTTCCGCAGACGGAACCAAGGCAGTAACAGCTTATTTTATCATGGGAAGAAGTGAAAATAGCAGGAATCGAGTATTTGTTGAGGATGGAGAGGGAATTCGCACACAGGCATTTGATCCATCCAAACTGACAGATCCGAGCCTGATCATTTATGCTCCGGTACGTGTACTGGGAAATAAGACAATTGTGACAAACGGTGATCAGACAGATACAATCTACGAGGGAATGGACAAACAGCTTACCTTCGAGCAGTCCTTAAGAACACGTGAATTTGAGCCGGACGGACCGAACTATACACCAAGAATTTCCGGTGTTATGCATATTGAGAATGGTGAATACAGCTATGCAATGTCAATTCTCAAGAGCAACAACGGAAATCCAGATGCATGTCTCCGTTATACTTATGCATACGAGAAAGCAATTCCGGGAGAGGGCCGTTTCATTCATACCTACAAATGCGACGGTAATCCGCTTCCAAGCTTTGAGGGAGAACCGAAGCTTGTGGATATTCCAAATGATATGGAGGCCTTTACAGAGCTTCTGTGGAACAGCCTGAACGAAGAGAATAAAGTTTCTCTGTTTGTACGTTATATTGACATTGCAACAGGAAATTATGAAACAAAGATTGTAAACAAGAATAAGTAAGAGACGGAGGAAGAATAAGATGAACGAATTACAGTTAAAATACGGATGTAACCCAAACCAGAAACCTTCCAGAATTTACATGGAGGACGGAAGTGAGCTTCCGATCAAGGTTCATTCCGGAAAACCAGGATATATCAACTTCCTGGATGCATTTAACGGCTGGCAGCTTGTGCGCGACCTCAAAAAAGCAACAGGACTTCCGGCAGCAACTTCCTTCAAGCATGTTTCACCGGCAGGTGCGGCAGTAGGACTTCCGCTTGATGAGACACTGGCAAAGATCTACTGGGTCGATGATATGAACTGGAAAGAGTTTTCTCCGCTTGCCTGTGCGTATGCAAGAGCCAGAGGTGCAGACCGTATGTCCTCTTTTGGAGATTTTATTTCTCTTTCTGATGTCTGCGATAAAGACACAGCAATGCTGATCAAGAGAGAGGTTTCTGATGGTGTCATTGCACCGGGATACACACAGGAAGCACTGGAAATTCTTGGACAGAAGAAAAAAGGTAATTACAATGTGATCGAGATAGATCCGGATTACGTACCGGCTCCACTGGAGCACAAACAGGTATATGGAGTGACCTTTGAGCAGGGTCGCCAGGAACTGGCAATCAATGATGAACTGATCTCCAACATTGTGACTGAGAATAAAGAACTCACAGAAGAAGCAAAGAGAGATCTTAAGGTTTCTCTGATTATTCTGAAATATACACAGTCCAACTCTGTATGCTTTGTCAAAGACGGACAGGCAATCGGCGTCGGAGCAGGACAGCAGTCCCGTGTACACTGCACCAGACTTGCAGGACAGAAGGCTGATAACTGGTTCCTTCGTCAGAGTCCTCAGGTTTTGAATCTTCCGTTCAAAGATACTATCAGCAGAGCAGAGCGTGATAACGCAATCGATGTTTACATTGGCGAAGAATACATGGATGTTCTGGCAGATGGAGCATGGGAGAATGTATTTACTGAGAAACCGGCAGTATTCACAAAAGAAGAGAAGCGTGCATGGCTGGACCAGATGACAGATGTAACACTTGGATCAGACGCATTCTTCCCGTTCAGTGATAACATTGAACGAGCACATAAGAGCGGTGTGAAATTTATCGCACAGCCGGGTGGCTCTGTGAGAGATGATGCAGTGATCGAAACCTGCAACAAATATGGAATGGTGATGGCATTTACAGGAATCAGACTGTTCCATCACTAAGAAAATAAAATATAAGATAAAAAGAGAGAGAAAGCTTCTGAACAAACAAAAGAGGAGCTTTCTCTTTTTGTCTTTATCAGATCACGATGAAAATATTCTTATAACCAAAAAAGAACCAGGAATGATTCCTGATTCTTAAGAGCGATAGACGGGGCTCGAACCCGCGGTCTCGACCTTGGCAAGGTCGCGCGTTACCAACTACGCCACTATCGCATATGTCTTGTTTGGAAGTTTTAATTGTTTTCCTCAGCGACAAGACATACTATACCAGATAGATTTGTATTTGTCAAATGTTTTTTTGAAAAAAATTCAAAAATTTGAAAAAAAGTTTTTCAGTGCTATTTTGGACGCTTTGTTAAAAAAGAGTGAAAACTTTGTGTAAATTTGAAATCGCACATATCATGTGCTACAATACTCACAGAAATAGAATTGTGCTATATGGATCAAACAGGACAGTGATGCTCAAAGTTGGAAATATAGTAAACTGTTCACAGGTAATATCCCGCGAGGTGTTTTGCCATGAATATGGCAAAATCCCGAGACATACGGGGCAAAATGCCATCACCGAAGGTGATTTGGAATGCATTTTGACCAAGTTACTGCGAACGGAGTGAACAGTAACAAATATAGTAAACTGACAGAAAGAGGTGAAAGATTCGTGAAGAAGAGAACGACGGCCCTTTTGCTGGGGAGTGTGCTGTTATGTCATGCATCTCTGGTTTATGGCGAAGTTCCGGATTATGATACAGTGCTGGAAACGGCACAGAAGGAAAATAAGTCTGTCCAGACATTTGAGACAGATGATGGTAAGGGGAATAGGGTTCAGGTAACAGCAGATAAGAAAACACTTTATGTGACAGCCAGAATAGCAGGTATTTATTCCATGCCCTCTGACAGCAGTGCGGAGCTTATGGCAGCAGCACTGGGAGACCAGGTAGAACAGACGGCGATCTGTGACAATGGCTGGAGTAAGGTGGAGGCAGAGTCTGAAGGAGAAAAGGTCATAGGATATATGCAGACGCAGGCACTGAACAGCGAAAATCAGATTCTGTCTGTAGATGAGGAAGAAGTGGAAGTAACATCTGACAGCAGCATTCTGGATTATCCGGGAAAGAAGGATGGAGAAGTTGTCGGCGAAGTGCTGGAACTGGATCAGGTAAAGCGTACAGGAACCGTAAATGGTGTCTGGAGCAGGATCAAATATCAGAATGCAGACGGAACGGAAAAAGAGGGATATATCCCGACCAGCTGCCTGGATGTTGCAGATGCTCAGGAAAGTACAGATACTTCGGCATCCATAGATAAGAAAAAAGATGCAGGAACCCTTCACAAAAGCAGCGGTAAAGGAGTCTTTGCAGATGCACTGGAGACAGATGAGAGTGTTACCGAGCAGAATGGAGTACAGATCGGAACACCGGTGGCAGCATCCTCTGATGCTAAACTCAAAGACCTTGGTGTATTCAAGATCACACATTACTGTCCGTGCAGTATTTGTTGTGGACCGTATGCAAATGGAATCACTTCTACGGGTGTAACAGCGGTGACAAACCACACGATCGCAGTAGACCCGTCACAGATACCATATGGAAGCAAGGTCGTGATCAATGGACAGGTTTATGTCGCAGAGGACTGTGGTGGTGCGATCAAGACAAACTGTATTGATATTTATGTGGCAACGCATGCAGAGGGTGAGTCCAAGGGCGTTTATTACACAGAGGTTTATCTTATCCAGTAAAATACAAAATCTCCGGCTGAAACAGCAAAAGCTGTATCCTGCCGGAGATTTTTGTAAGAGTTTTATCTTGCCATGGAATAAATCTTTTCCATGTCTTTCATGTTTAACTGTTTAAATACACCAATGGTACGGGTATCTTCAAAGCTACATTTAAAAGCAAGCTCATGAATCTGCTGGTCATTAAGATCAAGACCAAGTTCATGCAGGCTGGTAGGCATCTGGATAGAACGGAAAAAGTTTTCCATTGCTTCGATTCCGGCCAGGGCGGTTTTGTTGAAATCAAGATCACATGGGATTTCAAATACATTTGTTGCAAACTGTGCAAAACGTTCCGGATTTACGTCGTATACATATCGTGCCCAGCTTCCCCAGATAGCCGCAAGACCGGCACCGTGGGTGACATCGTAAAGACCACCAAGTTCATGTTCAAGCTGATGACAGGACCAGTCACCGCCGCCGGTGCCGCATCCGGTCAGACCGTTATGAGAAAGACTTCCGGCCCACATGATCTCTGCACGGGCGTTGTAGTTGCCTGGCTCCTTCATAAGGATACGTGCGTTATAGATCACTGTCTGCATCAGAGATTCACTCATGCTGTCGGTAATCTCCATAGTTTCGATATTGACAAAATAGCGTTCCATGGTGTGCATGAGAATGTCGACACATCCGCTCTCGGTCTGATACTGAGGAAGACTGTAGGTCAGCCTTGGATTCATCAGAGCGAATTTAGGACGGCAAAGATCACTTCTGGTACTTCCACGTTTGAGCCAGCCCTCTTCGTTGGTGATAACACAGGAACCGCTCATTTCACTTCCGGAAGCTGCAATGGTAGGAATTACACCAATCGGAAGACAGGCAGTCGGAGTCTCTGTCTTGAGGAAGAAATTCCAGACATCTGTCCATGGATTCGCAACACCATAACCGATTGCTTTGCCGGAATCGATGACACTTCCGCCGCCAACGGCAAGAATAAAATCTACATTCTCTTTCCGGCAGAGTTCAATGCCTTCGCGTACTTTGGAAAGACGGGGATTTGGAACAACACCGCCCAGAGTGACAAAGTCAATATCAGCATCGGTAAGACATTTTTTGATTTCATCAAGAAGTCCGGAAGAGATGGCACTGTGACCGCCGTAATGGATCAGAACTTTATGGCAGCCTTCTTCTTTCAGGATATCACCAATCTGTAAATGAGAATCTTTGCCAAAAATAACCCTTGTGGGGGCAAAATATTCGAAGCTTCGCATAATGATAGTTACTCCTTATATAAATTTAATAAATATCGTATCTGCAGATATCAGCTCAGGATCATGCACCCGGGTTTCGCGTGCATTCAGTCTGACCAAGACATCATAAGATAAATATAACATAATTGTAAAAATAAATACATAAAAAATTTGGGGTTTTTCAAGGAATAGAAAACATTCTGGACATTTCCTTTCCGGTGTAATATTATAAAATAATAAAAAGGCAGGTGATAAAATGGAAAATATAGTGATCATCGGTGCAGGTCCCGCCGGAATTTCAGCTGCTCTGTATGCGGCGAGAGGAAATCTGAATCCTCTTGTGATAAATAACGGTATCGGAGCACTGGAAAAGGCGGAGAAGATCGAGAATTATTATGGCCTGGAACAGCCAGTTTCGGGCAGGGAGCTTTATGAGAGAGGACTTGCTCAGGCAGAAGCCCTGGGTGTCCGTGTCATAGAGGCAGAGGTGCTGGGAATCAGCGGTTTTGATACTTTTACAGTAAAGACCACAGCCGGAGATTTTGATACGGTCAGCGTGATCCTGGCGACAGGAGGGAAGCGAACTGCTCCGAAGATTCCAGGTCTCAGGGAATTTGAGGGGAGAGGTGTCAGCTATTGTGCTGTCTGTGATGCATTCTTTTACAGAGGCAAGGAAGTTGCTGTTGTCGGAAATGGGGACTTTGCTCTTCATGAGGCAGAACAGCTTCGGAATGTCACACAGGATGTGACAATCTATACAGATGGAAAGAAGCCGGAATTTTCCAGAGAACATCCTATCTCAGTTAATACGATGAAGATTCAGGCAATTGAAGGCGAGGATAAGGTTTCCGGTCTTCTGATGCAGAGTGATGCGTCTGTACAGGAAGCAGAAACACAGGTGAAGTCGTTTTATCCGGCAGATGGAGTTTTTATAGCGCTTGGTACCGCAGGAAGTACAGAGATTGCCAGACAGATGGGGGCGGAGATCACCGATAAGGGCAACATTAAGATAAATGAAGAGATGGAAACGACCATTCCAGGACTTTTTGCGGCGGGAGACTGTACGGGAGGGCTTCTTCAGGTATCAAAAGCGGTTTATGAAGGCAGTATGGCCGCCATCAGTGCAGGGAAGTATGTCCGCAGTAAAAAATCTTCATAAAAAACAGGCAAACGGAAATCATATATCTGAGCGTACTGTCAAAGGACAGAGCTTATAACAGGAGGAATCATTATGGCAAAAGCAATTACAGCAGCGAATTTTGAACAGGAAGTTCTTAAGGCGGAGAAACCAGTGTTGCTGGATTTCTGGGCAACCTGGTGCGGACCATGTATGCGTCAGGGTCCGATCGTTGAGGAACTGGCAGAAGAGGGATACTGTGTAGGCAAGATCGACGTTGACCAGGAACCAGAGCTGGCGCAGAAATTCCGTATTATGAGTATTCCGACACTTCTGATCTTCCGAAATGGTCAGGAAGCAGAGAGACTGGTCGGACTGACTCCAAAAGAAACAATTAAGGAGCTTCTGGATAAATAAGGTCCAGAAAGGTTTATAAGATTTATGAAAATATTACTGGCAGCATGTAATGCAAAATATATTCATTCAAATCTTGCTGTATATGATCTCAGGGCATATGCGTCTGCTTATCAGGAGCATATTCTTCTGAGAGAATATACGATCAATCAGACGAAAGATGAGATTTTGAAGGATATTTATCTGACTGGAGCGGATGTGGTCTGCTTCTCCTGCTATATATGGAATATTTCTTTTGTAAAGGATCTTCTCTGTGATCTGCACAAAATACTTCCGGAAACAAAATTCTGGGCTGGAGGACCGGAGGTTTCCTTTGATGCGGAGGCTTTCCTCAGAAAAACACCACAGATGACCGGAGTTATGACAGGAGAAGGTGAAAAAACATTTCTGGAGCTGGTGCATTATTACGTGGACGGGGAGGGATCTCTGGCCGAGATTCCGGGAATTGTCTATCGTGACGGAGAAGAAATCCACAATAATGGCTGGAGAGAATTGACAGATTTAAGCGAAATTCCTTTTGTATATGAGCAGCTTAAGGATTTTGAGAACAAGATCATTTATTATGAGAGCAGCAGAGGATGCCCGTTTTCCTGCAGTTATTGTCTGTCTTCTATTGACAAGAAGTTAAGATTTCGTGATCTGGAGCTGGTCAGAAGGGAACTGCAGTTTTTTCTGGATCACAGAGTGCCGCAGGTCAAGTTTGTAGACCGGACCTTCAACTGCAGGCATGAGCATGCGATGGAAATATGGAGATACATTCTGGAGCATGATAACGGAGTGACAAATTTCCATTTTGAAATTTCGGCAGATCTTCTTCGGGATGAAGAAATTCAGCTTATGAGTAAAATGCGTCCGGGGCTGATCCAGCTTGAGATAGGCGTGCAGTCCACAAATACGGACACCATTCATGCAATCCACAGGCACATGGATCTCGTGAAACTGGAAAGGTCTGTCGCAAAGATCCACAGTTTTGGAAATATTCATCAGCATCTGGATCTTATCGCAGGTCTTCCATATGAGGATTATGATACGTTCCACCGTTCTTTTAATGATGTTTACGGAATGAAGCCGGATCAGCTTCAGCTGGGATTTCTTAAGGTTCTGAAGGGGTCTTTGATGGAACGGGAAGCACAGAAGTACGGAATCCTGCATAAAGAAAAAGAACCATACGAGGTACTTTCTACAAACTGGCTTTCTTACAGAGAAATTCTGAAGCTTAAGCGGGTAGAAAGCATGGTAGAGGTTTACTATAACAGCGGACAGTTTCAGAATACACTGGAATATCTGGTGCCGCAGTTTGAGGATGCTTTTATATTTTATGAAAAGCTGGGTACTTTTTATGAAGAGAAAGGATACAGTGAGATTTCACATTCCAGAATGCGTCGTTATGAGATTCTGCTGGAGTTTCTGAAGGAGGAGACACAGATCGATGCGGAAACAGCGGCACAGTATATGCTGTATGATCTGTATCTGAGAGAGCGGCTGAAGAAACGACCTTCCTTTGCAGCAGACCAGAAACCGTATGAGAGTGCAGTCTGGGCTTACAGAAAAGAACACAGGATATCCAGAACTGCACATATAGAAGTTTTTCCGGGTGGAAAAGCGATCCTGTTTGATTATGAAAACAGAAATCCACTGTCCAATAATGCGACAACAGAAAATGTTGTGCTGAGGATGGATAACGAAATAGAATGAGGTGACAAAAATGGGAATGTTTGATCCGAAAAAGAGAAAAATATTTGCGGCTGTAATTGCAGTCGTTCTTGTCCTTGCCATGGTAGTTCCAAGTATTCTCTCCATCCTTTTATAACAGAGGATAAAGCGAAATAGAAAACGGAGGAAAATACATATGAAACTTGGGCAGCAGGCGATGGAGGCACTGAAAGCACAGATTGACGGTTCGCTTAAGCAGGGTGATGATCTGGTAGTTGCAGGTGTGATCGGAATCAGAGGGACACAGCTTCTGATGCAAAAAGAGAGAGAAACACTGCTTCAGTATTTTTCAGACGGATTTCTCTGGAGTACAGCCCGCATTCTGGAGAAATGCAGTGTATCAGCAGATATTTCGGAAATATTTAAAGGCAAGGTTCATGCAAGATATGACCTTGGTGTGGGAGGAGTCCTAAGCGGTATGTGGAAGATGGCAGAAGCCTCGGAAACTGGTCTTCGGGCAGATCTCCGTGCGATTCCTGTCCGTCAGGAAACGATTGAAATCTGTGAAAGGCTGGATGTGAATCCGTATAAACTACTGTCAGAGGGAGCTGTTCTTCTGGGATGCACAGACGGAGAAAAGCTGGTACAGGAGCTTTCGCATCATCAGATTCCGGCAGCTGTGATCGGCAAAGCAGTTGCCGGCAATGACAGACTTTTATACAGTGGAGAACTTACCCGTTATCTGGAAAGACCGTCTCAGGATGAACTGACCAGATTTGCATGGGGCGGAGAATGGAGAAAGGATAAGAAATGGCAAAGTTAAATATTGTACTGCATGAGCCGGAGATACCGGCAAATACAGGAAACATCGGAAGAACCTGTGTGGCGACAGGAACAAGGCTTCATCTGATCGAACCGCTGGGGTTCAGTCTGAGTGAGAAAGCAATCAAACGTGCGGGAATGGATTACTGGAAGGATCTGGATGTAACTACATATCTGGATTACGAGGAATTTCTCAGAAAGAATCCGGGTGCCAGGATTTATTATGCAACAACCAAGGGACTTCAGACATATACAGATGTTCAGTACGAAGAGGACTGCTTCATTATGTTTGGCAAAGAAAGTGCCGGAATCCCGGAAGAGATTCTTATGGAAAATAAGGAAAACTGCATTCGTATTCCGATGATCAATGACATTCGCTCACTGAATCTGAGTAATTCAGTGGCAATTGTTTTATATGAAGCCTTACGGCAGAATCAGTTTGATCATATGCAGCTTCAGGGACAGCTGCATGATCATCAGTGGACATAAAATTAAAAAAATAAGGATAAGCAAAAAGGAGGTATCTGCATGGATCTGGAAAGATATCGCGTTTATTCGGAAATTGCACGTGGAATTCGAAGACCTTTTCTCGTTTTCAAAAATGCAAACGTATTTATGGCTCATTCAGGTGAGTTCTGTAAAGGAGATGTGGCAGTTGAAGACGGGGTTGTTGTTGGAGTCGGAGAGTACGAGGGAGAAACAGAAATCGACATGGATGGAAAGTATCTCTGCCCGGGATTTATCGACAGCCATCTCCATCTGGAATCAACTCTGGTAACGCCCGGTGAACTGATCAGACAGGTGGCACAGTGCGGCACGACAACGTTTATTGTAGATCCTCACGAGTCGGCAAATGTTTCAGGAACGGATGGGATTGACTATATCCTGGAACAGACGGAGGAAGTGCCGGCAAATGTCTATGTCATGATGCCTTCCTGTGTACCGGCTACGCATGTGGATGATAACGGATGCATCCTTACTGCAGGCAAAATGAAAGCATATCTGAATCATCCCAGAATCCTTGGTCTGGGAGAAGTGATGGATGCGGTTTCTGTCATTAATGGAAGTGTAGCCATGCATGAGAAACTGTCCGTCTTTAAGGACAGAGTGCGAGATGGCCATGCACCGTTTCTTTCATCAAAAGATCTGGCAGCATACGCACTGGCAGGAATTTCGACAGATCATGAATGTGTGACTTATGAGTATGCTATGGAAGAACTCAGAAATGGGATGCAGGTACTGATTCGTGAAGGAAGTGCAGCGAAGAACCTGGAAGCGATTGTCAAAGGCATTGTAGAGCATCACACGGATACTTCAGGATTCTGTTTCTGTACAGATGACAAGCACATTGAGGAGATCCGCAGGGAAGGACATATTGATTTCAATGTAAGAAAGGCAGTGCGGCTCGGGCTGAAGCCGGAACAGGCAATCAAAATGGCGACCATACAGGCAGCAAAATGCTATGGCCTGCATCATCTTGGGGCAATTGCACCAGGTTATCAGGCAGATTTTGTTGTACTGGATAATCTGGATGAGATGAATGTACTGGAAGTGTACCATAAAGGTAACAAAATCATCCGAGATGAAAAAGTTGAGATCCGTCCGTGTTCACCGCAGCTCAAAAACACAGTTCATCTTCTTGGCTTTAAAGAATCCAATCTTCGACTTCCGTGGAAGCAAGGCAGGGTACATATTATCAAAATGTTCGCGGGACAGATCGTTACAGAAGATATCATGGAAGAAGTCGGCTATGTCGACGAAAATGGGCAGAAGTTCTTTAAAGCGGACGAAACTTATCAGAAGATTGCAGCAGTAGAACGTCATAAAAATACTGGAAAGGTTGGTGTGGGAATTGTAAAAGGATTCGGCCTTCGGGGTGGTGCAATCGCATCCAGTGTATCTCATGATTCCCATAATCTGATCGTGATCGGAGATAATGACCATGATATGTATCTGGCAGTACAGGAGCTTCTTCGTGTGCAGGGCGGCTATACGCTGGTTGAAAATGGAGAGGTATTTGACACACTTCCTCTTCCGATCATGGGACTTATGAGTGATGCCGGATACGAAAAGGTAAATGAGAAACTGGCACGAATGATACCAAAAGCACATGAGATGGGGATACCGAAGGGATTTGACCCGTTTATTACCCTCTCCTTTATGGCACTTCCGGTTATTCCACAGATAAGAATTACGCCAAGAGGTGTTTATCTGACAAAGGAAGACAGAATGATCCAGAGTCCATTTGACCATTGATAAAAAATCATAACAACAAATCTGGAAACTGACAACAGGCAAAGTAGAAATTTCTACTTTGCCTGTTCTAATGTGAAGATAAATTCAGTTCCAACGCCTTCTGTGCTGATCACGTTGATATGCTGACCGTGAGCGGAAATGATCTCCTTGACGATTGCGAGTCCAAGCCCGGTGCCCTTCTGATCTTTGCCACGGGAACGGTCAATTTTGTAAAAGCGTTCCCATATCCTGTTCAGGCTGGATTTGGGGATTCCGATACCGTGATCTTTAACGGATACGAATATTTTGCCGTTTTTTTCTGTTGTCTCAATCGTGATCGTAGAATGATCAGGACTGAATTTGATCGCATTACTTAGAAGATTGTACAGCACCTGCTGAATCTGTTCCAGATCTGCATGAGCATACAGAGTCTGACCGGACAGGATCAATTCAAGAAGGATCTGACGGGTTGTACAGGTTCCCTCAAAAGATGCGGCGGTGCTTTTGATGGTCTGATTGATATCAAAATCCTGGATATTCAGCATCCGTTTGTGGATATCCAGCTCATTCAGAGTCAGAAGACCGCGGGTAAGCTTCTCAAGTCGTTCTGCTTCGTAGGAAATGATCTTGAGGTATTTTTCCTGCATTTCCACAGGAATTGTACCATCGATCATAGCTTCCACATAACCTTTGATGGAAGTCAGCGGTGAGCGGAAGTCATGGGAAATATTTGAAATAAACTGCCGCTGATATTCTCCATTACGATTAAGCTTATCAGCCATGTAATTCAGATTACTTGCAAGATAACCAAGTTCGTTTTCGGACTTTACTGGAATCTGATAGGAGAGATTTCCATTGGCAAATTCAGAAGCACCCTTTGTAATAGCATAAAGTGGTTTCCGTATATAAAAACTGTAAAAGAGAAACAGTACAGCAGTCATCAGATAGGTGATGACAAACAGAAGCTGAATGATCCAGAGAAGGCTGCTGCGGCTCTGGTACAGATCACTCATGAGATAGTGAACTGCCACATATCCCCGGATATTCAGATGTTCTGTAATAGGTGCAATGGTACTTAAACGGGAATCATGAAAGTATCCGTAAAAATCTCCAATCTGATAATAATTACTGCCCCAGGAAGCAGGATCAAAACCATCCAGATCGATGGGATGATCCGGCGAAATATCCTTGCGGGTGCTCAGGATGATCTGTCCGTTGCTGTTGATGATCCAGATGATCGTATCCGGATAATTGGCAGCCAGGGACAGAGTACTCTGGACAGATTCTACATTTGTAGAAGTGATGTTATGACGTACAAGTTCACTTTCTGCAATGCGGTGGGCAGTCTGGTATATGTCTGAGGTGATGGATTTTTCCAGTCTTGCCTCCAGTAGATGAGAGCCCACAAATGTTACCAGAAAAAATCCCAGGATACCGAGCAGGATGTAGGCAGCAAAAAACATGGAGGTTAATCGTTTTTTCATTTTCTGACCTCGAATTTATAACCGATTCCCCAGACAGTTGACAGACTCCACTGCGGATGATCCTTGATCTTTTCACGGAGACGTTTGATGTGGACGTCAACGGTACGTGTATCCCCGATATATTCATATCCCCAGATATGATCAAGAAGCTGCTCACGGGTAAAAACCTGATTCGGGGACGAAGCAAGGAAGTAGAGAAGTTCCAGTTCCTTTGGCGGCATATCCACGTGATTTCCCATGTAGGTGACGGAGTAATTGGTCAGATTGATCGTAAGATCCGGATAGCTGACACTTTTCTCGGATGGATTTACCGCAGGCTGTTTGGCCTTAAAGCGGCGCAGTACTGCACGGACGCGGGCAACGAGTTCTTTTGTATCAAAAGGTTTGATGATGTAGTCATCTGCACCAAGTTCCAGTCCCAGTACCTTGTCGAAGGTTTCGCCCTTGGCAGAAAGCATGATGATCGGTACATCTGAAACATGACGGATCTCCCGACAGACCTGATAGCCGTCGATGCCCGGAAGCATCAGATCAAGAAGTATGAGATCCGGTGAAAAGCTGGAGAACTCTTTAAGTGCCTGCTCACCATCATTTACAATGCTGGTTTCAAAACATTCCTTTGTAAGATATAAAGAAATCAGTTCTGCAATATTATTGTCATCATCTACGATTAAGATTTTTTGTTTTGTTACCATAATAAATATCGCCTTTCCCTTGGTTTTGTTTTGACTGTTATTTTTTGAATTCTACGATCGTTACACCGGCATCTCCCTCACCGAATTCACCGAGACGGTAGGATGCGACATGCTTCTGGCGCTTGAGATAGTTGTGAACGCCTTTTCGCAGGGCACCGGTTCCCTTACCATGGACGATGCGAACGGTTTTGAGATGAGCCAGATAAGCATCATCAAGATATTTGTCGAGTTCAGCAACAGCCTCATCCACGGTTTTACCAAGAAGGTTGATTTCGGTAGAAATGCTGGTGGATTTGGACATACGGATCTTTCCGGCTCCTGTGCGGGAAAGAGAAGGTGTTGTAATTACCGGTTCATCAATAAGTTCCAGGTCAGAAATATGAACCTTGGAGCGTATGATGCCCATCTGTACAAAAAGATAACCTTTGGAATCAGGACGGGTACTGATCGTACCTTTAAGATTCATGCTGAGTACCCGAACGGTATCACCCGGACGTACATCTTTGGCAGAGAGTTCCTTTTTTGGCTTCTTTTTGACGGTGGGCTGTGCCATTTTCTGTTCAGCCTTATTGAGGCGCTGGCGAAGCTGCTGGCGTTCTCTTTCAACAGCGGCAGTATCTACATATTCATTATGGAATTTGTGGAAAAGCTTCATGGTCTGATCGGCATAATCCTTGGCTTCCTGCAGAACCTTGTGAGCTTCTTCGTTAGCCTGACGGATGATGCGGTCCTTCTGTACATCCAGTTTCTCCTGCTTAGTCTCAAGCTGTTTCTTGAGAGTCTCAATTTCCTGCTTATACTGTGCAATCTCTGTACGTTCATTTTCAATTGTGATACGGCTTTCCTCAAGGGAAGTCAGGACATCCTCAAAAGATTCATCCTGCTCATTGATCTGCTCCCTGGCTTTGTCAATGATGGAAGATGGGACACCGAGCTTGGATGAGATTGCAAAAGCATTACTCTTACCCGGAATACCGATCAGCAGACGGTAAGTTGGGCTTAAGGTTTCTACATCAAATTCGCAGCTTGCATTTTCGATACCGGAAGAAGACAGTGCAAATACCTTGAGTTCACTGTAATGTGTGGTTGCCATGGTCCGGATTCCTCTGTCATGGAGATAAGAGAGAATGGAAATGGCAAGTGCGGCTCCTTCTGTCGGATCGGTTCCGGAACAAAGCTCGTCAAACAGAACAAGAGAATGCTGATCTGCCTTCTCGAGAAAAGAAACGATATTTGTCATATGAGAGGAGAAGGTACTTAAGGACTGCTCAATGCTCTGCTCATCTCCGATATCTGCATATACTTCATGAAAAAGAGCCAGCTCACTGCGGTCCAGAGTCGGAATGTGAAGACCTGACTGTCCCATAAGGGTCAGAAGACCGACTGTTTTGAGGGAAACTGTTTTACCACCGGTATTTGGACCAGTGATGACAAGAAGGTCAAAAGTATCTCCAAGACGAATGTCGATAGGCACAACCTTTTTCTTATTGATGAGTGGATGCCGGGCCTTTTTGAGATTGATACGGCCTTCATCATTAAAAACCGGTTCGCTTGCATTCATTTCCATGGCAAGAGCAGCTCTTGCAAAAATAAAATCAAGCTGGACCATGATGTTCAGATTAAGAGAAATGGCTTCCCGTTCGACAGCAATCTGTTCGCTGAGATCTGCAAGGATCACTTCAATTTCCTTCTGTTCCTGGAGTTCCAGTTCACGCATATCGTTGTTCAGTTTGACAACAGACATTGGCTCAATGAAAAGGGTAGAACCAGTGGAAGACTGATCGTGGATCATACCAGGAACCTGACCTTTATATTCAGCCTTAACAGGCACGCAGTATCTGCCGTTTCGCATAGTGATCACAGCATCCTGAAGATAACTTCTGGCACCACCGTTTACCAGTCCGGATAACTGTGAATGGATACGGTCATTTGTTACCTTCATATTTCTTCTGATCTGACGAAGAGCCGGACTTGCATCGTCACTGATCTCATCTTCAGAAAGAATGCATCGGCGTATTTCAGAAGAGAGTGGGGTGAGGGGAGAAAGTCCGTCAAACATATTGTCAAGAGAATCATCCGGTATGTCAGCACGATCCCGACGAGAATAGGCTTTGACACGGGAGGTGTTCTCAAGAAGACTGCAGACAGAGAGAATTTCCAGAATACCAAGAGAACTTCCGATCTCAAGGCGTTTCAGAGATCCACGGATATCCTTGACATTACCAAATGAAATGGAGCCTTTCTGGAAAAGGCGTGTCAGGGCATCACGGGTCTGAAGCTGCATGGTTCGGATCACTTCGAGATCGGTGGAAGGCTCCAGTGTTCGACAGAGATGTTTGCCCATGCCGGAGGAGGCTTTTTCGGTAAGCTTTTCTATGATTTTAGGGTATTCCAGTGCATTTAATGCTTTTTGATTCATAATAATTCCTCGTTATTTTTTATAATCTTTTAGTCTTCTCTATTCTACATGATTTCCGATGGAATGAAAAGACAAATAGACGGATTTTATTCATAAAAAATTCATAAGTTTCTGCTAAAATAAACTAGAATTGTTAGGCTTTACATCATAGGAGAAAAGATATGGCCAAACGGAATGATAAAGAAATATCTTCGGAGAACTATACTTTTATAAAAGAAACCATAAAAGAGCAGCCAACAAAGACGGGGTTGCCGGCCAAAATACTGACAGCAGCCCTCTGTGGAGTGATCTTTGGCAGTTGTGCAACGTGTGCAATGGCACTGATCGTTCCGAAGGCGTTGGAGAAACTTGGCAGTGTGGCAGAACAGAAAGCTGTGGTAACTCTGACTCCCGCGGCCAAAGAGTCACTGGAACAGGAAACGCCAGCACTGCAGTTATCAGAAGAGAAGAAGGAAACAGCCACTGAGGAATCTCAGGATAATCTGTCGGATGGGATAAGTCAGATTGCAGAAATGCCGCGGAGAGCACTTGTCCGTATCTCAGCAGCAGGAGAAGATGCAGATCTTCTGGACGATTCTTTTCTGGACTATGGCGAGGGAGAAGGGTTCGTTTTTCTGAAAAATTCAGATGCTTTTTATATATTGACGCTTGCAGATCAGATGGATGAGGCAGATAAGTTTACTGTTACATTTTCTGATGAAACGACAGCAGATGGAATTTTGTGCAAGAATGATTTTCGCACGGGACTTATGGTGATCAAGGTTCCTTTTGCATCAGTAGGTGAAGAAACGCAGGAAGAAATTCCAGCGGTTTCACTGGCCTCAGAGGATGATATGAAACAGACAGATGCTGTCATTGCCATCGGAAGCCCTACAGGAGATTATGATTCCCTGATAGCTGGAACCATAGCGGCTGTCACAGGTACTCTTAAGATTGCAGACGAGGAGTATGGAATGCTTACGACAGATATGGCAGGTGATGAGAACAGCAGGGGGATTCTTCTGAATGAGGACAGTGAAGTTGTCGGTATCATATGGAATCAGGAAGAGAACAGGACAAATGTGATCCGTGCGGTAGAAACAGCACAGCTGTGCCCGCTTCTTGAAAGTATGGCAAACAGCGAGGATATCCGTTACATAGGCATTGAAGGAGTAACAATCTCATCCGTACAGTCAGAAAGTCTTGAGATTCCGAGAGGAATTTATGTAGATTATGTGGAGGTGGATTCACCGGCAATGTCAGCCGGAATACAGAACGGAGACATCCTGCATACTCTGGACGGACAGGAAATACAGTCAATGGAAGAGTATGCATCTGTGCTTCAGGGGCTGAGTAAGGGAACAAGTACGAAGGTCAATGTGTATCGTAAGAATCCATCCGGAGAATATACAGATGTAGAATTAGCAGTAAAGGTAACTGTTCAGTAGAATGTGTCCGGAAGGATACGGTGACATTTGTGAAAGTGGACTGAGACATAGAAGATACAGGACAGTTAAAATAAAGGAAAACAGAAAGGCAAGAGTAACATGCGATTTATTAATGAATTACATGAAGGAGACAGACTCAGTGGAATCTATCTCTGTAAACAGAAACAGGCAGCAACAACAAAGAATGGTAAACCATATGAGAACGTGATCCTTCAGGATAAGACAGGCGTTCTGGATGGCAAGATATGGGATCCCAATTCCCTGGGAATTGATGATTTTGATGCGTTGGATTATATTGATGTTGTCGGAGATGTGACAACCTTTGCGGGAGCAATGCAGCTGAATATCAAGAGAGTCCGCAAAGCAGGAGAGGGAGAATATGATCCGGCAGATTATCTTCCGGTGAGTGAAAACAGCACAGATGATATGTATGGTCAGCTGCTTGGAATTATTAAGACAGTAAAGAATGAGTATCTGTCCGCTCTTCTGAATAAACTTTTTGTAGAAGATAAGGAATTTTTGAAATCCTTCCAGGAACATTCAGCGGCAAAAACCGTTCATCATGGTTTTATCGGAGGGCTGATGGAGCATACTTTAAGTGTTACAAAGCTTTGTGATTATATGGCAAATGCTTATCCGCTTCTTAAGAGAGATCTTCTGATCACAGCAGCACTTCTTCATGATGTGGGCAAAACAAAGGAACTTTCCTCTTTCCCATTGAATGATTATACAGATGAAGGGCAGCTTCTGGGACATATCATTATCGGTGCACAGATGATCCATGATCTGGCAAAAGAAATCCCGGATTTTCCGGAAACACTGGAGAATCAGCTTGTACACTGCATTCTGGCACATCACGGAGAACTGGAATATGGTTCACCAAAGAAACCGGCACTGGCAGAGGCTGTGGCGTTAAATCTTGCAGACAATACGGATGCCCGTATGGAAACACTGACAGAGATTTTTGCAGCAGATAAAGGCAAGAAGGAATGGCTTGGATATAACAGGCTTTTTGAATCAAATCTGAGAAGAACAGGAGACGTTTGATCCTCATGGAATATCGTAAAAATGACATTGTTACGTTAGAAATTGTGGACTGCGGAACAGATGGTGAAGGCATTGGCAAAGCTGATGGCTTCACTGTTTTTGTAAAGGATGCAGTTATTGGAGATACTGTTAAAGCAAAGATCATGAAGGCAAAGAAGAACTATGGATATGGCAGGCTGATGGAAATCCTTAAACCTTCACCATATCGGGTAGAACCAGTGTGTCCATCTGCCCGTCAGTGTGGCGGATGTCAGCTTCAGGCAGTTTCTTATGAAGAACAGAAAGTGTTTAAAGAAAAGAAACTTCGGGGTCATCTGGAGCGGATCGGTGGATTTCATGACCTTCCTATGGAGCCGCTGATCGGTATGGATGAACCATATCATTATAGAAATAAGGCACAGTTTCCAGTTGGACGGAATAAAGAAGGCAGGATTATCACAGGATTTTATGCCGGTCGTACGCATGCGATTATTGAGAATCGTGATTGCACTCTGGGAATTCCACAGAATAAAGATGTGCTGGATCGCGTGATTGCTCATATGGAGAAATATAATATTGCACCTTATGATGAGATGACAGGCAAGGGACTGGTGCGTCATATTTTTGTTCGTTATGGATTTTTTACCGGTGAACTCATGGTCTGTCTGATCATTAATGGCCAGGAACTTCCGCATCAGAAGGAACTGATCGAGAAGCTTTGTGAAATTCCGGGAATGACGAGTATCTCTCTGAATATTAACAAGAAACGAAATAACGTGATTCTTGGTGAAAAAGTTAAGACCATCTGGGGACAGGAATTTATCACAGATAAGATCGGAGACATTTCCTATGAAATCTCGCCGCTTTCCTTCTTCCAGGTAAATCCGAAACAGACTTGGAAACTGTATTCCAAAGCTCTGGAATATGCGGATCTTCATGGAGAAGAAACTGTTTGGGATCTGTACTGCGGTATTGGAACAATCTCACTCTTTCTGGCACAGAAAGCCAGATTTGTCCGTGGTGTGGAAATCGTTCCTGCGGCAATCGAAGATGCGAAGCGAAATGCCAAGATCAATAATATCGAAAATGTAGAATTCTTTGTCGGAAAAGCCGAAGAGGTTCTGCCAAGAGAATATGAGAAAAACGGCGTCTATGCAGATGTGATCGTAGTCGATCCCCCGCGAAAGGGCTGCGATGAAATGCTGCTTAAAACCATCCTCAAAATGCAGCCGAAGAGAGTTGTCTATGTGAGCTGTGACAGTGCGACACTCGCCAGAGATTTGCGATTCTTGTGTGATAATGGATATGAACTGAAGAAGGTCTGCGGAGTGGATCAGTTCCCACAGACGGTGCATGTGGAGACGGTTGTTCTTTTGTCCCAACAAAAACCAGATGACACGATAGAGATCGACTTAGACCTGGACGAGCTGGATGCCACCAGTGCCGAGTTGAAAGCAACCTATCAGGAAATCAAAGATTATGTGCTGAAAGAATTTGGCTTGAAGGTTTCAAGTTTATATATTTCTCAGGTAAAACGCAAATGTGGAATTGAAGTGGGAGAAAACTATAATCTTCCAAAATCAGAAAATGCAAGAGTTCCACAATGCCCGAAAGAGAAAGAAGATGCTATCAAGGCTGCCCTGAAATATTTTGCGATGATTTAAGGACATCGCTGATTTCAAGGAGGAATAACACATGAAAAGCACATTTGAAAAAATGGGTGGAACCTACACACTTGGCGCAGACGGAATTTACTATTCGAATCTTGTCAGTACAGATGAAGAACCGCATTATGGGAAATATGGAATGATGCGGAAAACATATCTGAAAGAGCATCGTCCGGCAATGTATTCACTGTATATGCTGGAAGACAGACTGACAGAACATCTGAATACTGTGGACGATGAAGCACAGGAGAGAATGGATATTCTGGTGAGTCAGATGATGGAGAAGCAGGGCATTACGGAAGAATTGAAAGCTCGTGACCAGATGGAATGGGTTAGAGCGGTAAATAATGCCCGGAATGCTGCAGAAGAGATTGTGTTGAAAGAATTAGTGTATATTTAAAGCGTGGAAAGCTCCTTCGGGAGCTTTTCAGTGTTTGTAAGAGTTTATATAAAATGGGCTAAGAAGGTGGTATGATCAAAATAACAGATTAAAATTTATATTAAGAAATGAATTTAAAATTTTTAATTATGAAATAAAACGTAAGATAATTTCAGAGGTGAGAATAATGGATAGAATTGCATTAGTAATCGGTAATTCTGATTATTCAAATGTAGGGAAATTGAATAATCCTAAGAATGATGCTGACGATATTGCTAGTATTTTGAATAAATTAAATTTTGATGTTACAAAAATAATGGATGCAAATTTAATAGATATTCAAAAATCTGTTAATGATTTTTTACAGGCATTAGATGAATATGCTGTAGGGGTATTTTTTTATGCAGGGCATGGTATGCAAATCGACGGTAAAAATTTTATCGTTCCTATTGATTTAAAGTTAAGTGATAAAAGCAAGACAATGGTCTCTTGTTATTGTTTAAATTCGCTGTTAGAAGGTGCATCTTCATATAAGGGAAAAACATTAATATGTATATTGGATGCATGTCGAGATAATCCTTTTGCTATGGGGAGGGGATTTTTAACAGGCTTTGCGCCATTTAATAATCCACCTAAAGGTACTATGATTGCTTATTCTACAAGCGCTGACTGTAGTGCATTTGATGGACAATGTAGTAATGGATTATATACACAAGTTTTAAAAGATGCTATGCTTATTCCAAATTTGAAAATTGAAGAAATGTTTAAATTTGTTAGAAATAAAGTGTCAGAAATATCAATTAGCCAATACGGAGAAGAACAGCTTTCATGGGAATATTCTTCGTTAGTGGGAGACTTTTATTTTTCTGTTACGCCACAACCAGTCAATGAACAGGTTACTGATGAGAAAATATATGAATTCATATGTGCTCGTCGAAAATCTTATGAGAATGCTTCGGATAATATTTATGATATTGAATGTTTGCCATATATAGATGCCTATAATAAATATCATATACCAATTATTAAAATTTTACGTGCATATTCAAGAGTAGATTATTCAAAAAGAGGATTTCAGTTTTCGGATGCTACTATAGATCAGTTAAACAGCAATTATTTGTCATCATGGGGATTTATACAGAAATATGGTAGATGGTATTATAAAAATCATTACGTTGAGATGGGAGATTTATTGCCATTGCCCGAGGAATTAGAACCTAAACAACCTATTAATGGAAAGGAATTGAAGATTGAAGCTTCATTGAGCTGGAAAATGAATGATGGAAAGATAAGATTTCAAGTATCTTCTAATATTCCAGAGGAAACCCCATTAATGTTTACATTACGTGGCAAAGAATATACAGCTCAATGTAAATCTGTAGCAGGTAATAGAATTTCAATAAGTGAATGGTTTAGTGACAGAGGTAATCCTATGAAAAATGGATTTTATACTATAGATGTGTCATGTCCGATATATAGTGTATTGCCAGAAAAGATAAAGAAAATATTTGGTGAACGTAATAGAAATATATGTGGACAATATGTTAAATTTGAACCAGTGGGAGGAAATACGATTCATTTTTCGTATGGATTAGTTCTTAAAAATAGTAAAGTTCAAGTTATTGATATGCAACAAAGAATCTCAGCATTATAATGAATGTGGTTTTATACAAGAAAACATGGCAGATTGTAACTGGTTAAAGTGAATTGGGCGTATGGAACTTTTAAATCCATACGCCTTTTAAACAAGAGAGTTGTAAGAGCATATTATCTACTCGATGATGATTATAATTCCATATCATATGACCTTTTCTTAGCTCTTGCAGGCTGATTTCGCCGCATTTTCTGTTCTCTCTGATATTTAAGTTCCCATGCACGATGAGAGAAGACATCAGGATCTTCCACATTGAGATAATCCACCTCATTGGCTGCAATATCACGACGGTGATAGTCGTAATATTTACCGAAAGTACCTTTGAGTTGTTCAATCAGCTTATCCCGAAAATCAGGACGTATCTGGATCCTGGTATCCAGCAATTCTGTGTATTGTTCTGGTTCAGGACAAAATTTTTCTTCCCGGAAAGCGGCGGCATCTTTTTCAAGCAGTTTTTTGAGCGAGGTGTCCTGAGAATCCAGGACATCCAGATTTTTATTCATCTGGTCGTATTTCTTGGATAGATTCATCATATCTTTATCGGTAGAGCATTGTGCCTGGAAGATTAGCTGCTCTTTCCGTGATTTCAGTTCTTCGATTTCTTCGGTAACAGTGGTAAGCTGCTGATTCAATTTTATATGCTGGATGGGATTCAGAATACTGGTTTTATCCTTTTGCACATTCAGTCCTTTTCGCTCCACAACTTTCGCTTTAAGTTTCTTCTTAACAGCATTATATTTATTCAGTATGGGATTAAAATGATTCATCCAGTCATGAATTACTTCTTTTTGCATTTCATTGTGAAGTAAATGGTACTGTGTAAAGATCATATGATTGCGGATTGCTTCCAATGTTTCTGCAATTATCGGAATAGACTTTTCTACAGCTTCCGCCAGTTTTGCTACCTGAACTTTCAATTCCCGGAGCATTTTGTTATCCGCACGAATCTGACGGTTGATTTCACAGCGGTCTGCTATCATGCCTTTCTTTTCCATATTCTGGGCAATGTAGCCTTCATGGATAGTTGGCTGTTCGGTGATTCCCTGATCTGCAAAGCTGCGGTGATCAATGGTAGCATTTATCTGATTACGTGCAAGCATTTTATTTACGGCATCTGCCCAGTTTGCCCGCCAGATGAAAAGTTGTTCATCACTGTTCCATTGTTCGGAAATAGGATTCTGTCTGCCATATCGGCTGCTCTTGGGGTGTTTATTAATCCGTTCATATCCTTTTTCCTGTGCAACAGAGGAAGTCAGATATTCTTTCTTTTTTCCAACTTTATAGCGATATTGCTTTTCCCATCCCTGTTTCTGAGCAGTTTTAAATTCAGAAGCAGTAAATCCTTTTTCTTCCCCATCTTTGATACAGAGATATTCTTTTTCGGTTTTATACTGCCATGTTCCATTTTCATTTAGTGGTCGGACAGTAAGAAGAATGTGTGCATGGGGATTGTGACCATCTGTATCGTGAATGGCAAAATCAGCACACATCCCCACATCTACAAAATTCTTTTTAATAAAATCCTGAAGAAGAGAAATATTGCTGTCTTTATCCAACTCAACAGGGAGTGCGACAACAAATTCTCTTGCCAGTCGGCTGTCTTTGGTCTTTTCGGTTTCTTCCACAGCGTTCCAGAGTTGTTCCCGGTCAATCCATTTGGATGGAGCCATTGGAGGAAGCATCACTTCCTGATAGATCAGCCCCTGCTTTCTGGTGTAGTCATGCTGAACGCCATCGTAATCATTGTACATGCGGCTACAGCTCATATAAGCAGAAGCAGCAACAGCAGACCGACCGGAACCACGGCTGACGACTTTGGCTTGCATATGATAAATTGCCATATCTGGCACCTCCTTTCGATGTTGCCTGCAACAGCGGATAAAGCCCTCGGCAGAGCGCACGAGCCCCGAAGGGGATACCACTGCCTGATTTATCAGGTGGTGAGTAAGTGCGCCCTTCGGGAGTAGAACTTGTGCGTTTACATTCCTCGTAGCCGGATTATCAGCTCCCGTTTCAGGGAATCCAAATCCATTTCTTTAATATGGGGAACAATACTTTCCAAAATGGCTCCTTCCTGGACTAATCGGTGTGTTCTGGCATCACGTTCTTTTTTGCGATTTCTTGCTTCGGCTTCTTCTTGGCGGTGTCTTGCCTGTAAAAGTGCTTTTTCTTCCGGTGTCATGATTTTTTTATCTGCCATATCTGGCACCTCCTTTTTATGCCCGTATCCGGGCAGTATTGGTTTTAAAATCTTATGGTTTGGTACTATAGTTTCGGATAACTGACAGTGGCATGTTTCTGGTGATAAATAAGGAAAGAAAGTAGTACCACTGTCAGTGAAGAATAATTATCGTGTTATGCTTCTTTGCTTCAGTTCTGGTTCGGAGCATGATTGTTTAACAGAATTCTTTTTGCCTGTTTTAAATTAGCTGTTGCATTGTCCTGACGAATATTCCGGTTATTGATACGGACAGGAATACATCTCTCCAGAATACGGTCATAAATTCGTTTGTGTGCGATATCAGCGGCGTTATTCAGCTCTGATAAAGTGAGATTGGTCGTTATGATCAGGGGCTTTTTACTTCGGTAACGACTGTCGATCACATTGAATACCTGTTCCAGTGCAAAGTCAGAGTTCCGCTCAATTCCGAGATCATCAATAATCAGAAGACTGTAGCGGTTTAAGCTGTTGATGAACTGGTTTCTGTCTTCAAAATGCATTCCGGTAAGGGTATTTAGAATTCGGGAAAAGTTGGTCATCAGTACAGGAACGCCTTTTTCCAGAAGGGCATTGGCAATGCAGCCTGCAAAAAAAGATTTTCCAGTACCGACATCACCCCAGATGAGAAGTCCGGAAGCATTTGCTCTCATCTCTTCCCAGTTGCTTACATAATTGTGTGCCAGTTTTATTTCCGGATTGATGCCGTTATCCCTGGCAAAAGTGTAGTCATAGAGTGCTTTGTCCTGTAAGCCGCTGGTTTTAAGATGCTCTATTTCCATTTGTTTTTCATGAAGTTTTCTCTGGGCTTCTTCCTGCTCAAAGATTTCCTGCTGGCATTTACAGCGGATGGAAGGAATAAGAACCTTTCCCTGTAATTCATGCCTGCATTGCCTTGGCGTATTGCATTTGGAACAGTAGATCAGGCGGTCTGTTTCGTTAAAATATTCATCAGACTGAAGCTCTCTGTTTGGGGTTATAGCTGTTGGTTTTTCTATAAATTTTGTCATAATGTTTCGTATTCCTCACTTTCGTAATTTCGTTGTCGGGAAGCAGGATGATCCTGTCTTGCCCAACTGATGATGGTAGCTGCGTGGTTCTGATATTGCTTTCCGGTAGAAGCCATATAACCGGATAAGCGTTCAATATAATCCTTCCAGTCAGGGATTGTCTGCCGGATATCTTCAAGCTCTTTTTCTGACAGAAAAACATTTTGAAATTTTCCATAGGGTGAGAGTGGCTCCTTACTCCCTCTTATTGCTAAATTGTTCTTTTTTATCTCTTTCTTATTACCAGACAGTTTTCTGTCTGTATCAGGAAAAGAATCCTGTCTGTCAATAGGACAGTTTTTTGTCTGTCTTAGGGAAAGAAATCTGTCTGTATAGTGGATGGTTTCTTTTGGGAGTTTTACATAAATCCGATTGGGCTGTCCGGGACCCTGCCGTTTTCGGAAGATAAGCTCCTGTTTTTCCAGTACTGCCAGAGCAGTTTTAACCGTCATCTGGCTTTTGTGGAGAACTTCTGCCAGTGCTTCAATCGTAAAGTAAATGAACACATGACCGTCTGTATCTGACCACCCCTCATTTTTCTGGGAAAGCCTTGCCCGGTCGAGCAGGATAATATAAAGCATTTTGGCAGTTTCGTTTATTTCCATGTCCAGAAGGAAACGGGGAAACATCATATAAGATGGCAGGTTGGTGTCTGCTGTCAGAAAGTCAGTCATGTGTTCACCTCCAATCAAAAGGGTTTATTCCCCAAGAAAATCCCAGTCTACATCACTATCTGGCTGTGAATTTTCAGGTGCTGGAAAGGATGCCCTGATTTGGGGCTCCCTTTGCGCCATGCCTGCAGTCAGTCCGGAAAGAAAAAGTGGCAATGCCTGTTTCAGACTGTTTTCCACTGCATCTACAATCTGTTTCACAAAAAGTTCTTCCCGTTCTCTTGTTTCCAGATAAGGATCAGCCTGTGTGCGGTAGTAGCGGTCAAAATAATCTACCAGTGCAAGAGAGATTACCTGACTGTAAGATTTAAAATCCTGCCTGTCCATCGTCTGTAAATATTCCCAGGCTCTCCGTTGCTGTTCTTTGTCCAGATTAAAGCGCAGGTTTGTGTTGCGGATATTGTTCTGCATGGTTTATCCCCTCCTTTTCAGGCTCATATAAGCCAGAGATTCGTAACCTTTGGCGGTGGCGCAGATGTCATCAATGATGGTGACTCGTAATTTGTCATACGTTCCGAAGTTACGGATCAGACATCCACCGCCGCCAACTACATACAGGTGCATTAGGTCAGGATTGTATTCATATTTGCGGAGTGTGGAAAAAAGTTCTGCCACATACTGTCTGGCAATAGAACTGATACAATCCATATATGGTGCTGAAATGTCAGCTGTTCCAAACCGCAGAATCTGTTCTACTGTAGATTCTTCAATCTTCACTCCAAATTTGTCCAGAACAGCGTTCTTTGCAGCAATCATGCATTGGTTTACACCAAGTTTTTCTGTCCAGCATCGGCTTTCTTGTGCTTTCTTATTGTTGATATACAGAATGTTCATGGTTCCGTTTCCGATATCTGCAAGGAGATTAGTTCCCTTGAAATTTCCAAGGTGGTTTACAATAGCCGGATATCCCTGTGGGTAAAGGCTACATCCCACAAAGCGGAGATGATATTCTTTGCCGTTGAAACGGTAATGGACTTCTGGATTCTGGAGCAGATAGGAACGAAAAGCTTCTCTTTGATTTCTGATCCATGTCAGAGGAAGTCCGGCAGCCAGATGAACATCTGCTTCACGGATGGAAAAGACATTCAGTTCCCTTGCAATAGCCATTAGCGTCAGAAGATAATATTCTTCGTCCATAGCTTTATCCGGGATAAATTCTTTGTGTCCTTCGCCGATCCGGTAGTAAATGCCGTTGTATTCCAGAATATTCCCGGTGAAGATTGGTTCAGTTTCATAGGCTTTGATGCCGGTTGGGGTGACGGTGTTTGCTGTTTTCATATTGCCGTAGCCATGATCTACAGCAATGATTTTGGTGTTTCTGAGTTCTCGCATAAAAAATACCTCCGTTTTCGTATTGATTGATTCAGCAGGTCGTACCGGTGTGGTACTGCTCTGCTGTGGGATAAGCATACGAAAATCGGAGGAAAAAGGCATTGAGGGGAAATTGAGCTGGAATTGAGAAAAAAGATATATTGTGCGTACATTCTTCATGTACTCTTGTTGTGATTTCATTGTTTTTTATCGTATAATATGGATACTGGAGGTGGTTTGGATGAAATACAAGATTTTAGTTGTCGATGATGATAAAGAATTGGTGAAAATGCTTTGTAGTTATTTTAATATGAAACAATATGAAACCATTACGGCTACAGACGGAATGGAAGCATTAAATAAAATAAAAATGAAACCGGATATTATTTTGTTGGATATCAATATGCCACGCATGGATGGGATTGAAGTATGTCGTCTGATACGCAGTAAAGTGTTATGCCCGATTTTGTTTCTAACAGCAAGAGTTGATGAAGATGATAAAATTAATGGGTTGCTTTCGGGTGGGGATGACTATATTACGAAACCATTTAGTCTTCGGGAGTTGGAAGCAAGGATTGTCACAAACATAAAGAGAGAAGAAAGGCATCAACAAAAAACGGAATACCGTTTCATGGATGAAATGCTGATTGATTATTCTGAAAAAATAGTAGCTATAGCCGGACACAGGATGGAGTTCACAAAAATTGAATATCAGATTATTGAATTCTTATCCATGCATCCAGGGCAGGTGTTTGATAAAGAACGTATATATGCACAAGTCTGTGGATATGATGCGGAAGGGGACAGTAGAACGATAACGGAATTAGTACGGCGTATAAGGAAAAAAATAGCGGATTATTCAGAAAAAGAATACATAGAAACTGTATGGGGGATTGGATACCGATGGAAAAAATAAGAAACTTGTCACTGAAAAAAACAATTCTGCTTTATTTTGTGATCAGCTTAACGGCAGCATTTCTGTTATCTGGAGTTACAGTTCATTTTGCAGGAAATATGCAGAATAAAATATGGGAAAAATATATTGATTATGCAGATTATACGGACGTGTTTCAGCAATATGGAAAGAAATACGAGATTGAGATATCAAGACCTAATCAATCGCAGATGAATCGTTTGGACTATCATCTTTCGGAAATGTGTGACTTTATGGAAACATATTCGGTACTGATTTTTTCGATTGTTGGGAGTGTTGTTGCGGTATTCTTTTTTTATAAAAATAAGTTAAAGACACCTCTACAGGAACTAAAAGATGCCTCACAAATGATTGCAGATAATGAACTGGATTTTCATGTGTCCTATGAAAATAAAGATGAGATGGGAACTTTGTGTAAAGAATTTGAAATGATGCGAAGTGATTTAGCAGATAACAACAGAAAGATGTGGCGAATGATTGATGACGAGAAGGCTTTGCGGAATGCAATTGCACATGATATACGTTCTCCACTTTCCATATTGCGTGGGTATCAGGAAATGCTCTTAGAGTTTGTTTCTGCCGAGAGTATAAAAACAGAGGATGTTATTGATATCTTACAAACAGGCATGTATCAGATTGACCGTATAGAGCATTTCACGGAAAACATGAGAAAAATGTCCCATTTAGAACAGAGGGAACTGCAATGCTCAGAGATAGAGTTATCGGAACTGGCAAAAAAGATTGAGGCAGAAGCTGCCATGCTGTCCAAGAAGGAAAGTAAATTATGTAAGGTAGAAAGAGTGCAGGAACAAAACATTGTGAAAGTGGATGAGGAACTTGTCATGGAAGTGACAGACAACTTACTGGAAAATGCGGTTCGATATGCACAAAAAAGTATTGCTTTGCAGATAAAGAAAAAGGATGGTTTTCTTATAATTTCTGTTGAAGATGATGGAATAGGATTTGTGGATACTGAGGAAAAAGTAACAGAGCCATTTTATCATAAGAATCCACAAGATGATTTAAAGCATTTTGGCCTTGGTATGTATATTTCTCGTATTTTCTGTGAAAAGCATGGAGGAAATTTGAAAATATATAATGCCAGACAAGGCGGTGCTCATGTAGAAGCTCTTTTCAAAGCTGAATAAAAATACTTTATAAGGCTGAAATCACAAATAAAGTGGTTTTAGTCTTTTTTGTTGTGAATTTATTGAGAATTGATTTGTATGATGTTGTTAAAGAAATAAAGAAAGGAAGAGATACAATGAAAACAATCATAAAAAGAAGTATACTTGATTATTTAAAGAACCCTGTTTTGTGGATTGGCTTGATTATTATAGTTGCCAGTATGTATCAATGTCTGTCATCGTATTTGCAAATTCATTATATCAAACAGAATGAACAGATCACACAAAATGACGTAGCATTGGAAGATGCTGATGTCATGGATGGGTACATTCCCACATCTGATGATAAAGAAAGAAGAAGGGAGTGGGAAGATACGATCAAAGAGACGTTAATGGACACCTCCAAAAATGGTTTTGGATTTAGCAGGCAGGAAGCAGATCATGTAATGAAAGAAATTCAGAATATGGATGTAAAGACTGCTTCTGAGTTTTTGGAATCCCAATATGGCTATTATAATGCAATATATGCTTATGAGGACCTTGAAATTCATAAGGGGACAGCAGAAGAAATCAATCATTATATCGAGCGGAAATTATCCGAACATTCTTTTTCCTGGTACTTTGCCAAAAAATTTACGGATTTTGCAGGATTGCATATGGCCTTTTTTGCAACAGTCTTGCTATCATTTTTATTTATTCAGGATACACGAAAAAGTACCTATGAATTATTACATACAAAGCCTGTTACGGCAATCCAATATATATGTGGGAAAGTAATAAGCGGATTCATTAGTATGCTGGGAGTATTAGTGATTTTGAATGTTATATTCTTTATGCTGTGTTTGAAAACGTCTTTAGAATCGGGCTTTCCAGTAACACCAATTGATTTTTGCGTGAATTCTCTGATCTATATTGTTCCGAATCTTTTGATGATATGTTGTGTCTATACAATTACAGCATTAATATTTAAAAATCCGCTTCCGGCAGCACCAATCTTGTTTTTACACATTATATATTCAAATATGCTGACCATGAAGAATGATATTTATTATATGAGACCGTTCTCTATTATGGTGCGATTCCCTGGCAGATTTTTTGAAACACATGTAGCCAAAATGTCAAACATAAATCAGATTATTCTTGTAATTTCATCAGTTATATTAGTATGTATTTCTGTTACAATCTGGAAAAGGAGGAGGGTTCATTGAAAACGGAACTAAAAAACTGCCTGTCGTTATATAAGATTTTTTATTCATGTGCATTTATACTGATATTGTGTGCTATTCATCCGATTATATACTATGAAGAAATCGGTTCAGCGATTCAGTCGCCAATAGCATTTTTAACAATTATTTTTTGTAGTGACACATATTTGATGGAAGTAAAAAGTAAGCGTGCCGATGTATTTCATTTGTATGATCAAAAAAAGCAGTTAAAAGTAATATCGCAGAGAGTGGGCGTTCAAATATTATATTTATTAATACTTTCCTGTGTTGGATATGTTTTGTTTTTCTGGCAAAAACCGGGCAGTGTAAACGAAGGCATTTCGGGTATTCAGATATTTCTTTTATATTTCATTGCAATGTTTGGAACTATCTGGCTTTGGAGTATATGCTCTGTGATTTTGTGTACATTGCTTCGAAATATGTGGGCAGGTATTGGATGTTTATTTGGAATTGTCATTGGACTTATATCAAAAGCGGGAAGTTCATTTTTCGGAAATCTGGGATTGTTTTCTTTCAGCTTTTGTGAACCTACTCAATTAATGTCCGAGAGTTGGATTTATGGAACGCTTGTGTCTTTTATAGCGGGGCTGTTTTTATTTGCAGTATTACCAATGACTTTAAAGAAAAGAGGATAAATTATGAGTATTAGAATAAATGATTTAACAGTTAGATTTAAAAATGGTGTAGTTGCAGTAAATAAGGCATCTCTTGAAATACCTAAGGGAATTTACGGACTTTTGGGTGAGAATGGTGCCGGAAAAACCACTTTGATGAGGGTTCTTACAACTGTTTTAAAACAAACGGAAGGAATGGTTTCCCTTGATGGAATTCTGTATAACGAGGGAAATTATGAGAAAATACAGAAAAAGATTGGTTATCTTCCACAGGAAATCGACTTATATCCGAATCTTACGGTGAAAGAATGTCTTGTATATATGGGGGGACTGTCAGGAGTAGCCAGAAATGACCTCGAACAAAGAATTACCTATTATCTGGAAAAGACTTCTCTTACAGAGCATCAGAATAAAAAAATGCGGCAATTATCTGGTGGTATGAAGAGACGTGTCGGACTCATACAGGCACTTCTTAATAATCCGGATTTTTTGATTATTGATGAACCTACCACCGGGTTAGATCCGGAAGAAAGAATCAGGATCCGCAATCTTTTGGTTGATTTTTCAAAGGATAGAACTGTGCTGTTTTCCACTCATGTAGTAGAAGATTTAGCAGCAACCTGTACACAGCTTGCCATTATGAAAAAGGGAAGTTTTTTATATTCTGGAAGCGTGAGTGGGTTGCTGGAAAATGCAAAGGGCTGTGTTTGGAATTGTACGGTACAAAACGCAGAAGAAGCCCGTTTGTTAGAAGCCAATTATTCTATATCATCTAAGCAGTATGTAGAAAATGGAATTCATATGAAAGTATTAAGCAAAGGAAAGCCAAATGAGAATTGTGTCCTGGATAATGATATCACTTTGGAAGATGCATATATTTATTTGACGAATAGTTGAATATAACGGCGGGCAAGTTGCCCGCCGTAAATTATGCTTATTTTGTTAAAAGACCGGATAGATTTTTTCCAATGCAAAATCCAATCTGTGGATATAACTCCTGAATTTCCTGATATTTTGCTCCAATCATTTCTGGTTCATCAGCCCAGATCTTTTCATATATTTTGAAAGCTCTTTTAAAATGTGTTTTGGCTTGCGGAAGATTGGCAGTCATCAGATAAATGGTTCCAAGGGTTTCCTGTACTTTGGCATAATCCAGACAGTCATCGGAATGGTATTCCTTGATGATGCCGGATAATTTTTGCAATTCAGAGATGCCTCTTTCGGGTTCCTGCTGTTCTGTCAGGAACATTGCATAATTGGCAATCTGAGGTATGCTGTCATTTATATGAAGCAGGTTAAATTGGTCAAGCAGTGAGATACTTTTTTCCATGTGTTCTCTTGCAAGATCGGGATGACCGTTCATGCGGTAAAGTCCACCGAGATTGGCATGAAGGTTGGAAACAAGGCGAGCATTGTCAGCAGTGATAGTTTCTATCTGGGCAAGTGCATCCTTTTCCAGTTTTATTGCTTTTTCTGGCTTGATTTCAAGAGTAGCCTGAAAATCCAGTAACAATGCCCGGTCAGAATCGGTGCCAATGTCTTTACGCTTCAAAAAATTTTTCAATTCCTGAATGATTGCTTTCATACCTTTCTGGTAATTATAATTATCCATATATGGAAAAACATTTTCCAGAAAAAGTAGATATTTTGGTATATCATCTTTTTCAATCAATTCTATGATGTTTCCTGCTGTCTGAAACAGCTTCTTGTAATAATCGACTTCAATTCCATGCATTAAACATATTTTCTGTAAAGAATCCAGTAATATGTGACAGCTACTTACAGATGGTTTTGTCTCTGAAAGGGTGATTTCCTGAATCATCGGATGCAGAGAGATGGTGCGACGTGTTGTTGTCTGAACGAAACCAGTCTCAATTAAATCGTTGATTTCATTTAGTGTGGGCATTTCCAGCCATTTGGCAAATATACGGGCAGAAATACCGGTGGAAGGAAGAAAGCACATATTACACATGATATCCTGCTGTTCAAGAGATAAAGTGTATAAAGAAAACAGCGTATGGATATGACTGTAATAGGTGGCTTTGCTGCTTTGTCCATCTTTGATTATTTTAATTTTATCTTCGTTATGGAAAGATGCTTTTTCCACCTGAAGTCTTGTTAATAACTGGTCTGGAGTTGAGATTCCATTTTCCAGAAGTTTTGCTGCCAGTTCCACGGCAAAAGTATGAGAGTGAACAGTTTCGATGATCTTTTCAACTGTTGCCCGGTACGTGTCTGCCTCTGAATAAAATACTGATGCCAGCTGGAAGAGAGCGTTCATATCCTCTATTTCTTTTAATGGCAGAGTACAGTATTCATCCAGTTTGCTTCGGGTTGTAAACAAAATCTGGCAGCGATATTTTAATACTACTGACAGAAAGCTGTCCTGTGTCGCAGTGACATTAAAATTATCTATGATAAGCAGAGTATCAGATTTCAGGGAACGCAGAAAACGGTTATGTCTTTGAAACCGTTCCTGGTCAGTGCTTTCCGGCGGATCGTCAATAAAATCCATGTCAGTAATATCCTGATGAAGATTGCCGGTATATTCTATATAAAGTATATTGGTGTATTGCTTTATGTACCGCTTTGCGTAGGCTTTGGCAAGTTCACTTTTTCCGATTCCGGCGATTCCGCAAAGGAAAACATGACGGTTTTCCTCAAGCACGGTATATAATTCTTCCAGTTTTTTATCTCTTCCGATAAAATGACGGCATGGTTTCGGAACCTCACTGTCCATAATATAATCCAGCACAATGGGGGATAAAGCGCCTCCGGCGAGCAGCTTCTGATTTTTGGTATTACGTTTGATGAATTGGCGTTCCATGCCAAAAGAAATCAGTTTTGCAAGAAACAGCAGTCTTGAACTGGCTGGTTTATATAAGGGAGTCAGATTTTTCTTTTTTGCATCTGAGATGCTGTCATCCTGAATGAATAAAGTGTAAATATCTTGTATAGCCATATTACAGTCAGACATCAGTGGAAGAAGATTCTGGTGGATGGTATGGGCTAATTTTTCCTGATTGGATGGCTTGGAATAGTAAGCGGATATTTTAGGACTGATTTTAGCCTGACCAGTCATCCAGCGGCAAACCAGACCGTTGTCCATTGAAAAATCCTGATTTACCGGATCATCCATAAAATCTTCAAATAATTCGTATAAAAAATCAGGCTGACTCATTTGATTACTTTCGCTGATATGATTTTTTAAGCAAGTGCTAATAGAAGAAAAATCGCATCGATTCAATAGAAATTCCCCTTTCGTAGTTAAGATTAAGTATATCTATCATAACACGAACATATATTCGATTCAAGAAAATGCGGATATTTTTAAATTGATTGTGTCAATTTACAATCAATTTCTATTCAATGTGGTTTTCCGGCAGGTTCTGTAAAATAAGCTCAGATCAAAACAATAACGGGAGGAGCTTATGCAACAGAATATTGAATTTGAGCGGTGCATTGATTTTCTGGTACGGATGATTGATAAGTACGGCGCTGAAGTCCTCCGGGAGTTGGAGGAAAAAAAACAGAATAAGGAAGAAAAAGAAGCGGCAGTTTCCTGAAATACAAAATGTAAATCAGACTGTCGCTTTTTTCATGCATTTTTAAATCAAATAAATTTTAAAAGCTGATGCAGAGTGTGTGGCTCATTATTCTGAGAAGCGGTAATACGCGTATCAAATGGCTTGAAATGATTCTGCGTATAAAAGCTCAGAAGAAATTCATTATCTTCGCATTCAAGAAACTCCATAACGCCACCTACGGAATATTTGAGACTGGATATGGTTTCCAGTGCAAATCCCAGTAGAATATTTCCAGGAATTCGTTTTTCCTTTGGAAGAGAATAGTTCTTTCCCAACTGGGCGATCAAGTAAGCTGCGGTAGTATAGGATTGTGTTTCTTCATCCAAAATACTGACACGGGACAGTTTTTTTGCCATTGTCTTGCTGATATTTGAAGCACGGACAGAGATTGGTTTTATTGTAAGTGAAAAATAACCAACCAGTGAAGCATCTTCAGCATCAAATACCAGATAAGTGATAGATTGATCTTTTTTGGTAAACTCAATCGCATTATGTAATAAAAAGTATTCCACATCGGGATTTTTGGGACAAGAAAAATCGGAGAGTAAGTCGTAAAGACTTTCCTCTCCGATATATGTCGGTTCGTCTTTATCCAAATATGCCCGAATATTAACGGTAAAATATTTATCAGACATGTTTTTTCTTCCTTTTTGACATTAAAGCTAAGATTTCCTGTGGGTTCGTTAACTGACGTCCGGGAAGTGTCTGCTTTGGTGTGCGGTCACGGTCGGCTTCGTCAATTGCTGCGACAAAACGCTTTACGCTATTTGGATTGGATACGACAAAATTATGAGTAATACTTGAAGTAGCCATACTAACACCTCCTCTTTTTTGGCTTTTTTGTGTATTTATAGTATATGCAATGTGTGATAAAAACACAATATCAAAAACAGAAATTATTTCTAAATAATTTTCAAGCCGGACATTTATTAGACGCTTCCGGTAAGCGAACAATATTTTCGAGCCAATCATTTATAAGTCGCCAATGGTGGGCGGGCAATATTTTGATAACAGAAATGCTCTGTATCTAACTTAATTATACGATTGGCGAAGAAATGCGTCAATACGGAAAATAAGTATTGAAAATAGTTGGAACAAGTACTAAAATAAGGTTGGGACAATGAAACAGAGTTATACTGCGAGGAAGATTATGAAGAATAAAAAGATTAAATGCGATATATATACCAGAGTATCCACAACCATGCAGGTAGATGGCTACAGTCTGGATGCTCAGAAAGAAAAACTCAAGAGATATGCGGAATTTCAGAATATGGAAATCGTAAATGAGTATTCAGATGAAGGTAAGTCTGGAAAGAGCGTAGAGGGCAGACCGGAATTTCAGAGAATGTTGGATAATATTGAGAATGGAACAGATGAGGTACAGTTTGTACTGGTGTTCAAGCTTTCCAGATTCGGTCGTAATGCGGCAGATGTTTTAAATTCTTTGCAGAGGATGCAGGATTTTGGAGTGAATCTGATCTGTGTTGAAGATGGAATTGACAGCTCAAAAGATAGTGGAAAGCTGATGATTTCTGTTCTGTCTGCGGTGGCAGAGATTGAACGAGAGAATATCCTTGTTCAGACAATGGAGGGACGTAAGCAGAAAGCCAGGGAAGGAAAATGGAACGGTGGATTTGCTCCATATGGCTATGAATTGGTAAATGGAGAATTGCAGATTGCAGAGGACGAAGCAGAGATTATTCGTCTGATCTATGACAAATTTATTCATACCAATATGGGAATCTCTGCGATTGCCGCATGGCTGAACCAGCATGGATATAAAAAGAAAAAACGACAGAATAATACACTGGACGCATTTGCCTCTTCGTTTATAAAAGGCGTTCTGGATAATCCGGTATACTGTGGAAAGTTGGCTTATGGACGAAGGAAGAACGAGAAAGTTTCAGGAACAAGAAATGAATATCGCATTGTAAAACAGGAAAATTATATGCTGCATGATGGTATCCACGAAGGAATTATTTCAGAAACAGATTGGGAGCTGGCACATCAAAAACGGGAAAAAACAGGTGTGAAATATGAAAAGACGCATAGTCTGGATCATGAGCATATTTTATCCGGAATATTGAGATGTCCGTTATGTGGAAGCGGTATGTATGGAAACGTAAACCGAAAGAAAAAGAAAGACGGAACCTTATATAAGGATTATTTCTATTATGCCTGCAAACATCGTCGCCTGGTAGATGGTCATAAATGTGGATATCGTAAACAATGGAGTGAGGAGAAGATTAACAATGCAGTGGAAGAAGTTATTCGGAAGCTGGTGAAGAATCCTAAATTTGAAGAAGCAATTCTGAATAAAATCGGTTCAAGAATTGATACAGAAGAAATAGAAAAAGAGATTGAAGGATTGGAAAAGCAGCACAGGCAGCTGATCGGAGCAAAAGCAAGACTTGGACAGCAGATGGACAATCTGGATATCATGGATAAATTTTATGAGAAGAAATATCAGGATATGGAGACAAGGTTATACCGTTTGTATGATGAGATTGAAGGCGTGGAGAACAGTATAGAAGAAGTCAAGAACCGCCTGCTGAATATCCGGCAACAGAAAATATCAGAAGAAAATGTCTATCAATTCCTTTTATATTTTGATAAACTATATGATAAGTTCACCGACCTGGAGAAGAAAGAATTTCTTAACAGCTTTGTAGAACAGGTGGACATTTACGAGCAGGAGCAGCCAGATGGCAGATTCCTGAAGCACATAAAGTTCCGTTTTCCTGTGTATTTCGGAGACAGGGAGACACAGGAACTTTGTTGGGACAACGAAAGTACCGTCGAGACTGTGTGCCTTTTGGGCAAACGAAAACCAGATGCCAAGGTAAAAATAGGCATTGATATGGATGATTATTACCATATCAGGGAGAATGCTGAAAGCAAATAAACCTTTACAAAACCGAATAATACACTGAATTAAAGTAGGATAGAAGCTGTTGATGCGTTAGAAGATAACGTGTCAGCGGCTTTTTCTTTTTATCTGAAAATCTATTAGTCAAATCTGAAAGGAGTCAATTCTATGGAAAACAGGTTGCCACACAGGAGGATTTTGACAGGTTCTGATCTGATGAAATGTGGTGACAGGATGATTCAGAAAGGGTATAATGGGTTTATCAAAATTTAACGCTTGAGAAAAGAGGAGTAAACATGGCAAAGAAAGAAGAAAGATTTGAAGTTATATTTAAAGACGGAAGTATGCTTAAAGATGAAGGAATTCGTCAAATTCTTGTAGATAAGGAGACTGGGGTTAACTACCTTTGTTGGAACTCCGGACTTGGAGCCAGTATTACACCTCTTCTGGATTCTGAAGGAAAAGTCATAGTTACAAAGCAAATTTAAGTTTGGAGAATTGAGAAAATCGTGAGCTGTTGAATGAATTTTTGAGGATTACCGAGGAAACAGTATGAAAAAATGTAAATATTGTGGAAAAAAATTAAATGACAATTTTGAGTTTTGTAACAGCAAATGTGAAAATTGTTATGAAAAGATGGTGGATAAAGACAGCCATAAAATCAAGTATTTTATATTAGGCATTATTTTGGGCTTCTTAGTTATGTTTTATGGCATTATTTCTAACAATAATGTCTTTATAATAGGAATTGGAATTATAGTAATGGGTATAGATGTTGTTTTATTGCCATTTACAACTCCCGAAACAATAAATTTTCTAGGATATAAAAAGTCGAAATTTGCAGGAAGAATATCAGGTATATTGCTTATAGTAGTTGGAGTATGGATGTGGTTTATTCAATGATAAATCCCAGCCTGCAAAGTTGAAAATAAATTGAAAGTCACGAAATCGGAGGAGTTAATGATTATGTGGAATGAATTAGGCATAAGTGGAGGAACCGCAATTGTTATTTTGATCGCACTGTATTTCGTTATCAAATGGGCAGTGAAAAATGGTATCAAAGAAGCCTACAGCGCCATCACTGGAAAGAAAACTGATGAAGATGTCAGAAACGAAAAAGAACTGAAAGAACTCGGATTTGAGTTAGAAGATAAATAAAAGTTTTCAGGTGGTGTTTCTATGAAGAAAAAAGTACTTGCAATTATGTTAGTTACGGTATCAATAATGTTGATTTCGGAGTGCGGGAAAAAAGAAAAACTGTACGAAATTCCTGATCTGTCGCAGTATAAGACAGATTATGTAGGAGATTCTTCGAATGTTATAAATATTGTAAGTAGTCAAGAGTATCCAGAGGGATATTCATATGACAGTATAGAGATACAGTCTGAAACAGAGCCTTATGGATTAAGCGTTTTTCTAAAAGATGAGCCGTCTGCATCCAGGATTGAAGATGAATTGCAGGTTAATGCAGATATGACATTTAACTTGATTGGTAATTTGGGAACACTTGATTATAGAATTGCAGACAGCAAAGAAATCATTGCATCGTATGAACGGTAGAGAGATTGTTCTACAACTTTCAGTTCTATTGATTTAATAAAAGAAGATATGGAAAGCATTTGTCAGGAATGGCAGATGCTTTTTTGTGCCCGGAGTGATCTGGGTATTTTTGTGCCTTTTTTTATGGGATTTAGGGGGTGAGCCGTATGGCAGGGAACAGAATTAAAGGGATCACTGTCGAGATTGGCGGCGATACCACGAAAGTGCAGACTGCCCTGAAAGGGATTAATACGGAGATCAGGAATACGCAGAGCCAGCTGAAAGACGTGGAGAAGCTTCTGAAGCTGGATCCGGGGAATACGGAGCTGATCGCGCAGAAGCACAGACTGCTGGCACAGGCGGTTTCTGAAACAAGGGAAAAGCTGGAGACTTTGAAGACTGCACAGCAGCAGGCGGATGAGGCATTGCGGAAAGGAACGATTTCCCAGGACCAGTATGATGCCCTGCAGAGGGAGATTATTGAGACGGAACAGAGACTGCGGAGTCTGGAAGAGCAGGCGAACCAGTCTGCGACTGCCCTGCAGAAAATCGGGGCAACCGGTGAAAAGCTGCAGACGGTTGGAAACAAGATTTCTTCTGTTGGGCAGAAGCTGCTTCCTGTGACGGGAGTGGTGACAGGGCTTGGAACGGCGGCGGTGAAAACTGCCGCTGATTTTGACTCTGCGATGAGTAAGGTGGCGGCTGTGTCCGGGGCAACGGGATCGGATTTTGACAGCCTCCGGGGAAGATCTGGCAACGACTTCTGATATTGTGACGGACGCGCTGACGGCTTTTGGGCTGACTGCAGCGGATTCGGGACATTTTGTGGATGTGCTGGCGGCTGCCGGGGCGTTGGTATTCTCGGTTGAGGATACGGCAGAAGCTATCGGTCTGATGGGGAATGCCGGTATCAAGGCTTCCCAGGCGGGTACTTCCATGCGTTCCATCATGACCAACCTGACCGGGGATGTGAAGCTGTCGGGTGCGGCGATCGGGGATGTGACCATTGCCACGACCAATGCGGACGGTTCCATGCGGAGCCTGTCTGCAATTTTGGCTGACTGCAGGGGAGCTTTTGCAGGAATGACGGAAGCCGAGAAGGCAAATAATGCGGAGGCTCTGGTTGGAAAGAATGCAATGTCAGGGTTCCTTGCGCTGATGAATGCGGCTCCGGAGGATATTGAAAAGGTGTCCGGGGCAGTGAATAACTGTAAGGATGCGGCAAAGAACATGGCGGATACCATGCAGGATAATCTGGAAGGACAGCTGACTATTCTGAAGTCACAGCTTCAGGAGCTGGCGATCTCTTTCGGGGATCTGCTGATGCCTGCGGTGCGGAGTATTGTTTCCGGACTGCAGGGGATGGTGGATGTGCTGAATGCCATGACGGACGGGGTGAAACGTGTGATCATGATCGTTGCACTTCTGGCTGCGGCTCTGGGACCTGTGCTGATCATCATAGGCAAGACCCTTTCGGCCATTGGAACGATTATGACATGTGCACCGAAGCTTGCCGGTGCGATCAGTGCGGTGAAGGGTGCTTTTGCGGCGCTGAGTGCCACGATGATGGCAAATCCGATCGCCATTGTGATCGCTGCCATTGCAGCTTTAGTGGCGGCTTTTATTTATCTCTGGAATACGAATGAAGAGTTCCGGCAGTTCTGGATCAGGCTGTGGAATGAGATTAAGGAAGCCGCTGTCCAGGTATGGACGGCGGTTTCCCAGTTTCTGGTTTCTGCATGGAACGGGATCCGGAATACGGCGGTGGCTGTATGGAATGGCATCAGGGATTTCTTTTCCGGTCTGTGGGCTGGGATTAAGACACTGTTCACAACGGTTGTCACTGCAATTTCTACTTTCCTTGTGGGAGCGTGGAATGGGATCAGGGCAACGGTTATGGCTGTATGGAATGCGATTTCTGCATTTCTGGGTTCTGTCTGGAATGGGATTAAGTCTGTCATTACGAATGTGGTGAACGGGATCCGGACATTTTTGCAGAGTGCCTGGAACGGAATCAAAACAACTATCACTACGGTGATGAATGCGATCCGGACGGTGATCTCTACGGTCTGGAATGGTATCCGGACAATTATTTCTACCGTGCTGAATGGAATCAGGGGTACTGTCAATTCCGTGTGGAATGGGATCCGGAATACGATTTCTTCTGTGGTAAACGGGATTAAGAATACAGTTTCCAGTGCTTTTAATGCCATGTGGTCCGGGATCCGGAGCACGATTTCCGGAATTTATAATACGATCAGGGACGGACTGGGTAATGCGGTGAATTATATTACAAGCCTTGCATCTGCCGGATGGCGGTAGGGCGCGGATATCATCAATGGCATTGTGAATGGAATCCGGAGCTGTATTGGTGCAGTTGCCAATGCAGTGACGGATGTAGCCAATACAATCCGTTCCCATCTGCATTTCTCTGTTCCGGATGAAGGACCTCTGACGGATTTTGAAAGCTGGATGCCGGACTTTATGAGTGGTCTGGCTGAGGGCATTGAGAAGAGCAGGGGAATGGTAAAGGCGGCTGTGAACAGTGTGGCTGCGGATATGGTGGTTTCGCCGCAGATGGCTGTGGCAGATGGCGGTGTGATGACCGGTACAGGACCGTCCGGCGGTGTGGATCTGACAGCCGGTATTGTGGCGGCGCTGAAAGATGTGCTGGGTGATCAGAAAGGACAGCAGGGGGATCTGGTGATTCCGGTTTATCTGGGGAACCAGCTGCTGGATGAGGTGATCGTGACAGCACAGCAGAGAATGAGTCTGAGGAGCGGAGGTAGATAGGATGGCTTTTTTTCAGTATCTTGTGTTTGACGGGGAGAACCTGCCGCTTCCGGATTCTTATGAGGTGGAACTGGAGGATGTGGAAGCGGATTCCGGCGGTGAGACGGAGGCTGGGACGACACAGAGGGATGTGGTGCGGCATGGTGTTGCGCGGATCCCGGTGTCGTTTTCTGTTACGGCGAAGTGGTTGAAGAAGCTGGCGGGGTATGCGAAGAAGGATAAGATCAGCGTGCAGTATTTTGATGTGGAGACAGCGGAGCTGAAACTGGCTGAGATGTATGTGACGGGGTATAAGGCGAAGCTGAAAAAGGATACCAGTTATAAAGGGCTTTGGACGGTGAGTTTTACGTTGAAGGAGATGTAGGGAGATGGTATAATGGGAGCATCAAATTCTTTAGGTTACAATCGCTGATGGTGTAAACGAAAAAGCAGTTTTGACATTGCAGAGAACTGCCCCTTCGTTT
>NZ_WWVR01000012.1:322-80651 GCF_009883055.1 Blautia sp. BIOML-A1 | reverse complement strand
AAGTGTTCTTTTTTATTTTTTGCAATTCATCTCCCACCTGTAGAGGAAGGAGAATTCTTGCTATATATTATGTTAAAAAATAGTGCGTCTAACTCATCACTACTACTGAAGCAACGAGAATGCGACGCACAGTTTTTCAGTTTTGCAGTACGCGGTTTAAAATATCTGCGAATGGCTCCATAGCGTTTTTTACTTCCTGGACGGTGTTGGTCTGGGCTCCGGCTTCGACGAGGACGGATCTTGGGCGCAGGTGGAGGTTGTAACGGTATCCGGCGAGGTAGATACCTCTGTAAAAATCCGGATAATACTGTGCCGCCTGGTATTCCATCTGGAATGAAAACGCCAGGTTGTCCTGAATGTATGGGTTCGGCAGATAATCAAGGCTTCCTCTCGCGATCGTATAGCTTAATCCATTGTAAAACATGATCTGTGCAGTCGGTTTTCCATTGATTTCGGTCACGAGATGTCGGTTTTCGGGCACGCCGTCACGATGAAGATCTATCACGACTTCTATAGAAGGATTTTCTTCCAGTATCGTTTCCAGATACGTTCCTGCATAGTCGTAGGCGGCACTGCGGTCCAGCTCACCGCTTTCCATATCGAAGGCTTCTGTTACGTGGATCACCTGATATCCGTAGTTTTTTGTCAATAGTTCTGTCAGGTAATTTCCCACGCCGATGATCGTATCTTCGACCTCCCCCTCCTTTGAATCCGCAAAAGCTTCCTGCGAGTGTGTATGATAGAGCAGGATCTGCGGTTTTGCGGCATCTTTCTGTATGGTCAGATCTTCTCCGAGAAGTTCTGCCGCGTTTAACTGATCTGCATTTGTGGTGGTCTGCGAATCCACGATAAAAAACTGGTTCATAAGATAATTGTAATCTGCGAGGGTCTGCGGTGAGAGGTCGATGCGCGGTGCAGGCTGTATGTTATTTGAAACCAGAACGGCCTGTGTTACTTCCGGTGTGGCAGTGACCGGCTTGTTCCGCTGAGATTTCTCTGTTTCTTTTTCAGAATCTTTCTTCTGCTTGTCTGCTGCTTCTTTGTGAGCCTGTCCCTCGACCTTCTCCTGCTCCTTCCGCACCTCTTCATTCTCTTTTTCCACCATCGCACCGAGGTATTCCGTATGGTTTTCCACAATCTTCGCATACGTATCGGGATCTTTCCGCTGGAAATCACGGGCGGCTTTCCGCTCAAGAAATCGAAACAGCGGAAGCTGCCTGTACACATTTTTCTGCATGATAAAAGAACCCGGCATCACTGCCAGCACAGCAAAAAAAGCCAGACACATGAGGGTACAGATCGTCTTCCGGGTCCTTGTCACAGAATCACCTCTTTCAAGGTATCCTATGATAAAAATCTCGGAATTATGCCCGTTCCTTTCATTCACAGCAATTGCTTCTTCTGATGAAGATCACACTTCAGAAAAAGCGATGTTCAGCCCTTCCGAGATCGTGAAGCTCAGATATTTCACTGTCTCATCCACATCCTTCGGTGTCACAAACATACTGTAAAGATTCGGTGCGATCATCTCCTCCAGAAATTCCTTCTGCTCTGTTTCCTCCAGTGCATCCAGAAGATGCTCCATCGAGTCATGCACGATCGTCGCCGCATCCACAACTGTCGGCACGCCGATCCCGATCACTTTTACCTGAAGATTATCTTCCGTAAGCCCATTTCTGTGGTTTCCCACGCCGGATCCCGGATGGATTCCCGTATCTGTGATCTGGATCGTCCGATTCAGCCGCCGTACACTCCGTGCTGCGAGTGCATCAATCGCAACCACCACATCCGGTTTTGTCTCTGAAACAACGCCCTGCACGATCTCCGCAGTCTCCATCCCTGTCTGTGCCATAACACCCGGAATGATCCCGCTGACGCAGTGCATTTTTTCCTGCCCGATCCCTCGAAGTCCATACTCTCTTATAAGATGCCGCGTCATATGAAGATTCTCGATCACATGCGGTCCCAGTGCATCTGCTGTGATCGCCGCATTTCCAAGACCCACAACCAAGATTGATTTTTCTTTTTCAAGATTGATCAGTTCCCGCAGATGTCGTGAAATCTCCTGGGAAATTTCCCTGTGATAATCCTCATCCGCGTTTGAAAGATCCGGAGCTTCTATGGTAATGTAGGTTCCCTGCGGCCGCCCCATGGACTTCGCTCCGTTTTCTGTAACAATCTTCACGACCGTTGTCCGGATATCTTTTTCCTCATCGTAGTCTTCCTGGATTTCCACGCCACGGATCTCCGTATTTTCCTGTGCAAACCGCTCCGTCGTTTCCAGTGCAAGGTCTGTTCGAATTCTTCTGCCGCCAGTCATATCGTACCCTCCTGATGCTGTGATTTGTTGTGTTTCCCATACCTGTTCAGCAGGAAATCTCTCGCGTAACTTTGAAAGTACTGAACCATTACTATTACTTTTTGTAATTCCCGGGAGAATTATGTACCGCATTTCGTCCTTTTTTTGACATTTATGGATTTTCCTATTGACAATCATGGAGAAATATAATAATATATATAAGCATGTTTACAGGAACGCCCGTGTCTGTTTCTGTGACAACGACACATTATTATAAATCTGAAATGGAGGTGTACCAATTGGCTAACATCAAATCTGCAAAGAAAAGAATTTTAGTAAACAGAACTAAAGCTGCTAGAAACAAATCTATCCGTTCTGCTGTTAAAACTTCCATCAAAAAAGTAGAAACTGCAGTTCAGAAAAACGATAAAGCTGCTGCACAGGCTGCTCTTACAGAGGCTATCTCTACAATCAGCAAAGCAACATCCAAGGGTGTTTATCACAAAAACAACTGTGCAAGAAAGATTTCCCGTCTGTCTAAAGCTGTCAACAGCATTGGCTAATTTAGGAAATTGCATTTTTTAATTATAAGCTTATAATTAAAAGGACAGTCACAAACCGTCAGTGACTGTCTTTTTTTATTTCCATATAAAAAACTGCCGCCCGCACCATGATACCGACTATAGTATCCGCGAACGGCAGTTTTAATTTTTTATCAGCCTCCGAGTTCTACCATACGATTAATGCAGCGGCCGGCTCCTTCCATTACATTCTCCGGAAGTTCGATCACTTCTCCGCCTGTTCCTTTGAGACAGTTGTAAATATCCATCAGTGTTGTGATCTTCATATTCATGCAGGTCAGCATGACAGACAGCGGATAAAAGTTCTTATCCGGACATTCAAACTGTAAATGCTCCACAATGCTGTTCTCTGTTCCGATGATAAATTCTTTGTTCGGAGATTTCTTTGCAAAATCCATGATTCCTGTTGTAGAACCAACATAGTCTGCTTTCTCCACAACTTCCTCACGACATTCCGGATGTACCAGAAGAAGTGCATCAGGATGTGCCTGTTTTGCTTTCTCGACATCTTTTGCACTGACTACGATATGTCTTGGACATCCTCCTTTGTAGAATGCGAAAGTTTTTTCCGGAAGCTTCTCAGCTACAAAGTGACCAAGATTCGGATCCGGAATAAAAAGGATCTTGTCGTTGTCAATTTTGCTGCAGATCTGAACCGCTGAAGAAGATGTCACGCACACATCACATTCTGTTTTCAGTTCAGAAGTCGTGTTGATATAGGCAACAACGGAATAATCCGGATACTCGGCTTTGAGTTTACGAAGCCCCTCAAGGTCAAGCTGCTCTGCCATCGGACATCCTGCAACCGGATTCGCAAGCCATACCTTTTTGTCCGGGCTCAGGATCTTGCAGGTTTCTGCCATAAAACGTACACCGCACATGATCACGCCGCTGCAGTCACTCTTGGATGCCTGTACACTGAGTCCGTAGGAATCTCCCATATAATCTGCAACTTCCAGGATCTCCTGTCCCTGATAAGCATGTGCAAGAATGCAGACATCCTGTTCTTTCTTCATTCGCAGAATCTCCTGCTGAATTTCTTTGATCGTCATAACTTTATCTTTCCCTTTCCTGTAGTCTCTTCCCATGGCTGAAGCGGTGCAAGAAAGCCCGCTTCTCCCAGCTGTTTCCCGATCAGATCGAGCCGTTCTTCGCTGGATGCCTCAACAAGATGATAATGATAACCTGAAGTCGCATTTGAAAGCACTGTGGAATGACTGTTCTGAAGTGCCTGGACAAACTCATTCACATCCTGTCTGGACCGGATATCCATCTCTGCAGTCACCCGTCCGTAAACGCGATGACTGATGCTGATATTTTTGACATGGCCGCCGCAGTCCACGATCAGATTCAGCTCAGCCGCTGCTTTCTCCTGACTGTGACGAACCTTGAATTCTCTTGTAAAACTGCTGTCCTGCTGGATCACATAACCTTTGGTTGTAGATAATATTCCTGGCGTAGAGGCCCGGATCACCGCCAGATCCTGTACGATCACCTGACGACTGACACCAAATCTGCCTGCCAGTTCTCTTGCGGCTATCGGAGTATCCGCATCATGAAGGATCTTTAAAATTTCTCCGCGTCTTTCCGCAGTATTCATGATCTTCCTCCCTCTCACACTGCATGAAGATTTTTCATTGAAATATCAAGGATTGGTGCGGAATGTGTCAGTGCACCGCTGGAAACAAAGTCTACTCCAATCTCACGGATCTTCTGGATGTTTTCTTTTGTAATATTTCCGGAACACTCTGTCTGTGCTCTTCCATCGATCAGTTCAACCGCCTGTCTCATCACTTCCGGAGTCATATTGTCAAGCATGATGATATCCGCTCCCGCTTCCACGGCCTCTCTGACCTGCTCAAGAGTTTCTACCTCGATCTCGATTTTACGTACAAACGGAGCATATGCTTTTGCCATCTGCACTGCCTTTGTAACACTTCCTGCTGCTCCGATATGGTTATCTTTAAGAAGAACTCCATCGGAAAGATTATATCTGTGGTTGCATCCGCCGCCGACTCTTACTGCGTATTTCTCAAACACACGGCAGTTCGGTGTAGTCTTACGGGTATCGAGAAGAGTAACCTTGCTTCCCTCCAGAAGTTTGGAAACCTGTCTGGTGTAAGTTGCAATACCACTCATTCTCTGAAGATAATTGAGTGCCACACGCTCTCCGGAAAGAAGAACACGGATATCGCCTGTTACAGTTGCCATCAGTTCGCCTTTTTTGACTTCGTCACCGTCCTTACAGAAAAAACTGATCTCTGTTTTCTCATCAAGGATCGTAAATACTCTTGCGTAAATGTCAAGACCTGCAATAACTCCGTCTTCCTTTGCAATCAGGTCAACCGTTCCTCTGGTTGCAGTTGGCATAACTGCGTTTGTGGAAACGTCCTCACTTGTGATATCTTCCTGTAATGCCATACGAATCAGCTGATCTGCCTGCATTTTCATTGTAATTTCATTCATGCTCTTTTCATCCTTTCGATTTCATTCCATACCATTTTGTGATAACCATCAAGGATCACGTTACGGTCTTCATAGATATTTGTATCAATTGTATTTACCGGGCATTTCTCCGGCTTGTCACCAAATACTATATCATCTGCGGCTCTTCTTGCAAAGACCAGAGATTCCAGAAGGGAATTGCTTGCCAGGCGATTCTTGCCGTGAACACCATTGCAGCTTGTCTCACCGCAGGCATACAGACCTTTCATGGAAGTGCGGCTTCCTAAGTCCACCTTGATTCCTCCCATAAAGTAATGCTGCGCCGGAACTACCGGAATCGGCTCTTTGCGTGGATCAAATCCTTCTTCCATACATCTTTTGAAAATATTCGGGAAGTGTTTCAGAATGGTATCTTCACCAAGCGGGCGCATATCTTCCCATACAAATTCTGTATCATCCTTTTCCATCTGTGCAAAAATAGCCTGGCTCAAAAGATCTCTCGGCTGAAGTTCTTCTGTAAATCTCTGTCCGTTCTTATCATACAGAAGTGCGCCTTCCCCTCTTACAGATTCTGAGATCAGAAAACGTCTGCCCGGTTTGCGGGAATATAAAGTAGTCGGATGGATCTGTATGTAATCCAGATGCTCCAGTTCTACCTGGTGCTTCATCGCAATTCCAAGTCCGTCTCCGGCAATATGAGGGAAGTTTGTAGAGTTCTTATAAAGTCCTCCCAGACCACCGCAGGCAAGCACTACATGTGGAGAACGGATCGGATATACATTATTCTGTTCATCCATTACAATGATGCCGCCGCAGATATTGTCTCTGGAGATCAGATCTACCATGGTCATATATTCACAGATTTCGATATTCTCTCTGGTCAGTGCCTCTCCAAGAAGTGTCTGAGTGATCTGCTTTCCTGTCACATCTTCATAAAAGAGGATTCTTGGCTGGGAATGTGCACCTTCTCTGGTGAATGCAAGCTCGCCGTTCTCATCGCGCTGGAAGGTGACGTTATGGCGGATAAGATCGCGGATAATGCTGTTGGAGCTTCGGATCATGAGTTCCACAGCTTTTTCATTGTTTTCGTAGTGACCTGCACGCATGGTATCCTCGAAGTAGTTCTTATAATCCCCCTCACCGCGAAGCATACAGATGCCGCCCTGTGCAAGGAAGGAGTCTGACTGGTCAGCCTGCTGTTTTGTTATCATCAGAATCTTCATTCTAGAAGGCAGATTCAGGGCACAGTAAAGACCTGCAGCTCCTGTTCCTACTATTATGGCGTCATAATATTCATTCATTTTTTTATCCTCTTACCGGTTTACGCCGGACTTTCTTTTTTTCATTTCCGCCATTATACTACCAGACATGTTGGGTGTCAAGACACCTGTGTATATTGTTTTGAGGGCCTGCTCACCCTCAAATATTTTCTCATTTTGTAATTGTTCAGTACCCTCACAGTTACGAGTCAAAATGCATTCCAGATCACCTTCCGGAACTGCTGTACTTCACGATCAGCAGTTCCACACTCAGCACATCCTGAAGCCTGCCTGTCTTCACTGCTTCCTCCGCTTCTGCGAAATCCACCTCTGCCTGCTCAAGTTCCTCAGTACTGTATGCCCGTGCACAGGACAGCAGGTTTCTTGCCACAAACGACTGCACTCCCAGTTTCGATGCGATTTCACTCTGTGCCGCACCTTCTCCTGCCATTTTCTTCGCCAGCACCATCTGCCGGAACTGCTTTGACAGAAGAAAAAGAATCCTCATCGGCGGCTCCCGGAGTGTCAGAAGGTCATTATAAAGATCCAGTGCCTTTCTCTGATTTTTCTCTGTAACCGCACGGACCATCTCAAAAATCTTATTCTCCGTTCTCGTCGTGCAGATTTCTTCAATATCCTCTGCTGTGACCACATCACGTCCCATCGTAAAGGTAATCAGTTTCTCCAGTTCATTCCGGATATTTCCCATATCTGTGCCGGTTTTGGTCAGAAGCAGCTCCATATCTCGCATGGTGATCTTGCGTCCTTCGCGGCCAAGAATCCCTGCCGCCCAGCGCATCAGTGTCTTTTCATCCTGTTTTGCAAACTCCACGATCCGGCCCTCTGATTTGACCGCTTTGTACATCCGGTTTCGCTTATCCACCTCTTCCTCTACGAAGACCATCCTTATATAGTCCGGAAGAGTTTTTATATAATCTGCAAGTTCTTCACATTTATTCTTAAAAAAACCGGAGTTTTCCACAAGGACTACTCTGTGATCTGCAAAAAACGGCATCGTCTCGCAGAGATCGATCATCGCATTGACCTCGATCCCTTTTCCCTCATACCTGCTGAAATTCATCGTGTCATCGTCCGGATTCAGGGCTTTGAGCAGCTTATCCTTGTACTGGATCTTCAGATATGCCTCATCTCCATACAAAAGATACACCTTTTTGAAATTTCCCGTCTTAATATCTTCCTGTAAATTTTTCACTTTACAAAATTCCTCCTGAAAATCGTCCCCGTTTTTATCTGATAAACGGAGAAGATCAGATTTCCATTCTCTTCTTTTCCATTGCGGCTCAGTTTTCCGTTTGGATACAGATCCATCGAACTGTTAAACCGATACAGCTGAAGTGCATGATCTTTCCTGATTCCCCGAGGTTCGATCACAATCGTATAAACTGTTTCTTTCTCCGGCACAACGGGTTCAAAACTAAGATCCAGCTGGTTTTCTGCAATCTGCTGTGCTGTGAGAAATGTACTGACCAGAGTTTTGCCGGTTTCATCCTGTATCTCCACCTGACATCCGCCATCAGATACCTCACCGTTCTTCAGATATCCCTGTACCAGAATACAGTCAAAGGCGGAAGAAGCAGTAAATGTCTGGGTAACCCTTTCACCCGAGACAATATTTTCAAGATTCTTTCCTGCCCTGTAAATATTTCGCACCGAAAACTCTCTCCACGATGTTTCTTCCGTAAATAAGGGTCTGTACAGCAAAACCACCAGGATCACAGCCATGGTTCCTGTCATAATTCTCCACACATTCTTTTTCTCTGCAAGTTTCTGCAGAGATCGTCCTGCGGTCTTTGCTTTTTCTGCGCAGAGTCCATCCAGAGCATCTGCAGCCAGAAACAGCAGCACTCCGTTCATTCCGATACTGTAGCGGTTTTGTGCCTCCCAGCCCAGATAAAAAAGAATATTTCCAAGCAGCAGCAGCCTCATAAGAAGTCCGACTCCTGTTCTTCCATTCCTCATATCCGATATCGTCCCCCATATGGTCAGGAACAGCACCAGCACATAAAATATCTGTGCCCAGCAGAGAAACGGGTCATTCCTCTCCCCGCAGATATATTGAAATATTCTGGAATCCTTCAGTGGATACAGCCATTCTGACTGGAAACCGCAGGATCCATCCTGCCAGGTAATCAGCATTTTTCTGCCGGCAAGCGAGAGCAGTCCTGCACCTCCCAGATCCCTGATACGTTTCTCTGTCTCCTGCAGGTTTGCTCTTGTCTTCTCTTTTTCCCCGGAAATTGCTTCTGTAAACTCCACATCCTGTTTCTTATAAGTTCCATCTTCTCCAACGCCCATCATCACGAAATGTACCGGAGGAAACTCTTTATCCGAACTGTCAAAATCCGCATAATGGTTTCTGACCGCTCCGGTCAGCGTCCAGGTCATTCCGCACATCAGAAGAAACGGAAGCACGCAGAACAACAGCTGCTTTTTCCAGCCTCCCATGCAGACTGCCATGATCAGAAAAGCAATCAGAAGAATTGCCTCCGTCACCCGGATTCTCATTCCCAACACAGTCAGAACACCTGTGACTGCCGCATATCCTGTCTTACAGGACAGCTTTTCTGCCTTCCATGCTTTCCATCCAAAGTAAATGCCCGCACTCAGAAACGGAAGCAGACTTACCGTTGTATAATGCCACGGCATCCATATATAGATGACAGGATTCAAAAGACTCAGCACTGTCAGCAAAAAACCTCTGTGAACATCCGCTGTCTCACATGTCAGTTTCCACATAAACACCAGTGCCGTATCCATGCACACAAGCCCCAGAAGATGCGGAGTCCAGTACAGATCCGCGATTCCCAGCTTTCCTGCTGCCCAAAGCACCCAGTATAATACGATTACAATTGGATGATTGTGTGGATAACGCTGAAAATAGGAATCATAAAAATCCGGCGAAATATGTCCGGTTTTCTGCATGTGCCATGCTTCATCCAGAACCAGCAGGTTATCATATCCCACCCAGTATCTCACATAATACAGATACAGAAACTGCAGTATCAGAATCATCAGAAAAACAACCGCAGTTCCTGTAAGAAGCGTGCGCTTTTGCCACGAACGGCTGACAACGGAAAGCTTCAGGAACAACAGAAGCAAAAACAAAGTCCCTGCCACGATCACCGGAAGCATGTTTTTGTCTTTGAATATGTTTTTTGCCTGTGGGACGGCACATACTGCATGAATAAAAATCCAGCCCAGACATCCCAGCAGCAGTACAGAGGTTAGATACAGGATTATTTTTTGCGCGTTCTTCATGTTTTTTCTCTTTTCTGATGTATTTTCCTGTTTATCATACTACAAAATCGCCTCATATTCTATGCTGTTTTTCCATCGCAGAAGGTTTCCATCCACATATGCCCGCCATCTGTAGAAACAGTAACCGCCCCACTTTTCATTGTATACATCGTTTTGATCCCATTCTGCTCCAGCCGCTTTATGGTTTCCGGTGACGGATGCCCGTAAGTGTTGGACTCCGAACAGGAAATTACTGCCACCTCCGGCTGTATTCTGTCCAGAAACTCCTGACAGCTTGAATACCTTGATCCATGATGTCCTACCTTGAGAAAATCCACATCATCCAGCCGGGGCAGAAGCTTTTTCTCGGTTTCTTCGCCGATATCTCCTGTGAAAAGACCACGAAACTTCCCATAGCAAAGCTCCATCACAAGTCCCTCTTCATTTGGATCGGTTCCTTCGGCACCCGGTTCGGGTGACAGAATTTCCATAGTCGCATCCCCAAACTGAAGCTTCTGCCCTTGCTGCAGCTTCAGTACAGAAATTCCGCACCGCTTTGCCTTTGCTTCCAGTTCATCATAAACCGGCTCCGGGTTTTTCCAGTCCGGAAGCAGAAGATACTTTATTCGAAGTGTTGTAAGATGTTTTTCTTTCAGGTCCATCAGTTCCTGCACACCGCTGATATGGTCAATATCCGTATGGGATAGCAGGATGGCATCTACCACGGAAATCCCCTGGTTCTTGAGATAAGGAAGCAGCTGACCGGCTGCCGTATTCTTCTTACTGCTGCTCCCTCCATCTACCATGATATTCTTTCCTCCCGGGATCTGTATCACAATGGCATCTCCCTGACCAATATCCAGGCAGGTGACCGAAAGGTAATTTCGCTGTCGGAAGCCAAGAAACAGAACACTTATAAAAACAACCGACAAGAGCATTCCTTTCTGCCGGATTCTCATCCTGTCATTCTCCCATTTGCCATGCAGAATCAGAAGCCCCCGGATCCCTCCCGCCAAAACAACATAATACACCACGCACTTCCATATCTCAGGTGCACCTCCGATCCATGTGCAAAACGGAAACTCTCCAGCCAGTATGCAGAGTTTCTCATAGATCACAAGCAAAAGGTTACCCGGAAACAGAACAAGTCCTGCCGCAAAAATACTGAAAACGCCGACAAGACTGCAGCACAGCCCGCAGACCAGCACTACACTGACCGTCGGCAGTACAATGAGATTCAGGGCAATTCCCAGAATCGATACTTCTCCATAAATCCTAAGAACCGTCGGCAGAGTCATAAGCTGTACTGCAAGAGACGATATCAGGGTTTTGATCCACGGGTTCTCACTCTCAATAAGGCGATTCAGCACCGGGGCCATACTCCCCAGACCTGCCACTGCCCCAAACGAAAGCAGGAAACTGCTGCTGTACAGATATGCCGGTGTATCAAGCAGAAGTAAGATTGCAGATACAGCCAGTGCTGTCAGAAGATCATAGCTTCTCCCCAGAATCCTTGCTCCGACGGCAAGCACAAACATACTCACCGCCCTCATGGCAGATACACTGCTGCCTGTCAGCATTCCATACTGCAGGATCACGCAAAGTGAAATAAGCCCCGCCGGTACATTTCCCAGCGAAAGCTTCTTCAGAAGTGAGAACAGTCCCATTCCGAGCACACTGATGTGTAATCCGGAAATAGCAAGAATATGTATCATCCCTGCCATCTGGTATCTCATTTTCACATCTTCATCCAGACCACTCTTTTCTCCCAGAAGCATGGTCTGATAGATTCCTGCCTTGTCCCCTGCCGCTTTTTGCAGCGTCTCTGCAATTTTTTCTCTAAGCTCTGTCAATGCCTGTCCATATCTGGAATAGCTTCTGCTTTTTTTCTGCACCACTGCATTCTTCATAAAATAATAGATTTTCTGACAGGCGTAATACTGCTGCTGATCAAATTCTCCGGGATTTCCGGGCGCAGAAATCCGCTCCAGCTCTCCTTTGACCTGGATAATCATGCCTGTCTTCAAATCTTCTTTTATATTTTCTTTTAAAAAAACTCTTATATTTCTGATGGGAATTTTTTCTGACTGATCAGTCAGATAGACTTGTTTCAGATAGACAGAAAGAGAATACTCCGTGTCCTGACATCGCTGTACTTCCCCGCAAATGACAGCGGATGGATGTGCTTTGATCCATTGCCGGACCTTTTGCGGCAGGGGATTTCCTCTTACAATTGAAACCCCTGCCAGATCCAGAATGCAAAGAAAAAGCATCAGGAACACACATACACAGCACACTGGTCTTTTATGCATTCCTCTTCCCTTCTGTATAGAAATATCTCAGGATTTTTCTTCCGCATCCGGAACTACAAGATCCTGGTTCTTTTCATAAAATTTATAAAGTGGTAATTTCTTCCGGAAATTGCCCCCATTGCTTCCTTCTATTGATATCTGTACTTTATCTGCTTCACAGGAATCAATGATCGAGTTTACTACAGAATACACAGAAATGTTTTCTGCCACCTCCAGTGCCGCATCCTGAAACTCACTGTTCAGATCAATATAACAGATTCTGTCCGATGTGATCACACTGATCGCCATAGTATTCGCCGGGATCGTCGCATAATGTTCTTCTTCCATCGGTCCCTTGGCAAGCTGTTCCAGAACAACGCGCTCCTTCGAAAGTGTTCGTCTGTAACAGACATTACGCATTTCCTTCAGAAGCCGCTTACCACTTTTGTCTGCAAAATATAAGGTAAACGTATCATACCGATAGTTAGCCTCATCCTTCTTTGACAGTTCCACAAAGGTATTCTCTGTCATATCTCCGATATCCTGGCCTCTGGAATCCTTGAGAGGCTGACCGGCTACTGTAAAGCGAACCTTATCAATATCCGGAATCTGAAGAAATGTCTGCACAATTCCGTCTCTTGTGAGGACTTCTCTTATCTTGCTCATTTCCGAATATTCTTTACTGAAATCTATGATCAAAAGCTTATCCTGAAGATCATAAGAGCTTATAGAAACCTTTTCCGGGAGAAGGCTGATTCCGTCCTCCGGTATTTCCCTGCTTCCTAATTTCTGGATCAGTGCCTTTACCATGTATTCCTTATTTTCTTCCTCCGGCTCATAAGGTTCACTCTTAATCCGTGTCTCATTTGTATTGAGATAATAAAAATTATATTTACTTTCTTCTTCCTTTGACTGTATAGTTTCTATGCTGCATCCTGCAAACAGAGTACAGACCAGCAGTGCCAGAAGAAGCACACCTGATATTTTCTTCATCCGACACCTCCTACGGAATATACGAAAGTGGGACACGAACAGAAAAAGTAGTTCCTTCCCCTTCTTTGCTGAATACCTTGATCACTCCATGGTGCATACCGATCGTACTTCTTGTGATCGCAAGTCCCAGACCTGTTCCGCCAATCTCTCTGGAATGAGATTTGTCCACTCGATAAAACCTCTCAAAAATCCGGCTTAAGGAATCTTCCGGGATGCCCATTCCGGAATCGGCAACTGTCACATAGAAATATTTATGATCTGCATCCAGTGATACCCTTACCCAACCATCGTCCACATTGTACTTAATGGCATTCTCAACCAGATTACTGATTGCAGATGTAAACTTCAATTCGTCCACGTCCGCCTCCACCGGACGGAAACTGTCAAGGATCAGATCAATGCTGCGTTTATCCGCAATCGGACGAAGTCTCTTTAATATATCCTCCAGAAGCTGATTTATCGACATATGCTGAATCTGAAGATCCGCATTTTTCTTATCCATCTTAACCAGCGTCAGAAGATCTGTGATGATCCTGTTTTCGCGGTCAATCTCCGCTGTGATATCACGCATGAATTCCTGATACAGTTCTTCTGGAACACCCTGTTGTCCTACCAGAGAATCTGCAAGAACCTTCATGGAAGTCATAGGTGTTTTGAGTTCGTGGGATACATTCGATACAAACTCCGATCTCGACTCATCCAGCACCTTCATTCTGGCAAGCATCTTATTAAATGCATCGGTGATAAGTTCCGTCTCTGTATAGTCCGGTACGCAGATTTCATCCTGCTGATATCCATCTGTCAGATCCTCGATTGCCTTGGTGACTCTCGCAAGTGGTTTGACAAGAATCGTGGACAGAATATAGGCCAGAAACAGTGATAATACTATAATGATACCGATGATCAGAATGCCCTTCTGTTCAAGGTCTCCGGAAATAGCAGCAATCTCGCCCCCCGAAATATCAACCAGCATAGCCCCCTGAATCTGAGCTACATCTGCACTCTTGACCGGAACCACCAGCTCGATCATCTGTCCGATTCTTCTGAATTCATCTGAGGCACCGTTTTTGAAGCACTGGATCACTTTGCCCGATACGAGCGTTTTACCTTCATCCACATGGTAGGTATCTCTGACAATCTTAAAATCTCTGTCAATCAGAAGGATTCTTCCTCCATAAATATTAGACAATAACTCCAGCTTGCTGTTGACAGCCTCAGAACTGGAGTCATTAAGATAATTTTCTTTGATGATCTGATCACAGAGGATCTCGCATTCTGTGCGTACTGCACTTACACTTACTTCCACTGCCTGATTTTCGTAATAATGTATCATCAGTTGTGTCACGATAATTCCCGGCACGATTCCCAGAATAATAAGGATAACAAGGATACGAAAACGCAGACTTTTATAGAATTTTGTCTTTTTTTTCGTTTCCATGGATCATGCCTGGAAATAATATCCCACACCCCATTTGGTGTGTACATATTTGGGCTCACTGGGATTGGCCTCAATTTTTTCACGAAGACGGCGGATATGTACATCAACCGTACGGACATCCCCCGGATATTCATATCCCCATACAATATTCAGAAGATTCTCACGGCTGTAGACTTTATTTGGATTAAATACCAGAAGTTCCAACACATCAAATTCCTTTGCAGTGAGATTAATCTCTTTGTCTGCGATAAATACGCGACGGCTTTCACAATCCAGTTTCAGATCACCTGCCTGAATGGTCTTGGCTTTTTCTTTTTCTTCGTGTTCAGAACGGGCGCGGCGCATAATGGCCTTGATACGTGCCTTGACTTCCAGAATATTAAATGGTTTGGTGATATAATCATCCGCACCATAATCCAGTCCGAGGATCTTATCCATATCTTCGCCTTTGGCAGTAAGCATAACGATCGGCACATTGGAAAATTCACGGATCTGCTGACATACCTCAAGTCCGTCCATTTTAGGCAGCATCAGATCCAGAAGGATAATGTCATATTTATTCTCCTTCGCCTTCTCTACGGCCTCTTCTCCATCGTAAGCACAATCCACTTCCATTCCGTCCTGCTCCAGATTAAAACGGATTCCTTTTACGATCAGCTTTTCGTCATCTACTACTAAAACTTTTCTGCTCATTCTACTCTCCTTATTTTACTTCAATCTTATCCTTTATCTTAGAAAAAATATTTTCCTTGATCCCCGGCACCTGCATAACCTCCTCAATACTGGAAAAACCTCCATGTTCTTCCCGGTACGCAAGGATCGCCTGTGCCTTGGAATCTCCGATGCCGGACAATGTCTTAAGTGTCTGGATATCTGCTGTATTAAGGTTAACAAGCCCTGTTCCTGCATCCATCTCCGTTCCGGTTTGACCATCCTGTATCTCAGATACGACCGGAGTCAGATTTCTCTCCTCTGCCTCCTGGACTGTCGGCACATAGACCTGCTGTCCGTCGCAGAGCGGCTGAGCCTGATTCACTGAAATGCCCGAAGCATCCTCCCTCATTCCTCCTGCGGCCTCTATTGCCTGAAACACGCGGCTGTCTGATGACATCTCATAAACTCCCGGATGATTTACAGCACCACAGACATCTACAAAAATCTCCTGCGGTTCCTGTGTCACCTCCGGGACTTCACTTACTTCCGGGAAGTCCTCCAGAGCATCCGCCTCATCCACAGCAGAACTGCCCTCCTGTTCATCCAGCAGAATTTCATCCCTTCCGGATCCACATCCCACACAAAAGATTCCTGTAAACAGCACAATGCATACAAACACTGCACAATAATTTCGTATTAATTTTTCAGTAATACCGGTCCACTCCTTTCTATATTAAAGCAGTTTCCCCGGTTGTATACCTGACCATGTCTTATTTTACCGAATTCCCCTATGTTTTACAATAGGAAACTTCTATTTTTGCCATTTGAAGATCACGATCCCGACTATGGCGATCAGCATTCCCAGAATCTTCCTCCATTCAAAAGGTTCTTTGGCTACGCCAAAAATCCCCAGCAGTTCAATCAGATACGCTACGATCAGCTGTGAGATCACAATGAGCATAGCGGCTTTTGCCGGTCCCAGTGCTCCCATACTCTGGATCACTGTAATTGTAATAAAAGCACCAATCACACCTCCCAGAAGCACATATTTATTTTCTATCTGCCACAATGCCGCAATACTCTGTCTCCCCGTAAAAAGCCACGCCAGAACACAGACTGCAAAGGCCGAAAGCTGTACCCAGCCTGTAGATACCCACAGGCTGCTCTGTCTTGTCACTTCCGTATTAAAAACTCCCTGAATACTCATCAGTGCTCCTGAAATAAGTGCCGCAAAAAATCCCCACATATGATTTCCTCCGTATAAAAAAAGACTGGTTTATGATACTCCAGTCTTTTCATAATATTTGTTATTAACATATACGGTTTCTGCTGTTTTTATGCATCAGTGGATATTTACTACTCTGTATCCGGCATCTCTGACTGTCCTTCTGAGGATTTCATCATCCAACTCTCTGTCATAGGAAACCACTGCCTCATTTCTGGAAAGATCTACCTTTGCGGCCGCACCGTCAATCTTATTGATTGCTTCTGTAACAGCTTTGACACAATGCTCACAGTGCATTCCGGAAATTTTGACTGTCTTTTTGCCAAGGATCGGATGATCCAGCGTTTTTTGCGGAATATCTACGGAGATGCTTCCACCGCCGCCTCCACAGCAGGCACCCTCTCCTTTAAAATGTTTCACAGAGCCTTTCAGTGCAAGTCCAAGTAAGACAACCACGATCAGTACAATAATTATGTCAGCCATTACCTGTCACCTCTTTTGAACTCTTCATCTCGCTTTTGTTCTTTCTTCTTCCTGATCCAGAGATATCCCTGATAGATCAGCACGCAGACGATATAAACAACTATAACTGTTCCGAACATATACATAGTAGAACCTGTTGAATTTCCCAATTCAGAACGCCTCCTATCTCAGCTGTTTCTTTTTGCCGGTGGTCTGTACATTTCCCTTAAACGCAGCACCGCTGCAGCCACAGCAGCTGCCGCAGTTTCCACTGCATCCGCTGCAGCCCATATGCTTACCTTCTTTGCTGTTCTTTATACTTTTGTAGATCAGAAAGGCACAATATCCAAGGATCAGTACCATAATTATAATATTTGCAAGCATTTTTCTCATCCTCTCTTAACAAACCACACAGTACGTTACTGTTCACTCCGTTCACAGTAACTTGGTCAAAATGCATTCCAAATCACCTTCGGTGATAGCATTTTGCCCTGTATGTCTCGGGATTTTGCCATATTCATGACAAAACACCTCGCGGGATATTACCTGTGAACAGTTACCACAGTACTCATCACTGTATGGAAATAAATGCCGGACACGATCCGTATCCAGCATTTATTATAGCATATCCAAGTGGGGAACTCCCCACCATCTTTATTTTTGATCAGGCTGCAGATACAGAACGTTTTGCGTAAACTTTCTGATCTTTGTACGGATCCGGTCTGAACAGCATGAATAACATCACAATCAGAACTACAAATCCTGCTACAGTACCAACACCAAATGCTCCGCCGGTCACAAAAGAACCGATCTGATAGAAGCACAGGCATACAAGGTAAGCAAAAACATTCTGGAAAACAATTGCAAACCAGAACCACTTTCTGCTGTTCATCTCTTTTGCCATGGTTGCAATTGCTGCAAGGCAAGGAGAGTCAAGAAGATTGAACATCAGGAAGGAGAAAGCAGCGATTCCTGTCGGAAACCAGGATGCAACACCAGCTGCAACATTCACTGCATCTTCTGTATCACCGGCTACATTTGCCAGGACACCCATGGTAGATACGATTGCTTCTTTTGCTGTAAATCCGGAGATAGAAGCTGCTACCGGCTGCCATTCACCGAATCCAAGCGGTGCAAAGATCGGAGCGATCACACCACCGATTGCTGCCATAAGGCTGTCCGCACTGTCTTCTACCATACCAAATCCGCCATCTGTGAATCCAAATCCACCAAGGAACCACATGACTACGCAGGCAAGGAACAGGATTGTACCGGCTTTGATGATAAAGCCTTTCAGTCTTTCCCATACATGAAGAAGAACTGTTTTGACCTGCGGAACATGATACTGCGGAAGCTCCATTACGAACGGAGCCGGTTTACCGGAGAACGGTTTTGTTTTCTTAAGAATGATCGCAGCTACAAGTACAGCTACAATGCCGATGAAGTACATCAGAGGAGCGATAAAGGAACTCTCTGCATATCCTGCGGTCTCACCTGCGATCACACCGCCCATAAGTGCGATGACCGGAAGCTTTGCACCACATGGAATAAAGGTTGCTGTCATAATGGTAAGACGTCTGTCATTATCCTGCTCGATAGTTTTGGAAGCCATGATTCCAGGAATACCGCAGCCTGAAGAGATCAGAAGCGGGATGAAGCTCTTACCGGAAAGTCCGAAATGACGGAATACACGGTCCATAACAAACGCGATACGAACCATATAACCACAGTCTTCAAGAATGGACAGGAACAGGAACAGGATCGCCATCTGAGGAACAAATCCAAGCACTGCACCAAGACCACCAATGATACCGTCAACAACAAGTCCCTGCACCATATCTCCGGCACCGATACTGCCAAGAATGTTGCTGAAGAAATCCTGAACAGCTACTACAAATACATCATTTGTCCAGTCTGTCACGAATGTACCTACTGTTGTTACAGATACATAATATACAATCCACATGATTGCGATAAAGATCGGGATACCAAGAATACGGTTGGTAACGATACGGTCGATCTTATCAGATACTGTCAGTTTGTCTTTACCTTTTTTGACTGTTGTATTTACAATCTTCTGAATGAAAGTATATCTCTCATCTGTCACAATACTTTCCATGTCGTCGTCATGCTTTTTCTCAAGAGCCTGACGTTTACTGTCTACAACAGACTGTGCAGAGGCAGAAAGCTTTGTAGCTTCCTTTACCTTCTCGTCATTTTCAAGGAACTTGACCGCATACCATCTTTTCTTATCCTCTGTGATGGATTCCGGAAGAACCTTCTTTACTTCGCTGACAGCTTCTTCCATCTCCTTTGAAAAAATCTCTTTCGGAAGATCAACGCTGCTCTTCTTTGCTGTTTTGATTGCCTCATCGATCAGTTTATCAAGACCTTCGCCCTTCAGTGCGGATGTCTCAATGATCGGGCAGTCAAGCAGCATGGAAAGACGTTTGACATCAATCTTGATTCCTCTTTTTTCAAGAAGATCTGCCATATTGAGGGCAATGACGACCGGAACACCAGTCTCGATCAGCTGTGTTGTCAGATACAGGTTACGCTCGATGTTTGTAGCATCGACAAGATCGATGATAACATCCGGATTCTCTTTCAGGACATAGTCACGGCTGACTACCTCTTCCAGTGTATATGGTGACATGGAATAGATACCAGGAAGGTCCGTTACGATGATGTCCTCTCCTTTACCTCTCTTACCCTTTAATCTGCCTTCTTTTTTCTCTACAGTAACTCCCGGCCAGTTTCCTACATACTGGTTAGCGCCCGTTAATGCGTTGAACATTGTTGTTTTACCACAGTTCGGGTTGCCGGCAAGTGCAATCTTGATTGCCATTCTTTCTTACCTCCTTAATCCCTCTTTGTATCTTTATTTTACCTGTACGCACTGAGCATCATTTTTTCTTACTGATAACTCATAGCCTCTTACAGTGATCTCAACAGGATCTCCAAGCGGAGCAACTTTTCTGATATAAATTTCGCTTCCCTTGGTGATTCCCATATCCATAATACGTCGCTTGTATGCACCATCTCCTTCAATCTTAGTTACCGTAACGGTGCTTCCGACTTTTGCCTCACCTAAAGTCATTTTTTGTCTCCTTTCCGCATAACATATCAAACTAGCATCTCATATCCTGCCGGTTCCCCTGTATATGGTACCCGCAGCTTTGAAGGGCATCATATCATAATATGTCTTGCCATATCTGAGTTGACTGCTACTCTTGCATCTTTGACATTGACGATCACATTTCCGCTGATCGCAGACACTACTGAAATTTCTGCCCCTGTTACAAATCCGAGATTTGCGAGGAATCTTCTTGTTTCTTCGTTTCCACCAATCTTCTGGATCGTGTTCGGTTCGCCGATTCCGGCCATTGTAAGTGGCATCATGGTATCTACTCTTCTTTCTGTGATGATAATTTTTTTCGTTAAAAAAATTCACAGCTTAAGGCTGCTTCCTTTTTCTGTAAGTTAGTATATTCTAACGTAAGTAAGCTGTCAAGTACTTTTTTTCGTTACATAAAACTTATATTCGTTTCAATTAACTAAAATTCGTAATATATAACACTCTTCCTTTTATTTTCCTGAATTATCTGTATTTTTATTGTGAGAAATGCAAGAATATGCTATTATAGAATTATCGTAACTGTGAGGGTACTGAACAGTTACGAATTATTATAAGCAATACGAAATTAGATAATTGGTAACTATTCAGAAGGTAACATCCTCTACAGTTACGATAATTGTATAATTTCTTTCAGCAGAATTGGGGTGTAAGAATGCATACAAACGAATCCGCCGAAAACTATCTGGAAACAATCCTTATTTTAAGCAAATCACATCCGGTTGTACGTTCCGTAGATGTTGCTGTTGAACTCGGCTTCAAGAAATCCAGCGTCAGCGTTGCCATGAAGAAGCTTCGCGAGACGGAGCAGATCACAGTTTCCCCTGAAGGGTATCTTTATCTGACCGAATCAGGACGTGCCATTGCAGAAAAAATCTACGAGCGTCATCTTTTTCTTTCCGAATGGCTTACAAAACTGGGAGTGGATCCGACTGTTGCTGCAAGTGATGCATGCAAGATCGAGCATGTGATAAGCAGCGAAAGTTTTGAAGCGATCAAGAAACATATAGATCTTAACCGCGTAAAATAACAGACATATCTGAGACGAAGTAATTTTCTGTCAGACAGAGCAAGAGCCCGGCATTAAGCCAGGCTCTTTTCTAATTTCTCGATCATTTCATCGATATGTTCTTTTGTGATAATAAGCGGAGGAACAAGACGCAGCACATCACTTCCTGCCGAAATAACAAGAAGACCGTTCTCCAGTGCCTTTGTTACAACACTTCCCACAGATGTACCCTCTATCACAAGTCCCTGCATAAAACCTTTTCCACGGCGGGCAGCAACAACCGGATACTTATCCACAAGTGCGTTCAGTTTTTCCTCCAGATACGGTGTCAATTCCTGCACATGATCAAGAATCTTATCCTGTTCAAAAATATCAAATACCTTGCTGACAGCTGCACATACAAACGGATTTCCTCCATAAGTGGTTCCGTGATCTCCTGGTACCAGAGATGCCGCGGCAGCCTTTTCACCCAGAACAAATGCGCCTACCGGAACTCCACAGCCAAGTGCTTTGGCGCAGGTCATGATATCTGGTTTTACATCGTATGCCTGCCATGCAAAGTAAGAGCCTGTACGTCCCATACCACACTGTATTTCATCAAAGATCAGAATGATATCCTTTTCATCACAGACTGCTCGAAGTCCCTCCAGGAATTCCTTCTCTGCCGGATAGATTCCGCCTTCACCCTGCACAACCTCTGTGATGATCGCACAGGTCTTATCTGTGATCTGTGCTTTGACGCTTTCCAGGTCATTAAAATCGGCAAATTTCACGCCACCGATCAGAGGCTCGAAAGGCTCTCTGTAATGCTCTGTTCCTGTCACAGAAAGAGCTCCCATGCTTCTTCCATGGAAAGAATGGTTCATCGCGATAATTTCATATTTCTGTGCTTCTTTGCCATATTTGGTATAAGCATATTTACGTGCTGCCTTGAGTGCACCCTCAATCGCCTCTGTACCACTGTTTGTAAAGAAAGCTTTGGAAAGTCCGCTGACCTTGATCAGTTTCTCTCCCGCCTCACTCATCGGCTCATTATAGTAAAGATTGGAGATATGCGTCAGCTTGTCAATCTGTGCTTTCAGAGCCTCATCATATTCCGGATAATGATAGCCCAGTGCATTTACTGCAATTCCTGCTGCGAAATCAAGATATTTCTTTCCCTCTGTGTCATAGAGGTAACATCCCTCTCCATGATCAAACATGACCGGGAAACGATTGTATGTATGCAGAATACTTTCTTCTGCATGGTTCATCTGTTCATTCATGCTCATTATAATATTTCTCCCCGTCTTCTCTTAAAATAGCAGTACCGATACCTTTGTTTGTAAAGATCTCCAGAAGGAGACTGTGTGGAATACGTCCGTCCAGAATATGTACTCTGTTTACGCCCTCTTCGATCGCGTCGATACAATTCTGCAGCTTTGGAATCATTCCGCCGCCCACATAGCCTTCACTGATCAGTTTCTCAGCTTCATGTACATGTAATTCAGAAATCAGAGTGTCCGGATCATCCTTATCCTTATATACACCTTCAATATCAGAAAGGAATACCAGTTTCTCAGCATGAACTGCTTCTGCGATCGCACATGCCGCATCATCTGCATTGATGTTATAAGAATCAAAATTTGCATCATATCCGATTGGAAATACAATTGGCAGGAAGTCTTTTTCGAGAAGATCATGAAGAACTTTCGGATTCACCTTCTCGATATCCCCTACGAATCCAATATCCTCTCCTCCGGAGAGTTTCTTATGGCACTGAAGAAGACCGCCGTCTTTTCCGCTGATACCAACCGCCTGTACACCAAGAGATTCTACCAGTGCAACCAGTTCTTTATTCACTTTTGCAAGAACCATTTCCGCAATCTCCATCGTATCCTTGTCTGTCACACGAAGTCCATTGACGAAACGCGGCTCCATTCCTACCTTGTTTACCCAGCGGCTGATTTCCTTGCCGCCGCCGTGAACGATGATCGGTTTAAACCCGATCAGTTTCAGAAGAACAACATCCTTGATCACATTTGCCTTGAGAGTTTCATCAACCATTGCACTTCCGCCGTATTTTACCACCACGATCTTACGGTTAAAACGCTGAATATAAGGAAGTGCCTCGATAAGTGTTTCTGCCTTGTCCAAATATTTCTGATTTACCATTTTTCATTTCTCCTCGATTCCATTATTTATAACTGCTGCCGCTGTCTGATATCCTATGATCTGTAATCCGCATTGATCTTGACATAATCATAGGTAAGATCGCATCCCCATGCAGTGGCACTGCAGTCGCCCATCTTGATGTCTGCGATCGCTGTTACGGCATCTTCGGAAAGAATCTTTGTCGCTTCTTCTTCACTGTAGTCTACTGCCACACCATTTTCGATGATCTGGATCTTTCCTGCTTTACTTTCAAAATAGAGATCTACTTTTTCCGGATCAAACTGTGCTCCCGAATATCCCATTGCACAGAGGATTCTTCCCCAGTTTGCATCATGACCATAGATTGCCGCTTTCGTAAGAGAAGAAGTAACAACTGACTTACTCAGGGTCACAGCCTGTTCCTTACTCTCCGCTCCGATGATTTTTACCTCGAACAGGGCAGTCGCACCTTCGCCGTCCCCTGCAATTTTCTTCGCAAGTGTGGTATTGATATAATTCAGTGCCTCACAGAACTTCTGATAATCTTCATTTTTCTCACTGATCTCAGGATTTTCTGCCATTCCGTTTGCCAGAAGAAGCACCGTATCATTTGTAGAAGTATCTCCGTCAACAGACACCATATTGTAGGTATCCTTAACATCCTGGCTCAGTGCCTCCTGGAGAAGCTGTTTGGTAATGCATACATCTGTCGTGACAAATCCAAGCATGGTACACATATTCGGATGGATCATTCCGGATCCCTTGCACATACCGCCGATGGTAACCGTCTTTCCACCGATCTCGATCTGCACAGCAACTTCCTTTTCTCTGGTGTCTGTAGTCATGATCGCTTTTGCCGCTTCATTTCCTGCTTCCAGAGTTCCCTGAAGCTTCGGTGCCATTGCTTTGACACCATCTGAAAGTTTCTCGATCGGAAGCTGCATTCCGATCACACCCGTAGATGCAACCAGCACACTGTTTTCATCTACCTTCAGTGTCTCTGCTGCTGCTTTGGCAGTTGCCCGGCAGTAGCTGAAGCCTTCTTCTCCTGTGCACGCGTTGGCAATGCCACTGTTGCAGATGATCACCTGTGCTGTCGGATGTTTATATACGATCTCCTGGTCCCATTTTACCGGTGCAGCTTTTACAATGTTGGTTGTGAAGGTTCCTGCTGCCACACATGGCTTCTCACTGTAAACCATTGCCATATCCGTTCTTCCCTGATATTTGATCCCGGCTGCCGTTGATGCCGCCTGAAAGCCTTTCGCTGCGGTAACTCCACCTGTGATAATTTTCATAATATATTTCCTCCTCGTTATATGAAAAGTGCTCCGCTTTCTTTGTATTTACGGAAGCATCGGAATCTGATGAAGACCTTCCGCCTCATCAAAACCAAACATCAGGTTCATATTCTGTACAGCCTGTCCTGCAGCACCCTTTACAAGATTATCCATTGCTCCCATCATGATGATACGTTTCGTTCTCGGATCGATCTTGAAATTAACATCTACATAGTTGCTTCCTTCTACACATTTTGTCTGCGGACACACATCTTTATCCAGAACACGCACAAATGTCTCATCTTCATAATATTTGTCATAGACTGCCTTCACTTCCTCATAGGAAACTTCTTTCTTAAGAGAAGCATATGCAGTTATCAGAATACCTCTGTTCATTGGGATCAGATGCGGTGTAAAGTTGATCAGAACTTCCTGTCCGCATGCATATCCAAGCTGATCCTCTATCTCCGGAGTATGTCGGTGAGTTGCCACGCCATATGCTTTGATATTTTCATTTACTTCGCAGTAAAGATTGGCAACCTTGGCTCCTCTTCCGGCTCCTGAGGTACCGGATTTCGCATCAATGATGATCGTATTCGGATCGATCAGTCCTTCTTTGAGAAGCGGATAAACAGATAAAGTAGAACAGGTAGGATAGCATCCCGGATTTGCGATCAGTCTTGCCTTCCTGATCTCCTCACGGTTGATCTCGCACAGACCATAAACCGCTTCCTCAATAAACTGAGGAGATTTGTGCTCGATGCCGTACCATTTTTCGTATTTCTTTACATCCTTGATACGAAAGTCTGCACTCAGGTCAATAACCTTAGCTTTAGAAAGGATCTCTTCATTAACAAGAGAAGCACAGAGTCCCTGCGGTGTTGCCGTAAAGATCACATCTACCTCGTCAGCCAGTGCTGCCATATTATCATCCATACATTGCGCATCGATCAGTCTGAAAAAATTCTGATATACATCTGCGTATTTCTGATCAATATAGCTTCTTGATCCATACCATGCCACTTCTACTTCCTTATGTCCAAGGAGCAGTCTTGCCAGTTCATTTCCTGCATAACCGGTTGCTCCAATGATTCCTGCTTTTATCATTTTCTTTCCTCCTGAATCACTAATCAGCAGTTATCTCCTGTCCATAACTGCCTGAGACTTTGTATTTTTATACAATCCTCTCGTGTAAGTTGTATAGATTATACATCTTCGTTGCATAATATGCAATATATATTTTCATGGTTTTCATGCCTGATTTTTGTGATTTTATCCAATTTTATCATGTGTTTCCTATTTAAATATTATCTTGCCACAAAAAAATTTTTTTTATTTTTTTTGCATATTGCTATTGCATATTTATAACAATTGTTGTATATTAACTATTGTCAAAGCACGACAGAACCCATTTCTTTGCTTTACCACTAAGTCACACTAAAGCAAAGAATTCTTTATCATTTATCATAACAAATATTTACGCATCTGCCAAGTGCGAAGCGTTATTTTTCAGGAGGAATATATTATGAAAGAAAAAGTTGTACTTGCATACTCAGGCGGTCTTGACACCACAGCACTGATCCCATGGCTGAAAGAAACATTTGATTACGAAGTTATCTGCTGCTGTGTAAACTGCGGACAGGGTAACGAATTGGATGGCCTGGATGAGAGAGCCAAACTTTCCGGTGCTTCCAAGCTGTATATTGAAGACATCGTAGATGATTTCAGTGAAAACTATATCATGCCATGTGTACAGGCCGGTGCTGTATATGAACACAAATATCTGCTCGGAACTTCTATGGCACGTCCTGCTATCGCCAAAAAGCTTGTCGAAATCGCACGTAAGGAAAACGCCGTTGCCATCTGCCACGGTGCTACCGGTAAAGGTAACGATCAGATCCGTTTTGAACTGGGTATCAAGGCACTTGCTCCTGATATCAAGATCATTGCTCCATGGAGAATGACAGATGTATGGACCATGCAGTCTCGTGATGACGAGCTTGCATTCTGCCAGGCTCATGGAATCAATCTTCCATTTGATGCAAGCCACAGCTACAGCCGTGACCGTAACTTATGGCACATCAGCCATGAAGGTCTGGAACTTGAGGATCCTTCCCAGGCTCCGAACTATGACGACATGCTTGTTTTAAGCGTGACTCCTGAGAAAGCACCTGACAAAGAAACAGAAATCACCATGACTTTCGAAGAGGGCGTTCCGAAAACAATCAACGGAAAGGCCATGAAGGTTTCCGAGATTATCACTGAGCTCAACCGTCTCGGCGGCGAAAACGGCATCGGTATCATCGATATCGTAGAAAACCGTGTTGTCGGTATGAAATCCCGTGGTGTATATGAAACTCCTGGTGGAACTATCCTGATGGCAGCTCACGAGCAGCTTGAAGAACTGATTCTTGACCGTGATACAATGGAAGCCAAGAAGAAACTTGGAAGCCAGTTTGCACAGGTTGTATATGAAGGAAAATGGTTCACACCACTTCGCGAGGCAATCCAGGCATTTGTAGAATCTACTCAGAAATATGTGACCGGTGAAGTCAAATTCAAACTTTACAAAGGAAACATCATCAAAGCCGGCACTACATCTCCATACAGCCTGTACAACGAATCTCTTGCATCCTTCACAACCGGTGATATGTATGATCACCACGATGCAGACGGATTCATCACCCTGTTCGGTCTTCCGCTCAAAGTTCGTGCAATGAAATTACTGGAAGTAGAACAGAATAAAAACAACAAATAATCTTCTTTCTTATTTTCCGGCAGTCTGAATGATCAGACTGTCGGAATTTTTTTCTTTATTCTGCATATAGAATTTTATAGGTTTTTTTTGTATATTATTACCCGCAAAACTGATGATTTTGTATTTGACAGAAAACATTTCCTAATTTATAATAATTTTATAAACAAAAACCGTAACTGTTCTGCATCTTTACAGTTACACAACATCAAACTTATATAGGTCCATAATTGGTTGGACGTTTCTACCAACTACCGTAATAGTTGCATCTATAAGTTTCTTTCGGGGAACTTTTCGGGCATAAATATTCGGTATTTTTTTTGTCTGGAAATCCCCGACAAAAAGGAGGTAGCCCATATGAAACCAACCACATTTGCCATCAGAGGTGCCGTCTGCTTCAGTACAGCACCAGAGAAACTGACCTGCTTTGAAAATGCTTTTGTCATCTGTCAGAACGGTCGCACCGTCGGTGTTTTTCCACAGCTTCCGGCACAGTTTGACGGAATTCCTGTCAGAGATGTCGGTGAACAGCTTGTCATTCCCGGAATGAACGATCTTCATCTTCATGCCCCACAGTATGCATTTCACGGTATGTACATGGATCTGGAACTGCTGGAATGGCTGAATCAGGTCACCTTTCCTGAAGAAGCCCGGTACAGAGATCTTTCCTATGCCAGGAAGGCTTATTCTATCTTTGCCGAAGATCTCCAAAAAAGCTCCACCACCCGTGCCTGCATATTTGCGACTCTGCATGTGGAAGCCACTGAACTTCTGATGGATCTCATGGAAAACACAGGTCTCAGAACCTATATCGGCAAGGTCAACATGGATCGCAACGGAACTGCTGAACTTCAGGAAGAAAGTGCTGCTGTTTCCACGAAAGATACAATCCGCTGGATCAATGACACTGCTGAAAAATACGAGAATGTAAAACCGATTCTCACACCACGTTTCACGCCTTCCTGCACAGATGCGCTTATGCATGCACTGGCAGAGCTTCAGAAAACTTATGGTCTTCCGGTACAGTCCCATCTTTCCGAGAACCAGAGTGAAATTGCCTGGGTGCACGAACTGTGCCCAAATACTTCTTTTTATGGAGAGGCATATGATCAGTTTGGGCTTTTTGGCGGTATCAACTGTCCGACGATCATGGCACACTGCGTTTACAGTTCAGATGCCGAGATCTCTCTCATGAAAAAACGTGGAGTATTTATCGCACACTGTCCACAGTCCAACACCAATCTTTCTTCCGGTATCGCCCCTGCAAGGCGCTATCTTGACGAGGGACTTCGCATTGGACTGGGTACAGACATCGCAGGCGGGCATTCTCTGTCTATGCTTCGTGCGATCGCTGATGCGATCCAGGTATCCAAGCTTCGATGGAGACTTGTGGATGATTCCCTGAAACCACTTTCACTGGAAGAAGCCTTTTATATGGCTACTATGGGAGGTGGGGCTTTCTTTGGAAACGTCGGAACTTTTATGGAAAACTATGAGTTTGATGCTCTCATCCTGGATGACAGTATTCTGCGCCATCCCCAGCCATTAACGGCAAGGGAGCGGCTTGAACGGCTGATCTATCTTTCGGATGACAGATGCATCACCGGAAAATATGTTTCCGGAAATAAAATCTTTTAGTACACAGACTGTGTACTGTATGAAGGGGGTATTTATATGAATCTCGACAAACTTTTTCACCTGAAGGAAAACCACACGGATGTCAAAACTGAAATCATGGCGGGAATCACTACGTTCATGACAATGGCTTATATTCTTGCCGTAAATCCCAACATCCTGTCCGCTTCCGGCATGGACCGCGGCTCAGTCTTTACTGCCACCGCGCTATCCGCTTTCATCGCAAGCTGCCTGATGGCACTCCTGTCCAATTATCCATTCGTTCTCGCTCCTGGAATGGGTCTGAACGCATACTTTACTTACACAGTAGTCCTTGGTATGGGATATACCTGGCAGCAGGCTCTCTCAGCAGTATTTGCTGAAGGTATCATCTTCATCCTGCTCTCCCTCACCAATGTACGTGAAGCGATCTTCAACTCTATCCCGATGAACCTGAAACATGCTGTATCTGTAGGAATCGGACTGTTTATCGCATTCATCGGACTTCAGAATGCCAAGATCGTTATCGGAAATGATTCCACTCTGGTAAGCATCTTTTCCTTTAAGACTTCCATGTCCGATGGAACATTTTCCTCCCAGGGTATCACAGTCCTTCTTGCGCTGATTGGAATCCTGGTCACTGCCATTCTTCTTGCCAAGAATGTCAAGGGCGGCATCCTCTGGGGTATTCTGATCACCTGGATCCTCGGTATCATCTGTCAGCTCACACATCTTTATGTGCCGAATGCTGACCTTGGATATTACAGCCTGCTTCCTGATTTTTCAAACGGAATCTCCATTCCAAGCATGGCTCCGACCTTTATGAAGATGGACTTTTCGATTGTATTTTCACTGGATTTCGTAGTCATCATGTTTGCATTCCTGTTTGTAGATATGTTTGATACTCTCGGAACCCTGATCGGCGTAGCTTCCAAAGCCGACATGCTTGATAAAGATGGTAAACTTCCTCAGATCAGAGGGGCACTGCTCTCTGACGCTGTCGGAACAACCGTAGGTGCCATGTGTGGAACCTCTACCGTTACAACCTTTGTAGAAAGTGCTTCCGGTGTTGCAGAAGGCGGACGCACAGGTCTTACCGCCCTGACCTCAGGTATCCTGTTTGCACTCTCTCTTCTTCTCTCACCGATCTTCCTGGCAATCCCTTCCTTTGCCACAGCACCGGCGCTGATCATTGTTGGTTATCTGATGCTGACCTCTGTTACAAAGATCGACTTTGATGATATGACAGAAGCTGTTCCATGCTTTATCGCAATCATCGCAATGCCGTTTATGTACAGCATTTCCGAAGGTATCTCCATGGGAGTTATCTCCTACGTGATCATCAATGTAGTCACAGGAAAAGCAAAAGAAAAGAAGATCAGTGTACTGATGTATGTTCTTGCTGTTGTATTTATTCTGAAATATATTTTCCTGTAAATTCAGGAGCATTTATGGGGCATCCAGGTGCCCCATAAAATATTTTATAACCACGAGGAGACATTTATTGTGAAAAAAGAAACCATTTCTGTCAGAAATTCTCTTCTTCTTTTACTGACAGCAACTATCTGGGGTGTAGCTTTTGTTGCTCAGAGTGTCAGCATGGACTACATCGGAGGATTTACTTTTAATGCCATTCGAAATCTTATGGGATCTGTTACTCTTTTACCTGTCATCTGGGTACTCGGCAGGACAAAATCCACCGGGGCAAAGGCTGAAGCTTCCCCGGCAGAGCGCAAAACCTTACTCACCGGAGGCATCTGCTGTGGTATTCTGCTCTGCCTTGCAAGCAATTTTCAGCAGTTTGGAATCAAATATACCACCGTTGGAAAAGCCGGTTTTATCACTGCCTGTTACATCATCATTGTTCCCATACTCGGGATCTTTCTGAAGAAAAAATGCAGTTCCTTCATCTGGATCGCGGTGATCCTTTCCCTGTGTGGCCTGTATCTTCTCTGCCTGACACCAGGTGAGGGCTTCGCCATCGGAAGGGGCGAACTGCTCGTCCTGATCTGTGCGGTACTTTTTTCTCTTCATATTCTGGTCATCGATCATTTCTCGCCTCTGGTGGACGGAGTAAAAATGTCATGCATACAGTTCCTTGTCTGCGGCATCCTCTCCGGAATTCCGGCACTGCTCTTTGAAAGCCCGGATCTCAGTGGCATTCTTGCTGCCAAGATCCCGCTCCTCTATGCCGGAGTCCTGTCCTGCGGTGTTGCCTACACTCTGCAGATCGTCGGTCAGAAAAACATGAATCCTACCGTAGCCTCTCTGATCCTCAGTCTCGAATCCTGTATCTCTGTGATCGCCGGATGGCTGATCCTGGGACAGAGTCTGAGCGGACGCGAGATTCTGGGCTGTGTGCTGATGTTCGGTGCGATCATCCTCGCTCAGCTGCCTCAGAAAAAAGCAACCTGCAACACCTGTATTTCATAAAAAGAAGGTCATCACTTTCAGATTTCTCTGATTGTGACGACCTTCTTTTATTTCGTATCCTTTAAATTCTCACCTTTCGCGGTCAGATGTTCTTTGATCTTTTCAAAGCTTTCATCGCTGACATCATGCTCCATCTTGCAGGCATCTGCTCTGGCATTCTCAGGTGTAACTCCAAGTCCCTCAAGCATCCTGGTCAGAACTGTATGTCTTTCATAAATTCTATGTGCAATCTCTGCGCCTTTCTCAAGCAATGTAACTGTACCATAACGGTCCATTGCGATATAGCCATCTTCTCTTAATAACTTCATTGCATGACTGACACTTGGCTTTGAAACCCCCAGCATAGATGCAATGTCAACAGAGCGCACTCCTTCGCCTTTTTTGGATAAAACCAGAATCGCTTCCAGATAATCCTCCGCTGATTCTCTAATCTGCATAAAAATACCTCCCACTTATGCTATCCTATCATAAAAATCGACATATTTCAACTCTCATGGCGGTTATATAGATAACTGTTGTAACTGTTCACAGGTAATATTCCGCGAGGTGTTTTGTCATGTATATGACAAAATCCCGAGACATACGGGGCAAAATGCCATCACCGAAGGTGATTTGGAATGCATTTTGACCAAGTTACTGCGAACGGAGTGAGCAGTAACTAACTGTTTTTATCATTAAGATTGCTGCCATTCTCTTTACAATTCCTATTTATCATCACCTGTCAGGCGCAGGACATCTCGGATCTCATCTACTTTCATGTCAAGAATGATCGCAAGTTCATCTATACTGAATGCATTTTTATCATCTTCATCATCATTCAGTTCCCGAACAGCACTTTCCAGTTTTTCTACTCTGGCCACCAGGCTGTCATCTGCAAATTTTCTCTGGGTCTGTTCCTCCAGAACCCTGATAAGACCTTTTCTTACCTCTCCCATGAGCCATTTTTCATCTCTTAATTCCGTTCCGGCCTCTCCCAGTGCCTGAATCAGGGATAAATTGGCCTCCTGGATCAAATCCGCAAGAAAAATCTCCTCGGCATTCATATCCGCTGCCATCCTTGCAGTTTCTTTCATATAATGGGCTGTAAGAGCCTGTAATGCTTCCTGATTTCCCTCTGCAAGTCCTGCAAAAGCCTGCTTTGTATCTATGGAAAGCTCCGGAAGCTCTGAAAGATAATCCTTAAAATATGCTTCTTCTTCCGGAGTCAGCGGAACCTTCTTATACTTTGGTTCTTTTGTCTCTTCTGCAGCCGTTTCTTCCATTCCCTCAATCTGAATTCCCTGTGAAGTCAGATATTTGAGTACTCCAAGGAGCTGACTCTTATCAAGCTCCAGTCCCGCAAAAGTATCTCTGATCTGAACAGTCGTGAGAGAATTCTCGTTTTCTCTGGCAACAGACTGTATCTCTTTTAATTTGTTCTGAAATTCCTGTACGTTCATTTTGTATCTCCCTCTGATTTGAGTGTCCTGTTCTGCAACTGTCGTGGTATTGCATAATCATTTTTATTGTATCATTTTCATAGATTTTTTCCAACCAGAAGCGACATCAAAGTAATTTTTTTTGCCCGCAAACCCGCATAAAATAAGGCTTTGCGGCGTTTCGAAAATTTTTTTAAAAAAATTTCAAAAAAGTTGTTGACATTTGGATATGCCTAATATATAATATGTCTTGCGTTGAGCGACAGAGCGAAGCGCAAACAACTAAATACCGTTAGCGGGGTGTGGCTCAGCTTGGCTAGAGCGCCTGGTTTGGGACCAGGAGGCCGCAGGTTCGAATCCTGTCACCCCGATGCTGTAAACAACTTTTACCGTTTCAGCGAATTGCGGGTGTAGTTCAATGGTAGAACACCAGCCTTCCAAGCTGGATACGTGGGTTCGATTCCCATCACCCGCTTCTCTGTAAGCGAAGCAGAGAAATGTGTCTGTAGCTCAGCTGGATAGAGCAACGGCCTTCTAAGCCGTGGGTCGGGGGTTCGAATCCCTTCAGGCACGCTGTGGTGGGTATAGCGCAGTTGGTTAGCGCGCCAGATTGTGGCTCTGGAGGCCCAGGGTTCGAATCCCTGTATCCACCCTTTCGCCTTTGGGCTATCGCCAAGCGGTAAGGCACAGCACTTTGACTGCTGCATTCGCTGGTTCGAATCCAGCTAGCCCAGTCTAATACTATGGGATATTAGCTCAGTTGGTAGAGCACTTGACTTTTAATCAAGTTGTCCGGGGTTCGAATCCCCGATGTCTCATTTGGAACACTATCACTCATATGATAGTGTTTTTTATTACTCTTCTGCGGATATGGCGGAATTGGCAGACGCGCCAGATTTAGGTTCTGGTGTTTTGTGACGTGCAGGTTCAAGTCCTGTTATCCGCACACGAAAGAAAATGGTTTGTATAAGTTCTTCTTCAGACTTATACAAACCATTTTTTAGTGGTGGATTACCAGTGCAACAGCTATAACACTGACTTATTATTCGCTGCACCGGACTTCAGACATTAATAATAATAATATGTATGAGTATAAAATGCACTGATCGGAAGATTCCATTTTCCTCCATTTACATTTCTGTAAGGAATCAGTTTAAAATAAGTATACCCTGATAATCCTGTAAGTTTACAGGATGTCGCACCTCCTGACAATGTCTTGTAGAGGGAATATCCTGAATTTTTTGATTTTGACCTATACAGTCTGTATCCATTGGCTCCATAAAGCTTTTTCCATCTGATTGTCATATTTCTGCCGGAACTATTGCCCGCAGATACATTTCTTGATGAACATACATATTTCTGAGTTGCTGTACTGAACGCTCTGTTTCCATTATAATCATAAAAATATGCACTTACCAGTACACGGTTTACCTTGTTTCCATCTCTGTTTATTGTATAATAAACTTCGGAATACTCGCTTGCATAATTCTCATCAATATATACTTTCTTGACAGCTCCGGTTACCAAATCATAATATTTGATCAGATAGCCGTCCGCATCACTCTGTGTTTTCCACTGTACCCTTAATTTGCCATTGCCGGAATATCCGCAATATGTCACCCGCGGTTTGGATGGGGCATACGCACTTACCGGAACCTGTACAGCTAATACAAGCATTACTGCCAGTAATACCGCCATTAATTTTTTCAATTTTTTCATATATTCTCCTTTCCATACTTTCTGAATATTATTTCCACCACCTCTTTTATTTCCTCAACTTAAGAGTAACTTTTTTATTGTGTAGTGTCAACCTGATTTTCACAGATATCTGATTTCCGCTGTCATTTTACCCTTCTCATCCATCTCCAGGACAGCGTAGCTTGGTCTTTTGCCCCTTTGTCTGGGATAGGTAAGACTTCCCGGATTAAGGGTCAGAATACCGTCTATATCCTCCAGAAACGGCTTGTGAGTATGTCCAAAAAGAGCAATATTACATCCGCGGTCCCTGGCCTCATCTACGACTCCTGAAACATCCATGGAGACACCATAATAGTGCCCATGAGTGACAAAAATCCTGTTGTTTCCCACCTCTATGATCTCTTCTCTTGGAAGGTCTGAGAAGAAATCATTGTTTCCGGAGACAATATGGCAGGGACATTCTATAAATGCTTCTATAAAAATCTCTCTGCCCTCTACATCCCCACAGTGGATCAGCATATCAAACGGTGTTTCCTGCATAACCGCCTGTTCCAGATTTTCATCTCTGCCATGGCTGTCACTGACTACAAGGATTTTCATCGAAGTACGTCCTTAATAGCACGCAGAGCCTTCCCTCTGTGGCTGATCTTATTTTTCTCTTCCATGGAGAGTTCTGCCGAAGTACAGCCATATTCCGGAAGATAAAAGATTGGATCATAGCCAAAACCATTCTCTCCTCTTTCTTCGTATCCGATTCTTCCTTCCATCGCTTCTCTCACAGTTCTGATGTTTCCATCCGGAAAGGCAGCTGCAATGGCACAGACAAATCTTGCCGTTCTCTCTTCATCCGGAACCCCCTCAAGACGTTCGATCAGCTTTGCGTTTTTGATATGATAGGAAGTATCCTCTCCCATGTAGCGGGCAGAGTAAATTCCAGGCTCTTTGTTCAGATGATCGATCTCAAGTCCTGAATCATCTGCAAGAACGATCTCTCCTGTCAGATCACAGATTGCCTTTGCCTTGATCTGTGCATTTTCCTCGAATGTCTTTCCATCTTCTACAATGTCAGCATGAATTCCGGCATCCTTTAAAGAAAGAAGTTCAATATCAAGATCTCCGAGAATTTCACGGATCTCTTTCATTTTTCCCTCATTTCCTGTAGCAAAAATTACTTTTTTCATCAGTCTTTCCTCCTCTTTGGCGGCTTCGGACCAAGGAACTGATAGTAATAAGTCTTCAGCATACCATTATAGATCTTGCGGTTTTTGTCTGCTTTTTTTCCAATATCGTTTTCTGTATGATCATAAGATGTGATCAGATACATGGACCATTTATCCAGACGACGGAAGCTTTCTCCAATCTCACGGTACAGTGCCGGAAGTGCTTCTTTTTCTTCCAGACGCTCACCGTACGGTGGATTTGTGATAATGAATCCATATGGCTTCGGATGGCTCAGATCTTTGACTGCTCTCTGCTGAAAATGAATCAGCTTGTCCACTCCTGCCATCTTTGCATTGGAACGTGCTGCCTTGAGTGCCTCCGGGTCAATATCATAACCCTGAATATCTGTCTCAATATCAAGATTTACGCGGTCCTGAGCCTCTTCCAGGGCATCGTACCAACATTTACGCGGAACAAGATGCTTCCAGTCCTCCGCAAGGAAAGAACGGTTCATTCCCGGTGCCATGTCCGCAGCCATCATTGCCGCCTCGATCGGGAAGGTTCCACTTCCACAGAAAGGATCGACCAGAATTCTCTCTTTGTTCCACGGAGTCAGCATGATCAATGCAGAGGCCAGAGTCTCTGTGATCGGAGCCTTAACTGTCATCTGACGATATCCCCTCTTATGAAGAGAAACACCGGAAGTATCAATTCCAATCGTTGCCACATCCTTCATAAAAGCGACACGGATCGGGAAACTTGCTCCGTCCTCCGGAAACCAGGAGATTCCATAAACACTTTTGAGTCGTTCTACGATCGCTTTCTTCATGATCGACTGAATATCCGACGGGCTGAACAAGGCACTCTTTACGGAGTTTGCCTTTGCCACCCAGAATTTTCCATCCTTCGGAATATAGTCTTCCCACGGAATTGCCTTTGTCTTTTCAAACAATTCATCAAAAGTTACCGCCTTGAATTCTCCTGTCTTGAGAAGAATACGCTCCGTAGTACGAAGGAACATATTTGCCTGTGCGATCCCATCCGCATCTGCCAGAAAAGTAACCTTTCCATCCTCTACTTTTCTGATCTCATAACCAAGATCCAGGATCTCACGCTTCAGAACCGCTTCCATTCCAAAATGACAGGGTGCGATCAGTTCCATATATTTCATGCAAGCCTCATTTCCTTGATGATATTTCCATCAAAATCTTTAATTGTAAATACTTTGTCCTCCAGCACCGCGTAGGTCGGTGGATTTCCTTCCTTCGGAATCGATACAGATCCCGGATTCAGAAGAATATATCCATCCCTCTGCTCTGCCTTGAGAACATGTGTATGTCCGTGAATAAGGATATCTCCCTCCCGGAAAGGCGGAAGATTATTTTCATTATAGACATGTCCATGTGTGGCGTAGAAAGTCAGTCCGTCAATTGCCAGAATGCAATAATCTGCCATTACCGGAAAGTTTAAGACCATCTGGTCCACTTCTGCCTCACAGTTTCCCCGCACTGCATAAATATCATTCTTCATCTCATTGAGCATTGCGATCACTTCCTTCGGCGCATATTCCTTCGGAAGATCGTTTCTTGGTCCATGATAGAGCAGATCTCCCAGCAGTACCAGTCTTTCTGCTTTTTCTTCTCTGTATGCCTCCAGCATTTTCCGGCAGAAAAATGCTGAACCATGTACATCTGATGCAAACATGTATTTCATAATAATTTCTCCTATCCATTTTTTTTCAGTATATCATTCTTTTATTCCACTTTCAAAACATTTCCGCATTCCTGATACTCTTCCGGAATCTTCTCTGTCAGAATGTGCATATGTGCAAATTCTTCGAATGTCACCGAGCTGACCTGTCCAAACTTGGAGCAGTCTGCAAGAACATACGCATCCCTGCACTGTCTGACTGCCTTTTCCTTCACAAGTGCCTCATTTGTATCCGGTGTGGTAAAGCCTTCTCTCTTTGTGATCCCGTTCGTTCCAAAAAATCCTTTGGTAAAATGATACATCGAAAGCATTTTGATGGCCTGACTCCCGACAACCGCCTCTGTGGAACTCTTAAGTTCTCCTCCGATCAGAAAAACATGAATCCCCATCTTGGCCAGTCTCTGTGCATGAGAGACCGCATTCGTCACAAAGGAAGCCTTGGTTCCCTCCAGATAATCCAGAATCAGCCCTGTAGTCGTTCCTGCATCCAGGTAAACAAAATCATCTGCCTTTATCAGGCTGGCCGCATATTCTGCGATTTTCTCTTTTTCCTTTTTGTTCAGTTCTGATTTCTGGGCTACAGTCGGTTCATATGCCGTTACTTTGCGCTCCAGCACTACTGCCCCGCCAAATACTTTGGTCAGTCTTCCGGCCTTGTCAAGAGCTGTGATGTCTCTCCGCACGGTGGACTCAGATGTATCGAGGATATCTTTTAATTCTGTGACAGTGATGCTCCTCTTTTCCTCCAGAAGTTTCAGAATAATTTCATATCTTTGTTCTGTAAGCATAGTTTGCCCCCAATTACTTTTGTATTTTTATTATAACAGAAACAGGAGATGACTGCATCATCTCCTGTTTCAAAAGTCTGATATTCATTCTTTCTGTGATTGTAACTGTTCAGTACTCTCGCGGGATATTACCTTTTGAATAGTTACCTGTAATTACAGATTTTCCTGCATGAATTTGCTTACTGCCTCATATGCAGCCTCTTCATCTGCTCCCTCAAAGGTAAAGGTAATTTCATGGCCTTTCTTAACTCCAAGTCCCATCAGTGCAAGGAGTTTTCTGCAGTCTACTTTTTTGCCGTCTTTTTCGATAGATACAGTAGATTCAAATCCTTTGACAAGCTTTACAAGTTCTCCTGCCGGACGAGCATGGATTCCTTCGTTGTCTGTAACTACATACTTAAATTCTTTCATTTCTATATCCTCCATTTTTTTATTTTGATCATATCGTTTCTGTCATGACCGACAGAGTATTTATGCTACTTTTTTCTTTAATATACCAAGTAAAACTGCTGAAACTACGGTTCCGACAACAAGTGCTGCCAGATACATAACTGCATTTCCTACTACCGGGAATACAAAGATTCCACCGTGAGGTGCCATCAGAGTACAGTTGAATGCCATGGACATCGCACCGGCCACTGCTGATCCGATGATACAGGAAGGAAGTACATGCAGAGGATCTGATGCTGCAAACGGAATCGCACCTTCCGTGATAAACGCAAGACCCATGATAAAGTTTGTAGGACCTGCCTCTCTCTCCTCTTTTGTGAACTTATCCTTAAACAGCAGGGTTGCAAGAGCGATCGCACACGGAGGTGTCATACCGCCGATCATAACTGCTGCCATAATATCATAGTTGCCTGCTGCAATAGCGGCTGTACCAAATACATAGGCTGCCTTGTTGAACGGGCCGCCCATATCAATTGCCATCATTCCGCCTAATACAATACCTAATACTACTTTACTTGAACTTCCCATACCTGTCAAGGCGTTGTTAAGCCCCGTATTGATACCGCCCATGATCGGCTCTACAATGAAGGTCATCAGTAAGCCCATAAGCAGGATTCCCACTACCGGATAAATAAAAACCGGAGCGATTTTTTCCAGTGCTTCCGGAAGCTTTTCGCATACTTTTCTAAGAGCGAGGATCAGATATCCTGCTGCAAAACCTGCAAGCAGGGCACCAAGGAAACCTGATTTACCGCTGGCTGCCATCATTCCACCTACCAGACCAAGTGCAAGTGCCGGCCTGTCACCGATTGCCATGGCAATAAATCCTGCCAGGATTGGAAGCATAAAGCCAAATGCGGTGCCGCCGATTCCTTTAAGCAGTGCTGCTGCCGGTGTGATCGTACCAAAGTTTGCTCTCTGATCTGCCGGAAGGGAATTAAGATCTATGCTCAGCCCATCGATCAGGAAGGCGATCGCAATCAGAATACCACCGCCGACAACCAGTGGAAGCATATGAGATACACCATTCATCAGCTGCGTATAAATCTTATGTCCTGCACTGCCGCCGGATTTTGCAGCCGCTGAAGATGAGGAAGCTGCTGATACATGGTAGATTGGAGCATCACCATTCAGTGCTCTCTCGATCAGCTGATCTGCTTTGCTGATTCCGTCAGATACCTGGCATTCAATGACTTTCTTTCCATCGAAACGATCCATCGGCACCTGTGCATCTGCAGCTACGATAATGCAGTCTGCCTCTGCAATCTCACTGTCTGTCAGTACATTCTTGGCTCCACCGGAACCTCTTGTCTCGATCTTGACGAAACAGTTCTTTGCTTTGGCAGCTTTCTCGATTCCCTCTGCTGCCATATAGGTATGTGCGATACCCGTCGGACAGGAAGTAACCGCAAGGATCTTTGCCTGTGTTCCCTCTGCCGAACCTGTATCTGCAAGTCTCTCATCAATATCTTTCTTCTCACTGTCAGCCTTATCAATGATGTCCATAAACTCATCTACGGAAGAAGCATTTCTGAGGGATTCTGTAAATTCTTCATCCATCAGCATCACCGAAAGTTTACTGAGTACATCCAGATGAATGTTATCCTCTGTATTTGGTGCTGCGATCAGAAACAGTAATGTTACCGGCTCATCATCCAGTGCTTCAAATTCCACACCATTTTTGATGACCATTGCAGCAAGTCCCGGTTTCTTAACTGCATCACATTTTCCATGAGGAATGGCAATTCCCTCTCCGATTCCTGTAGTGCTTTCTTCTTCACGTAAGTATACCTGTTTGCGGTAAGCTTCACGGTCGCTGATCTTCTCACTCTTTACCATGAGATCAACAGCCATATCCAAAGCTTCCGATTTGCCTTTCGGAGCCGCAGTCAATGACACGCTCCGTCTGTCAAGCAGATCTGTGATCCTCATCCCTTTCTCCTCCTTTTATCTTTGCGTTACCTGGCGGTAAACTTCTTCAATTTCTTTCCTTGTCGCAAGATTCTCTGAAAAAGCACTTGCACTTCCTGCTGCAATTCCCATATGGAATGCATGTTCATAGTTCTTTTTCTCCATCCAGCCAGCTACAAAACCCGCTACCATGGAATCTCCTGCACCCACTCCATTTACCAGAGTTCCCTTCGGAGCCGGTTCCTCGAACACCTGTCCATCTTCAGAAACCAGGACGGCTCCTTCTCCTGCCATGGAGATCAGCACATTTCTTGCACCCTTTTCCTGAAGCTTCTTTCCGTACGGGATCACATCTTCTCTTGTCTTTAATTCTACGCCGAAGATCTCGCCCAGCTCATGATTGTTTGGCTTTACCAAAAACGGATGATACTTAAGGACGTTGACCAGAAGATCTTTCGTTGCATCTACTACGATCATTACACCCTTTCCGTCCAGTCTTGCCATAATCTGTTCATACATATCATCCGGCATGGAGGATGGAATACTTCCCGCCAGGAAAAGCACATCGCCCTCTCCCAGTGTATCCAGCTTCTCCATCAGTTGTTCTACTTTTTCTTTCCCGATCACCGGTCCTGCACCGTTGATCTCTGTCCCGTCAATGGATTTCAGCTTTACATTGATTCTGGAAACTCCGTCTCCGATCTGAATGAAATCTGACTTTACTCCCATTTCCTGTAATCTTCGGATAATCTCATCGCCCACAAAGCCGGCTGTAAATCCAAGTGCGGTATTTCCAATCCCAAGATTCATCAGGACTGTAGAAACGTTGATTCCCTTTCCGCCCGGAAGCATCAGTTCTGAACTTGTCCTGTTGGTCAGACCCAGTTTAAAATCCTCCACAGATACGATATAGTCCAGAGACGGATTAAAAGTTACTGTACAGATCATTCTCTGCTCCCTCCCGTTCCTCTTTCTCATTTGTGGCTTTAGTATAACGTCAGAATCAATCAAAGTCAATCAAACTATTTCACAGAATTATTGATTGATTTTGGTTTATATTGCACAAAAAAGCGTGTTTTCGAGTCACCTCTGACCGAATCCGTTCATATTCAGTCAGAGGGTTACGGAATAGTTACGGAATACTACATTCTGAATTGTTACGAAACATCAATATTTCTTCCTCTGTATGCTGCAAATCCGCCTGTCACAGAGCTTGTTTTATACCCTCTTCGGGCAAACTCTCTGGCAGCTGCCATACTTGCACCTCCTCTGTCGCAGTAAAAAACAAGGAACTTATCCTTTGGAAATGCATATCCACCTTCCAGTTCCTCATATGGTACATTGACTGCTCCCTTTATGTGACTTCGCTCATAAACACTGTGTTCTCTTAAATCTATGATCCACGCATCCGGCTGCCCGACAAAATAATCGAGCATCTTTGCAGAAATGGTTTTGATAGGCGACATGGCAAACTTTCCTTTTTCTTTATCATATGTAGGAATTCTGTTCCTGCAACCATCTGCGTTTTATATGAAAACAGGCTTCGCAGTTTCGCGAAGCCTGTCTTCTGCTTTCAGAAGGGAAAAGAGTTGCCTGAAATTCTGTTTTATATTATTTTTTGTCGGAGTAATCGTCCTGTTCTCTGTTGTATGCACTGGATGCTTTGTTGCGGGATGTGTTTTTTGAAGAATTTGCAGAACTGTTTTTACCGCAGTTCTGGCTGTCTACCGCATTTCTGGAAGTTGTTTTGTCAGTACTGTAGTTGCCTGTTTTGTTCTGATTTTCATAATTTTTTGCCATTTTAATATTCCTCCTGGTGTAATCTTGTGACTGCCGGATTCGACAGCCGTTTTTTTATTACATCAGCTATTATTTCTCTTTGCGACAGAAATTATACAGGATTTATAAATTTTCATTGATAAAGAAAAAGGAAATCCCCGGCAGGGGAGCTGCCAGGGATTTCCAGGGGAGTATAAATAATTAAATAAGGGGTTATGTAAAAAAAATTTTTGAAGGGTAAATTCTTTTTACAAGAAAGATTATAATATAATTCCATGAAAAAAGCAATAACATTTCGCGATTTATGCTTTGTATGTTAAGCATAAATATTATCTTTTCCTTTATTTATGAGTCTTTTTGATACTTTTTTTCGCTGATTTTTCTATTTTTGAGCTGATTTTTCGATATTATATACTGTTTCTGTAAACAATTGCGACAAAATAGATGGAATAAACGTGTTAATATTCCCTCCCTGTTCAGAATTCTTTATTTGTGCTAGAATATAAGCTATAAAAAATTTCTACAGGATGATATTATGACAAATTCAACGAATTCATTCAAAAATAAAGTGATACGAAAACTCAAAAGCGGCACCTGGTATCCTTTTTATAACACCTTTTATGAAAAAGTGCCAATCGACCGACGCGAGATTCTTCTTGCGTCCAGAAGCGGAATTTCCCTGGAAAGCAATATTCTGGCCATTCTGACAGAGCTTTCCCGTCCGGAATACCGCAGATTCAAAAAAGTCCTGGCTGTTCAGAAGAATTCCAGGGAACAGATTGAAAAGAAGCTCGCTCACTATCATATTTCTGTGGACAAGATCGTCCATATGAGTACGCCGGATTACTACTATCATCTGGCAAAAGCCGGATATCTCATCAACGATACCACCTTCCCCGGACGCTATATTAAGAAAAAGGGACAGATTTATCTGAATGTCTGGCATGGGACTCCGCTTAAACGAATGGGGCAGGACAATGAAGAAGAACGTTATGATATGGGAAATATCATGCGCAATCTCCTGATGTCTGACTACCTTGTTTTTCCTAATCTATATATGGAAGAAAAAATGTCAGGAGCGTTCAATCTGACCGAACTTTATCAGGGAACTGTTCTGCATGAGGGCTATCCGCGAAACTCTGTTTTCTTTGATCAGGAGCATGGAAAACTACTTAAGGAAACTCTCGGATACCAGGACTGCCAGCTCAGTGTTTATATGCCGACCTTCCGCGGACATACTGATGATGTGGAGGGTGATACTTATGTTGAGCAGGTACGCCGTTATCTTGAAGTTCTGGATCAGGGTATGCAGGATAACCAGATTCTTCTGCTCAAGCTGCATCCTCTTGTTCAGAAGGGGCTCGACCTTGACAGTTACCATCATATCCGTCCTTTTCCATCAGAGCTTGATACCTATGATGTACTGAATGCCTGTGATGTACTGATCACAGATTATTCCAGTGTCATGTACGATTTTGCAAATACAGGCCGCAAGATCATTCTTTTTGCCTATGATCTGGAAGACTATATGGGGCACCGGGGAATGTATGAAGACATCCGTTCTTATCCATTCCCGATCGTCAAGACACCAGAGGCACTCCTTGCGGAGCTTCGAAATCCGGGCGGCAGTGCTGACAGAGAATTCCTTGATAAGTACTGTAGCTTTGATCGACAGCAGGCAGCCCGAAATATCTGCCGCCATGTACTTCTCGGCAAATATCTGTGTCAGGAACACAGGATGCCGGTGACGACGAAGAAAAAAGTTCTTCTCTATGCCGGAAGCCTCAAGCCCAACGGAATCACGACTGCATATTTCAGTATGCTCCGGCACCTCGATACAGATGCCTGTGATTATTATATTTCCTACCGTTCACCATCTCTCAAGGAACATCCGGAGCGTCTGAACGGAATGCCTGAAGGATATCACTACTATCCTCTCGCCACAGAAATGAACCTCGATGTTCTCACCGGAATAGCCCAGATTCTGTATCTCAAATGGGGAATTACCTCCTTTGGCGTACAGAAGCGTCTTCAGAAAGCCTACCGCCGGGAATGGCAGAAACATTTCAGATCAGCCGCCTTCGATCAGGTCGTTCACTACGACGGTTACGAAAACTATATGATCGCACTGTTTGAGCAGGCCCCCTGTATCAGAACCATCTGGGTCCATAATGATATGGAACGGGAAATCCAGGCCAAGGGAAATCCAAGCCTGCCTCTTCTGAAGCATGCATATGCCACCTACGACCATGTTGTTCCTGTCGGCGAAGATATCCGTCCTGCTGTGGAGCGTATCGGCGGCCGGACAGACAATGTGCAGGTGATCGAAAACTATATGGATATCGAGGATATCCGTTCCCGTGCACAGCTTCCACTGACTTTTGATCCGGAAACCAGATCCAACGCTTCTCTTCGAAAGCTTCAGAAGATTCTGGACTGTTCCGATACAAAATTCATCAATATCGGACGATACGCACCCGAAAAGGGGCAGGAGAGACTGATCCGTGCTTTTGATCAGTTCTGGCATACTCATCCAAAGACATGGCTGATCATCATCGGCGGAATGGGTGATCTGTACGAAAGTCTTCGCCGCCTTGCCAGAAGTCTGGATTCCGGGAAACATATCGTACTTCTGAAATCCATGAGTAATCCGATGCCGGTTCTGAGTCGATGTGACTTTTTTATCCTCTCTTCCTTCTATGAAGGACAAGTACTTGTTGTTCCAGAGGCAGATGTACTCGGCCTTCCGGTCGCAGCCTGCGATGTCAACGGAGCCAGATCCTTCCTCAAAGAATATGGCGGTACACTTTTGCCTGACAGTGAAGAAGGAATTCTTCAGGGCATGGAAATGTACGCTGCGGGTGAAATACAGCCTCTTCATGTCGATTACGAAAAAAGAAATCAAAAGATCATTCAGAAATGTGAGGTTCTTTTCCAGGAATGAGGCTCTGACTGTCTGTCTTTTATACACTATAATGAACGGAGAAAACATTTATGAAATCTTATCACCAGAAATTTATATCCGACCATCCACTTGAATCTACACCTATGGCTGAAATTGCAGGTTTTCCGGTCCGTCCGGGTATTTTTGACCTGAATGGAGCTTCCCCTCTGCAGAATGGTGTAAACTTTACCATCCATACCTGCGGCGGAACTTCCTGTGAGCTTCTTCTCTTCCATCGGGCCCAGGAGGAACCCTTTGCGGTTCTTCCTTTCCCGGAGGCCTACAAGATCGGAGATGTCTATTCCATGATCGTCTACGGACTTAATATCGAAGAATTCGAGTATGCCTACCGCGTGGACGGTCCTTACTGTCCAGAAAAGGGACTCCTTTTTGACAAGAACAACATCCTTCTGGATCCTTACGCCAGAGCCGTTGCCGGTCAGCGAACCTGGGGAATCCGCTGGGATCACACCTACCATGCACGAGTTGTAAAGGATACCTTTGACTGGGGTGATGTCCCTCAGTCCAAAAAAGAACTCTGTGACCTGATCATCTATGAACTTCATGTAAGAGATTTTACTCACCATCCGTCCTCCGGTGTACAGCACAGAGGAACCTTTGCCGGGCTTATGGAAAAAATCCCCTACCTCAAAGAACTCGGAATCAACGCAGTAGAACTGATGCCTATTTTTGAGTTCGATGAAACCATGAATGCAAGAACTGTAAACGGAACACAGCTTCTGGAATGCTGGGGGTATAATACGGTCAGTTTCTTCGCACCGAACAGCAGCTATTCTTCTGCCAATGAACACAACCGCGAGGGAACAGAGCTCAAGACTCTGATCCGCGAACTTCATGCAAATGGCATCGAAGTTATCCTGGATGTTGTATTTAACCACACTGCAGAGGGAAATGAAAAGGGACCTTCCTTCAGCTTCAAGGGATTCGACAACAACATTTACTATATGCTGACTCCTGACGGAAATTACTACAACTTCAGTGGCTGCGGAAACACTCTGAACTGTAACCATCCTGTCGTTCAACAGCTGATCCTGGAATGCCTGCGCTACTGGACCATCAGTTACCGTGTTGACGGTTTCCGTTTTGATCTCGCCAGCATTCTCGGACGAAACGAGGATGGTTCTCCGATGAACAACCCTCCTCTTCTGCGTACCCTCGCTGATGATCCGATTTTAAGCAATGTCAAGCTGATCGCAGAGGCATGGGACGCCGGCGGTCTTTATCAGGTCGGCAGCTTCCCGGCCAGCGGACGCTGGGCCGAATGGAACGGACGCTACCGTGATTCTCTCAGAGGTTTTCTCAAAGGTGACTGCTGGCAGGCATGGGACGCTGCCTGGAGTATATCCGGATCCGGTGACCTCTATGGCGGTTTTTATGAAAATAACAAAAGCAACTATGCAGGATATAATTCCTGTGTCAACTTCCTGACCTGTCACGACGGATTTACTCTTTATGACCTTTACGCCTACAACAACAAACACAATGAAGCAAACGGATGGGACAATGCAGACGGTGCCAACGACAACCGCAGCTGGAACTGCGGTGCTGAGGGTGAAACCGATGATCCTGAGGTGCTTTCCCTTCGCTACCGTATGATCCGTAATGCCTGCGCTGTCCTGATGTGCAGCCGCGGAACTCCTATGTTCCTCTCAGGTGATGAATTCGGAAATACAAAATTCGGAAACAACAACAGTTACTGTCAGGACAGCAGGATCTCCTGGCTCGACTGGCGCATGCTCGAAAAGAACCGTGATCTCTTTGAATTCTTCAAATTTATGATTGCCTTCCGTAAACAGCACACTGTTATCCACAAAAAACTCCCGGATTCTGTCTGTGGCATGGATCCTATCCACACTTATAACCTCAATGCAGAAGAAGTGGATATTCCAAGAGATGCACGTACCTTCTGTGTCAGCTTTACAGGTTATGACAAGAATAAAGGAAAAGATGATCTTGTCTACATCGCAGTCAATACCTACTGGGAGGACGTAACCATCACCCTGCCAAATCTTCAGGGACACGGTGCATGGCACTTAAGCGTCAATACCTATGGAGATGAGAACGGACGTTACTGCTACCCGGATGGTCAGGATCCTCGTATTGACAGTACTTTTATCCTTCGTCCTCGAACGGTTGCAGTATTTACCGGAAAGGATCATTGAGTATTTTTTAAAGCTTCAAAAACAAATGAGCTGGTATATCAATTTACACCAGCTCATTTGTTTTATTTATTTCTTAATCTGTCCATAATAAGCATTTGCACCATGTTTACGATAGTAATGCTTGTCCTGTAATTCCTGAGGTGCCGGTTTCACCTGTGGATTGATCGTCTCACAACGGCATGCCATTTTTGCTACTTCTTCGAGAACCACTGCATTGTGTACCGCCTCGTGAGCGTCCTTGCCCCAGGTAAAAGGTCCATGATTCTTGCAAAGCACTGCCGGAACAGCCTCATAATCACTGTTCTTGAAATACTCCGCGATCAGAACACCTGTATTCTTCTCATAAGCTTCATCAATCTCTTCTTTTGTCAGATTACGTACGCACGGAACTTCACCATAAATATAATCTGCATGAGTTGTTCCATAGCATGGAATAGATCTTCCTGCCTGTGCCCAGCTTGTTGCCCACGGAGAATGTGTATGCACGATTCCTCCGATATTCGGGAAGGCATTATAAAGAACGACATGTGTTGCAGTGTCAGAAGACGGATTGTATTCCCCTTCAACTTTATTTCCCTCAAGATCCACAACTACCATATCTTCCGGTCTGAGTTTATCATAATCCACACCACTCGGTTTGATAACGAACAGCCCCTTTTCACGGTCAATACCACTGACATTTCCCCAGGTAAAAGTAACCAGTCCGTATTTCGGAAGATCCATATTGGCTTTATATACTTCTTCTTTTAATTTTTCAAGCATTGTCTTACTCCTCTATACAAAACTCAAGTCCCTGCTTTTCTATGTACAGTAACTTATGTTTTATCCTTTAACTCTACCAGATATCAGACTCTACTGCTGCTCTCTCAACAGGAAGACCTTTGAGATATCTGTCCATAAACTCATTGAATCCCTGAACTCCTTCTGGTTCCGGATCCAATGTACTTCCTTCATTGCCTGCAAATACACGGTTATCCAGGAATTCATCCAAAGTCTCTCCGTCTTTCTTATCCACCAGATAAGCTGCCAGAAGTGCAATACCCCATGCGCCGCCCTCACCTGCTGTTGACATAACGGAAACCGGTGCATTCACTGCATCTGCAAGAATCTGCTGTCCGACACCTTTGGTCTTGAACAATCCGCCATGACCTAAGAGTCTTTCAATCTTTACATGCTCCTGATCGATCAGGATATTTAATCCAACGCGCATTGCTCCAAGACAGGTGTAAAGATTTGTTCTCATAAAGTTTGCAAGTGTGAATTTACTCTCAGGAGAACGGACAAATAACGGACGGCCTTCTTCAAAGCCTGTCATATGCTCTCCGGAGAAATAACAGTAGGACAGAAGTCCACCACAGTCCGGATCGCCTTCCATAGCTTTATTATAGAGGGTTCCAAAAAGTTTGTTCATATCCACTTCCATTCCCATTGCTTCTGCAAACTCTTTAAATACATTTACCCATGCATTCAGATCAGAAGTACAGTTGTTGGAATGCGCCATGGCAACTGCATCACCTGCAGGTGTAGTTACCATATCGATTTCTTTGTATGGTTTGGAAAGTGCCTTCTCAAGAACGATCATTGCAAATACGGAAGTACCTGCGGAAACATTTCCTGTACGCTGTTTTACGCTGTTGGTTGCCACCATACCGGTTCCTGCATCGCCCTCCGGAGGGCACATCGGTATTCCGGCCTTCAGTTTACCAGTCGGATCAAGGAATCTGGCTCCTTCCTCCGTCAGAGTACCGGCATCCTGTCCTGCAACCATAACTTCCGGCATAATATCGCGAAGTTTCCACGGAAATCCGTAAGATTCTACCAGACTGTCAAACTTATCAACCATCTCCTGGTTGTAATCTTTCGTCTTTGAATCAACAGGGAACATACCTGCCGCATCACCAATACCAAGAACACGCTTTCCTGTCAGCATACGATGCACATACGCTTCCAGTGTACACATATAGTCGATGTCCTTCACATGCTCTTCTCCGTTCAGGATCGCCTGATACAGATGTGCGATACTCCATCTCTGCGGAATATTGTACTGGAAAAGCTCCATCAGCTTCTCAGATGCCTCACCTGTGATATTATTTCTCCAGGTACGGAACGGAACAAGAAGTTTACCCTCTTTGTCAAACGGCATATATCCATGCATCATGGCACTGATTCCAAGTGCACCGACACTTGTCAGCTCTACACCGTATTTTTCCTGTACATCTTTTGTCAGATCACTGTAACTTCCCTGTAATCCTTTATGAATATCATCCAGAGAATAGGTCCACACACCGTTTTCGTAGCGGTTTTCCCATTCATAGCTTCCGGATGCGATCGGATTATATCTGTCATCTACCAGAACCGCTTTGATTCTGGTAGATCCAAATTCTATTCCAAGTGCTGTTTTGTTGTTCAAAATAGCTGTCTTTGCTTCATTTACACTCATTGTAAATCCTCCCAACTTCTGTGATTGCCACATCCGCCGCTTTATTTTCTGAATGCGATCTCATTCCATCTCAGTTCATTTTTGAAGTTGCGGATGGTTGTGTCTTTGTCAATGTAGACAGCTTCGATTCCCATTGCTGCTGCCCAGTCACCCATCTGTTCAGCTGTCAGATCATATGAGAATGCAGTATGATGAGCACCGCCTGCGAGGATCCATGCCTCTGCTCCTGTTGCCAGATTCGGCTGCGGAGTCCAGAATGCACTTCCTACCGGGAGCTTCGGCATCGGTTTCTCAACCTTCTTGCAGTCTACATCATTGATGATCAGACGGAAACGGTCTCCCAGGTCTACCAGAGAGGTTGCGATTGCCGGACCTGTCTTAGATGTGAATACAAGTCTTGCCGGATCTTCTCTGTCACCCATGGAGAGCGGGCATACCTTAATGCCGATCTTTCCATCAGCAACCGTCGGGCATACCTCCAGCATATGAGACTGAAGAATGCCTTCTTTGCCAGGAACAAGATTATATGTATAGTCCTCCATGAAAGAAGTTCCCTTTGCATCCTTCACACCTGCAGTCATGATCTTCATCAGACGTACCATTGCTGCTGTCTTCCAGTCACCTTCAGCGCCAAATCCATATCCCTTCTCCATCAGACGCTGCATGGCCAGTCCCGGAAGCTGCTGTAAGCTGCCAAGATCACCGAAATGAGTAACCACTGCCTGGTAGTTTTTCTCTTCCAGGAATCTCTCAAATCCAATCTCGATCGCTGCCTGTACTGCTACATGACGTTTGAATTCCTCCGGGTCTCTGCCCTCAAGAAGAATATCATATTTATTATAATATTCTTCAACTAAAACATCAACATCACCTTTTTTGACATCTTTTACATATTCGCATACTTCGTTGATCGGATATGCATCCACTTCCCATCCGAATTTAATCTGTGCCTCAACTTTGTCACCTTCTGTAACAGCGACGTTTCTCATGTTATCAGCAACACGGCATACACGGATATGACTGCTCTCCATGATTCCGACTGCGGTACGCATCCAGGATGCCAGTCTTTCCTGGACAGCTTTGTCAGCCCAGTGACCAACGATTACTTTTCTTTCAATTCCCATACGGGTAACAATATGTCCATACTCTCTTCCACCATGAGCAGACTGGTTTTCATTCATGAAATCCATGTCAATTGTGTCATACGGAATTTCCTGATTAAACTGTGTATGCAGATGGCAGAGTGGTTTTCTGTATTCTTTCAGACCAAGGATCCATGATTTTGCCGGTGAGAAGGTATGCATCCATGTGATAACACCAGCACATTCATCATCTGCATTGGCATCGTTAAAGGTCTTACGGATCAGCTCATTTGTGATCAGGGTCGGCTTCCACACCAGTTCAAAAGGAAGTACTCCTGATTTGTTCAGTTCCTCTACAATGATTCTGGAATGTTCTGCTACTTTTCTTAAGCATTCATCCCCGTAAAGATCCTGTGAACCTGTGCAAAACCAGAACTTATAATTTTTTCCTGTGATCATAATTTAAAACCTTCCTTTTTTTATATTTTTAATGTACAAAAACATATTGTAATTTTTTAAACATATTCTAAATTTTTAATATTATTTTTTCTTCTTTGCAGATGCCAGTACTGACTGGATGACGATGAAGAAGCAGAGCAGTGCGGAGAGTACGATTCGTACCCACCAGCTTGATAAAGTACCCTGTGCAGTAATCAGACTGGAGATCGTTCCTTTGATCAGTACACCAAACATGGAACCGATCGGAGTACCAACACCACCTGAAAGAAGAGTTCCACCGATAACGGCTGAGGAAATTGCATCCATCTCGAGACCTTTTGCCTGCTCTACGAATCCTGCACAGCTGTTCAGGCAGAAAAGGAATCCACCAAGACCTGCCAGAAATCCATCCAGGACATAGGCACGGAACATGGTTTTCTTAACATCCAGACCCATCATAAGAGCACTCTGTCTGTTTCCGCCGATCGCATACAGTTTCCGTCCAAATTTAAAATATTTCAGAAGAACTGCAATGATCAGAACTACAATAATTGCGATCACAACTGTCGGCGGAATGTATGCCGGAATAAATTTACCCTTTTTATTCGTAGAACCAAATGGCATATAGAAACGGTAATTTGCCCATTTCAGAAACAGTTCATTTTTGATAGAGATCATGTCTGTACTGATAATGGCTGTCATACCACGTCCGAAGAACATACCTGCAAGTGTTACGATAAATGGCTGAATACCCATATATGTAACCAGAAATCCCTGTACAACACCAAAGGCAAGACCGATCAGAAGTGCTGCAAGTACTGCAACATATGCACTCACGCCTTTATTTTCCATAAGATCCGCCATGACCATGCAGACAAGTGCTGTCACAGAACCAACGGAAATATCAATCCCTCCGGTGATCATAACAATCGTCAGTCCACAGGAGATAACCAGAAGACCTGCATTGGATACAAAAAGATTCAGAAACATCTGTGGTTTTGCAAAACCTTTATCTGCAAAGATCACCATGCCTGCCGCATACATTGCAAAGAACAGGACAATTGTGATCAGCAGCAGAAATCCGGAACTTGTCATTTTCTTTTTCTGTTTCATCATTTCTGACCTCCCTCTGCTGCAACGGAAACTTTTTTGCTTCTGTGGCTTTCAATAAATTTCTTGAACACATCACTCTGCAGGGTAACAATGATAATAACGACGATCGCTTTGTAAACCGGAAGCTGATCGGCTTTTACATTCATTGCATACAGAGTTGTCGTCAGTGCCTGGATCGTATAGGCTCCGATCACAGAACCAATAAGACTGAATTTACCACCACCGAGGAAATTGCCGCCAAGCGCGACTGCCAGGATGGCATCCATCTCAAGGTTCAGACCAATGTTGTTGGCATCTGCAGAATAAATACGGCTGGATGCCACCAGTCCTGCGATTCCTGCAAGAACACCGCAGATCACATAGGTCAGGAATTTGATCATTGTAGAATTTAATCCTACAAGTCTTGCTGCCTTTCCATTGATACCAACGCTCTCAATATAAAGTCCAAGAGCTGTTTTCTTCAGGATAAGTGCAACGATGACTACCGTTACAATTGCAAAAAGCACTGGTGTCGGAACCGGAGATTTTCCGATATATCCACCTGCCATCTGGAAGGACTGAACACGGATATAAGTGATCTGTCCGTTTGTCACAAGCTGTGCAATACCACGTCCTGCCGTATAGAGGATCAGGGTTGCTACCATCGGCTGGATATTCAGCTTCGCTACCAGAAAACCATTAAATGCTCCGCAGAGTGCTGCCGCAAGAAGTGCTGCGATCACGGCAAGAATCAGAGAATTCTGATATGCCGTCACAGAAGATGCCCCACCGGATAAAATCTGACAGCAGACAGCCGCTGCAACTGCCATGACTGCTCCAACGCTGATATCCTGTCCTCCGGACGCTGCGGTTACAAGTGTCATGCCGACTGCAAGAATAACCAGTTCGGATGCACGATTGATAACATCAATAACATATCCATAGAAAACACCATTTCGAATCGTAATATTGAAGAAGTCCGGGGTCTTGATCACATTGATCAGAAGAACCGCTATCAGACACACGACAGGAAGAAAAAGCCGTGCACTTGTGATCTTTTTGAATTTACTTTTATTCATTCTTATCGTCACCTCCTGCAATTGCTTTCATGATATTACTCTGTGAAAGCTCGCTCTCTTCCAGTTCTCCTACCTTTTCCCCGTCACGGAGAACTGCCATTCTGGAACAGGTACGGAGCATTTCTTCTACTTCTGAAGAGATAAAGGTTACTGCCATTCCCTGATCGGCCAGATCAAGAACAATCTTCTGGATTTCTGTCTTGGTACCGATATCAATGCCTCGTGTCGGCTCATCCAGGATCAGATATTCCGGATTTGTCAGAAGCCAGCGTCCAAGGATAACTTTCTGCTGATTACCACCGGAAAGACTCTTGATCGGAGTTTCCCGGCTTGCCGTCTTGATCTGAAGCATTTCAATATATTTATCTGCTGCCTCTTCCATCTCCTTACGGCTCAGTGGATGGAACATCCCCCTCTTGGCCTGAAGTGCAATGATAATATTTTCTCTTACTGAAAGATCTGCAATGATTCCTTCTGCCTTACGGTCTTCCGGAAGATATGCCATTCCAAGCTTCATGGCATCCAGCGGACTGCTAATCTTCGCTTCTTTACCATTTACTTTCAGCGTACCACTGTCAGCCTTATCAGCACCATAGATGGCACGCACCAGTTCCGAACGTCCTGAACCCAGAAGCCCGGTAAGTCCGATAACCTCACCTTTGTTGATCTTGAGATTAAATGGTCTGATCGTTCCCTTATGCCCGATACCATTTGCCTCAATGACCGGAGTTTCTGAGAACATTTTCTTATCCTTATGATTTCCCTTGATGTCTGCCAAATCATCAAAATCCTTGCCCATCATCTTTGCAACCAGCATAACTCTTGGAAGATCTTTTGTCTCATATTCTCCTACCAGTTCTCCGTTACGAAGTACTGTAATGCGGTCGCAGACTGCATATACCTGTTCCAGAAAATGTGTTACGAAAATGATTCCTACACCTTCCTCACGAAGTCTTCGCATCAGGACAAACAGTTTCTCAACCTCTTCATCATCCAGAGAAGAAGTAGGCTCATCCAGGATGAGAACCTTACATTTCATATCTACGGCTCGTGCGATCGCGATCATCTGCTGGATTGCTACAGAACATTCATCCAGCATCTGTGTCGGCGGAACATTGATATTCAGACTTTCCAGAAGCTTTGCTGAACGTGCATTCATCTCTTTCCAATTGATCATTCCGACCTTGTTTCGTGGCTCACGTCCGATAAACAGATTTTCCGCAACTGTCAGATTCGGGCAAAGGTTTACTTCCTGATACACTGTGCTGATTCCATTTGTCTGTGCCTCCTGCGGAGAGTGGTTGATAATGTCTTTATTTTCACCATTCATATGAATGGAACCGCTTTCGAATTCATGTACACCGGTCAGAACTTTGATCAGTGTTGATTTTCCGGCTCCGTTTTCTCCCATCAGTGCATGGATCTCACCCTTGCGAAGGGTAAAGTCCACATGGGAAAGGGCACGGACACCGGTGAAATTTTTGCTTATATCACGCATTTCCAAAACAATATTTTGTTCCATTTTCTTTCCTCCATTCCCTTATTTTTCTTGATTTTCCCTGTTTTTGAGCACAAAAGGGGCGTGGCCCATAAAATCCTCTTATCTGGATCCTGTTCCACGCCCCGGGCTCGTTTCTTATCAATCTCTTTCAGTTTACAGTTTTATGTCTCAAGGATTAGTATGCACGTCCGTCGATGATTTCCTGAGTGATTGGAGTGATTTCATAGTCTGTTCCATCAACAGTTACTTTTGTTACAGTATCGTCAGCTGCAAATGCAACTTCATCTACATATGCCTGTTTCTCAACTTCTTCTCCTGCTTCCAGTTTCTGGATGATCTCTTCTACACGTGGTCCGTGAAGCGGATTACACTCTGTATCACAGGTGATCTCACCGGAAAGTGTCTGGGTAAGACCTGCATTTGTTGTATCGAAGGACATTACAAGAATCTGACCTTCCTCGCCGCCTACTTCATATCCGGCTGCTTTGATTGCATCAATTGCACCGAATGCTTCATTATCATTCTCACAGTATACAACATCGATATCATCACCGCTCTGTTTCAGGATGGACTCCATAACTTCCTGACCTTTGGCCTGTGTAAATTCACCAGACTGCTGAGCAAGTGTTGTCCAGTTGTCATGAGCTTCTACAGCTTCGTCAAATCCTTCTGTACGTCCGATCTGTGCAGATGCTCCGATTGTTCCCTGGATATCAACAAGGTTGATTTCTTCATCGCCGCGGCCTTTGGCTTCCAGATATGCATCCAGCCATGCCATTGCTTTCTGACCTTCAAGTTTGAAGTTGGAACCTACCCATGCTGTGTAAAGGCTGTCATCAGATACATCTACCATACGGTCAACGATGATGACCGGAATTCCTGCATCCTTTGCTTCCTGAAGAACGGTATCCCATCCGGTCTCGGTTACAGGTGCAAGTACGATATAGTCAACTTCCTGCTGAATGAAGTTACGGATCGCTGTCAGCTGATTTTCCTGTTTCTGCTGTGCATCATCAAAGATCAGTTCATATCCGTTCTCCTCAGAGAAAGTAGATTTCATGGATTCTGTGTTTGCAGTACGCCAGTCAGATTCTGCTCCTACCTGAGAGAAACCTACTGTAATTGTATCAGCGCCATCATCGGCTGCCATAACATTCACTGCGGAAAGTCCTGCTAACATAGATACTGCCAAAAGCGCTGTCACCATTTTTTTCTTCATTTTGTAATCCTCCCTTTACATTTGTCCGTGTTTTTTAAGATGGTTTTATTATAGCAATTTCAATATAAAACTCCATAGATTATTTTCGGAAAAAAGTACACTCTTTTATCTGCTTTGCAATAACAATCTTAAAAAGTTGATTTTTTTACGATTTTGGTTGAATATTTTTTCCAAGTCGAATTTCTATTGTTGTGCCTTTTCCTTCCTCGGATGAAATCTGCATTCCATATCCCGGTCCATAATACAGCGAAATACGTTCTGCGACCGCCGCAAGCCCAAATCCTGCCCTCTTTCCTGTGCGGATCGCCTCCTGTACTTCATGCAGCCGTTCCGGCGTCATTCCCTGTCCGTTATCACTGACCGTAAGAACCAGGGCATCCCCTTCTTCTCTTCCTTCTATCAGAATCTTACCTTTGCCTCGTCGATTCTTGATCCCATGATAAATGGCATTTTCTGCCAGCGGCTGAATGGAAAGCTTGGGAACGGGAATTCCCCCGAGTTCCTCCGGTATATGGATCTCAAACTCCAGAATATCCCTATAGCGGTACTGCTGTATCTCCAGATAACTCAATGTATGACGCTCTTCCTCTAAAAGAGGGATAATATCATTTCCCTTAGAAAGCGACGTCCGAAAAAAAACAGACAGACTGGAGATCATATCCACTGCATCCTCTGTCATCCCGCCCTCGATCAGCCAGACAATCGTGTCCAGTGTATTGTACAGAAAATGCGGGTTCACCTGTGCCTGGATCAACTGCAGTTCTGTCAGATGCTGCATTTCCTTTTCCTGACGGACATTCTCCAGAAGAGCATTGATCTTTCGTGCCATCTTATTGATTCCTTCATCCAGTTCCTCAATCTCTTCAATCTCCGCCCCAACCGGAAGAAGATCAAAATTCCCCCGTCCGACTTTTTTGACTTTATTAAGCATTTCTGTTACCGGATGCGTGATTCCATCGGTCAGCCGGAAGGAACGGCGCATCAGGATCATCAGTGTTCCGATCAGAAGTGCGGTCATTCCTGTGATCAGGATCTTTACCCTATGCGTCAGACTCTTTGCTACATTTACCAGGTACATAGATTCATTATAAATATAATTCTGCATTTCCTGCATGATCAGACTGGTAATGATACGGATGTTACTGTCCATAAATTCCATCCGTTTATCATATTCTTTGATCTCTGTAAGCTGGATCATCCTTTTCTTCAGATTGTCAAGATAGGATTCCAGGCTTTTCAGAGACTTCATTCCACTCGCGTGATAGGTATTCTGACGCAGCTTCTGCATGATCGCCTGTGCATCCTCTACCTGACCGAGAACATCCTCCAGTTCGCTGCTCTCCTTCGAACCGATCGCTATATAATACATTTCAAGATCCAGATCATCCTTGAAACGAAGATTAAATTCACTGCTGACAGCAAGATTCTCCGAAAGTTTATTGTACTGTCCTGCATAATGCCAGAAAATGATAAGCAGTAATATCATAAGACAGGTCATCGGGATCATGGTAGTGAACAGAAGACGCCGCATACGTTCTTCCAGTTCCATCCGCCTCTTCGGTCTTGCTTCTCTCATTCGCAGCAGCTTCATGCCTTTTCCTCCCGTGCCTTACGGTAATCACTCGGTGTCATTCCCTGTGTCTTTTTGAACAGGTAACTGAAATAGTGTGCATCCTTATATCCAACCTCACCTGCGATCTCACTGGAGCGCATACCTGTACATCGAAGATATTCTTTTGCCTTGTCCATACGAAGGGATGTCAGATATTCAATAAAAGTCTGTCCCATATTCTGGCTGAACAGGGCACTGAAATGGTTCGCACTGAAATTTGCAGCATTTGCCGCTTTATTTAAGGACATATCCTCTTCCATATAGTGCTGATCAATAAAATCAACTGCGGTCTTCAAAATACTGCGGTTTTTGTTTCCTGAATTGCGGTCACGAAGCTGGATCGCCTGTGAAACCAATTTCTCCGCATACGCAATGGTGCTCTCCATATTTCTTCCGCTTTCTGCCAGAATTTCCTCTGTATCTTCCGGTTCCAGTGTCTTTGTATCACAGCCCAGTTCCTTGAGAAAAGAAAGTACCGAAAAGCGGACATTGAGTATCACATAACTTCTAAACACCACAGATTCCATCGGCTCCTGACCAATTGCATAAAAATAATCCTGTACAAAATTTTTCGTCTCTTCCAGAAGTCCGTTACTCAGAAATTTCTGTAAAATCGTCGGATTCAGTGCATTGACATCCACTTTCTGCAGATATTCACTGTCATCATTTGTCACATTCTTTTTTTCCATGGCTAACATTTCATCATAGCACAAAACCTTCCCATCATACAGGTACCTCTGAGAAAAGGCTCTCGATGCACTGTGATAGCTTTTCTGAATCTGGCTCAAACGCTCCACAGACTCTCCGACAGCAACAAACCACTCTTTATTATCCTCCTTACGATCAAAGATTTTTCTTATCTCTTCGACACAGATTCTGGTATTTTCCCTGATACTGTTTTTCTCTCCCTTTATCAGGACACCATAAGAAAAAACATTGCTTCTGAACAACATCGCAAAAGGATGCCCTGTAAAAAATTTTTCCAGCATTTCCAGTGACTCCGCTTCCCAGGAAGAGTACCCCTCTCTCCGCCCTGAAAAATCTTCGTTGCAGTTCATAGTAAAGATCAGAACATTATACGACTCCGCAACAATATCCAGCCCCAACTTTTCTGCTCTTTTGTAAACCTCCATCATATCCAGAGAACCACTTACCAGTGCTTCAAAAAAGTCACGGCTGCTGTTTTTCTCATAGGCCTGCATCTCTCTGTGAAATTTTTCGTAATACTCCCTCTGTGTCTTTTCATCCTCATATCTGCTTCGAATTTCTGTAAGCCTCTCGATCAGTGCATTCTTTGTAATAGGTTTCAGAAGGTAGTCCTCCACCCCGATATTAATCGCCTGCTTCGCATAATTAAAGTCATCGTACCCACTTAAAATCACAACCTTAAGTCCCGGTACTTCTTTTTTTGCCAGTCTTGCCAGCGTCAGCCCATCCATAAACGGCATTTTAATATCTGTGATCAGAAGATCCGGCTGCTGTCTGATAAGAAGCGGCAGTGCCATTTCTCCATCTGCTGCCTCTCCTACCAGTTCAAACCCTAGATTCTCCCACGGGATCATCCTCTTGATTGTCTCCCGGACGATCACCTCATCTTCTGCCAGAAAAATCTTTAACATATCTCCACCCCTTTATCCTATCTCTTATCATCAGCTAAATCTTTCGTATATACTATACCAGTTGTATTATTTTCAGACAAGTTTGATTTTTACATCCTGATTTTCCTCAAAAAAACAAGCAGTAAAACGAAGAGTTCTTCTTTCTCCGTTTTACTGCTGTATTTTGCCGGTTACTATCTGGGGCGAAAACGCACCAGATAAATGATCACGCCTGCCACCACCATGATCGGAATAAGGATTCCAAGTAAAACAAACAGGATGATCAGCACAACTGCTGCGATCAGAATTGCGATCAACTTGCCATACCATGTAGAGAAATCCAGTTTGAATGACTTCTGCTTCACCTTCCCACTGTCGGATTTCTGCTCATAGTCAAAACTTGTGTCAGAATATGGCATACCTGCTCCTGTGTCCAGAAGGGTTCGTGCGATCAGCCTGGGATCACCCAGCTCCCTCAACACTTCCGACTCACTGTTGCCTGCTGCAGTCCTTTCTTCAATATAACTGCTGTAGTACTGAATATGTGCGGCAATCTGCTGCTCCGACATCTGTCCGGAAAGCTGACTGCGTAAAATATCTAAAAATTCCTTTTTATCCATATTATTTCTCCATACAACTATAGATATAATAAAGGTATTTTACCACATATATACGTTCAGGCAAAGCTATTGAACTATAAAATTTTCATAAAGAATTATTTAAGTAACTGTTCACAGGTAATATCCCGCGAGGTGTTTTGCCATGAATATGGCAAAATCCCGAGACATACGGGGCAAAATGCTATCACCGAAGGTGATTTGGAATGCATTTTGACCAAGTTATTGTGAACGGAGTGAACAGTAACTTACTTACTTAACGATCATTCCGGTCTTTCTGTCACTGAACAGTGCTACCTCTGCCAGGAAAATCACTCCAAGGATCAGCTGCTGAAGCTGTGTCGGCATCATCAGCATGACCAGTCCACTGGACAAAACTTTATAAGTCATAACACCAAGAATGATATTGTAGAATTTTACTTTTGCACCACCGTTGACCGGCATTCCGCCAAGTACCAGAGCGATCATGATCTGTGTCTCAAGCTGATTTCCTGCTGTGGAGGTCACGGAGCCGACCTTGATCGCATTTACGAATGCGGCAAGTCCCGTAATGCATCCTGCTGCCATAAAGATAAGGATCTTTGTGCGCTCTACCCGGATACCTGCATATCTTGCAGCAGTTTCTCCTGCACCGATTGCTTTCAGTCTGTAACCAAGTCCTGTGTATGTAAATACAAGATACATAACCACAAAGATGATCACTGTAAAGGTCAGCATAAACGGCAGTGTATTGTATTTGGAAATATCACTGACTGCGTAAACCGGAGAATTTGTTGTCGCATAGGCACAGACTCCGCGGAACAGATACATACTGCAGATGGTAACAATAAAGCTTGTGATTTTTCTCTTGACATTGAAATAACCGTTGACCAGACCGATCAGGCCACCTGTCACGATTCCGCCGATTGCTGCCAGAACCATATTATAATGAGACAGCCAGCAGACTACGATGGACGCTACACCAAGCATGGAACCCTGTGAAAAGTCAAGTCCTCCCATGGTCATGACCATAAATACACCTATAGAAGAGATCAGAAGCATATAGGACTGGCTGAGCAGCAGAGAAAGGTTCTTTGGCTGAAACAGTCTTCCATCTGTCAGAAATGCAAACAAAATACAGATAACAGCAAATCCTGCTATAGGAAGGATCGTACGCACAATAGGACGTTCCAGAAATGGTACTTGTTCAGATGATTTTTTTGTTGTATCCATTTTTTCTCCCCCTTAAATCATATTATCGATCAGATCGGTGTCTTTCAGATCCGGAGACCGGAAAAATTCACCATTGATCCTGCCGTCTTTCATGATCAGAATACGGTCAGCCATACCAAGAAGCTCCATGATTTCTTCGGAGATCATGATAATGGACTTTCCATTTTTTCTCATATCATTCATCATGGCATAAATATCTGCTTTTACCTTGACGTCAATACCACGGGTAGGGGAATCAAGGATGATCAGATCCGAATCCTTGCCAACCCATCGTGCAAGAACGACTTTCTGTTTGTTACCACCGGAAAGTGCAGACACAAACTGGTCAACACCTGTCATTTTGGTACTCATCTGTTTTGCATACTTGTTAGAAAATTCTCTCATTGCCTTTCCACGTAGGAATCCATGTGTCTTAAGATCCTCCAGAGATGGCAGACAGATATTGTTTCCAATCGTATCATTGATGACCAGAGATTCATTATCTCTGTCCTTCGATGCATAGGCGATGCTGTGTTTGATCGCATCCGGAATAGAGTTGATCTGTGTTCCGTCTCCTAAAGTTACCGTTCCCTGACGATAGTAAGAAGCACCAAAAAGAGCTTTTCCAACCTCATGCATACCACATTCAGAAAGACCTCCGATTCCAAGGATTTCTCCTTTGTGAAGCTCCAGATTCAGATCCTCGATCTGCCCTTTCACAGTCACATTTCTGGCAGAAAGAACTACTTCTTTCGATATTTCTTCGCCATAATCTGTACGGTAATAGCTGTCACCGATCTCACGGCCTACCATAAGTGCCTTCAGTCTGTCCGGTGTCGCCTCCTGTTTACTGATGGAACCAATCTTTACACCATCTCGAAGTACGCTGATATTGTCTGACTGCTCAATGACTTCTTCCAGATCATGTGAAATAAAGATTACGCAGTTTCCTGTATCACGTACTCTGTGCATAACTTTAAAAAGTTCTTCACGACCTTTTTGTCCAAGTGCTGTTGTTGTCTCATCTACAACAAGAACCTTCGGATTGAAATAGGTTGCCTTTACGATCTCAACCAACTTTCTGTCCTCAAAGTTATAATCATCAATAACTTTCGTAGCATCGATATAATTAAATCCGTAGCTGTCCAGATATTCCTGTGCCTTTTTATTCATGGCCGCTGTGTTTTTGATGCCGTGTTTTGTAAATTTTTCTTCGTTTCCAAGGAAAATATTTTCTGCTACCGTCAGTCCGGAAAGTGTTCCGATCTCCTGCACAATGATCGCAACTCCCTGATGATTTGCCTCTACCTGGTTTGTTGCCGTAACTTCTTTGCCCTCCAGGATAAACTTACCGGAATCCTTCTGATAGATACCTGTCAGACAGGAAGTAAGTGTGGATTTACCGGAACCATTCTCACCGATCAGGGCATGGATCTCACCTTTTTCGAAGGTAAAGGAAACATTGTCCAGGGCATGTGTGATACCAAAATGTTTATCAATATTTTCCGCTCTTAATAATATCTCACCCATAATCGTCCTCCTATTTCACTACAAGACCTTTGACCGGTTTGGTTGTCAGTGCAACGATCAGAAGCAGTGCTGCTCCGGTAACCACATTCTGAATGGTGGTCGGCGCACCGAGTGCAACGAAACCATTGAACATAAGCTGAATGATCATCTCACCGATCACAATTGCCACTACTGGATGACCATATTTCTTAAACGCCAGTCCAAAGAAGGTTCCCATCAGAGGCGTAAAGTTACGGCTCATAGAAGAAAGGTTCGAAGCAGATGTCATGGAAGTACCAAAGCTGATCGTCAGGATTGCCTGAAGTCCGAAGAAAAATCCGGCAAGTGTAAATGCCACGATTTTGTATTTGGATACATTTACACCCATGTTTTTTGCAACTACTTCGTTGCTTCCGATCGCATAAGTGTAAGTACCGATCTTGGTATATTTCAGAATAAATGCACAGAGGCAGTATGCGATCAATGCCAGGATCAGGTTTACCGGATAATCACCAAAAGCTCTGTATTCTGTAGAAAGGATTACGTTCTTTCCGTTTGTCGCATAGACACTTAAGGCCTCATAGATCAGAGAAAGTGCACAGGTAACGATCAGGGAAGAAATATGTAATTTAATATATACGATTCCGTTGATCAGACCAATGATCGTACCGCAGATCAGCGGTGCAATGATAAGACCTGCATAACCAAATTTTACGCTTGCATTGCAGGCAATGATGGAAGAAAGTACAATATTTGCACCAACACTCATATCAAAAGGTCCCATAACACAGATAAAATAGAGACCGCAGCCGCCCACCGCATAGATCAGGGCAGATTTCATATAGGTTGCCAGCTTGTCCGGGGAACCGAAGGTAGTCGGAGCGAGTACTTTAAACACCGCCCAGAAAACTACAAGCATAACTACCAGAATGCCAATTCCATAATACCGGCTTTGTTTGAGTTTTTTCATAACCATTCTCCTATTCATTTCTTCGCCCGCCAGAAGCAGGAGGCCAACCGCTCATCTGATTGGTCTTTTGCTTCTGGCGGGCGCATAATACAGCTTCTTTTTATATCTGCCGCCCTCCTTTTGGAAGGCAGCAGATTTCGGAGGCATCTCATTTAGTTGCTGTGACGGGAAATAACATCATCGATGGAGAGAGATGTTGCTGCTTTGTTCAGATCATCAAAGCTGTATCCTGCCATCTCAACGATTTCTTCGTCTGTATACGGATCATCGTCAACAAAGTATTTCTGATAGTTCTCATAATCTTCCGGTGAAGATACATACAAGTATGGGAACTCGATCTCATATCCGAAGGAACCTTCATCTTTTGTATAGTTGCCTTTTACTGCATTATAAGTCATAAGGAATGCGAATAACGGGTCACAGAAATGTCCGCCTGATTCTGCAAACATTCCGCCTGATTCGAGCTGCTCTTTCAGGTCATCCAGGAAGTCTGTGGAAACAACATCAATCTTGCCTGTAAGTCCTTCGTTTGCCAGAGCACCGATGGAACCAACCAGCGGGTCACCGCCGCCGCCTGCAACGATCAGAGCATCCATATCCGGATTGGAGTTATACAGAGAAAGGGCTGCTGCTGCACCTTCTTCGGAGGAAGTGTTTGCATATACAGGCTCTGTCATAGTTGCCTGATCATCCGGGTTTGCTTCGTTCCACTCATCGACTGCTTTCTTATATCCTGTCCATCTCTGCTGGAATGTAGCATCACCTACAGTCCATGCTTCCAGTCCGATGTTTCTGTCACCGTTTTCAAGAAGCAGATTTACAAGTGTGTATCCGTTTGTAACCTCATCTTCATGTACCGCACCAAGATAATATGGAGAATTGCATGCTGTCTGATATACTTCCGGACTGTTTTCTTCAGAAATAATACGGAAGAACTGAGTCAGATAAACCTGATTTGCTTCGCATGTCTGAATTGCAGATGTCATTTCTGAATCAGCAGAGTTACAAATCACAATACCGTCACATCCTGCTGCGCAGAGCTGTTCAACAGAAGCTGTAACCTGCTCTGATACATGGCCCTGATCTACATACATTACATTTACATCAAGTGCTGCTGCAGCCTTGTCAATGATCTTTTTGCACTGGCTTCCGAGTACGTCTGTGGAACTCCAGATAGAAACACCAATCGTAATATCATCATCTGCTGCGTAAGTTGTCACTGCACTTACCGGTAAAGAACCAACCATTGCTGCTGTTGCTGCAATAGCAACCAACTTTTTCATTCTGTTTTTCATCTTGTAAAAACCTCCTTAAATAAATGTTTATAAAAGCCAAAGTATGTTTTCGTTCTGTATCTGGCTTCGTGGTAATTGTATTAAAACATACTTTGGCTTTATTCAGTTAGGACATATTTGGATTTTTTTGTTGCACATTTTTGACTTGTATGTCTCGGGATTTTGGTAAAAAATATCCCAAAACACCTTGTGGGATACTACCTGCTGAACAGTTACTTATTTACATATGTTATTGCGGTATTCTCTTGGACTTACCCCTAATTTCTTACGAAAAACACGGCTGAAATAGTTGTAATCATCATAACCGACCAGAAAAGAAATCGTCTCCAGCTTCTTCTCTTCATCTCCCATAAGGCGAATTGCCTGCTCCATCCGAACTCTGGTCAGATATGCGATGATCGTCTCTCCATAAGTCTGACTGAACATTCTGGAGAGATAACTGGCATCCATATGATAAGCAGATGCCAACGCTGTCAGCGTGATATTCTCGTGATAAGAAGTAAGAATATACTGACGGATCTGCTCCACCTGGCTTCCCGCCGAATCCGCATTGTTCTCGGAATCATTTTCCCACAGACTGTTCAGCAGGATCTTAATCGACGACATTACAGAATCTGCATCCAGACATTTCATGTAATAATCAATATCATCCATCGCTTCCTCTGCCTGTGCAGTCAGTTCCGGCTGCTGCTCCTGTACATAACGATAAAGAATCCCTGTAATCCTCCGTATATACTGTTTCACGTCAAGACAGGACCAGCTCCCATTGTCACAGTTTCTGAAATCGCAGGTCTGGAAAATCAGTTTTCTGGTTTCATTTTTCTGACTCGTATTCAGGAAATGATACAGTTCCTCCTCGATCCGGTGTGAAATATTTTTGCCGACTGTCTGACATGCAGAAGTACTTTCGCCCTCCGGACAGGACAGAATACAGTGTGTATATGTAAATGGCCTGGTCACAAGAACAGCAATCATATCTCTGTAAATATTTCCGATATCATCAAGAGATCCGGTCTGTTCATGCAGGATCACAGAGACCGGTCCATAATCGTCAAGTGGAAATTCCTTCAGTATTTTTTCCGCAAAGATCTGCAGGGATTTTGTACGCAGAGAGGTAAAAATAAGGAACTCACTCATCTTATTACAGTTATTAAAAATGATCGCATCTGGATCTCCATCTGTCAGTTTCCGCAATTTTGTCTTGATATCCAGAGACATCTGAAGACTGTCATGGTCAAATTTCTCTGCAATCTCCGCAATATTATAAAATTTTACCATCAGTGCTGCCATGCCAGAAAACTCTCCCGTGGAGGAGACATGTGGCTGTGCCTGAAACTGTCCGTAAAGCTTACCGGAAAGCAGTGCGGAATATTCACTGTCTTCCATGAATGATGACAGTTTGTGCTCCTTCTGCCGATTTGTCTCCGTATTTCTTCGCAGAGTCTCCCTCTCTTCCAGAATACCGAGGGCTTTTGTAAGAATCCGGACAAGTTCTTCTTTTCCCACCGGTTTCAGGAGATAATCCAGACCACCCGATACAAAAACGCCTTTTACTTTTTCAAAATCATCATATCCACTCACCGCGATCGTGATGATCTGCGGATATTCTGTCTGAAGCTTCTTCAGAAGCTCCAGGCCATCCAGAAATGGCATGTTGATATCTGTGAGAATAATATCCGGCTTTTCCTCTTTAATCCGTTCCAGAACCTCCTCCCCATCACACGCAGGATCCAGAAACTTGATAGCATAATCCTCCCATGAGATCAGACTCCGGAGATTTTCTCTGCTCCAGTATTCATCATCCGCTGCCAGTACTTTATATTTCATTTTTTGCATAATGGGCACCTCCTGTTTCCCCATCATTTTCTTCACTATAAACAATCGGAACCGTGATCGTGACCGTCGTCCCCTCTCCGACCTGACTTTGTATCCACAGTCCGTATTCCGCTCCAAACAACTGTTTCAGACGTGCATTTACGTTTAAGATTCCGATGGAAACACCTGTCTCCACACGTTTCCTGTCGTTTCGTTCCAGAAGTACATTCATGGCTTCCGCGTCCATTCCTGTACCATTATCTGCAATTGTAATGACCAGGTTTTCTCCGATATGTTCTGCTCGTATCAGAAGCTTTTTATCTTTTCGCCTGGTATTTCTGAGGCCATGTGTAAGTGCATTCTCCACCACAGGCTGAAGACAGATCCTTGGAAGCCTGTCATTCAGCGTCTCATTATCGATCTGATATTCATACGCTACAGTAGAACCATTTCGTACATCCATGACATAAAGGTAATTCCTCACATGATCCATCTCATTCTGCATGGTGGACAGCTCATCTGTCATATTCAGACTGTAGCGAAAAATTGCCGACAGAGAATGGCAGATCCCACTCACCAGTGGACAGTTCTGTGCATTCGCAATACCGCTCATGGTATTCAGTGTATTGTACAGAAAATGTGGATTGATCTGCGCCTGAAACATCTTAAATTCCGTTCTTTCTACCAGCATTTTGTTCTGCAGTTCCTCTTCTGCCATTGCCTGAATACGGTCCAGCATTTCATTAAACTCCGTTCCAAGCACCGTCAGTTCCTCCGACCACCCGACCGGACTTACACGAAGAGAGGCCTCCCCATTTTTGATACGGACAATGGTATTTCTCATCTCCTCTACAGGCTTTGTCATCCATCTGGACAACATAAAAACAAGCAATACGATCAGACCGATCATTGCCGTCATAATGATCAGAAGTGTCCTTATCAGTGATTTCTGTGTTGCCGTCAGAAGAGACTGCGATACCAGAACAAAAGCTTCCAGATTATACTCTTCCTGAGGTACCTGAATGAGATAATTTCCCTCATATTCCTGCTCCAGCTGACCCGAACTGTAATAATTTTCAATTACTTTGGAAAGCTGTTTCTGAATCCGTTTTTGTGATACAGAAACCTGTCCCGTCTTTGCAATGACCTGATCTCCCACGGGCTGCAGCCACAGGCAGACCTGTTCGATATCTACATACTTTGCCATGATCGATGTAAATGCAGAGCTGTTGATATCGCATACCAGATATCCGATGTTTTTTCTTTCCTCATCATAATTGTGAAGCTTCAGGACAAAACGAACCACACTTCTCTTTGCATCTGGATTATAATAGCCGGAAATCATAAAGTCTGTTCGTTTGTCATGTACATAATCATAAAGTCTTTCTGTGTTGGAATCATACTCCGTCTGATACAAATTTCTTGGAAACGAAGAGGCGTTGTATCTGTATGCACTGACGACTTTGTCCTGTGTATCATACAGATACAGTGCAAGAAGCTGATCCTCTTTTGTAAAGCGTTTTCTCGCAAAATACCAGCTCCGCCAGTAATAATCCTTCATACTGCTGCCTTCTTCCTCTGCTGCTCTGAGGGCACTGATCAGATCCTGTTCACTATAGATTGTCAGCATTTCCGTTCTTATATTATGGATAAAAGAAGCAATATCCGTCTGCATTTTGGTAAGTGAAATCTCATGATCGGAAATACTTTCTGTCCGGATCTGCCGCCGCAGAGTCTGATGAAACAAAAAGGTCTGCAGAAGAAGTGCAAATACCACACTTGTTATACAGAAAATAAGAAGTGCATTTCGCATGGTGATTTTTTTACGTTTCATATATTTTTCCTTTTGTTCTTCCGTTTATCTAATTATAAGTACGCTGATTTTTAAGGTAAATACAGATTCTTACGAATAAAGTTGGTTTTTTTATCCATATAAAACAAACCGGTCTGTCAGCCAGTATCCTCTTATTTGATACTGACCGGCAGACCGGTCCTGTAATCTTTTATTTTTATGGAATTTCTAATGTTTATATGCGTAGTTCAGAAGGATCCTTGAATCTCTCCAGCGAGCCTTGGATGTCGGCCCTCCAAGAACAACGGAAATATATGTATTTCCTTTTTGTGAGCGGCACAGCCCAACAAAACAATGGCCGGCCTTGTTGGTATATCCTGTTTTCATACCTGTTACACCTGGCATATTTCCAAGAAGTGCGTTTGTTGTATTTACCGAAAAACGTCTCCGTGTATTCAGACTTCTGAAAGCATAGCTTTTGGTGTTGATGAGTTTCAAAAAAGCTGGTTTTTTGATTGCATAGCTGGCAATCCTGGCAAGATCAGAAGCCGTTGTGTAATGGTTATAACCGGCATCCAGTCCATTTGCGGTCACAAAATGAGTATTGCTGCATCCAATCTGTGCGGCTTTCTGGTTCATAAGCTTTGCAAACTTACTCTGCGAACCACTTATATGTTCTGCGATTGCCACTGCGGTATCATTATGAGACGGAAGCATCAGAGAATAAAGCATATCTCTCATATAAAACTTTTCTCCTATTCTGGCATACAGCTTCGTTGGTTCCTGTGCTGCTGCCCGTGCAGAAAAGTTCACTGTTTCATTCATTTTGCTGTTTTCAAGAGCAAGTATACAAGTCATTATTTTGGTCGTACTTGCATTGGCATGCCGCATATTTTCGTTCTTTGCGTATAAGACCTTTCCTGTATCGGCATTGATGAGAAGCGCACAATCTGAAGCCAGATCATAATACAGCCCCGAATGATTCAGTGCACCATCTTTTTCAAAATAATATGTCGTCTTGTTTATTTTCTTTTTCCCGGTATATGCTTTTCCACTGGAATCGAAATAATATCGTTTACCGGAAGGAAGTGTGTACCAGCCACCGGTGATAAGAATTCCCTTCTTGTTCACGTAGTAATAATTCTTGTTGTAACGGAACAGACGGTCTCTGTACATATATCCCTCTGAACGGATTCCAAAGTAATATTTTCTGCCGTGGATCGTATGCATTCCATACCAGGCTTTTCCTGAATTATCAAAATAATAGTTCTTTCCCTTGATACGCAGATATTTATTTCTGGCATAATTTCTTTTTGAGTAACGATAATACAGGTTGTTGTTTTTGCTGACAATCTCACCCGTTCTGGCTATCTCTAATCGCGGAAACGAAGCTGCTGATACAGCAGTACTTCCACTAAACAGAGATACAAACAAAACAGCAAGAACCAGCAACAGTAGATTTTGTTTCTTTTTCATTTGCATTTCTCCTCATATAAAATAATTCTGTCAAAATTCTAGCATGGATGTCTCCTTTTTTCCAGCATGAAATTCTGACAGAATTTATTTTTTATTTGTAACTGTTATGCACTTTTCTTTGTCATAAACGACTCAAATCTCACATGGTGATCCATCTTATCACCGATCATTCCAATCACTTTTCCCATGGAAAAAGCAGCCAGGATTGTACCAATCCCAAGTCCGTCCAGATGTCCGAGGATGATACAGGTCATCAGTGCAGTCACTGCAAGGCAGATAACATCGAAGCTGATCTTGATTCTGGAATATTGTACTTTTGTGATATCTGCCAGTTCCCGCGGAAACAGATCTGTCGGGATAATAGGCAGACCACAGCGGTTGGAGAGTGCGATTCCTATACACAGAAGCAGGTAGCTGATAATAAAATAAAGTACCCTGTAACCAATAGCTGTTGGCAGGACATTAATCCACATTTCATGTACATCAAGCATCTCACTGAATGCAAATCCAACAACAAAACTAAAAAGATACGGTGCAACAAATTTCCTTCGCATGATCATCAGTGATAACACCAGAAGTCCCTGAAAAATGTAAGTCCAGGTTCCAAGAGAAATCTTTGTAAACACTTCTGAAAATGCATATGGTACACTGGAGATTGCCGAAATCCCAGAGCCGGAGTACAGCATCAGCACGACTCCCAGACTGTTGATCAATATCACAACCAGCAGAGCCAGCTCGCCCCGCAGGACTGATAATTTTTTGTTCTCCTGTGCTTCAATTTCTTCTATCACTTTATATTTCCTCCATAGGTAATTTATGATAACTCTTCAGTAGGTAATATCCCTTGTCTATCTTAGCACTCGAGAAATCTTTTTTAAAGTGACAATACACTGATTTTGTAAAAAATTTGTCGAGTGTTGTGATTCAAAAAAACAGTAATCATTTATATATGTTCCATTTTGTTCTAAAGCGTGATGTACTAGCTATGTTGTCCAGCCGATACCCGGCAACGGGAGGAGGTGAAGTCTATATGGAAATCGTCATTTCTTTTTTTGTCTCCTGTACGGCAAGCATAGCCGCCTATTATGTTTGCAAATGGTTAGACGGCGACAAGTGAGGCAACACTAGCCTAGTGGTTTCTTATCCACTGTAAATAAACAAGAAGAAACCCCCAGTATTCGCAGTACTGAGGGCTTCACTCTTTTTCGTCCACATGGACTCGTCATTTCTTTTCGCCTATAGCAATTACAGCATATGCCTTTTCGAAAATCAATATGCCTAATCTCGGTGTTTCTATGGATTTTTCTCCATTTGTCACAAATTTATCACAGAATCAAATTCTACATCCTGCAAAGCCCTGTATTTCCTTCATTTCTCAGAAGTTTATATCAAGTGTTTTTCTTTGACAAATGCAAGCTTCTTGCCAAGAACTCTGGCAATATATCCAACCAGAAGTGCCGCAATAACTGTACCTTCACACACACCATTGAGGCGTCTGGTGAATGCAAAAGACAGTGCTGCCGCAATCACTGCCATGGAAACGTCAAAGCAGATTTTTGTCGTACCAAAGTTGGTTTCCCATGTCAGAACGATCGCACGGACAAAAGATTCTCCCGGCAACATAACAACGTCTGCAAGTACTTCCATATACACACCAAATCCAAGGATCAGACATCCGATGAGAAGATCTACGATCTTCATAACATATGCCTGCGGGTTTACCCATGTAAACAGAAGCATGGTCAGATCAATGAAATATCCAAAGATAACAGATACCGGAATCTGCAGAACATGTTCCAGTTTAAACCAAGTTGTATATCCACATTTCATGTACATCAAGCATTTCACTGAAGGTAAATCACAACAAAACTGAAAAGATACGGTACAACAAATTTCTTTCGCATGATCATCAGCGATAACACCAGGAGTCCCTGAAAAATATAAGTCCAGGTTCCCAGAGAGATATTTTTGAACACTTCAGAAAATGCATATGGTACACTGGAGATTGCCGAGATTCCAGAGCCGGAGTACAGCATCAGCACAACTCCCAGGCTGTTGATTACCACCACAACCTCGACTGCCGGTGGCTCGCTCATCCGATGATGCATCGTTTAGTGCATCCTCTGCGTCTTCCAGTGCCTCTGCACCCTGATTCCATAAGTTTCCGGGAATTTTCCACCGGACGGATCACTCCGTATAGGTATTCCCATTCTCATCGGTCCAGGTTCCATCACCGTTATCGGTGTATCCTACACCGTCTGCATCACGGTAATAATAATCCCCGTTTGTAGTCTCTTTTACATCGACAGTGCCGTTGCTGCCCTGAAGTTCATGCTGACCCAGCTGGGTTCCGAAATTGTAATCTTCGTCATTCCAGGTGCGGTAGGAATTTCCATTGGCATCTGCCCAGTTTCCATCTCCCTGATAACTGTATTTGAAGCCGAGATCATCAGAATAAGTTCCGTCTCCGTTATCATAAAGAACTCTGGATTCCTCATCGCCTTCCCCTGCTGCCACAATAGATGCCACACCGGAAGGAGTACTGAATCCACTGGTATATGGCACACCTTCCGGCAGATTCTCATAATAGGACGCAGATCCGTCGCTGTCAGGATCACTTCCATCATCTGTCGTTTCGTTTATCTGTCCACTGTTTTCCACAGCCACTTCAGAATTTGTTTCCGTATCTGCATTTTCGCCTGACTTTACAGAATCTTCTGGATCTACATTCTCTGCCGCTTCCTCTTCGCTCTGTGTCTCTGCATTTTTCTGCATATTTACCATTTCAGAAAATGGTGCATAATCCGGTGTATTCTTTTCTTCTGGATCTGCATTCCTTTCCTGGTCAGATTTCGCCATCCTGACCGGAACTGTGTCTGTCCCTGCTGAAACAGTAAATACCAGGTTCCCGCCAACAAGCAGCATCGCCAGCAAAACTCCCGGCAGAATTCCTCTCCTCAGCTTTTGGATATTCACCATATACAGAATTCTGTCTTTAAACACCATTCCACTGTCATTAAGACTTGCCGTCACATACGGAATCTGACTGTTCATCGCCACTGTGCGAAGAAGCAGCTGTCGATACAGTTTATGTTCCTTCTTATTGACTCTGTGTACAACTGCCGTGTCACACAGATTCTCAATGTCTTTATCCGCTTCTTTCAGCATGATAAGGAGAAACGGATTGAACCAGTATATCGATGCACAGATTCGAAGAAGCATCTTATACCAGAGATCCCGGTGACAATAATGGGTAAGTTCATGATAAAAGACCAGTTTTCTTTCTTCTGCGGAATATCCGGCTGCCGGAAGATACAACTTTGTATGAAAAAGTCCGGCAAGAAGCGGTGTGGTAAGGCCTGCATTCTGCCTGAGTTCTGGTATTCTGCGTATCTGTCTTCTCCGACATACCTCTCTGTACATCTGAATACTCACCGGATCACTTACCGGCAGACTCATCCGCTCCATTTTCTTCATGGAGAGACAATATGCCAGCAGTTCTCCTGCCAGTTTAAGCACCGCCACACTCAGCCAGACAGTAACAAAAATCACAGTCACAATTTCCATCCATTTATCTGGCTCCCACATGACCGTTCTCTTTTGTTCCGGGATTTCAGTCATACTCTTCCTGTTGCTGTTCGAAGATGACACTGTTTCTGCTATCTTCTGACCTTTTCCTGATCTGACTGTGTGATCCTCTGTCTTCGGCTCTTGTACATCCCGTTGACTGTTATTCTGTATCTTAACATCCACCAATGCCAAATTCGCCGGGAGACGCACCGGAACACAAAGGGTTACCGCAAGCAGCAGCCAGATAAAATACTTCCATCTAGCTGATACTCGCCCTTTAAACAAAATTGCCAGTACCCTGACCAGTAAAATTACAACTGCTGCAATAATGTTCAGTTTTAGAATATGCAGAACAAAAACCTCCATAATTTGCTATTCCTCTCTGTTCTCCAGCTCCTTGAGAAACTCACTGAGATCCTGAATCTCTTCAGAACTGATCTTCTTCCCATGATAAAGCGAAGTCACAAATTTTTTCAGCGAATTTCCATAAAGCTTCTCAAGAACACTCTGACTTTCGTGCGCCTGATAATCTACCTGCGAAACCAGTGGAGTATACAGGTTTAATTTTCCCTGTTTCGTCACTTCCACAAAGTTTTTACTCTCCAGTCTTGTCAGCAGCGACAGAATTGTTGTCGATGCAAGTTTTTTCTTTGTATTGATCACCTTTTCAATCTCCGGCCTGGTCATCGGAGGAGTACCATTCCAAAGAACAAGCATGATATCCAATTCTGATTCAGGTAATCTCTGATATGTTTTTTTCACTCTTTTTCCACCCTCCTGTTTCACATCTGATATATTTTCTACAAATGTAGGAATAATTTTATTTTACCACGGGGCCAAAAAATGGCAAGAGCTTCTGCATATTTTACAGAAGCTCGTCGCTATCAATTCATTTCGGTATAACTGTTGCCGTTTTCATCGCTCCATGTTCCGTCTCCGTTGTCCGTGAATCCGGTGCCATTGTCGTCCCGGAAATAATAATCACCATTTGTAGTCTCTGTAACCGTCACAGTATTGCCGTCTACATCCTGAAGATCATGCTGTTCCAGCGTATGTCCCAGATGATGTGTATCATCATTCAGAGCTGAGTAGGTATTTCCATTTTCATCTGTATAAGTTTCATCCCCGTTATCCGTATATTCCATTCCGTCATCTCCACGATATTCATAGGAATAATCCTTGTGGAGAATGTAATTGATCTCAATTGTATTTCCATCGCTGTCAACTAATGTCATCGGCGAGGTACTAATAATATCTGAATCATCACTGTTATCTGCTGCATCTGCGGAAGCATTTTCTTCCGTATCAGGGGAATTTGCATCTTCTCCGGAAGTCTGTCCGGACGTCTGACCAGAAGTATTCGTACCTGTTTTATCAGCATTTCCTTCCGCATCTTCGTCCGCCTGTCTGGTAAGAGACGGGTTGCCCGGATAAGAAATATATTCCACAAATTCCCTTACATCACCTATATCATCTGCATCTTTTGCATATCCTACTACCATATACAGGCTGTTTCCCTCTGAATAAATCGTCTGGTAGCAGGCCTCGTAAGTGTCGTTACATTTGGCGATTCCAGTTTTAACATCCTCCAATGAATATTTATAGATGTTAACATAATCACTTCCATTTGTATAACTGGCATAGGTTCCTTCCGTATCTGACTTCTCCCAGGCAGAGCCAGCCGGCGGCTGCGTATAAAAATCATTATTTCCTGCTGCCCTGACAGTTCCTGCTGAAAAAATCCCCAGTGCTGCTACGGTCATAAATGTCATAAATTTTGTTGTTCTTGTCTTCATAGTGGATTCTCCCTGAATTTTATTTTCTACATCTGTAGAAGTTGATTGTATTCTACATCTGTAGAAAGTAAAAGTCAACCATTATTTCTACAATTGTAGAAATAATGGTTGACCAAACAAAATTTATAACAATTCGTCTTACATTCCCTTAGCTTTATTCACACATGTTGTCTGCGCTTCAAACACTGCACTGCGAAGCCCCTTTTCTTCCAGTACACGTACTGCCTGAATGGTAGTTCCTGCCGGAGAGCATACCATATCTTTGAGTTCTCCCGGATGTTTGCCGGTCTCAAGCATCAGCTTCGCACTTCCAAGTACCGCCTGTGCAGCAAATTTGTATGCCTGTGCTCTCGGCATTCCATCTGCAACTGCTGCATCCGCCATTGCCTCAAGGAACATAAAAACATATGCCGGGGAACTTCCGGAAACACCTACCACTACGTCCATCAGACGTTCCGGAATCACTTCTGTCTTTCCGAAGGTATTGCAGAGTTTTACTGCCAGTGCTGTATCTTCCTCTGTCACAAGATCATTCACACAAAGAGCTGTCATGCCTTCTCCGACCATTGCCGGTGTATTTGGCATTGTACGGATAACCTTTGTCTTCTCGCCAAGCTTGTCTGCAAACCACTGGAGAGTTTTGCCCGGTGCGATAGAAATAAAAATCTGATCTGCTTTTACGCTGGCTTTGATCTCATCCAGAACACCTTCCAGGAACTGCGGTTTCACTGCCAGAAATACTACATCGGCAAATTCCACAACCTGTGCGTTCGTATCCGCCTTCTTAATACCGAGTTCTTTCTCAATCTTTTCGCGGGTTTTGTCTGATTTAGCAGATGCAATGATATCTGTTGCTGCCACCTCACCGCTTTTCAGAATTCCTTTTAAAATGGCTGTCGCCATATTTCCACAACCGATAAAACCAATCTTCATGATAATCTCCTCCTTGGGTGCAAACGTTGTTACCCATATGATACTCGTTTCCACCCCAAAAGTAAAATACTATCTTTTTATTTCTCTCATTCTATGACGTTATCAGTCAAAATGCAGGGTCTTGTGATATTTTGCATACTGGTCGAGAAGATTGCTCCACTTCTGACCCTCTGGTTTGTTTTCATTATTGTTGTAATTATCCGGTCCCTTCAGTTCATCCATGTACTGAATATAGTCCAGAATATAGATGTCAACGGTGGAAATATCTCTGTCCTGGATTGTAAAATTATTGCAGTTTCCGGTGGAATCATTATATGGAAGTTTGTTTCCATTGGCATCAAGTGCAACCATAAAACAATCACTGGCAGAGCCATCCTCATAAAGCTCATTTACCGTCAGCTCATATGGTGTACGGATTACGGATCTGAGTCCAATACCTGTATCATTTGTATCGTTCAGTTCCAGAACCTCGGTCTGAGAATCGTCTACTGTAACCGGAATATCAAAGTTCCAGTCACCTTCATATTTATAATAACCGGCATCCGTTCCATATTTTTCATAGTCATCTTCTGACCATTCATAATCTGCTTTGAGACCTTTTACCTTGGTAATGTCCAACTGGAGGTTAAAAGTATCCGGGATCTCAACATTTTTGATATAGGTTTCCAGTGCCCCGCCTCTTGCAGAAACTTCATCTAAGAATTTACTTAGTAATTCATATCCTTCATCTGTCTCATCATTCAGATCATCCAGTGTTATTCCCATTTCATCCAGCACCTGCTGTGACATCTCATTATATTTTTCATTATATTCCGTGTAATCTTGTGCCGCCTGAGCAAGATCATATCGGAAAATGCATGCATAGGTGTTGTCATCCAGAAACTGTCCTTCCACCTGACCGTCAATGATTGGATCTGCCTCCTGGTTAAAATCCACACTTCCAGTCATATCAAGAGTTATAACAGGTTTGCCACTCTCAGCCAAAGTTTCTGTCTTCGGAAATGGCTGCCCGCTCTTAAACTGCATAGTTATATAGACCGCCTGACTGTTCGCGTATACTTCCGAGCATGTGATTGTCAAACCATCTGCCGTCTTGGTATATGCAGTGTCTTTTTTTGTCCTATCCGGTCCCACCTCAGTATCTTCCGGTGAATTTTCTTCTATATCTGATTCAGTGTCTGCCGCGGTTCCTTCTGTCTCAGTTGTATCAACGGCTTCCAGAGTCGTTGCATGATCAGAAAAATCCCCGAAAAAGCTCACGTTATCCTGCAGCATTTCAAAGAGTCCTCCAACCACCGGAAGATTTTTGGCCATGACTGGATTCACCGCACAAAGTACAAATCCAACTGCAAGTACTGCTGCCATACCTCCTGCAATTCTTCCTCCGATCTTCATCCAGTGATATGGTTCTTTTGGCATCTTTTTCTGCACAGCAGTATTATTTTCGATCAGATGATATGCCTGCTTTACACGCTCATGCACAATCACCGGTATTTCTGTTTCTTCCTGAAGTTTTTTCTGGAAATCCTTTTCATTATCATTAAGATTCATCATTAGGCACGTCCCTCCCTGACCTTATATTCGTACAATTCTGCAACCTGTTTTCTTCCTCTCTGAAGACGGGATTTCACAGTACTTTCTTTCATATCCAGGATGTCACTGATCTCCCGGATATTGAAGCCTTCCATATAGTACAGAAGGATCACCAGACGATATTTATTATCCAGTGGTTCCAGCATCTGTGCCCATTCTTTTGCAGCATACTCTTCCTCATAAAAAGGAGTCTCCGGCATCTGATCCGTGTATGTAACCTGTTTCTTCTGCTTCAGAATATCCTTGCATTTGTTGATCAGGATCCGCAGCATCCATGTCTTAAAATATCTGTTCTGCTTCAGACTTTTCAGGTTTTCATAGCAGGAAAGAATGGTATCCTGGATCGCATCGGCAACATCCTCATCGTTTTTGAGATATGCAGATGCCATCTTGTACATGCACTGCAAATGTTCATCCATCAGCCTGCAGAAAGCATCTTTGTCGTCTTTCTTCGCCCTTCGTATCAAAAATTCATTATTCATTGATTTCTCCATTCTCCTGTCTCTGACCGGTCATCAGGAAATGTTGTGTAAAAGCCTCTGTTTATGTGCTTCTACTTATTAGACGACAGAAACGCCAAAAGGGACGCAAATTTAAGTATTTTATTTTGCCAATAGCATGGACAAATATGAGGTTCGTGTCGTATCCTGCATGGAATATCCCAGGATCTGAAGTACCTCTTCTATCTGTTCCAGAGCCTGTTCTCTCTCTGTATTGGAATCAGCGATCACTTCAAGCTCCAGATAATCCCCAAGCCCCGTGACCGAATCTGCACAGGCCGTGATATTTTCTTTGTGATAATACTGCCGAAGCTTTTCTACAGAAGGAACCGGACAAAAACCAATATGCTCTAATATATTACGGCAGATTTCTGCATCACCTACCGTTGTCTCCAGTTCCTGCCTGCTCATGGAAATCTTATCCAGTTTCGCGCCCTTATAAGTGATGGCAGCAGACTTCTCACCTGTTGTCCTGTTTTCCGTACTGCGTACACGAAGTGCCTCATCCAAAGCTACAAAATCATGATGCGCCGCCATATAGTAAGTATCTGACTCCCCAACAAGTGCACCTTTTTGGAAACCAGATTCTGCCAGTTTCTCTTCTATGCTTTTCTTCTCATTAATCTTTAACTTGATCTCAACTTCTATACTCATAACCCGTTCCTTCTCTTCATTTTTTTACCAATATACCACAGTATAAGCAATAGGTCATTGAATTTATGTACTCTGTTACTATTTATACTTCTACCGTGGTCATCCAATCTTTCGTTTACCCATAGTATGGCATACAACAGAACAATCCTTCTCCATTACACAGCAGGCCTCAAGAATCCCAAGTTACTGTTCACTCCTTTCACAGTAACTTGGGCAAAATGCATTCCAAATCACCTTCGGTGATGGCATTTTGCCCCGTATGTCTCGGGATTTTGCCATATTCATGGCAAAACACCTCGCGGGATATTACCTGTGAACAGTTACAATCCAAACACAAAAAGAGGAATCCTTCACACGAAAATCTCCCCACCTGAAACACCAGGAGAAATTTTCAAAGGATTCCCCATACGATTAAATTTTTTTAAATTACATAATCTTTCTAAAAAGATCCTTCAGATCTTCTACACTTGCATTCTTCGGATTTCCCGGTGCGCATGCATCTGCATGAGCAGACTCTGCCAGGAACTGAAGGTCTTCTTCTTTGATTGCTTCCAGTTTTGTCGGGATTCCAACATCGACTGAAAGTTTTCTTACTGCATCGATTGCAGCTTTTCTGTACTCATCCTGTGTCATGGAATCTACATCTTTGACACCCATTGCACGTGCGATCTCACGATATTTTTCACCAGTGCATTCCTGGTTGTATTCCATAACGATCGGAAGCATCATAGCACATGCAACTCCATGTGGTGTATCGTAAACAGCGCCCAGCGTATGAGCCATGGAATGAGCAATTCCAAGACCTACATTTGAAAATCCCATACCTGCGATATACTGTCCAAGAGCCATTCCCTCACGGCCTTCTTTGGTGTTATCAACTGCTCCACGAAGAGATTTGGAGATCAGTTCAATTGCTTTCAGATGGAACATATCTGTCATTTCCCATGCAGCTTTTGTGGTGTAACCTTCGATTGCATGAGTCAGTGCATCCATACCGGTAGAAGCAGTCAGTCCTTTCGGCATAGAGGACATCATTTCCGGATCAACAACTGCGATGATCGGCATATCATGTGGATCAACACACACGAATTTACGTTTCTTTTCTACATCTGTGNACTGTTCACTCCGTTCGCAGTAACTTGGTCAAAATGCATTCCAAATCACCTTCGGTGATGGCATTTTGCCCCGTATGTCTCGGGATTTTGCCATATTCATGGCAAAACACCTCGCGGGATATTACCTGTGAACAG
>NZ_WWVR01000012.1:0-140 GCF_009883055.1 Blautia sp. BIOML-A1 | reverse complement strand
GTTACTGTTCACTCCGTTCACAGTAACTTGGTCAAAATGCATTCCAAATCACCTTCGGTGATGGCATTTTGCCCCGTATGTCTCGGGATTTTGCCATATTCATGGCAAAACACCTCGCGGGATATTACCTGTGAACAGTT
>NZ_WWVR01000073.1 GCF_009883055.1 Blautia sp. BIOML-A1 | reverse complement strand
GTACGTGGACGAGGCCGGCGTGCCGGGCATGGACCTGAGCGTGAACCCGAACGGTTCACTGCTGGCCATCGAAGGCATCACCAGCCCGGACGGCCGCGTGTTCGGCAAGATGGGCCACTCCGAGCGCTACAGCAACGGCACATTCGTGAACGTGCCCGGCGAGAAGGACCAGCCGCTGTTCGCAGCCGGCGTGGAGTACTTCGCCGCCTGACCGCGCGGGGTCGCCTAGCGGCCGGTTCGATATGAGCCGCCTGTAAGCCAGAGAGGGTGTGTTCGGAATCCGAAGAGATTCCGAACACACCCTCTCTCTGCGTTATGCACTTACACAATGAGGTACTCGGATGTACAGCAAAAACTCAGCGAAAAAGACCAATCGACTTTGGAATTTCCGCTCTCAGATGCTGTTGGCAGGTTTCCGAAATCGCAGTTCGTCCCAATGCCAGTAGGCCGCTAATCCAATAAGGTTTTCAACGTTTTTATGCTTACGAGTATCATACTCATGAGTATGATACTCGTAAGCATAAAAATATTTAGACAATGAACTAACATCTGTATAAATGTTCGAGAATGCGCGATGATCGGTGCTCTGGGGGTAAGCCGTTAACCTCCAAAAATTACTAAGTGGCCTGTTTGTGGCATGCAGAACGCGCTAGCCCGAGTACGAGCCGCGGAATTGCAACGTTCATACTCGAGGCAACGCGAAAAAGGTGCCATAAACAAGAAGACAAGCAAATCCCAACCCCTAAAATCTGCTACAAACAAGCGCATTAGCCATGATACGTTCTTTCATGGCAGCACAGCACTTACTACTTATTGGCAAGCTGGACCTGGACCTTGTAGCCGTCCGCTTTGGCGATTGGCGAATACGCCTTCTCCACGATTTGCTTGGCCTGCTTATCGGCTTCCTGCAGAAGTTCGCTCTTGGAAGCCTTGTCGGACGCCGATTTCTTGGCATGTTTCAGCGCTTCGGCAGTGTCCGTTACCTCATTGCCATTGAACAACGAGCTCTCCGAGTCGAAGAAGCGCAACGAGTCAGGATCCACCGACACGGATTGCAACGTGGCCTTGGGCAAGGTAATCGAAATCGTGCGAGTGTCGTCATGCACCTTGATTTCCGCCTTGGCCAGGTCAACGCCGGCGCGAATCTCATAACTGTAGAACATCGTGAACTTCTTCTTGTTCACATGGGCGATGTTCCCCTCGGAGAATTCCTCGAAACCATAATCGTTTTCCTTGGCGGTGGTCAGGTCCTGCATCGTCTGCAGCTGACGAGAGACAATCGTGGTGGTGATTTCAGGCTCGGCCTTCTTCGGATTGAAGATTCCCCCTATCTTGCGGTATCCGATGATAGTTCCCACCATGATCACTACGACAGCAACAATGATCGCAATCACCTTCGCCTTGGTGCTCATGCTTCCCATCGGATTCCTCATAGAACTCTTTCCGGAACTCCTAGGCATAATCTTCTCTTTCCCTCGATATTCCCTATGCCGGCATACAGCATACGCGACACACGATCAAATCCGCAACCGCACATCGACATAGAGATACCAGCAGATAGATAACGCCCGAATTCTTGCGCACTTTCGGATTCCGGCCCTGACGTAAGAGGGCATGGCCCGCGTCCTGTGTACGATTTTCATTCGCCAAAACAAAAAACCGCGATTGGAAGCCAGGAGACGGAACCATGCCCGAGAACATCATACAGATCGACCAGAACCTGCTCGAGACCAGGCTCGACCGGCTGATCACCGAGAAGATGACGCAGATCCTCAACGCGATGCTCGACGCCGAGGCCGACGAGATCACCGGGGCCGCCAGATACGAGCGCAGCGGGGGACGGAAGGTGTACCGCGCCGGCCACTACGAACGCAACCTCACCGCCAAGGCCGGCAGGCTCGGCCTGAAGGTGCCCAAGCTCAAGGGCGAGGTCTTCGAATCCGCGGTCATCGAGCGCCACAGACGGCGCGAGGAAAGCGTCGACCCGCCGCTATCTCGACAGGTCCCGGCTCGATGACAAACTCGCGGAAGCGAACTGATCATCGTGCCATGGACGGCCATGGTCCAAAGTGCACATCTTTTCGGGCACTACCGAGAAGGTCCCAGCTTTACAGGGGGTATTAATGACCTTTATCTCACGGGCGGCGCGCTATGTGCTCAGAAAACGAGTGCGCACCGCGGTGCTGTTCATTGTGCTGACCATCATAACGGCGAGTATGCTGTCCGCGACCGCGGTTTCTCAGGCAGCTCAACATGAGGCCGGACAGATTGAGAAACAGGCGGTCGGCGGATTCGTGCTGGCCAGCAACCTGCAAGGCAGCATGCTGACGCCTCGCGGAGGCGGAATGGTCCGTCCCGCCGATGTGCAACGAATCTCGAAGCTGTCCGGGGTTGGCTCGTGCATGGTCAGGCAGAACGCCACCGCCGATCTCGTGGGAGCCAGCGTGGTGAAGGTCCCCGGCGGCGATGATTACGATGCGGAGAAAGAACAGCAGTTCGGCAATACGGCCAACGTCATAGGCACAAACGATTCGTCAAAACTCAATGTGTTCACGTCCCACACGCTCGGCATGGTCGAAGGACGTCATCTAAAGACGTCCGATAAGCATATGTCGATGGTCCATGAGGATCTCGCCAAAACCAATGGGCTTAAAGTCGGCGATACCCTCACGCTCAAGGCCAATCCATATGATGCCGACAATGAGTCGCATTCGACGGCGACTGTCAAAACCACCATCGTCGGAATATTCAAAGGGGACAGCGACAGAAAGGTATCCAGCCGCGCGGAACTCACCTCCAACACTGTGTACACCGATTTGGACACTACAAGTACTCTGTACCAGTACAAGGCCGGCAAGGAAATATACCAGGATGCCACTTTCGTTCTGGACAGGGGTGTCGACGTGGAGAAAACCATGGAAGCGGCGAAGAAGCTTCCGGTGGATTGGAACAACTACCAGATCACGCGCAATGACCAATATACGTCGAGCATGCTGAATGCCGCCCGAAGTGTGCGCTCCATGATGCGCGGCGCTTTGATCGGCGTGACCATCTCGGCAGTGATAGTCCTCAGCCTCATGCTCTTGCTGTGGATGAACGACCGACGTCAGGAGATGGGCGTATTGGTGTCCCTCGGCATCGGCAAGCCATCCCTGATCGCCCAATATCTAACCGAGATGATTCTGATCGGCCTGCCGTCCCTGGTCCTCGGATGGCTGTGCGCACGGGGAGCGGCCCAATGGCTTGGCACCTCGGCCCTCCGTTCCGTGAACGCCTCCGCGGCGAAGGAACTGAGCAGCATGGGAC
>NZ_WWVR01000072.1 GCF_009883055.1 Blautia sp. BIOML-A1 | reverse complement strand
TGGCAGCATAAACTGTCCGTATCCGGACAAGACAATAAGTAAGAAATATGCCCGTGTCCGGGCAAAAAATCGCGGGGCACGCGAGGATAGCTTGTAGATACTTGGCTCAGTAGAGCCATTGAGCAAGAAGCCCCCACTTCAAAATCAGAGATTTAAGTGGTGGGAGCATGTCACAATACAGATATATAATAGAAGGCAAGTCTTTACGGAAGGAGACAAGAATTATGCTGAAAAGATTCACTAAATATGTAACCCAGAGTGTTGCCGGAATGATCGGGATTTCCGTTTATGTTCTGGCAGATACTTTCTTTATATCTGTATATTCCGGTGCTGACGGACTGGCAGTTCTCAATTTGATCCTGCCGGTTTATGGACTGATCTATGCGATTGGGGCTATGATCGGGATTGGTTCCGCTACCAGGTATGCCATAAGCAGGGCAAAAGGAGAAAATACAGAACATTATTTCGTACAGTCAGTAACCTGGAGCATACTGGTTGCAGTTCCATTTATGCTGATCGGAATTTTTATTCCGGACAAAGCATTGGCTTTGCTGGGTGCAGATGCCGGACTGATCGGACTTGGACGAAACTATGTGAGAATTATTCTGATCGCAACACCATTCTTCATGTCAAATTATACATTTACTGCATTTGCCAGAAACGATGGGGCGCCTTCTATTGCAATGATCGGTTCCATCAGTGGAAGTATCTTTAACATTATATTTGATTATATATTCATGTTCCCAGTCGGTCTGGGATTTTCCGGAGCCGGACTGGCTACTGCAATCTGTCCGATCGTAACAATGAGCGTCTGTACCATACACTACAGAAGCAGCAGAAACCATGTAGGATTCCATTGGAAAAAACCGTCATTCAGACGATTTCCTGCTGTCAGCTAGGAGTTTCCGCATTCGTCGGTGAACTGTCTTCCGGTGTGATCGCTATTGTATTTAACTTCCTGATCCTGGGAATTGCAGGAAATGTAGGTGTAGCAGCCTATGGAGTTGTGGCAAACCTTTCTATCGTGGCATTTGCAATCTTCAACGGTCTGGCCCAGGGAGCACAGCCTCTGATCAGTGAAAGCTACGGAAAAGGTCAGCCTATTCAGATAAAAAAACTTCTGAAATGGAGCCTGCTCGTATGTCTTGCAGTAGAAGCATTGATCCATTGATCATCTGGACAGCAACTGACCCGCTAATCAGCATTTTCAACAGTGAAAACAATGTTCAGTTATTGAATTATGCACATACAGGACTGCGTCTGTATTTCCTTGGATTTATAGTTGCAGGAATCAATGTTGTACTGGTGGCATATTTCTCAGCAGTAGATGAACCGAAAATCGCGATTGTGGGATCATTCCTGAGAGGAATTGTTGCTATTGTTATCTGCGCAGTTATACTTGCGAAATTATTCGGATTAAATGGAATCTGGATCTCTCTTCTTGCAGCGGAGACAGTTACGTTTCTGACGATTCTGTTTCTGGCATATAAAGACAGAAGAAAAAGAATGGGGCTGTCGGGAAATATGTGAACCGCTCCCCGTCAAGTAGACAATTGAAAAAATATAAATTTTCCTGCCAGCAGAAATTTGTCTGCTGGCAGTTTTTATGCGGTTTGCAAGTAAATTTCGTGTTTTTCCATTGGTGTTAAAATTCCGAGATTCCTTTGTAAGCGTTTATTGTTATAGTAATCTATATAATCTTCGATCATTTTTACGAGAGTACCTCTATCAGTGAATCGTTTTCCATAGTATCGCTCTCTCTTCAAAATCCCCCAAAAGCCTTCCATTGGTCCATTGTCGATACATTTAGCAACTCGCGACATGCTTTGTATTATTCCAGCATTTACAAGTTTTGTATGAAATGTCCTGTTCGTATATTGGAATCCCCTGTCACTGTGAAACAGTGGCTGCGCATCAGGATTTCTAAGTAAAGCATTGTCTACCGTATCAAACACCAAAGCATTGTTGTTCTTATCACGAATAACATACGAAACAATCCGTCTATCATATAGGTCCAGTATTGCACTTAGATAAACTTTATGCTTTTCAATCCCAATATAATAATGGAATTCTGTCACATCAGTGAGCCATTTTTCATTTGGTGCTTTGGCAGTGAACTCCCGATTAAGTATGTTTTCAGCTATATACTGAGGGTTTGCAGCCTGTCTTGTGCATCCGTTGTTAGAATACTTGATAGTTGATTTTATATTAAGTTTACGGCAAATGCGTAGCACACGTTTATCGTTTATATCAATACCATGATATCGTTCCAAATCATCTCTGATCCTTCGATAGCCTTTATCTGGTGAGTCTGTGTGAATCTTTTCTATCTCGTCATCAATAAACCTATTCTTTTGCTCGCTTTTGGGAATTTCTCTGTGTAGCCATTTATAATAAGCTGTTCTAGAAACATTACCAAGTTTACAAAGTGCAGCAACTGAATAATTATGATCTTCATGTTCTTCTTTGATTGCCTGATATATATGTTCATGACGGACCAGGCTTAGCCCCGCCTCCTCTCTATTTCTTCGAGTTTTTTTTAAAAAGATGCTTCCATTTCAGCACATTCTTTCTCTGCTTTTAAAATTTTAACTTCAGCACGCAGCTTTTCTAATTCACTCATCTCATCGGGACGTTTTCGTTTGCCACGGTTATCTCTTAAAGCTTCTATTTCACCAGCTTCATATTTGACTATATAATTGCGAGCCTGTTGATAGGACACCTGGTATTGTTCTGCTGTTTTGGCATAATTACGATCATGTGCGATACAATACTGTACTATTTCAACCCGTTCTTCAAAAGTGGTTTTTCTTCCTTTGGTCATGATAATGCTTCCTCCTGTTCCAGAAGATTTTAATTCTTCATGACCATTATACTTCTTTATCCAGATTTGTAACTTAGCTTTTGAACGGATCCCATATTTTTTGCAAATATCATCTTGAGAACCATAGCCTGCTAAATAATCTACGACTGCTTGTTGTTTCAATTCTTTGGAATATTTTTTATTCCCTTTCAATGTGAATGCATTTGCTCCCATAGATTCATAGTTTCGAATCCATTGTTGGACAGATGCGAGACTTACATCAAACATATCGGCAATTCGCCGTTGACTTTCTTTTCCATCCAGATATAGATTTACAGCATATATCTTATCCACAACAGATACTTTTCTTTTAGACATAAAATATGCTCCCTCCTAGGTGACAAGTTTTTATTATTTCACTTGTCTACCTAGAAGGGAGCATATCAATAGATAGTTTCAAAGCAGAGAGGGTATGGCTCACAACGAGTCATACCCTCTCTGAATTTATCTGAAAAAAGAAAAAAAGATGGCTAAC
>NZ_WWVR01000011.1:6053-169132 GCF_009883055.1 Blautia sp. BIOML-A1 | reverse complement strand
GCTTACATCCGCCAAGATGCAACTCAATCATACCTTGAGGTTCTTTTTTATTCAATTGGCGCTTTTAATGAATTACAGGAATGCTCCTTTTGCATCTTCAAATACATTTGTTGCTGCAGTATTATCTGATGCTCTTTTATTTTCTCCCTCATATACTACATCAGCATCTGCAGTATAAGTTTTCTGATCCAGCACAGTGTGTGAATCGCTGTTGATAGAGATCACATAATCGCCTTGTTCAAGAACATACGCTTTTGCATTATTCTCATCATAAGAGGCCATATCTTCTATACTAAATGTAACTGTAACGGTCTGAGATTTTCCCGGCTGAAGCAGCTCTGTTTTTGCAAACTCGATCAGATTTGCAGAAGATTTCTCAATTCCGCCATTTGTATATGGTGGATTATAATACACTTCTACTACATCTTTTCCGGCAACATCTCCGGTGTTGGTTACTTCCACATCTACAGAAATCTGTCCGTCTTTTTCCTCCAGTTCGCCCATTTTCTGTTCAAATTCTGTGTAACTCAGACCATATCCAAATGGATACTGTACAGTCTTGTCGTAATCAATCGCACCTTCCTGTGCAGCTGTTTCATAGTATTTATATCCTACATAAATACCTTCCACATAATTGGTAAATGCTGGAGCATACACCTGAGCAGTTCCTGCATTCATTCCCTCAACTGCCATATCTGCCAGATTTGTATACTCGATTTTTTCTGCATTATTCCACCACGGAGCAGTCGTCATATCATAAATAAATGTATCCGGTGTTTTTCCGGAAGGATTGACTTCTCCTGAAAAAACTTTACCAAGTGCATCAAATCCCACATTTCCAGTTCCGGGACACCATACAACAGATTTAATCTGTGGATATTCATCTACGAAACCAAGTTCAAACTGATTTGCTCCATTATAAATCACAATCACATTATCAAAATTTGAGCAAACCATATCCACCATATCTCTCTCAGTTTGTGAAAGCTGTAAATAATGCTCTCCCTCAGGAAAATCATCATATTCATCTGAATTATTATCATAGGCTGCTTTTTTTACATCCATAGGAATATCATTATGACCTTCACCTGCTTTTCTGGAAAGAACCACAACTGCCACATCAGAATACTCTTTTGCACCTTTAATAAGCTCATCACTATACGTATCTACAGGTGGCTCCGGTAATGTCCAGCTCTGTTTCTGGATAGACATTTCCGGATTATCTGCACCATAATTGTTATAAAAATCAACCAGTTCCTGGTTAATAGAAAATCCGGCATTTTCAAGTCCCTGATTCAGACTGACAATATCATACAGATCATTAATTCCACCGGAACCAGCTCCTCCGTAAGCCGGATTGATAGATTCCCAGCCAAAAATATTCAGTTTATTTGTTTCATTTAAAGGAAGCAGGCTTTCATTCTTCAGAAGAACAATTCCGTCTTCCATAATTTCTTCTGCCACTTCCGCAGCTTCTTCATTTGTTTCATCGCTTAAAGTTCCATTTCCCGTTGCAAGTCCAATCAACGTAGCCATTGGTCCAAAACAGATCATATTCACGCAGACAACAACTGCAAGAACCATTGCGATCGCAGCTTCCCTTCTTATCAGAAATCTTTTGTCCCTGGACATCCTGCGGCATGCGGTCATAATTACGATTCCAATTACAAGTGCAGCAATAATACCGATAATATACGGTTTGCATAATTGTAATACCGCCAGAACATCTTCCATTTCAACACTGATCATTCTCTTTTTCCTCCTTTGACTCTCTCGTTTTTTTCAGGTATCATTTCCTGTTGGCATTACTATAACATGGATATTATTTCGTGCCGCTTTTGGCACAAGATGCAGCAAATATGGCACAAAATACTAAAAAAGGTCCACCGGACCTTTTTGTCGTATGCTTGGCAACAAAAATACCCAGAGCATTACAATACTCTGGGTAAAAGAATCTTTAATTCAAACCAATTCTGCTGTACTCCAAATACTACAGAACCATCATATTTTTCTACAGCTGTACGAATACTCTTCAATCCAAAACCATGGTTTTTACTATCCTTTTTTGTTGTTGTAATCAGATCCTCCTCATTTTTGGAAATTTCTGCTTCACAATAATTCTCTATCTTGATGAACACAAATCCTTTTTGGGCGGATACTGTCAGATGGATCAGTCTTTTTTCCGGATCTGGAATCAAAATTACATGTTCAATCGCATTATCCAAAGCATTTCCAAATATAGAACATATATCGGTTACATGCATATGATCCAATAATTTTCCATCTGCCACACAGGTAATCTGTATATGATTTTTTCGACAGTGGAAAATCTTAGCTGCCAAAATCGTATCAAGTACCTGATTCCCCGTTCTGCTTATATTTTCAAAAGCAGCGATTTCATTTTCCATGGAATCAATCCATTTTTTTCGTTTCTCTTCATCTGATTCCGCACGAAGTCCCGTTATCTGGTGTTTCAGATCATGGTATTTCATTTGTATGAGATCCAGGCTGTCCTGATAATTTCGGTATTGTTCATACTGGCTTTTCAACATCACGTTCATCACTGAAAGTTCTTTCTCGGCAACATACTCACTTATCCTGCTCTGATAAGCATGCAGGATTGCAATACCTCCAAAATCAATCAGTGTTCTGATAGAAAAAATATCTGCACGTTCTCTGCTCGCAAATGGTGCATTTTCATTTAAAAAGCTCAGATTACTAAAAGCAAAGATTGCAACAGCCATGATTGCCGCCGCTGCTACTTCCTTTACTGTCATCTGTTCAAGATAATTCTGCTTCAGAAGATCTTTTTCTAAATAAATATCAATAGTAAAGCAGCCTCCAAAAATAACCATCGTGATCAGAATTTCAACCCAGATGCTCTGATTTCCCCATGTCTGTACACCAGATACCATCTGCCACTGCAGCGAAGCTGTAAACTCAGCAAGAACAAATGCGCGAGCACAGCAATAAGCCGCTCCCAGAGGCTTCATATTTCCTCCGACCATAAGAAATATATACATCATACCTGCAGCGGTCATCATACAGGGAATCCACAAAATTTCAGTTACATTGCCTGTTAAAGTCAGAAAGATACTCTGCATTGCCAGCATGAAAAGACTGCCTGCCAGAAAATGTACAGATTTCATGTTTTCTTTTTTTAGGATATAAAGATAAACCAGACATGATCCCCACTCTGCTATTGCCGTATAAATTCTCGGAATATCCTGATATAACATAGTATCCTCCATTTCACATGAAATCATTCCATATTGAGGTTTTGCAGAAGCAGATTCATGAATTCTTTTTTTCTGGTTCTGCTGACAGGTATATGTACATTATGAATCACACAATCAGAACCAACAAACCCCTCTACATGATTCATATTTACCAGATATCCCTTTGCACATCGAAAAAAATTATGTACTGCAAGTTTTTCTTCGAGTTCTTTCATTGTAATTCTTGAACAGTAATCTCCTCTCGAAGTATAATAGATTACATTATGTCTCTGCCCCTCAATATAATAGATATCTGCTATATCTATCTTTACAACTCCTTCTCCAGTCGGAATCGTAAGAAATTCTTTAACCTCAGAGCGCATACGTCCAACTGCTTTATCCAATTTCTGCGAAAAAGAAAAGTACTCAACTGGTTTTACTACATAATCCATTGCATCAACTTCATATCCACGTACTGCATATTGAATCATATTTGTAATAAACATAATAATTACTTTCTGATCCATCTGACGGATTTTTTCTGCAGTTGTCATACCGTCCATGAACCGCATCTGAATATCCATCAGAATAATGTCAAAACCACCACTGTAATTCTCAATGATATCTTCTCCATCACCAAATACCGTAACCTTTATTGATCTTCCCCTTTCCGTTTGATATTTCCGGATATACTCTGTTAATTGTTTTACGTAAATTTCTTCATCTTCCACAATTGCAATCTGTATCATCCTATACCCTCCACAAGAATTGCATTCTTTGTAACTGTTCAATCACACAATACAATTCCAGGTTTTTATTATTTTATAAATACCTTTTGTTTCAGTATATCACTGCTTCTTTCTTGCATCAAGCGGATCTAATTTTACAAATTACAGCTGTATAATCTGGTTATCTTTTATCATATATCCACATTAAATAGAAAGTAGAAATTCTGTTAAGTTTTCAATAGCATCTGGTTTTTCTGATAGTTCTTTCCCCATCAGTCCCTCTCCCATAATACCAGGATCCGCACCAAGAGATACAGCGACTCGACTTGAATTCCATACAGCTTCATACATCATTTCCTGATTCTCTTTTGTTACTTTATTGAAAACGTAATAAAATGGTTTTTGAATACTTTCCGATAATTCCCCGATTTTTTTGAAGTGTTCAATACCAGCCTCCATATCCATTAATGCAAATTGGTCTTCTGTAAGCCTAAGATTTTGGATAAATTGAGTCATAACAGTTCCCATAGCACATGAACACCCTTCATTTGCTTGATGAATTTTTCCACTGCTCATCAGTTTTACACCGTCCTTCAGACTATAATAATCTTCCGGTATATCATCTATAGTCCAGGTTTCCTCAAAAAACTGATGAGTAAATTTTGATAACATCATATCATTTAAAACATTTTGCTTACCACCGAAATAGTCTGTAAAATCTCTGGGAAGCTTCATACCTAGCTGTCGGTGTAGACCATAATTAGATTCATCGGAATCAATTACCAAAATTTCTTTTCCGCGTCTGGCTAAAGCCTTAGCCAAAAGACTGGTTACTGTACTTTTTCCACATCCACCTTTTCCGCAAACTGCTATTTTCATCTCTTATCTCCTTAAATGCTTCTTACTCCACTTCCTCCAGTTCTGTTCCTTCTGGAAGAATATATCCGCAGTTATCACATACTCCGTCCTCTGCAAGTATCCCGTCTTTCACAAAGGCTTCAATGCCTCCCGGTTCATGACAGCGTGGACAGTCTAATTCCTGTATCTTTTTCTGATTTCTTACATCCTGACAATTGGAAAATTCAATTTTACCCATAGTGATTCCTCCATTTTCATTCCATATCAATTTGTCTTCGCAAAAAAGTTCCTACTATACGGGAAAAATTGCTGATATTACGAATATAGGCGAAGTCTTTTCCATAGATTCTCTTTTCCACGGAAAGTTCTTCTTCATTCCCTACAAAAATACCAATTACGAAAATTCCCTGATTTCTGGCCCGACGCACCTCAGATGCAGTATCTTTCACAGCTCCTTCTCCGTCATAGATCTTGGGCTGGCGGGTTCCTGGTCGTTGTATGCTCATATCACAGGGTTTTCCATCACTTAATACGATTAAAATCTTATTTTTTTCCGGTCGCTCCATGAGAGAGGAACAGACTGTTTTCAGTGCAAGCCCATCTCTGTTATTGGCATACGCCCGAAATTGAAAGATTCTTTCATTTGTTTCCCTTGGATCTTCATAATCCCGAAATCTCTGAAGTACTGTATATCCCCAGAAAGCACAGTATCCTGTCACCCGATGAGGAATTCCTGCCTGGCTTAATGCTTCACTGATAATATATCCCTGAGCCGCTACCTGAGCCTGTCTGTCAGCCTGGGAACCACTGGAATCAATCAGGACGTCTATTACAAACTCAGAATCATCAGATCTTTTTTTTCTATTAAATAGCTTGTCATCGTCTGTTCTTCCAATTTTCCATAACCTCTCAGGAACAAGCTGCCCTGCATCAGATCTGCTGACAAAATCATCCTTTCGGATTATAAATGCCCGTTTCAGTGACTCTGCCAACACAGAAATATTTCTTTTGATGATCCAGTGATTATTTCCATAATAGGCTTTATTTTTTTCAAACTGCAGCTGAGAAAAACGGTATTGATTATTTTTTATCACAGGGCTCTGTAAAATTCCATCTGTAAGATACAGGATACAGTTTTTGTGGATTCCTGTACAAATTTTCCGGTTGACCCTGGCCTGCTCCGATTCACTTAGATACGATTTTCCGTAATTCAGTTCCACATATTCCCGTATCCGTCGCACTGCCTGTGGATTTATATTCTCCGAGCTTTTCGGAACTTCTTCATTTTCCGGCGAGAAATAAAATCTTTTTTTCTTTTTGTTTCTGATATCCAGACTCATCATCTTTTTTTTGAGATTAGAAAGATATTTTTGAATAATGTCTTCCATCTGTTCATCCGTCATGCATTCCTGCCACGCGTCATTGGCCAATGCCATATTCGGTAAATTCAGAATCTTCTCCAGATTTCCATTTCTTTTTTCAAAAGAGGGATCCAGAACATGATTATAAATCTCATCTATCACGTTTATGACATCTTCCGTATTTTCCGCATCCTTCAGAGAAAGAATCTTGTACAATGCAATCTCTGCCTGTGGATCCATTCCCTTATCGTCTGTGTTCTCCAGAACATGCCTTATATACAGAAGCCTAATCCTGTGAATCAGGTCTGTTCCAGCTTTGTCTGATACCTGCTCTTCCTCGGCCTTTTCCAATTCTCTGAACGCCTGTTCTCTGATTTCCTTTGTTCCCAAACGTTCTCGAATGATAAAACGATTCACTGCGGCATCCATGCATAATCCAGCAAGAGGCAACAGCATATCTTCTCCAGCAGAAAAATGTAATTTTTTCATCAAATACATGCCAAGTTTTTTCTGATCAAAATATCGTGCAAAGGCACCCTGCTTCACTGCCTCATACAGAACCGTTTGTTTTGAATAAACATATTTTTCTGTGTCCGGTTCAAATTCCGTATCATAATCACCACTGACTGTCCAAAAAAGATTTCTGATACGATTGCTGATCTCCAGACGATGTTCTTCCAGTTGTTCCGCCGGCCATCTGACATCCTCCATACAAGTTTACCCCCATATGTCTTTTCCGGTCCAGGAAGATGGGATTCTTGTAGAAACCACATCTTCTACGATTTCTTTTTCAAATACATCAAAACTTTTATTTATGATCCCCATCCGGACTGCATCAATTGGAGAAAGTCCGCTTCTTGTTGCTTTTACAGCAGAAACCAATCCTCTCAGGTCAAGAGATTTTGTTGAGATTTCTCCATGATAAGCTTTGATCTGCAAATCCAGAAACAGTCCTGCAAAAGCTTTCAGTGCACTTTTTTCCCCATCTGGAAAATGTTGTCTTAATACAAAAAGGACACTATCCTCATCCATTTCAGGCATATCAATTACCATAAACCTTGAAACCAATGCTTCATTTAGCTCTCTGGTACCTGCGTAACCATAATTCATCGTGCCGATAAATCGTGTTGCCGGATGAAGTAAAATCCTGTTATATCCTGGAATATCGATTCTGCGCCGATGATCCAGTGTGGCATGCAGTACAGAAACCGCATCATTTTTTGCCATATTGATTTCGTCCAGGATTCCAAATCCTCCAAATTCCGCGCATTGGTAGATGGGGCCTTTCCGAAGGCGAACCTCATTATTTATAAAGGTATCCGTTCCAATCAGATCGGCACTGTCCGTATTTACATGAAAAGAAATGTCGTATTCCGGTCTTCCGAATATCCATGCCAGTGTCTCACATAGTACATTTTTTCCTGTAGCTTTCGCACCGGAAAGTAACAGGTTATCTCCCTGAAGAAGCGTTGCTATTGACATTTCCAGAATCTTTTTCCCATAAAATAGGATATCCGGTTTTTCTACCCGTTCTTTTACCTGATTCTCTACCTCATAACGCATGTGAAAATCTCTCAGTTCTCCAATCAATTCCTGCGCTATCTTCTGGTCTTCTAAATATTTTTCTATTTCTGTCCAATGATTTCTCATGAAGATTTTCCTTTCTTTGCAATTGGTTATACCAAATCAGATGATATTTCTGCTTACTCAATCTTCATACTTTCAATCCTCCAACTCACAATCCTAACTTCTTTACAATTTCTCCCAGTGCACTTCTTACAGGAGAATCTTTCGGAAGCTGTATGATCGGCTTTCCATCACAGTCATACTGATATACCTGGTCATCATGTGGTACAACACCTAACAGTTCCAATCCCTGATTTCGGATTTCTTCCAGAGTTCCGGCATCCAGTTTTCCATCTGGAACACGATTCACAATTAATCCAGTTTTCTGTGGTTTAAAGTTTAATTCATTCATCAGCTTTGCAATACGTCCGGCTGCCTGAACACCTCTTCTGGAACAGTCACTCACAAGAATCGCAACTTCCATCATTGGCAGGATTCCTCTGCTGATGTGTTCCATACCCGCTTCGTTATCAACCACAATATATGGATAATGGCTTTGCAGTTTCTGAACCTGGGTCTGTACAAGACCATTTACAAAACAATAGCAGCCCTGTCCCTGGGTTCGCCCCATTACCATCAGATCATAATCATCTTCTTCCGCAATCGCATCAGAAAGACGCATTTCCAGATATGCCTGCTTTGTCATACCAGATGGGATCTGATATCGTGGATCTACGCCTGCCCGCTCAATTTCTTCTCTCAGCTCTCCAAGTGTGATCTCCGGCTCCACACCAAGCACTTCATTTAAATTGGCATTCGCATCTGCATCCACGGCCAGAACCGGACGTTTCCCACTTTCACACAAATACTGGATCAATAATCCACAAAGTGTAGTTTTTCCTACGCCGCCTTTTCCTGATATCGCAATTACATGTCCCATATTTTTCCTCCTAAAATTCTGAACAACCTGTTGACTTTTTCTTTAAATCTCATTATAGTTGTTACTATATAAATTACAATAATCAATCTGTGAGATTTGTATAGCTACTCAACACATCAAAAAAATTGTTGAGAAATCATATGATACCAAATAATACAGGAGGATATAATGTCAGAAAAAACGAGAAAACAAGATCGCCGTACCCGCTATACCAGGCAAACCATAAAAGATACGTTCTTAGAATTGTTAAAGCAGAAAAGTTTTACAAAAATTACAGTTACTGAGATCTGCAAAAATGCTGAAATCAACCGTGGCACTTTTTATCTTCATTACTACGATATCCATGATGTATTAACAGATATTTTTGACGATATGACTCAGGATATGTTAACAACTGTAGATCATTTATTCTGTCCTAATAAAAAAAGCTGTTCTTATCCATTCTGTCAGAAAATTCAAATGGAATCACAGTACAGGGCACTGTTCCTGGATGACACGATAGCTCCCATCCTTCTGGAAAAAATAGCAGAAAATACAAAAGAAGGCTATGTGACCTGGCTTATGTCACACAGCCTCCTGACCTTTGAACAGGCAGAGTCTGTCTTTTATTTTCAGATGAATGGATGCCTTTCCATAAACAGACTGATGCTTAGAAATCACTGCAATGACTGGAAACAGATTCAGACAACAATTGACAAATTTATCAAAGCCGGACTGGAAAGTTTTCTGATTCATGATCAGAGAGAAGAAAATGCTTCCGATAATTTTTGCAGCAAAATTTCTCCAACTGTTACCGCATCTTCTACACTCAGATAATGATCGGCATGATCCTGAAGAAATATTTTGCCAGATACAGGAAATTCTTCATCTGCAAACCATATCTTTAAAGTTACCGGATATCTTGGCAGAACTGGAAAAACAGCACACAGATCCGCCTTTGTCTCTGTGAATTCTGCACCCAGGTTTTTACATGCTTTCTGAATTTTCTCAGGATCTTTATCCTGCAAAAGCTTTTCCAGTTTCTGCTCTGCAGCCCGGTCAAACTTGGTTCCTCGAATCAATCCATCTTTCAGGTTACCAAAAGTAATGAGCTTCTGTGAGCCTTCTGTTCCATCGGCCATATCCAGATAATGCAGCAATATCAGATAATGCCATTCGTCCATTTTTGAGTTAATACGAAACTCAGGGAGTTGAATTTCAATCGTTTCATAAAAACTCAGTACTTCAAGCACATTTCGGCTGCTATGAAAAACAGCCCCACTTTTTGCTGCAAGATCCTCTCCGGAACGATTTTGCAGCCGTTTTACTGCTGCCTGCAACATTTCCTGAAATGCACGATTTTCTGTTTGATTTTTGTATTCCATAAACTCTCCTTTGTGAACATTTATAGTATCATATAATAATCAATGTTTATACAAGGATTTTAGTATTCTCATAAATCTAACTTTGTCCGGATCCTCTTTCATCCATTACCTCAGTCATAGTTTCATAATCTTTTCCCTGTTTTCACGATAATAAAGGTGATACATTTTTTTAGTCATATGTTTTTTGATTCTGGTGTATAAATAGCATATGATACAATCCTCCGTAAGTTTCATTACTGTGTTGACTTTTCCTTTAATCCCCATTATAGTTGTAATTATATTATTTACAATAATCAAACATTAAATTATTTTTTATCTCTTGTCAATATCTATATTTTTATACTTTCGACACGCTTCCTTTAATATTACTGTTCACTCCGTTCACAGCAACTTGACTATGACTCACGCCTCGGTTATTTGCTGCATTCCACTATTATCTTCTCACATCTGTCATATCCAAGCTGTGAACTGTTCAGACACAACGTATAGTTGCTGGCTTTTCCCCATTTCTGATCCGTGTAAAAGTTGTAATTTGTCATACGTCTTTTATCTGTATCTGCCATCATTTTGACAGCTTCCTTCTCTTCTACATTATATAAGCGAATGATACGCTGCGTTTTCTCTGGCATATCCCCATGGATAAATACATTCAGCACATCATCCCTGTCCTTCAGGATGTAATCTGTATTTCTTCCAATGATCACACAGGGTCCCTTCTCAGCCAGATCTAAGATAACTTTTCTCTGTGCCTCATATACCATATCTTCTACAGATTTCCCTGTGATGTCACGTCCGGCAAGTGCATATGCAAGTAAACCTTTCTTCGGAGATAACTCTGCATTTTCCTGAATATATTCCGGAGATAAACCAGACTTTTCTGCAATCTCGCTGATGATATTTTTATCATAATAAGCAATTCCAAGTTTTTTTGCAACTTCTTCTCCTATAAAACGTCCACCGCTTCCAAATTCTCTGCTGATCGTAATAATTCTTTTCGCCATCTCTGAATCCTCCTTAACGCAAGGCATTAACCTTATTTTTTCTGATTTTCTTTAAGAACATATATCCTACAAAGCATGAAATTATTTCAGTAATCGGAAATGCCCACCAGATCAGCGAAACTCCCATCTGACCATTTCTTACAAATATAGAAAAAATTCCCGCCAATGGTAAAATAATCACAAGCTGTCTCAAAAGTGAAATAACCAGCGATTCCATACCTCCATCCAGTGCCTGATAAATGCCCTGATAAGCAACATTGATTCCGGCAAATAAGAAGCTTACTGAGATCACTCTCATCGCACTGATAAAATATTCTCTTGACTGTCCCGCATTAAACAGATTGGCAAATGCTCCAGGGAAAATCTCTGTGATTGCAATTCCCAGAATCATTAATACAATTGTATAAATCAGACCATATTTGATTCCATCCTGGATTCTCTTTTTGCTTCTCATTCCATAAGCAAACGCAAGGATCGGGGTGATTGCATCTCGCAGACCAAATGCAAGGAAGAGAACAAACTGCTGTACCTTATAGAACAGGCCATATGCTGTCTGTGCTGATGGATTGAACTTCAGGATCAGGTTCATCACATAAACCATAATAGACATCAGAGCCTGAGCGATAATTGCCGGAAGTCCGATTGCATAAATTTCCTTGATAATTCCGCTATCTGGTTTCATGTACTTCGCCCCATGCTCAAATTCTTTATTCAATTTCATATGGAAAATGAATAATAAAACTGCTGATGCTACCTGACCAATTACGGTTGCGTAGGCTGCACCCTTCACGCCCATTTCAGGGCAGGGTCCAATACCATAGATCATGATCGGATCAAGGATAATATTTACAACCGCACCTACTACCTGACCAATTGTAGAATAAAGAGAACGACCTGTTGCCTGGAGTAACTTTTCAAATAGAGAAAAGAAAATAATTCCAAAAGAAATCACACAGCATATCTGCAGATAGCTGACTCCCATCTCCAGTACTTCTGCATCTACTGTCTGTGATGAAATATATGCTTTCACCCCAAAGATAGCAAATAATAAGCAGACCACATAAATGATCACGCCCAGGAACAGACTGTTACCTGCTACTTTTGCAGCTTTTTTACTATTCCCCTGTCCAAGTGTCCTTGCAAGAAGTGCATTCGTTCCGACACCGGTTCCGATTCCAACTGCTACCATAAGCATCTGAACCGGAAATACCAGTGTCAAAGCATTTAATGCCGCTTCACTGCCTTCTCTCATATTTCCTACAAATGCACTGTCTACAATGTTATAGACCGCCTGCAATGCCATGGATAAGATCATTGGGATTCCCATCTGAATCATCAATTTATTCACCGGCATATCCTTCATCTTGTTGCTTTCCGCCATTGTGTTTTAACTCCTCTCTTTTCTGCACAAAAAAAGTGCACACCCTGTCTTATAAGCTGGACTTACGCTGACAGGCTACACACTTTTTCATGACGATATTGTATTTTAATAAAATAAAAACGAGCAGCAGGTAAACTGGATTTACGCTTACTTGCTACTCGTTTGTTGTAATTATATTGCCTGTTATTCAAAAAGTCAAACAAAATTTTATTAGCAGTTGTCTGTAATGTACTCAATAATCGTCTCACATACTTCTTTTTTGGGTTTTCCAATAGCAGCTCCCAGTTCCATATATAATAAGTTTTCTGCTATCTGGAAATACCTTGCATCCGTTGCAGTACACTTTTTCCCCTGTGCAAGTCTTTTCTGTTTCCGCTGATAAATCATTTTTATGATCGCAACTAATGCTTCCGGATCATTCGCTTTTACTGCTTCTTTATAATTTTGCTCTCTCATTTTTTCATTGTTTATCCATGCTGTCGGAATCTCCGGAATTCGTTTGATCAGATTCCATGCTTCTTCTTTTGTCAGACATAATCTCAATCTTGAATCTGAATTTGAAACTGGAACATATATTTTATCCTTTTCATCTTCTATTGGCTTCATCAGATAATATAATTTATTGTTTTTTTCGTCCTGAGGAGTCAAATATAAAATATCTTCTATTTTACAGATACCTGTGACTGGTTTACTGACAAGATCTCCAATTTCATATTTCACAAAATTCTCTCCTTACTGACCGGTCCTTTTATTCCGTAAAAGTATATCGTACAAAAGAGCCGTTATTATCTCCTGTTACAATTACAACATCTCCACTCTCATTGCTTGTAGTTTCCAGAATTGGGAATCTTCCATTTTCTTTTACATAAGCTTCCGGGCTGGCTGCTTCTGCCTCTATCAATGTTTTTTTACTGTATTGTTCTCCACCACATGGATTTATATCCTCAATAAAAATTTCATACTCATGCATATGTGCTTCCTCCTGAAATTAATTTTATAAAGGCGAGTAACGTATATTTTGCTTTTCTGCATGATTACGCCACTCGCCGCTATCTTTATTATAAAACTATTTTATTCTGGTTGCAAAAGCAGTTTTTACTAAAAAAACACCTTCTGTTTTTGGTCATTATTACCATGAGTTTACATGTACGCAAACTTCCGTCTTCTATTCCAGTATTACCGTCTGCATCACTTTTCCAATACTTCTTCTGTAAATTCATACAGGCTCTCATAGATTCCATCAACAAACTTTTTTATCTCCTCTGACGGTGCCAGAACATCCGGAATCATAATTGCAGTACATCCTGCTGCTTTTCCGGCACGGATACCATTCTCACTGTCCTCAAAGACATAGCAGGTTTCCGGTGTACAATGGATTCTCTCTGCTGCGAGAAGAAGAATATCCGGTGCCGGTTTACCATGTTTAACCTCTTTGCCGCTGACAACTGCATCAAAATATTCTCTCATTCCCGCCAGTTTCAGATTACTTTCTATCTGCTCCGGATAACTGCTACTTGCTACTGCAAGACGTATGCCTTTATCACAAAAAGCCTTTACAATCCGCTCTGCTCCTGATTTCTTTGGCACATGAACCTTAAGTTTCTGTCGCACCCGCTTTATGCACTCTTCCATGATAACGCTTCCATCTGCAACTCCATAATGCTTCTCAATCACTCTGCACATATGTGCACCGCTGGTTCCACAAATATCACCAACAAAATCTATTCCAAGAGTCACACCATTCTCCGCTGCCAGCTCGTTCCACGTTTCCTGATAGATGTTCTCTGTATCAAACAACAGACCATCCATATCAAAAATTGCACCTTTCATTTCCATTTACTATCCTCCACTTTCTACATTCCGGTTCTTCTGTTATTTCGCTTATCCATGCAATTCAGGATTGCTCTTTTTATCTGGATATTTGCTCGTCATGTGTAACTCACGCTATTCTCTTCTACAACACCAAAGCCTCCATCACCGCATAATAACATTCCACTGCTCCATAAAGCTGTGTAAGTTCCACATACTCATCCACCATATGTGCCAGATCTTCTCTGGATGGACCAAGACCAATGGTTGGAATTCCTTTTTCACCGGCATAGTGACTGCCGTTGGTACAAAAGCTGTATTGGGTCAGTTCAGGATCGTAGCCTGCTTCCCGGATTTTCTGGAGAATTTGCTGAACATACTTCTCTTCCGGGGCATAGTACCATCCTGGAAAAAATCGCTCACCTTGAATTTCAGCACCTGTGTAACACCTCTCACTGCCTACGGAAAAAGAGGCCTTCGCAGAAAATTCCGAATCTTCTTTTTCCAGCGAATCGATCAGCTTCTGAATAGGAGCCAGAATACTCTCCCTGGTTTCTCCGGTAAGAAGTCTTCGATCCAGAGTTGCCCGACAATATTCAGGAACTACGGAGGCTCCGGGATATGGGGAAGAAATAATATCTGTAACTTCCAGAATTCCCTTTCCCAGCTGCTCATGAATCGGAGGCTGGATCCTGTCAATTTCACCAAGCAATTTACACATCTTCTTCACTGCATTGATACCCTTCTCCGGATTGGCAGAATGGGCTGCTTTTCCGAAAGTCTCCAGAATAATCTCCGCACGTCCGCGTTGTCCGGTTTTGATGTTCAGTTCAGATGCTTCACCAATCACCACATAATCCGGATTCACCAGCTCACTGATGTTTCTGGCAGCCACGCCCTCGAAACATTCCTCATGAACCACTCCTGCCGTATAAATTTCTCCGGCAAAATCTTTCCCATGGTCTTCCATAAAGTAAGCTACTGCACAGAAAAATGCAGCCACTGCACCTTTCATATCTGATGTTCCCCGACCGTATAATTTACCATCTTCCACTACCGGTACAAAGGGATCATGTTTCCAGGTTTCTTTATTATCTGCCGGAACAGTATCCATATGCCCGTCAAACAGAACCTTGTTTCCAGTCCTGTCGCCTTTGATCTTTCCGATCACATTACCATATTTATCTGTGCAAAAATCATCAAATTGCTTCTGACGCATAAAACATTTCAGAACATCGGCTACTGCATTCTCCTCACCGGAATAACTTCTGTTGGAAACCAGCTTTTTGCAGAGGGCAAGAACCTCTGCTTTTCTTTCTTCTGTTAACTTCATGGCGTTCCTTCCTTTTTTGATTTCACAAAATTCTCTCAAACATTTATTTGTTACATCCCCGCACTATCCTGCCGCTTTGAGGGTTCCTGTACTCGTCCTGTTTTACTGCAATCTCGCCGCCCACCAGCACATAATCAAATCCCGTGCAGTACTGATCCGGATTCTCAAAGTCAGCATGAACCTTCAGTTTATCCAAATGGAATATATTGATATCCGCCGGCATTCCTTTTTCCAGGATTCCCCTGTTTATTCCCAGAACCCCTGCCGGTTTCGCTGTCATTTTATATATTGCATCTTCAATGGAAAACACCTTTTTATCCCGCACATAATCCGTCAACAGCTTGGGAAATGCACCATATACTCTGGGATGATATTTTCCACCAGCCGGATAGATTGCATCCGAGATCAGATTTGCCCGGCTATCCTTCAGAAAATGCAGCATATCCTCTTCAGAAGCAATGGTATCCAGCATGGTAACCTGGCATCGTTCTGCAAGCAAAATGTCGTACAAAGTATCATATGGATCCTGTTTAAATTGTTCTGCGATTTTTGCAATGGACTGTCCTGCATAGCTTCTGAATTTCTCTGTATGCAAAGTACTGGCATAAATCATATCAAATCCAGCCAGTTCCACAATATTTTCAAAAATGTCTGAGGGCTGCTTCAGCACCTTTGTAATTTTTCCTCTGCAGGATTGGTCAGCCAGTCTGGCACAAATCGCCTCTGTACCGCCTTCCTGGAACTGTGGCGGAAGAAGATGTACCAGCTGGGTGGAACCTGTAAGATAAGGATACAGATCAAAATCTACTTTCACATCTCTCGCTGCTGCCTGATCAAAAAGCTGCAGTATTCTCACTGGTGTCTCACCCCAGTTTTTCTTTCCAATGCATTTCAGATGGCTTACATGCAGTGGTATCTTAAGTTCCTCTGCCACAGAGATTACCTCCTGCAGAGCCAAAAGAATCCCATCACCTTCATTTCGGATATGAACAGTTACAGGAATATCCGTTCTTTTCAGGGGCTGCAGTGCTTCTACCAGCCCACCCCTGTCATATTCAAATTCCGGAGCATAAGCAATTCCAAGGCTGATTCCAAGGACTCCGGCTGCCAGAGATTCCTCCACGGCATCCCAGACCTGGTGTACCTCCTCTTTTGATAGCTTTCCGGATGCATATCCCTTTACTCCGGCACGGATTGTGCCATTTCCTGCAAGCATTCCCGTATTGACGCTTCGCCCTTCTTTCTCTAAAGCGGACATATAGGAAGACATGGTTGACATAATCTCAGCTCCTCTGTTTCTTGAATCCCCTGTCACACTACTGAGAAATCCCGCGATTTCTTTCTCGAACTTTTCTCCGGCCGGAGCCACCGAAAGCCCACAGTTTCCATTTACCACAGTCGTCAGTCCCTGCCTGTTCAGAAGCTGGTCATCCCCATTCCCAAAGGCCTGCCAGTCTCCATGCCTGTGAATGTCAATGAAGCCGGGAGTTATATAACCACCGGCCGCATTCAGAATATTCTCTTTCGGAAAGTCCCCGGGAATCTCAATATGTGTTCCCACTTCCGCAACTTTTCCATTTTTTATTACCAGATCGCCATAAAAAGGTTTCTCCTTTTTTCCATTTACAATCCATCCGTCTTTAATAATGTAATCCATTCTGTATTATCTTTTCTCAACTTTCCTGATAAACTGGCGAATGCGCTCGTTTTTCGGATGCTCAAAAAATTCTTCCGGAGGCGCATCCTCCACAATAACTCCATCTTCCATAAACAAAATCCGGTCTGCTACCTCTCTGGCCCGGGTCAATAGCATGGATACCGGAACGTACTATCTCTGCAATATATTGCACCTGTATTCAATGACATGGAAAGTGTACCCGCCGTCATAGCACTGAGGGTAATACCCAGATTTGGCAATCCGAAGTAGATCAGAAATGCCTGTACCATCAGTGGGGTTCCTCTCCAGATCCAGATATACAACTGAGCGAGCCTTGCAATCACTTTTATGTGACTGTCCCTCATCAGTGCAAGTATCACTCCCAGAATCGTACCAAATATAAGTGTCAGAACCGATATTTCCATCGTCACCGCACATCCATGGAGCAGTGACGGTATTTTGTCAAATACAAGTGACCATTTTAATGTTACCATACTATTTTCCCTGTGACCAGTAATTATCGCCGGTTTATCCTTTCTTCCTTACTTTTCCGGTTACTGTTCACCTTGTTCACAGCAACTCGTTTCCTGAATAGAAGTATTTCTGCATCTCTGTTTTATTCAGCAGCCTTTGCATCTTCTGCTGCTATAGATTGATAAATGCCAGCAGGTCATCTTTGCCTTTCTGAACTGCGATGGCGTTCTCTGCATGAGTAAATGGGTCACATACAATCTTGGTTCCATCATATTCCTTGGAAAGGATCTTCTGGTTCAGAAGGTCGTTTACTACTACATCCACACGACCTGCCAGAAGATCGGAAACACAGCCAACTGTATCTTTATACTGAACAATCTCATAAGAAACATCCGGATTTTCATCCAGAAAACTCTGTGCCACATTGTAGGAAGTTGCACCCTCTTTTACAGCAACCTTCAAACCATCGCAGTCAGCCAGACTCTTAATTGTGTCTGCATACTTGGAATCCTCTTTTACAGCAAGAATCATACCACTGTCACAGTAGGATTTTGACATGTCTACAACCTCACATCTCTCGTCTGTCTTATACATTGCTGCGATGGAAAAATCATATTCACCATTCTGGATAGATGGAACAATTGACTGAAATTCCATGTCTGTCACTTCCATGTCGACTCCCAGCTTATCTGCAATGTACTGAGCCAGATCAATGTCAAAGCCTACGATATTATTATCATCATCACGATGTTCAAATGGTACATAGGTACCGGTGGCTACGGTGATCACACCTTTTTCCTCTCTGACTCTCGCCAGTGCAGATAACCTGCAATTACTGTTTACAGATGACGCTGTACACATTCCTGCAAGCATTATTTTCATCCGAATTTCCGGCTTTAATAAAGCAAAAAGAGCCGCCTTACGGCAGCCCTTTCTGCGTGATAGAAAAAACGGAGCAAACTACTTAATGAGTTTGCTCCGTTGCAACTTATGGCGAAACTATAACAAACAGATTCCTGCCTGTAAATCCATAAATCCAACAATTTTTTTGTATGGTTTTTATATTTTTTGTACATTTCGCAAATCAGTGGTCTTTCCTCTTTTCAGATCCTCTACGATTTCATTATAACGTTTTTTGTTTAATCTATAAAAGAACAAAACAATTGCCGTAACAATCCACAGAATTCCCGGAATTGTCGAAAATGCATGCTTCATGATTGCGATTACTGCCGAATTCTGTGTCTGATTTGCTGCATATCCATATTTTCCAAGCAGTGCTGCAAGAAGTGCTGTTCCAACTGCCATTCCGATTTTATTTCCAAGAGAAACAAAAGCATACTGAAATCCATCATTTCTAAGTCCAGTCTTCCATTCACCATATTCCACACAGTCTGGAATAATTGCGTAAATTGCCGTATTAAATCCAGAAAAAAAGAACTGCGTGATTCCGGCAAGAGTATAAAATACAACCGGCGATTCTTTAACATTAAAGAAATACATTGCCAGCATTGCGATACCAGTAAACAAGGCAAAGATAGATGCCGTTCTTCCTTTATTATTCAGCTTCCGAAATACTGGCTGAAAGCATGCCGCACCAATAATGGACGGAATGATAATACACATCGAATATGTTGTATAATAGGATGCATTTCCCTCTACATAAGTAAAATAATATAAGATATCTGCATTTCTTCCATATAATGTAAACCCAAACAACACCTGACCAACCAGTGCCAGAAGATATGGTTTATTCTGCATAACTGCTTTCAGCTGTACTTTAATTGAAATTTTTTCTTTCTCAGGAATTACTACCTGTTCTTTTGTCTTTGCAAAACAGAAGAAATGACAGGCAGCAAAGATGCATCCATAAATGATTGCAACGAACAAATATCCATTCTTTGCACTGCTGCTTCCCAGCTTACTGATCAGCGGTACTGTCACAATATTAATAATTCCAATCGCGATCATGGCTGACACCGATCGCGAGGTATTAATTTTGGCACGCTCATCAATATCCTGTGTCATAGCACCGCAGAGTGTTCCATATGGAATATTTACACAGGTGTATCCTAACACGAGAAGGCAATATGTTATTACCATATAAATAATCTTCGCTGTATTTGACCAGTCCGGATGTGCCCAAAAAGAAAGGACGAGAAGAATTGCTGTAATCGGAGCAGCTATAAGAAGCCACGGACGATATCTTCCCCATCTTGTATGAGTCTTATCTGTCAGACCACCTACGATCGGATCATTGATTGCATCCCAGAATCTTGAAAAAAGCATCAAAGCTGATACCGCTGCCATACTGATTCCAAACACATCTGTATAAAAAATCATCAGAAAATTACTGACAAACATCCAGCTGAAATTACATCCCACATCTCCAAACCCATATGCGACCTTACTGATCAGCGGTACTTTTCCATTATTACTTTCGTTCCCCATATTTTTCTCCCCTATCAGAATATTGCTGGAATTCTATTTTTCCTGAACATTAATAATTACTTTCATGGTTGTCTCGCGGTTGTCATCAATATACTGATATGCTCTCAGATAATCCTTAAATGCAAATGTTTTGGAAATTAAAGGTCTTAGATGTACCTTTCCATCATTTACAAGTGTAATTCCATCGATATAATCATCATGTCGGTACATCATCGTACTCTTGATATCCAATTCATGATCATTGGCAACTGCAAGATCAATCGATGCCATACCAGCAAATACAGCTACCAGAACGATTACGCTTCCTTTTCTTGCATACTTGATTGCCTGCCCCATTGTAATATTATTTCCTGCACAATCATAGATCACATCTGCTTTATCAGGGCCAAACGCTTCAATCATTGCCTCTCCAAAATCTTTCTCTTTTGTATTTACGCATACATCAATTCCACACTCTTTTGCTTTATCCAGACGAAGATCACTGACATCTGTGATCATAACGTTTGCTGCCCCCATTCCTTTCGCTGACTGAGCCACCAGATTTCCAATTGGACCTGCTCCGAGAACTGCAATATTCATTCCCTTTACATCGCCCATCTGTTTCACAGCATGTACTGCTACGGCAAGAGGCTCGATCATTGCACCTTCTTCATAAGACATCTCTTCCGGAATCGGTGTTACTTTAGATGCATCTACTGCAAAATACTCAGAAGCAGTTCCTGTTGTCTGGAATCCCATAACCTTCAGTTCTTCACAGAGATTGTATTTTCCATGACGACATGGATAACAGTGTCCGCAATAAACCTGCGGTTCAATTGTTACTTTCTGTCCTGTATGGAATCCTGAAGTATCTTTTCCTACCTTCACAATTTCTCCTGATACTTCATGTCCCTGTGTAACCGGATATTTGGTAAATGGATGTTTTCCATGGTATACATGAATATCGGATCCACAGATTCCAATGTTCATGATTTTAACCAGTACCTGATCATCTTTTATTTCCGGAACCGGTACTTCTCTGAAAATAATCTCTCCTGGATTTGTCATTACCTGCTGTAACATAATAAGTTCCTCCTTTATTTATCATCTTTTATTAAATGTTTTATTAAAGTAATTACATTATTATCCATCAAACTCAATTTGTCAATATATCTTTGTTAACTTCTGCCTATTGCACAAGATTATTTAAATGAATTTATGCATTTTGACAACAAAAAATCCAGAGAGAAAACATTTTTCCGTGTTTCCTCTCTGGATTATAAGCTCTTGATACTAAGATCATAATTATATGTTTTTTATAAACTCCTGCAGAAAATATTTCGCCACACCCACTGCAGAGGCCTCTTTCTTGTAAGAACAGGTTTTCAGATATCTCACATCATGATCAAATCCATTGTATTCCATTACTTTCTCTCCCAATGGTATCATATACTCTGACAGATATCCTCCGACTTCACCTCCAAGAATAATATCCATATCGTATGCCATTCGCAAATTCGATATCAAAATCGCCAGATTTTTCAGATACTCCTGCCAAATCTCTTCTGCACTTGCTTCCTTTTCTTCTAAATGTGCCATAAACTGTTCTAATGTCTGGTGTGTTTCATCTGTTAACACACTTGCTGCACAATAAGCATCTGCACATCCCAGCTTTCCGCAATAACATTTCTTTCCTCCCGGAACCAGGATCATATGCCCAAATTCTCCAGCCTTCTGATTCTCTCCCAGTATTAATTTTCCATCAATACAAAATGCTCCACCAAGAGTATTATTCAGTGACAGGTACAATGCATTTTTATATCTGTCTAAGTCTTCTGCCATCATTGCTGCATTAGCATCGTTTTCAAAGTATACTGGCAGTGAAAATGCCTGTTCCAGGAAACTGAGACTGTAATTCTCTAGTTGAAGTGCATGTGACTTGATCAGCATTCTCTCTCCTGACCTTATAATTCCTGGAACAGAGATACCGATTCCAAGAATTCTGTCCTGATTTTCTACATCTATCAAAAAACGTTTCAGTTCATCCCTGATCTGCGAATAGTAAGAAGCTTCTGTTGAAAATTCCATCCGGATTCTTTCATACTTTTCAATTTCGGATTTCAGATTTACAAGTACAAACCCTACATGTTTTGCAGTAATTCTAATTCCAACTGCATAGCGATATGCAGGATTAATACTGATCATTTTCGCTTTTCGTCCGCCGGTAGACTCATATTCTCCCATTTCAACTGCAATTCCACTGGCCAGCAGTTCATTTACATTAGACAAAACTGTCGGCATGCTGAGATTCAGATTCCTGGATAATTCTACTTTAGATGTTGCTTTTTGATTTATAATATAATTAATAATTTGACATTTTGTACTGTTTTTCTTTTCCGTTCCAGCCATCTCAAAGATTCCTTTTGTAAAGTATTTTATAAAAGAATCTTACCTTTTCCGGATGGATTTGTAAAGTCACTTTTGTACAAAAAACATTATACTCTGCTTATTCCTCTCCAAGATAATATCTGCCATATGCATCTGCTGCCTTGATCGCTGCAAATACACTCTCCGGTGTAACTGTGAATGGCATATTCTGGAGAGTATCACCTTCTGCACTTGCAGCCTTTGCAACTTCCATAAGCTGCTCATCTGTTACATTACCTGCTCCAAGTTCTTCAAGTGTGACCGGAAGTCCCACTTCTATGCACCACATAATAATTTCTTCCAATTCTTCATGTGGGACATTTTCCAGTACCAGCTGTGCCAGGGTTCCAAATGCAACCTTTTCACCATGATACATATGATGGCATTCTTCCAGTACTGTCAGACCATTGTGGATTGCATGAGCTCCTGCAAGTCCTGCACTTTCAAATCCAATTCCGGAAAGCAGAGTATTTGCCTCAATAATCTTTTCCACTGCCGGAGTACATACGCCTGCTTCCAAAGCAATTTTAGCCTTTACGCCTTCTTCCATCAGGGTATCAAAGCAAAGCTCTGCAAGTGCCATAGCAGCACCTGTTGTGTTTCCGCCTGCGCAGGAAGTTGCTTCACTTCTCTGGCATGCTCTTGCCTCAAAATAAGTTGCAAGCGCATCACCCATACCTGCTACAGTAAGTCTGACAGGAGATTTTGCAATGATCTCTGTATCCATCATAACAAGATTTGGATTAGCCGGAAGGAATAAATATTTTTCAAAAACGCCCTCATCCGTATAGATTACAGACAAAGCACTGCAAGGAGCATCTGTGGACGCGATCGTCGGACAGATGAACACCTGTGTTCCGGCATAATGCGCAACAGCTTTCCCTGTATCAAAAATCTTGCCGCCGCCAATACCAATTGTAAGATCACAGCCGTTGTCTTTAACTACTTTCAGCAGTCTGTCGATTTCATTGGTGCTGCATTCACCATTGAAATAATCAAAAACAAGTTCACAGTTATTTTCAGCAAAACTATCTTCGATCATTTTGCCGATTCTCTTATAACCACCCTGGCTGATCAGAACCAGTGCTTTTTTTCCTGCTGCTGCGGCATATTTGCCGATGTTTTTCATTTCTCCTGATCCCTGAACATATTTGGAAGGGCTGATTAAGATTTTTGCCATAAAAATACTCCTTTCTACGTTTCTATTGTTACACTTTTTACTGGTTTCCACACCTATTATACACACTTTACAAGGAATTCTGCAATCAATTCTATGCAGCCTTCCACATCTTTTTCATCGGCCACTTCCGCTGGCATATGCATATAACGCAATGGAATGGATACCAGTACCATCGGTATTCCCTGGTTGGAAAAATGAATTTTATCACCGTCTGTGTAAGTAAGTCTGCTTGCAGCTTCTCTCTGAACCGGAATTCCGGCTTCTTTTGCACATTCTTCCATTTTTGCATTCAAGGCTTTTACTACAATAGGACTGTTACACAGAACCGGACCTTCTCCCAGAAGAACAGTTCCCGTTTCAGCCGGATCCATTCCATTGTAATCACTTGCATAAGTCACATCGACAACGATTGCCATTGTCGGATTGATCCGTGTGCTTGTCCAGTAAGCCCCCGTCTTCGTTGTTTCTTCTCCTGTTGTTGAAGCACCGTAAACACCTGCCTTACATCCTCGTTCTTTTGCCCTCTTCATTGCTTCCATGATGATGTAAACACCAAGTCTGTCGTCAAGAGCACGGGCCGTAAATTTCCCGTTCGCGAGCTTACGGATGTGTGTATCCCGAACGATCGGATCTCCGAGATTTACATATTTCAGTGCATCCTCCCTGTCTTTTGCTCCGATATCGATCAGGAAATGTCTAGTCTCAAGTTTCTCTTCTTTAAACAGATTTCGATATGCCTCAACCACACCGTAAACTTCACCATTGGAAGTCCGGATCCTTACCTGCTGCCCCGGATAAGTTGCCGGAACAATTCCGCCTCTGTCGATCACCTGCAGCCTTCCGTCTTCTCTGATATTGGATATCATAAGACCGATTTCATCTGCATGTGCCGAAAGCATGATCTTCACATCACTGTCCGGATTCAAAACGCAGACCAGATTCTGCATTTCATCCCGGCGGATCTCATCCACATAGTCTTTCATCTCTTCTTCTACAATATCCTGTACCGGTTCTTCATATCCGGACACTGAAATACTGCCAAGAAGAGCATGCAAAAAGTTTTCGTTCATCCTGCCTGTTTTCCTTCCGCTTTCTACTGTATTTATATTATTACCGTTTTCCTGTGTTTCCTATTCTTTTATTATACACATTCTCCAAAATACTGTAAACTGTTCACAGATAATATCCCGCAACATACGGGTAACAAAGCCATCACCGATTCGGAACCGGATGATTTTTTCTGATAACAGCCGACAAACGATTGTCCAACTTTTACTTCCATTACAGCGTTTTTATGGTACGCTTAAGATACGGCAATTACTATATATCTTTTATTTATTGTAAGGGGGTTTATTATGCAGATTAAATTACAATCCAATGATTATCACGTACTTGTAAACACACTTGGTGCCGAGTTAAATTCCTATTCCAGCCCAGAGGGAAAAGAGTATATATGGAACTCTGATCCGACCTACTGGCTCCGCTCTTCTCCGCTTCTTTTTCCTGCTGTGGGAAATGTCCGAAACGGAGAAACTGTTATCAAAGATCATATATATCAGATGCCCAAGCATGGTTTTTGCAAGGAATCTGAATTTGAAGTAACAGAACAAACCGAGAATTCCATCACTTTTCTGCTGAAAGCAAATGAAGAGACACAAAAACACTATCCTTATCATTTTGAACTTCGTTTGGCTTATCATCTGAATGGCAGCACTCTGTCTATGGATTATAGAGTCACAAACAAGGATTCTGAAACTATGTACTACCACATTGGTGCACATCCTGGTTTTATGTGCCCGGTCAATCCTGGGGAAACTATTGAAAATTGTATTCTGAGATTTGAAAAAGAAGAAAATTTTATCTCCTACGAATATGACATTAAGAATCTGGAATTTAATTTTAAACACAAGGTACAGCAAAAAGCAGAAGGCAATACCCTTCCGCTCACAATTCCAATGTTTGATCAGGATGCTGTTTTCTTTGAAAAGACAAACTCACATCGCGTTTCTTTCTTAAATACAGTTACAGAGAAAGGTGTGTCCGTGTATTACCCTGATTTTGAATCTCTCGCAATTTGGACACCTGCCGGAGGAAAGGCTCCATTTCTCTGTCTGGAGCCCTGGAACGGTTCTGCCATCTTCCATCAGGATGATGATGTTTTTGCTCACAAGTATGGCATTATTGCACTGGAGGCAGGAAAAGAAGCAACCTATCACCTGGAGATTTCCCTGATAGAATAGCCTCTATTCTTCCGTTTTCAGATTCCACATGATCTGGATCGCACCCTCCATTACATGGAATTTTTCAAAATAGGCTTCCTCTTTTGGAATCCATATATTCTGAAATTGTTTTGCTTTTTCAAGACCATTACGTCTTTTTATATTGGCAATCTGATCTTCAGGAGAAATATTCATAAAGATACGGACATGATAAGGGTTCTTAAAGTATGGATGCATACTGTAGGAACCCTCTATTATATTCAGTCTCTTATAGGGGATTGGATATGCTTTTAGCAGTCCCCATTTCTGACAGCTGAATGGCTGATAGCATACCTGCTCTTTCTGAAGAAGCGGTCTTAAGACCGTCTCCTCAAACCGTTCATAATCTACATTTCCTCCGACCTCTCTTAAGCGCTCCGGAGTCCTCTGTTCCATCCGCAGAAAAAAATCATCCATCCGAAACAGATTGCAGTCAAAAATCTGTTTCAGATATTCCCCCAGTGTGGTTTTTCCACTTCCGCATCTTCCGTCAATCGCAGCCAGCAACGGTTCATCTGAACCCTTCTTCTCTTCCAGAAGCTGTCTGATGGCATCAACTGCCGGCTCAAATCTTTCCCGGCAATGGCTCTTTAATTCCATTCTAAGGTTCCTTCCATACAATACAGACGTTCTACCAGCACAGGGATCAGCATAAGCTGAATCATAATTCCAGGCAGAGCATTAACAAATCCCCCCATCAGAAACAGTTTCCAGGTAAAAATCCCGCCTGTAAGTGCATAAATTGCTGCCGAAGCCAGTCCCCATACGATTCTTCCACACAGCATTGCTGTTATCAGTGATACATACAGTGATTTTATATCTCTGTTCATTTTTTCCGATAAAATTCCTGCTACAAAGCCATATGTGGCAAGTTCAAATGCCATGCATACTGCATTTGGAAAAATTGCCGGCATCCCAAACAAAACTCCTCTCAAAAGAGGTGTGATGATCCCAACGATCAGTCCGTATGGCCATCCGCAGACATAACCGCATAACAATACCGGTATATGCATTGGACAAAGCATTTTTCCAACTGCCGGTATCTGCATCGTAATAAACGGAAGAATCAGTCCGATCGCAAGAAACAATGCTGCCAAAGTTGTTTTTCTTAAACCTGTGTTTTCCTTCATAAGCCAGTCTCCTTTATTTTTTAAGAAAAAACATCCCTGTCCAAAACATATAAATGACTCTGGACAGGGATGTTTTAAATTAACAGCAGCAAGGATGACGATGTCCGTATTCATCCATGCAGTCCTGTGCAGGATCTTTCATACAGAGATGTACAGCTGCTTTTTTGAACGTCATTGGCAGTGCCAGAATGTTTGGTTCCTGACCAACAAATTTCTTCTTGGCATCTTCCAGTGCTTCTTCAAATGTAGCTCTTGTTTTTAATCCCATTCCTCTTGCATATCCCGGTTCTTCAGCACCTACAATATAAATTGCGCTGGTGTTCATTTCTGCAATGTGTCCGCAGGACATCATAGAGAAGCCATGGAATGGATGGAATGCATTTGTAAAACGATATTTACGGATATATTCTTCATTTGTTGCAAAATACTCTCCAAGACGATTCATATCCGGCAGGGTATTCATATGATCGTGCTGGAACAGGTCATATAATTCTCTTAAATATGGCCAGCGCTCATCATGGAAATATCCATTACATGTAGATGCACAGATGATCACACAGTTATCGCTCATGACTCTCTTGAATCGAAGTACCTGAGCACTCAGAGCCTGCATCATCATAATCGGGTTGGTTCCCATTCCATCACCATAGTGGAATTTCTGCGGCATACCAAATACAAGAACATCATATTTTTTTTCTGCCCAGTGTACGTAAGTTCTCTTGTCTGCAAGCTTCCAGCTGATCGGCATCATTTCTTTTGCATAGCCGGAATAAATTGCAATCTGTCTGGACTGTGTATCCAGCACTGCATCACAGCAGAAGAAAGGATGTCCCATCTTTTCTTCCATATGCATACTGATCTCATCAAATTTATTACGCATAAGGCTTCCGCCGTTAACCGGTGTAAAATCATCTCTGTGCATAACAGACGGTACATGATGGCTTGCAATGCATCTCCAGTTTGTAATACCTGTTGCACTGTGTTTGTATCCACCTGAATATCCGCCATAAGGATTTCCCTGTACATGACCGATCAGAATCGGAATATCACAGTCAAATACATATTTATTCATGTATACCGGATCACCTCTGTGAGTGGTTCCAAGATATACCATATGTTCCTGATCTTCGCTGTCATGGCTGATGATCTGTCCTGTATGCCAGAATTCATTGAATAATTCCTCTCCAAAGATTGCTTTGGCATCAGATTCTTTGCTTCTCGGGTGCAGTCCGTTGGAAATAATGAACATAATATCTTTCTTCTCAACACCGGCAGCATATAATTCTCTTAAAATATATTTAATACTTAATTTTCTGTGACTGGTAGCCTGTTCTCCACCCTTTACACGGTCCGGAACAATAAAGGTAACTGTTTTGCCAGGTCCTGCCAGTTCTGTTAAAGTAGGCATTCCAATCGGATGCGCCAGACTTTCCAGATAAGCAGCCTCCAGCTGATCTTCCGGAATACAAGCCGGATCCTTTACTGTTTCTCCCGGGATAAAAATATCAGTATTATCCGGCAGTTCTGCTGCCATGGTTCCCTGTCCATACTCAAAATCAAGTTTCATAGTAAATCTCCCTTCATTATATTTAGTTTTGTTATTTACTTTCCCATATAAAGACGGATAATTTCAAGATACTCTTCCGGATAGTATCCAATCTCACCCTGGAATCTTGTCAGAGCGATCAGTCCACCATCGATTTCATCAATAGAAGCAAGCATTTCTGCATTATCCTGTTTTAGGCCGCCGCCATATACAATGTCCATGCCATTTGTCTTTTCTTTTACAAATTTTGCAATCTTGGTAATGTATTCTTTGCCGGCTGGTGTTTTTCCAGGTCCAATAGACCAAATTGGTTCATATGCGATAACAACCTTTGAGGTATCTACATCTTTAAGTCCGATCTCAAGCTGTCTTCCAAGTACTTCCTGCCACTGCTCCTGCTCTTCGCTCTTTTCACCGATACAGTAAAGAACCTTCATTCCTCGTGCAATCGCACATTTGATTTCCTGGTTCAGAAGACGATTTACAGCATCTGTATCTGTAACGCCTGCTTCTGCAAGAATTCCTGCCTTATCATTTCTTTCTTCGCAGTGTCCGATGATCGTAGTCTCACATCCTGCAGCCACCATAGCAGAAGCCGGTCTGTTTGAGGTAAACGCACCAAAGTTTCCGCCAACTGCGGTGTCTGCTCTGAACACACTCTGACATCCGATCTGAACAGGGCTTCCTTCTGTTTTGGCTGCAGCCGCATTCAGAAGATGCACCTCCGGAAAATACATGCCAAATTCCACTTCTGAAGGATCATATTTTTTTAATTCTTCCTGCGTATTCTTTACAATACAGGATGCCCAGTCAGCAACTGGAGCAAGACGGTTTACGCCTCCGAATTCCACTGGAACATCAAATCTTTTTAAATTCAGATAAATATGTTTCATAAGATTCTTACCTTTCTCTTAACAATATTAACAGATCAGTATATAGATCAAAGTCCTTTACGATAGCGCTCTGCCATCTCTTCCAGACTTGCCATTTCTACCAGCGGCGCTTTTCCATAAGAACCAAACTCTACGATCAGAGTACCGATGGCTTCTTTTACCCCCTTCTCAACAACAGCCATAAGAGCGGCAACATCTTCATCCGGAACAATTCCATACATAACTGTATCCATAATAGGTGTCAGGAATGCACGTGGATCAAACTGCTCTTTCTTTGCTTCCAGAAGACGATATACTTCACCGATAGACTGGCTTTCTCTCTTCTCCGGATGATTTGCAAAGAATTCTTTCATATTTCTTGTAACTGCAAGACGAATATCGGTATCTACATTGATCTTGCCAATACCACATGGAATTGCAGCTTTCAGTTCCTCAATGGAAATTCCATAAGCATTCTGGATATTTCCGCCCAGTGCATTGATCTCATCTACGATATATCTCGGTACAGTTGATGATCCATGAGATACCAGTACACCAAAGATGCCCTCATGCATCATACATTCTTTAATAGCAATCGCAATTTCTTTTCTTAACTTAACATTCTTTCCTTTGGAAGCACCATGCATGGTTCCATAAGAGATAGCCAGTGCATCGACACCTGTTTTCTTAAAGAATTCAACTGCTTTTAAAGGATTGGTATATGTAGAAGTAGCTGAGAACACATGATCCTCAACACCAGCCAGAACACCAAGTTCACCTTCTACAGAAACGCCTCTTTCATGTGCATACTTAACAACTTCGCGGGTCAGCTCCACATTTTCATCAAACGGAAGACTGGATCCATCGATCATAACAGATGTATATCCGCCTTCGATCGCTGCTTTACAGGAATCAAAGTTCTTACCGTGATCCAGATGAAGAACAACCGGAATCGGTGAATTTTCTGCATATTTCTTAACAGCATCTGCAATATTCTTTGCACCGATTTTTTTGTCTTCCAGAGTAGCATTCTGGAAGTCTGTTCTTCCACCCATAAATCCATTTGCAAGGTCTGCTCCCTGAAGGATTGCTGCGGAACGGAACATTTCATGAACTTCAATCGCTGCTTTTGCCTGAGCTACTGCATTCACATTAAATGCACCCTGAGCAAAATGATATTTATCTACAGTTTCCAGTAATGGTCTTAATGGTATTAACGGCATAATCTATTCTCCTTATACTTCTATTTTTTTACCTTTTACAAATGTATTAACGACAGAATACTCTTTATCCAAAATTACTACATCCGCATCTTTGCCTGCATCAAGGCTTCCGATCCTGTCATATACACCCAGCATTCTGGCCGGGTTGCAGGTAAGAAGCGGCAATATCTCTTCCAGAGATCTTCCTGTAAATTTAATCAGATTCTTAAGGGCACATCCTGTTGTCAGTGTGCTTCCGGCTCTGGAATCTCCATATTTCAGTTTTGCATCTCCATCCTTTACAACAACCGGATTAACCCCCAGCATGTATTCTCCATCCGGAAGTCCGGCTGCCATAATAGAATCTGTTATAGCAATTACTTTATCCAGCCCTTTCATCTTCAGCAGGAAACGAACCGTTCCAGGATGCAGATGTCGTCCGTCACAGATGGCCTCACAGTAAATATCTGATTCCAGAACAGCTCCCATAATGGCCGGAAAATGCTGATGCAGAAGTTTCATTGCATTAAAAGTATGTGTAGCTGCCACAGCACCCTCATTGATACATTTCCATGCAGTTTCATAATCTGCACCCGAATGTCCGATTGCAACCTTCATGCCAAGATCGATCATTCCTTTAATTGCTTCCGGTACACCTTTTACTTCCGGTGAAACCGTGATATAACGAATATTTCCACCTGCTGCCTCCTGATATTCCTTCAGAAGTTCCAGGTCGGGAGAGATCAGTAAATGCTCCGGCATAGCCCCTTTATACTCTGGTGAAAGAAACGGTCCTTCCAGATGGATTCCAAGAAGATCTGCACAGTTTTCATGTCCGTCCTTCTGTGCTTCCTGATGCTTCACCGCTTCCTTTATAGTCTTTAAGGTCTGCTCTTTTGAGTCCGTCAATATAGATGAGAGCCATGATGTAGTTCCCTGTGTTGCAAAAAAATGTCCGATCTTTTCAAAGCCCTGCTGGTCTGCCGCATTTACATCTACTCCGGCGCCACCATGAGTATGCACATCTATAAAACCCGGCACTACATAATTTCCTTTTGCATCATAGATTTCATCCACGTTCCCATCTTCGGCAGAAATAATCTTTCCCTCTTTCAGAACAAGTTCTTCTTCTGAAAAAGTTCCATTCTTATATACCTTTCCATTTATGATCCGAACGCTCATATTTTTCCTTCTTTCTGTTATCCGCTACTGTGCTTCTCAGTCAAGTGCTGCAACAAATTCTGTGATCTTCAGATTAATATCCGGATGTGATGTGAGAAGAGAAACAGGGAAATCAGAAGTTGCCTCTCCATATGCGGTTCTTCTCACAACTGCTCTGTGCCAGTTTCTGAAGCATCCCAGACGGATCTTCCTTGCATGAGAAATCTCATAGATTCCAATAGTCACACAGTAATGAGGCATATCTTCCAGTGCTCCGTTAAAATCACCGATCGCATTCGCTGTTCTTGTCTCCTTCGTAATCTCCAGCACACGGGTTTTCTGTGCAAGAAATTCTTCATTTGTAAGTGACGGGTCTGCCTCATTAAATGCCACATGTCCATTAATTCCTATTCCGCCAAAACAGATATCAACGCCACCCAGTTTTTCGATCAGTTCAGGAACATATTCCGGATGAATCGGATCAGGAAATACTCTGTGATCTTCCGGCATTACCAGTTCCGGACGGATTTTATCATAAACCGTACGCTGCATAAATCCTCTGAAACTCAACGGATGATCTTTGGAAACCCACTGTTTTTCATCGTCCAGATATTCATCCATATTGATAAACCACACATCTTTCAAACTGATATTCTGCTCATTAACCATATCCACAAAATACGGATACTGTCCTACAGGGCCTACCGGACAGATAAATACTGTCTTCTCTCCCTTTGCATTATGCATCTTAATCTCGTCCACCATTTCAACTGCCATAGAGTGAAATACCGCTGCATTATCCTCCATAACAATGACCGGAAGTTTCGGATCATTTCCCACCAGTTCTTCCTTCGTATAGTTATAATAACTATGTCCCATATCGCTTTCCTTCCTTTCATTTCTTCTTTATTTCGCTGCATTTATTGTTAATTCAATTATAGTTGATATCTTTTTTTTAATCAACAAATACAATGCAAATTTGATCTGAAAGTACACAAACGTTTGATTACTATACAGTTCCTATACAATGACCATATATACTCTATGAAATAAACATTGCCCTAAGGATTCCGGGGCATTCATACTGACGTTTTCCGGCACCAACCCCGGTTTTCTGGATCACAAATTCCTTCGGAAGCTGGTCTTTTGTTTTTATTGCTGCCGCAATAGCTGCTCCTGTAGGTGTTACAAGTTCACCCTCAACATCTGTTATTTTCATATTCAGATGATTTTCATTTACCACATTCACAACTGCCGGAACAGGTACCGGAAGGATTCCATGCTGACACCGGACAGTACCACAGCCCTCATGAAGGACCGGAACAATGACATCTGTAATTTCCAGATTATCCAGACAAACCGCAGCTGACACGATATCTACAATAGAATCAACCGCTCCAACTTCATGAAAATGAACCTGATCTGCCGGTACATTATGAGCTTTACCTTCTGCCGCTGCAAGAATTCCAAAGATTCTCAGTGCAGTCTTTTTTGCATTCTCTGTCATATCACTGTGCTCTATCATATGTGCGATTTCTTTCAGCCCCCGATGCTCATGATGATGATGTCCATGTGCAGATTCTGTGTCATGAGCATGTGTGTGTTCCTGTGTATGAGAATGCATATGCATCTCATCTGTACCATTCTCATGTGTATGGTGATGGGTGTCTGCCTCTGTATTTTCATGATGATGTCCGTGAAGATATTCCATATCATGATCATGGTTTTCATGTTTTTTATCCAGCATGACATCAAAATCACAGGCATCAATACCACCTTTTACGACCCTGCTGATTTTTGTCTGAAAGCCTGATACCGGAAGGCTTTTCAGTGCACTGTCCAGAACTGCCTGATCTGCTCCCAGATCAAGAAGTGCTGCAACTGTCATATCACCACTGATCCCGGAATAACACTCCAGATATAAAGTTTTTCCCATAATTTAAGTCCCTCCACTTCATCTTCTTTCGTTTCTTAGCTTATAAAAATTATATTAGTTTTTATTCTTTTTATCAAGAATTTACAAGCAACTTCTCTGAAAAAACACGCAAACGTTTTCCTTGTTTCGTTGATTTTTAACGTACTTTTATTGTTTTTTCGGCTTACTTTTATTGTTTTTTTTCTGACTTATTGTATAATTATCTATACAATCATAAATAAATGCCGGTATCCATTCAGAAGTTTTCGCGGACCTGTAAATTCCTGGATGCTTACCGGTACTCTAATCTTGTCAGAGATTAAAAACGTGGAGGTCATTATGACATTAAAAGAAATTGCCAGACAGGCAAACGTCTCTGTTTCTACGGTTTCCAGAGTAATAAACCAGAAAAACACAAAGGCGGCAAGTCCTGAAGTTCAGGAACGCATCTGGGAAATTGTACGCAAAAGCGGTTATACTCCCAATGCCACAGCCCGAAGCCTGAAATTGGGACAGAAAGCTCAGATCCAGAACATAACCCCAAAATCCATTGCCTGCATTTATGCAAGAAGCAATTCAGCCGTTTCTGATCCGTTCTTTTCCCAGATTGCAAAAGCGATCGAACAGGAAGCTTTCAAAAGCAACTATTTTATCCGTCACTCATTTACAGCCATGGATATTGCCAATCCGGACATAGCCAGACAGCTCTCTCAGTTTCCGGTAGACGGTATTGTGATCCTTGGTCGATATGAGAAGCAGCTTCTGCGCTTTTTTACTCAGAATTACAAAAACGTGATCTATACCGGTCTGAACCCGATAGGAGATCAGTATGACCAGGTGGTATGCGATGGAAGTGATATTTCCTATAATGCCCTTTCCTATCTCGTAGAGCTTGGACACACAAAGATTGGATACATAGGTGAGCAGAATAACGAAGTACGTTTCAGCGGCTACAAGGAAGCATTGACCAAGCTTGGACTTCCGTTTTTGCAGAAAAATACTGCAAACGTCCATCTTTCTGCCGATGGCGGCTATAAGGGTGCCAATATTCTGATGCACAATAAAGCTGATATTTCCGCAATTTTCTGTGCAAATGATACCACTGCAATCGGCGTCATCCACGCATTAAAAGAGCAGAATCTCAGAATACCTGAAGATATTTCTGTTATCAGTGTAGATGATATTGAGACCGCTCAGTATCTTTCTCCTATGTTGACCACGATCCACATTCCGCTGGAAGAACTTGGACGAGTGACAGCCAGAACCCTTATCGACCGCATTAATGGAGGCCATCGTCTTCCTATGCGTATCACACTGCCATTCTATATTGCCAAGAGAGACAGCTGTGGAAAACTCAGCCGGAAACGAAAAACTTTCGCTGATCTGATTCCGCAATAATGCAAAAAGGATCCCCGCCAGGAAATTCCTGACGGGGATCCTTTTTGTAATTTATTTTAATACAATAGCCTGGGTCAGATGTCTCGGGGAATCTGCATCCAGATTTTTGCTCTCTGCAATATAATATCCCAGCAGCTGTCCGATAAATCCGATGATCGCACTGTACTGCATATCATTCCAGCCTTTATCCATAGAGTATACATAATCAGCAATCTGATCAAAAGTATCACCCAGTTCTCCTCCAAGGACTGCAACTGTCGCACCATAGCTCTTCATCTGTTCCATAAGTGCCTTGTCACCATCTCTGCAGGCTTTGTTGCTCAGGCATACGATCAACGTATTTTCATCCACAAGACTCATTGGTCCGTGACGGTATTCCAGATCATAGTATCCCTCAGAATTGCTGAGTCCCATTTCTTTCATCTTATTCATGCACTCATTGGCAACACCATAATAAATACCCTGTCCAAGAATAATATAGAGATTCAGATTTTTATGCTCATTCATAAGTTTTGCAGACAGCTCATCCATTTCTTTCAGAACCTTCTCAGCATATGGAGCATAATCTTTCATTGCAGCAATCTCATCCTTCTTGCCACCTACATACATAGCCATGATAACAGCCATATATAACATACTTGTGAAGGAACGCGTCATAATAACACTGTCTTCCGCTGTATCCGGTGAAAGGATGTAATAGTCATTATATTTTTCACTGTCTTTATCACAGGTGATAGCTAAAGTAGTAACCTGAGGATAGGTACGAACTTTATCAATAGCCATTCTTACTTCTGTGGTATAGCTTTTTCTGGTAATTGGAAGAATCAGTACGTTTCTGCCTTCTTTTACATAAGTTTCCGGGAAATAATACAGTTCTGAGCACGGAACACCTTTAGATGGAATTCCTGTATATGTAGAAAATGCTGCTGCAGAAGCCTGTGCCAGGTAAAGAGATGTTCCACATCCTGTGAAGATCAGTTCATCATATTTTTTTTCACCAAAAAATACCTTGTCCAGAGTTTTGAAAATATCCTCCAGGGTATCATTTACAGCCTGGAAAGAAGCTGGCTGCTGATACATTTCTTTATAAGTCAGTTCACTGTTTTTTTTCATTTTTATATATCCTCCAAAATTTATTATCCTTACTGTTATTAATCTCAGGCTTTTCCTTCTGAGCCTGCAAGACGAATAATCTTTTTGATATCTTCTGTCAGTGCATCATTTGCCATCTGTGAAAGTTTCCAGGAATGGCCCTGATGATTTGTCTTTAATGCTTCTTCATAATGTTCTACATATTTATAACGGATCTCTGTACCAAAATTAATTTTCGCAACACCAAGTTTAATAGCTTCTTTGATGATGTCTTCTCTCATACCCGTACATCCGTGAAGAACAAATGGAACATCTGTAAATTTTCCTACCTCTTCCAGAACTTCCAGCTTGATATCCGGCTCACCTTTATAATATCCATGTGCATTTCCGATTCCGATAGCCAGAGAATCTGGCTGGCACAGATCCAGGAACTGACGAACCTGTTCCGGATTTGCCACATTTTTGTTCTCCATCTGAGCACCGGCTTCATCTAATCTTAAAAGTTCTCCAATCTCTGCTTCTACCGGAACATTGAAACATTTTGCTACTTTGATCACTTCATTTGTAAGTCTGGCATTTTCTTCGATCGGTTTTGTGGAGCCGTCGATCATCAGGGAAGTAAAACCGTTCTTTAATGATTTCATACAGATATCAAAACTATCACCATGATCCAGATGGATTGCGATCGGTACACTTACTTTGTTTGCACACCATTTGCATACTTCCACAAACCAGTCATCTCCTGAATACGCTCCGGTAGCCACATAATGAGCCAGAATTGCAGGTGAATGCATTTCTTCCGCTGCTCTGCAGATTGCCCAGATAATATCATAGTTTCCACCCTGTGTATTCATTGCCGGTACTGCATAATGTTCTCTGCGTGCCTTTTCCAGCATTTCCTTACTTGTAACTAACATATTTTCACTTCTTTCTCCTGCTCCCGGCAGGTTCTATTTATTGTTTTGTACTGTCCCGAATGATCAGTCTGGCTGTAATACTTATGTTTTTATCCGTTTTTTCATTTCGGATCAGCGCAAGAAGTGCTTCCATTGCAGATTTTGCCACTTCCTCTTTCCGAATCTCCACTGTAGTAAGGGCCGGACTTACATAATTACTTATAAAATCATTATCAAAGCCTGTCACCACCAGATCATCCGGAACTTTTCTTCCTATTCTTCGCGCCACCGAAAGTGCCACTGCAGCCAGCTCATCATATCTTGCTACTATTGCATCAACTGAAGGATTTTTTTCCAGCATCAACTGAAGTCTCTCCTCCAGTTCTTTTATATCTTCGCACCCGGAAATTCTCTGTTCCGGTTCAAAAACAAGACCTGATTCTTTTATCTGATCCAGAAATCCCTTCAGATGGATATCCCTGTCACAGGGCCTTCCTGTTTTATCCAGATAAATCAGATTCCTGCATCCGTTTTTTACAAGATGTTTTACGCACTCCCTGCTCCCTTCATAAAGTCCTGTGTCCACCAAAACAGTATTCTGAAAGTCGCTTTCTATTTCCCGGTTCAAAAATACCACCATCGGAACTCCCGACTTCGCCAGAAGCTTCAGTTCCCTGTCCGTCACCCCCGATGCACTGACAAATAAACCATCGAACTGTCTGCTTAAAATCTGACTTACAAATTCTTCCTCCCCTCTGCTTTCGCAAAGAGAGATCATATATCCCTGCTTGTAAACGTCGCGGCTCATCTGGCTTACCAGTTCAGGAAAATAACCACTACTCAGTTCTTCTGCTATAAAAAGAATCTGCCGGCTGCCTTTTCCATGAAGTGCCCTTGCTATATTATTAGGCTGATACTGAAGTTTTTCCACAGCCTCAAGAACGCGCTGTCTTTTCTCTTCTTTTACATAACGGTTTTTGTTAAGCACATAGGAAACGATCGTTTCTGATACCCCGGCTTCCCTCGCCACATCTTTTCTCGTTACTTTCTGTCGTCCGTTATACACTGTTTTGTTCCTTTCCCGGTACTTTCCTTTTTCAGCATACACACGATTCAAGAATGCCTTTTTAAAGATTACACAGACATTACTGCCTGTGTAATCAAACAGCCATATTAGTTATTCAGCGCAGGCTTCTTTCATTACATCCAGGAGAACATAATCCTCAACCGGAGTCTCTTCACAGTCACCACTTTCAACGAAAGATTTCTGCTGCAGTTCATAATATCCTTTAACTTCATCCAGATGATTTCTTATAAAGTCACTTGTTGTCCAGTCAGCTACATTTACCTGCTCAAGAAGAGTCTGTTTGTCAAGTTTGATCTTATCTGCGATCCATCCGCAGACTTCATCGTCATGACTGTGGTCTGCTCGATAGTCAAATCCCTTGTAAAGAGCTCTTGCAAATCTTACAAGCAGGTCTCGATTTTCCTCTGAATATTTTTTCATTACGATCCAGCTGTCAAGAGATACTGTATCTGCACGGAATGTTTTGTTGTCTGTCAGCTGTATAGCATCATCCACTTCCTGAAGAACCTTCAAAGAGTTTGGTACCCATGTTGCACAGGCATCAACACTTCCTGAAATCATTGCTGTTACAATATTAGTTGCATCCATATCAATAGCCGTAATATCATCCATTGTCATACCACCCTTGGCAAGGGTCTTTTTCAGGATATCTTCACTGGATGTTCCTGAAGAATATGCAATTTTTTTACCTTTCAGGCCTTCGATCGTATCTGTTCCTTTTTCTTTGCTTCCGATCACACCATCACTGTTGGATACGTGTGCAAGTGCAAAGATATCTGCTCTGCCATTGATGCAGAGTTTATGAGCGCCCTGTCCGATATATCCAATATCAATAGAGCCGGACTCCATAGCCTGAATAACAGTAGGGCCATCTGCAAATTCTGTAAGTTCTACATCAATATTTTCATCTTCAAAGTAACCCAGTTCAACTGCTGAGATCAGACCATTCAAGCTTGAATAATCCGGCATATAAGCTACATTTACCGTTACTTTTTCCGGTGTTTCTGCTGCTGCACTTACACTCATTGCTCCGCCACAGATTACCATAGATGCGGTCACTACCATTACCGCTAATTTTTTCCATGTGTTTTTCATTTCTTCCTCCCTGTGTACACACGTGTGTATATTCTTTTTAAAGATTACACAGACATTACTGCCTGTGTAATCTGAAGGTTATATTAATTATTCAGCACATGCTTCTTCCATTACATCGAAGAGAACATAATCGTCAACTGGTGTTTCTTCACAGTCACCGCTTTCAATGAATGTTTTCTGCTGCAGTTCATAGTAGCCTTTGATATCATCCATATTGTTTCTTACGAATTCACTTGTTGTCCAGTCAGCTACATTTACCTGATCAAGAAGAGTCTGTTTGTCAAGTTTGATCTTGTCAGCGATCCATCCGCAAACTTCGTCATCATGGCTGTGATCTGCACGATAGTCAAATCCTTTGTAAAGAGCTTTTGCAAATCTTACGAGTACGTCATGGTTTTCTTCTGCATATTTCGGCATTGCGATCCAGCTTGCAAGAGATACAGTCTGATCAATAAATGTCTTGTTATCTGTCAGCTGTACACCATCATCGCCAAGTTCCTGAAGAACCTTCAGAGAGTTCGGTACCCATGTTGCGCAGGCATCAACACTTCCGGAAAGCATCGCTGTTACAATGTTTGTTGCATCCATATCCATTGCTGTGATATCGTCCATTGTCATATCACCTTTTGCAAGGGTCTTTTTCAGGATATCTTCACTGGATGTTCCTGAAGAATATGCGATTGTTTTTCCTTTTAAGCCTTCAATTGTATCTGTTCCTTTTTCTTTGCTTCCGATCACAGCATCACCGTTGGATACGTGTGCAAGTGCAAAGATATCTGCTTTACCATTGATGCAGAGTTTGTGAGCACCCTGTCCGATATAACCAACATCGATAGAGCCGGACTCCATAGCCTGAATGATTGTCGGGCCATCTGCGAATTCTGTAAGCTGCACATCAATGTTCTCATCTTCAAAATATCCAAGCTCAACTGCTGAGATCAGACCATTTAAGCTCGCATAGTCAGGCATGTAAGCTACGTTTACCGTTACTTTTTCCGGTGTTTCTTCCGCTGCTGCACTTACGCTCATTACTCCGCCACAGATTGCCATAGATGCGGTTACTGCTATTGCTGCTAACTTCTTCCATGTTTTCTTCATTTTCTTACTTCCTTTCTTTTTTGGGTAGTATTTAGTGATTACGTTTATTCCGAACCGTTCCGGATTGAAAACGGTCAAAATTTATTATTTTCTTACTTCCAGATATTCCTGATATACCTGACTCCAGATATGATTCTTAAGCTCCATAAATCTTGGGCTCATTTTTGTTTCCTGATCACGCGGATACGGAATATCAATATCTACGATTTCTTTAATACGTCCCGGTCTTGCACTCATAACGATAACTTTCTGAGCCAGAATAATAGCCTCATCAACATCATGTGTGATAAAGAAGCATGTTTTTCTTTCACTTTCCCAGGTTTTCAGAAGTTCTGTCTGAAGCTGAGTTCTTGTCTGGGCATCCAGCGCACCAAACGGTTCATCCATAAGAAGAACTTCAGGTTTTACTGCATAGGCTCTTGCAATAGCAACACGCTGTTTCATACCACCGGAAAGTTCCTTCGGATAATGATTTACGAAATCTTCAAGCTGTACCATCTTGATATATTTCATTGCTATCTCTTTTGCTTCTGCATCGCTTTTTCCCTGCAACTTCAGTCCAAACATAACATTCTTCAGAACTGTCAGCCATGGGAACAGTGCATACTGCTGGAATACAACGCCTCTCTCTGTACCGGTTCCTTCAATTTTCTTGCCATCAATATAAACAGCTCCACTGGTTGGGGTATCCAGACCGGCAATAATGTTCAGTAATGTAGATTTACCACATCCAGAAGGTCCTACCACACAGATAAACTCATTTTCTTTAATATCAAGATTTACTCCGTTTAATGCAGTCATCTCACCATTACGGGTCTGATAAACCTTTTTAACGTTATCAATCTTAAGTTTTGTCAATCTCTCTTCTCCTGCCATCCTGTTACCCTTCTTTCTAAGTATTTAATGATTTTTTCCATAACCAGACCAATGATACCGATGATGATGATGTACATCAGCATACCTGCTGTCTCAAAACTGTTTGCCAGAGAACGGATTCTCATTCCCAGACCAGCAGTTGCTCCTGTTGTTTCTGCTGCGATCAGTGTTGTCAGCGCAACAGAAATACCAAGACGTACGGCAGTTAAAATAAAAGGTGTTGTAGCCGGGAAAATTACTTTAACAAAGATATCTCTGTCTTTTGCACCAAGAACTTTGGCTGCTTTTACAAGTGTGTTATCAATGTTTCTTACACCCTGATAGATTGTAACTGTCATAATCAGGAATGTTGCAATCCAGATAACGATGATCTGTGGTTTTCTTCCGACACCTGCTGTGATAACAACCAGCGGTACATAAGCAAGAGGCGGGATGTTACGAATAAACTGGATCCATGGTTCCAGGATTCCTCTTACCGGTAAATACCATGCCATCAGGAATGCGACCGGAACTGCTGTCACAAATCCAAGTGCAAAACCAGCCAGAATTGAAATCATAGAACTGCAGAAGTCCTGTGCAAGTGCACCGTTATCGACCATTTTTTTGGCCGCCTCAAGAATTGCCGGGATAAATGGGAAGCTTCGTGCTGTCTTCGGGTTGATAGATAATGCAAACCATAACAGAACAGCTACTGCAAGGGAAATCAGTACCCATGTCCATCCCGGGATAGACTGCAGTGCTCCTTTTTTCTTTTTGTCCATAGTTACTCTCCTTTCAATGGAACATATTCATTTTTATTTCGTTTTTAAAGGTAATCCTTGAAATTCAGGAATTCCGGAAGCGGCTCTCCGATCAGCGGACGACACCAGTCTACAAATTCCTGTGTCACATCATTACCTCTTTCATTTATGAAACTGTCAGGCATCTTTCTCTCATAAAGCATAACCTCTTTGATAGGAACAAGTTTGGTTTTCATCTGGTACACAGTTCCCGGAACTCTTTCAAATCCAACCATTACTCCGCTGTGTCCTTCTACTGCACTTTTTAATGCAGCTGCACCTGCCTGTCTTGCCTCTTCTCTGTCCACTGACGACTGAAGTGCTACAGAAGCTCTTCCGCAAAGACCAGGTTTCTCACTTCTTGCCTTAATTCCAAGTTTCTTGACTACCAGGTTCGCCAGATGAGAACTTACATCTCCATAGTAGACAGCTCTTTCTGATTTGAAGATCGGAGGAACGATAGATTCTCCATTTTTATCATGAAGTCCTTCACTTACCAGAACTACCACTCCGCCTTGTTTTTTCTGAAGTGCTGCCACATCTTCAAGGAACTCATCTTCGTTGAAATTTCGTTCCGGCAGATAGATCAGATGAGGAGCATCTCCCTGTTTTCTTCTTGCCAGTGCAGACGCTGCTGTGATCCATCCGGCATTTCTTCCCATGGCTTCCATAATACATACATGGATAGGAAGAGATTTTACATCTTCGCCAACCTCCTGGGTAGAAGCTGCAATGAATCTTGCTGCACTTCCATATCCCGGCGAGTGGTCTGTCATCGCGATATCATTGTCAATAGTCTTTGGAATTCCCACCACTTTGATATCCTGATCCTTACAGACTTCATAAATATGACCGCATGCATCCATGGTTCCGTTTCCACCATTCAGAAGGACATATTTAATATCATGCTTCTTAAAGATATCCACCATCTTTTCATAATCTTTTTCATACAAAGGATATCTTGAAGAGCCAATTGCCGAAGCAGGTGTATGCAAAAGAAGCTTTAATTTTTCATCATTAAACGAAGTTAAATCAATGAAAGTTTCTGAAAAAATTGCTCCGGTTCCTCCAATAGCACCGTAAACCTTTCCAACCTCCGGATTTCGTTTCGCTTCTTCAATCACACCATAAAGGGATGCATTAATGACTGCTGTAGGTCCACCACCATGTACCACTAATACATTTTGTGACATATTCCGCTTTCCTTTCTGTTGTCTATTGTGCATTTTACAATAAACTTTTTGTTTTTCATGAATGTGTTTTATTCACTTTTTACTTTGTAGTCTTATCTTAACATATTGACGCAAAAACAAAAGCACAATTAATGAAAACGTTGTCTATATATTTTGTATAATTTATCCCTTTGTTTTTTGTGTATTTTTACAAGATAGAAAGAAAAAAAAGAGGTCAAAAAGAATTTAATCTTTTCAACCTCGTTGTTGGTCATTGCTATTATTTTGTTTGAGCCTATAATAATCATTTTTTTATGTATTTGCAATTTAAGATTACTCAAACGTTTGCTTTTGTCTTGACATTACAAAATGCCCCGGCATTCCTGCGGCTATGCTCTCTGCACAGCACTCAGAATCACATTTGCCACACCACACAGAACCATTGCCAGTATAGGATTCAATTTAAATTTACGAAGCAGTACCATCGCGATCACAAAGAATACGATCATCTGTGCACATACATTCTGGCGGATAAGATTGACTGTTCCGTCCAGGAAAAATGCTGAAATCAGAATCGTCACTCCGGCTTTGGCGATCATGGCCACAACTGCCGGACGAAGTGATGACAATGTACCCTGAAGTAATGACATATTCCGATATTTCATATAGACATATGCAAGCAGGGTTACAATAATGCAGGATGGAAGAATACATCCCAGTGTGGCAATTACAGCACCCAAAATACCAGATATCTGCATTCCCACAAAAGTTGCTGAATTTACGGCGATCGGTCCCGGTGTCATTTCAGCAATCGTAATCAGGTTTGTAAATTCGCTCATGGAAAGCCATCCATGTAAATTCACCACCTGTTCCTGTATCAACGGCATTGCGGCGTATCCCCCACCAAAACTCAATGCTCCAACCTGAAGAAAACTTAAAAAGAGCTGAATATATATCATTTTTCCCTGCCTCCTTTTACTATTGTCCGTACCATTCCAAATGCGGCAACTGAGAGTATTATATAGATGATATTAATATTCAGGAAATAACTGAGACAAAAACTAATGATCATAATTACTACATTAATCCAGTCTTTTGATTTTACAACATTTTTTCCCATATCATACACTACAGACATAATAACAGCTCCAACCCCTGCAGTCATGCCTTTTAATAATGCCGCAATGTAATAATTAGAACAAAATGCATCATAAAATACAGAAATAACTGATAAAATTACCATCGGAGGGATGATTGCCCCTATAACAGATACCAGCATTCCAGGTATTCCTGCAAGCTTATATCCGACAATGATAGCTCCGTTTACTGCGATTGCTCCCGGTGAAGACTGAGCAATTGCAACCAGATCCAGCATTTCATCTTCTTCAATCCAATGATATTGATCTACGAATTTTTCTTTTAGCAAAGTAACGATCACATAACCGCCGCCAAAAGTAAATGTACTAAGATACAAACATGCAAAAAACAACTTTCGCAGTACATATCCTTTACTTTTTGGTTCTTCTTTCATTTTGCTTCCCCCATTTCCAATATATTTTAATCTCTGATTTTATCTTATCATGTACCATAAAAAAATCATTCTGTTTATCAGCAAACGTTTGCTCTATATTTCTTTATATTTCCTATATTATATCTGTTTTTTTGCATACAAATCAGTTATACTGATTTCAGTAAAATAATGTAACAAAACGGCACTCCTGTGCCGTCACAAATCCCGCAACAGGAAAGGAGTTCTCCCATGACACTGAAAGAAATTGCAGCAGAAGCAGGTGTATCGATTTCAACAGTTTCACGTGTGATCAACCAAAATGCCAACAGTCCTGTCAGTAAAGAGGTTAAGGAGCGTATACTGGAAATAGCAAAACGTACCAATTATGTTCCAAAACATGCAAAAAAAGGTACTGCTGAAGCATCCGACTCATCTCCTGCAAAACAATTACATTCTATTGCCTGTCTTTTTGCAAGAGTTCCGGATGGTGCATCTGATTATTTTTTCTCTACGCTCGCCAAAAGCATTGAACAGGAAGCATTTCGTCACAACTATATTTTGAAATATACATTTTCTGCCTTTGATATTGATGATCCCTCTACTTTACAGTTGATTGCCACTAATGATATTGACGGCATTGCTGTTCTTGGACGCTGTGATAAGGATCTTCTGAAATTTCTGAAGAAACATTTCCAGTATGTTGTCTACTCAGGATTGAATAATCTGGATGCAAAATATGACCAGATCATATGCGATGGTGCAGAGATCAGTCATGCTGTGGTCTCTCGTCTTATAGAACAGGGACATAACAAGATCGCCTACATCGGCGAATCGCAAAACGAGAATCGTTATATCGGATATTGCTCTGCTCTGGAAAAAGCCGGCATTTCCATTAATCCGGAATATGTTACGAATATTGTTCAATCCACAGAAGAAGGATATAACGGCGTCCGTGCTCTTCTTGCCAACGGCTGTGACGCAACCGCTTTCTTCTGTGCTGATGATATAACCGCTATCGGTGCAATGAAGGCAATCAAAGAACATGGTCTTCGCATTCCCGAAGACGTATCAGTTGCCAGCATTGATGATATTGATACCGCGCAGTACCTGACTCCTTCATTAACAACTACACATATTCCTCTTGATGAAATGGGGCAGATGGCAGCCAAAATACTGATCGACCGCATCGAAGGCGGCCATTCAAAACATGTAAAGATATTATTCCCTTATGATATCATAGAACGCAACAGTACTGCCGGACCAAAAAAGATCTGACTTCTGATGAAGTCAGATCTTTTTCTTCTATTACTCAATATTCAAAACCGTACACACTGGTGTACCTTCCAGATATTCAACCGTGACCTTGTCACCTTCCTGAAGTGTTACCACCTGAAGGAAGTCCTGAACCGGCACATCAAAAATTTCTTCATGATCATTCAGCACCAGATAGAAATGAGAGTTTCCATCGAGAACACTCTGTGCGATTCTCCGGATCGTACCTGTCATCTTTTTGGAATCACCTGTATTCCCTGATGTAATACCACTGGTATTCAACAGTTTTATATATGCATCCTGGCAGGCTGATACCGTATCTCCGATCGCAACATTCTGATATTTCTGAATATTGACCATCGCATATTTTTTTACAAGTCCTGCACTGTCCTTTAATGCCATAAAGTATGTCGGTTCATTTGAAATATTCAAAAGAATCGGGAAAGTAGCCTGATATCCGAGGTTCTGTACCTGTCCTTCTGCAGATCCCATAGCTGAATATTCTTCTGCACCATTTACTTTATAGTAGCGGGTTTCCCGGGTTCTCTGATTCATCAGAACAAATCCTACATTAGACTGATCCCCACTTACAGAAGTCACGCCGGTATATACCCACACATCATCTTCCATAGCCATATAATTATATCCATCTGTGGACTTCAGACATCCCTTCTGTCCAAAAATACTGTTGATATATCCATTTACCAGAGTTCCATAATAATTATACTGCTGGATCAAAAGATCAGCCGGATTGGCACGGTCCACCCATTCCGGACAGTCTTTCAGCGCATAATCCTGACATTCTCCTGTCTGTGCATTGCAAATGACAACTCTTCCTATGGTCGCACCGCCAAATAAACCGATGGTATAATCCCGTACCGGACAGATCCAGTAAGGAACTCCTTCATCATCAATTTCAAAGCTCAGCTGGTCAAAAATATATGTCGGATACTTGAAACGTAAGTGACGGTAAATATTTCTGTTCAGGTATTCCGCCTCAGAATATCGAATCGGTTTATCCAGTTTTACAAGACTGGTATCCTGAGTTGTCATATCGATCATAATATATGCCGGAATTCCCTGCGACTGGTTTGTCAGCCATTTCACCGGACTCGCATACACCAATGGAGTGACACGGATCGGTTTTTCCTGATAATTGATCTGGGAATACAGATCGCTGACCTCAAACTGAGACACCATATCAACCATGCTGCCCATCTTTCTGTTTCCCAGAATCGCTGCACTGTCTTTATCCAGCAATGGAATCTGACTGAAATTCACCGGCTGGATATCTTTTGAAAAATCACGTTCCTCAATTGTAAGAAGATTTCGATATTTTTTTGCATTTACAATTGGTGAGGATAAAATACTTCCCACTGCAAAAACAATCACCAATGCCACAAACAGAATGCCGCCGATTCTGAACACCTTGCTTCTTTTTGCTTCCTGAAAGCTGGTGAACCGCATCTTTATCCCGTAAGCTGCCAATAATAAAACGATCACGCTCAGAATAAATGTCCAGAAACCGGAAGCATGAATGTTGATCGCCGGTATCGTCACATAATAATAGATACCTGCGATCAGAATTACCAGAAATGTCAGGAATACTTTTGCCTTTCCTTTTTTCATTTACTTTTTCCTCCTTTGATAGCTGCATTTACAGTTACCTTTTTTGTTCTGAAAAAATCATCGTCAGAATTTTCAGAGAACAATAGTTACATTATATCAATATATCCCTTTCCAGGCAAGTATACTCCTTTCCCTCTGTCTCAAACCTCAAACAGTTTTTTCACAAAAATAAGGCCGCGATCCGCGACCTCATTATCCTAAAAGTTACTTTCTTTTCTGTTTGTCTGCTCTCTGCAGGCATTTCCTATATTGGTCAGGCAAAGTACTGTAGCGATCAGAAAAAGACCCGGGATCAGAATGATCCACCAGGATCCTGTCATCAGAGCTTTATCTGACAGTGATAACATACTTCCCCATGTGATGACCTCTATCGGAAGACCAATTCCCATAAAACTCAGAGTAGCCTCAGAAATCATTGCTGTTCGCACATTCATGACCACCATAAACATAATGGATGAGAAAAAGTTCGGCACCAGATGCTTCCACAAAACGCGGAAGAAACCTGCTCCCATACATTTTGCTGCGATGATGTACTCACTGTTTCGGATCTGTCGAACCTCGGTACGTACCACTTTCGCAATACTGGTCCAGCTGGTCACGCCAATTACGAACGACAGACTGAGGATATTTGCATTTCCCAGAATAGCCTGAAGCAAAATAATAAGAAGCAAGGTTGGTATGCTCAGAAAAACTTCTGTAAATCTCATGATCAGTTCATCAAGCCATGCCGGTGCCACACCACTGAATGCGCCAACTACCACTGCAATAAAAGTAGAAATGACCGTAGCTAATCCACCGATCAGAAGTGAAATTCTTCCTCCATACCATATCATGGAAAAAATGTCTCTTCCCATAGTATCCGTACCAAAGAGGAACTCCTTATCCGGTGCTTTGTTATAGTTCAGCAGATCCATGTATGCAGGATCCTTTGTCATGATCAGTTCTGCACACAAACATCCAAGAACAATAAGAATCAATATGATAGCAGAAACTATCGGTTTACCCTCGTACCATTTTTTCTTTGCTCTCGGAACTACTGTCTCTGTCTTTCTGTTTCCTGCCAGTTCAAATAAATGATTTGTCATCCTTCTACTACCTCCGATTTCTCGGTTATTACTTCATCCTTCATACGAGGATCAATCTGTTCATTGATAGTCTGGCTGACGATATTACAGAAAATAACCAGGATTCCTGACATCATACAAAGCAACATCAGCAGATTGTAATCATGATATCTGGCACTCTCATAAGACAGAGCTCCAATTCCAGGATACGAGAATACACTTTCTACAACATAGGTTCCACCAAGTACATGAGGAACTGCAATAGCCATGATACTTAAGTAAGCAGGCATCACGTTTCGAACGCAATGTCTGAACATAAGCTTTTTCTTATCCAGTCCCTTGGCCTTCGCCAGAAGCACGTAATCTGCACGAACTTCTTCAAGGATTTTATTTCGGATCATGTAAGCATAGTACCACAGATGCTCAAGAACTATGATCGTCAATGGCATGATCAGATGAATCACCCTGTCTCCAACATCTCCTGCCTTTCCGGTACTGTAAGCACCACTACTTGGCAGGATCTTGAGATTTACGGAGAAAATAAGGATCAGCACCAACGCCATCCAGAACTCAGGAATACAGCTGGATATCGTACCCAATTTACATAAAATCCGATCTGCCAGCCGGTTTTCGTACCAGGCACATAGGATTCCCAGAAGCAATGCTCCCGCGAACATAATGATAAATCCGATTCCTCCCAGCAGAAGTGTATTGCCGATACGGCCACCGATCACTTCTAATACATCCTGTTTGTATTTAAATGAAATACCAAACTCTCCATGAAAAGCATTTTTTACCCACTTCACATACTGTACAGAAATCGGTTCATTCAGACCCAGTTTTTCCATAGCCCATTCACGTTCTTCCGGACTCATCTTCTCTGTACGATCACCATAATAGGAAATCAACGGATCGCCCGGTGCCAGACGTGCTACATAAAATACTACAACAGACAATATAAATACTGAAATCAGAAATATCAGGCATTTTTTACCATAGTAGACTAACTTTTTTTGTCTCATTATATGCTGCACCCCTTTCTGCCATCTGGAAGCATCGCAAAATGTCCCGGTGACACTTCTGTCCACACACTGTTTTCCATTCCTTCACCATCATAATATTTAAGTACTCTTTGTCTTTCTCTGATGGGATCCGGAACAGGAATCGCAGACAGCAATGTTTTTGTATAAGGGTGCACCGGATTAGAATACAGTTCTTCTGACGGTGCCAGTTCTACCAGTTTTCCATGATACATGACTCCGACACGGTCACAAAGATACTCGACCATGGCCAGGTCATGAGCGATAAATAAAAATGTAAATCCATGATCCTCCTGCAAATGTCGGAACAGATTCACGATCTGTGCCTGTATAGACACATCCAGAGAAGCGATCGGTTCATCCGCAACCAGAAATTCCGGTTCCATACAAAGAGATCTGGCTATTGCCACTCTCTGTCTCTGCCCGCCGGATAACTCGGAAGGATAACGATCCAGGAAACTCTTCTCAAGTCCTACATACTCCATCTGAAAGGCTGCTTCTTTCACAAAGCTTCCTCTCGGAGATGTGATATGCTGGATTCTCATAGGTTCCGTAATGATATCGGATACTTTCATTTTCTGATTCAGACTGGATGCAGAATCCTGAAAGATCATCTGGCGTCTGGTCTGCAGCATCTTTTTATGCTTTTTGAATTCCTTTTTGTCACAGATATTGACACCCTTGTACCAGATTTCGCCCTGTGCAGGCTGATAAATGTTCATCAGACATCTGGCTACTGTGGATTTTCCGGAGCCAGATTCTCCTACCAGACCAAAGATCTCACCTTTATGGATCTGAAATGATACATCATCCACAGCCTTTACTTTGATCTTTTTTGTCAGATGAAACTGCTGGGTCAGATGCCTGACATCTAATAATACTTCTTTACTCACTGTGCTGACCTCCCATAGGTGATTTGATCTGTGGAGCCCTTGGATCCAGCAGCCAGGTTGCCGCATAATGCGTATCTGTGATCTTAAACATAGGCGGCATTTCTTCATAGTCAATATTTAAGGCATATTCATTTCGACATGCAAAAGCATCACCCTTTGGTGGATCGATCAAAGTCGGCGGCATACCCGGAATCGTATACAGACTTTCTTTTCCGTTTGCAAATGCCGGAAGTGATCTCATCAACCCCCATGTATATGGATGCCTCGGATCATAATAGACTTCCTCAGCTGTACCGATCTCTACAATCTTGCCCGCATACATTACCGCTACCCGATCCGCTACCCGGGCAACAACTCCCAGATCATGGGATACCAGTATGGTAGCTGTTCCCAGTTTCATCTGTATTTCGCGCAGAAGATCCAGAATCTGTGCCTGTATGGTCACATCCAATGCAGTCGTCGGCTCATCTGCAAATAAAATATCCGGATCTGATGCAAGTGCGATCGCCATAACGCATCTCTGGCGCATCCCGCCGGAGAACTGCCAGGGATACTGATGATAGCGTTCCTTAGGATGCGAAATACCAACCAGTTCCATAAGTTCAAGTACCTTCTGATCTACCTGATCTTTTGTATAATTCTTATTGTGAATGATCACTGCTTCCGCGATTTGTTTTCCAATTTTAATAGTTGGATTCAGAGAAGTCATAGGATCCTGAAAAATCATGGAAAAAACTTTTCCACGCAGTTTTTGCATCTCCTTCTCCCTGTAACAGGTAATGTCCTGTCCATTAACACAGATACTGCCCTCTTTTATCTTTGCGCTTGGCGGCAAAAGCTTCATGATACTTTTGCAGAGCACACTCTTTCCACATCCGGATTCTCCAACTATAGCCAACACTTCTCCCTTCTTTAATGAAAAAGAGACGTCTCTCACTGCCTGAACCTCTCCCGAGAAACCATCTATAGTAACCGAAAGATTTTTGACCTCTAATAAATGTTCCATTTTTAACCCTTTTTCCGCTCGTGTAAAAATGGGGGCACTCCGAGTGCCCCCATCACAACCCATTTCTTATTATTCGATTGTCCAGTCTGCAACATTCCAGAAAATACCTACTCCGTGATGTCCCATAATGGTATCAGGATCGATTCCCTTAATGTTACTGTCAGCTACATAGTTAGCATCGATATAGCAGATCATTGCATAAGCCGGATCTTCTGCCAGAGCTTTCTGGAAATTAGCATAAGCTTCTTTACGAACTTCCGGATCAGCTGACTGTCTTGCTTCTGTCAGATACTTGTCTACTTCTTCATTAGAGTAACTGGAGTAGTTTGCTCCCTTATCTGTTCCGAATACTTTGTATGTGTGGTCGTCAGCATCAAACGGGCTTCCCCATCCGATCAGGAATGCCATCTGTCCGGCCCAGTCTGTCTGTGCGGGAATATCCACAGATACATCCATGCCGATTTCTTTCAGTTCCTGTGCTGCGATCTGAGCCATATCAATACGTACCTGATCTCCGGCACTTACGCTGATAACAAAACCAACTTTTTCGCCATCACGATAGTAGAATCCGTCATCACCCATTTCACATCCGGCTGCTTCAAGGATTTCTTTTGATTTTTCCGGATTGTAATCATAGTGTTCAACATCTTCACAGTTGTAGATATTTCTCTGAAGAGGACCATAAGCAGGCATTCCCTGTCCCAGGATAACTGCATCAATGATTGCCTGACGGTCAAGTCCGTAGCATACTGCCGGGATCAGATCACGGTTTTTCTGCCAGTATTCGTTTCCAAAGTTGAACATGATTCCACGATAATCAGCCGTCTTCATATCATAACATGTGTATGCGTCATCATCAGCAAAAGAAACTGCATCCTTCGGTGTCAGAAGAGCCATATCCAGTTCTCCGGATTTTAACTGAAGAGCTTTTGCATTGTCATCCGGTACAATCTTGAATACGATTTTGTCGATGGATGGCTCGCCTTTGAAATAATCTTCATTCTTAACCAGTGTGATAGCCTGTCCTTCATCCCAGGATTCAATCTTGTATGGGCCTGTTCCTACCGGGTTACGGAAGAAATCAGAAGTCTGCATATCCTCTCCCTCAAGCAGATGCTTAGGAAGAACTGCCATTGTCATATAGTCAAGGAATGCAACGTTCTTGTCCTCGAGTTTGAATGCAACTGTATGATCATCGATCACATTGATCTCTTCTACGTCCTCGTAGTTCGGTGCATTCTCAGAACCATTTTCTGGATCCATGATAGCCTCGATGGTAAATTTAACATCGTCTGCTGTAACAGGTTCGCCATCCTGCTACTTAGCATCTTCTGCCATATGGAATGTGTAGGTGTTTGTTGCATCATCAAAATCCCAGCTTTCTGCCAGTCCCGGAACTACCTGATTATCTCCGTCATGTGCAGTTAATCCGTTGAAGATCAGAATATTGATCTCGCCATGCTCGTCCATAGCCGGGTTGATTCTGGTATAATCTCCGCTTCCATATACCAGTGTTGTTTCTTCGTCTGCCAGTACAGGCACTGTGGTTCCGGTGCTGACCAGTGATACCGTCAGAAGCATTCCGGCCATTGTTAAAAATCCCTTTTTCATTCTTCTGTTCCCTCGCTTTTTTTCATTTGGTAACTTACTCAATGATACCAAAACGAGCTGTCTTTCATAAGCCCTGTGGGGGGATATTGACATATTCCTTTTTATGCCAGATATATTCCATATATATATATCTTTATAAAGAAAAAAACACAGTACAACAGAAATACTCTGTCATACCATGTTTTTTAGTTACTGTGGACAGTTACGTTACTCTGTCCTATTCTGCCAGTAATCCTGCCGCCCGCATATTTGCAAGCAGAAGATTAAACTGATTTACCACATCTTCCGCACTTGTCGCATTTGCGACCGCTGCCGCAGGAGTTATGGTACCTGCAGGGCCGGTTGGACCGGTTGCTCCTACTGGTCCATCTGCACCCACTGGTCCGGTTGGACCTGGACTCCCCTGTGGCCCGGCTGGGCCTGTTGCTCCCGTCACACCAATTGGTCCCTGGATTCCCTGCGGCCCTGTTGCTCCCTGGGCTCCGGCCGGACCCTGAATTCCCTGTGGTCCCTGCAATCCGGTGGCTCCAGTTGCTCCGGTTGGTCCGATTGCTCCGGTTGGTCCCTGGATTCCCTGTAATCCCTGGGGGCCCTGGGGACCAGTTGCACCAGGACATCCTCTTGGTCCCATAGGACCGGTCGGACCTGGACATCCACAGTTGCAGCAGCCCTGACTCTGACAGTCAGCTTCTCTGTTTTTTCTGAAAAAATCCATCTGTTGCTCCCTGCTAAAATATTTCTCTCTTTAGGATATGCGCAGTCAGTCTTTCCTGTTCCCTTTACTTCAGACAACAATAGTCAGATGTACATCGGTAATCTGTATTTACTGTTTGACTGAGATAAAATACTGCTGATTTTTCAGAAATTCTCTCCCGTAAGGTTTATACGTGCCCGCCTGACAATGATACTGAAACGCTTTTTCAATATCGCCAAGATAATACCAGCAGACACTCAGCTGAATGCATGGAATATAGCCATAGCACTCTTTTTCCACAAAACCTCCTGTCTTTGCATTCTCAGATACCTGCAGTGCATTTCTGTACCAGAATACTGCCTGTTCCCATTTCTTTCTGTCAAAGAAATGTTTGCCTATATCACAGCATAGTTCTCCCGACGGTGTCCGGTATGTCAGTCCCCTGTACAGAAACTCCAGTGCCATTCCATTTTGTTTCAGTTCATAACAGCAGCGTGCTGCCACTCTGCATGCCTCCGCCTGGTTTTCCACAAAGCCCTCCGGTAATTGCAGAAATTTCAGGAGGTTATCCACCGCCTCCACATACTCCCTGTGATAAAACAACTCTCGTCCATAATAGAATCTGTCTCTTGCCGATAACACTTCTCCATCTGATTCCATCTTTTGATATATCTCGAGATTTCTTCTTGAGTATTCCGTTTTTATGCTGTGATGTTCTATCTCACAGTCCAGGTATTCCGTCCTGCCCCTGACGGCTAACGTCTCATGCACCCGTCCCTGCCACTGAAAGTCCTTATCTCTTTTTACTATTCTTTCGCGATAATAGACTAATGTCTGATTTCTTTTTTCATCAAAACCTGCCACATATCGGATCATTACCACATCCGATGATCCGTCTGTTTCTTCTTTCCATCGCTTCAGTTTCAGTGCTTCACTTTTCATAATAATATCATCTGCATCAAGCCACATACAGTAGTCCATCTCTGCCTGAGAAAATGAATAGTTCCTTGCTCTTGAAAAATCATCCTGCCATTCCTGTTCAAATACTCTGGCATGATATTTTTCTGCGATCTCTTTCGTCCGGTCTTCAGAACCCGTATCAACTATGATAATCTCATCTGCAATCTCCTGTACAGATTCCAGACATCTGCCAAGCACTCTCTCCTCATTTTTTACGATCATGCAAAGACTGATTGTAACCATCTGCATCCTCTCTGCCTATAAAACGGAAGATCTTCTACTCTGTTCTTATAATACTTTATGAGATTTGTAATGAACTATATACATACATTCCACCAAAAAAGGAAGTCGCTATTTGCGACTTCCAAGTCTTTCTTTAAAATCTGCATAACCAAAATCTGTAAGTTGCTGCATCGTTTTGTCAGCACGTCTGAGCCAGATATCCGGCAACGGCATCCCGTTAAAAGTATTATTTTTGCAGGTAGTATAGATGGCCATATCTCCAAACATAAGAAGATCCCCATATTCGGGAAGCTGTCTGAATTTATAATCTCCGATCACATCTCCTGACAGGCAGGTTGGTCCTCCAAGACGAACTGTGATCCTGTCCTCTTCTGAATCATCTGCTCCAAGAAGCGGCGGACGATAAGGCATTTCCAGCACATCCGGCATATGACAGGCCGCACTGGCATCTATGATCGCAATCTCTGTCTTTCCATTTTTCAGGACATCCAGCACACGGGTCAGAAGGAATCCTGCATTTAATGCCCATGCTTCTCCTGGTTCAAGATAAACCTCTACCTTCCATTCATCTTTTGCCATCCGGATGCATCGTTCCAGTCGTTCAATATCATAACCTGGTCTTGTAATATGATGACCGCCGCCAAAATTGATCCACTTCACTCTGGAAGCCAAATCTCCAAAATGCTTCTTTACAAAAACAAGAGTTGTCTCCAGATCATCGGAATCCTGCTCACAGAGAGTATGGAAATGAATGCCCTCCAGTAAATCCAGAAGTTCCGGGTTTTTCTGGAATGCTTCATCCCACTGCGCTCTTGTCGTTCCCATTCGGCTTCCCGGCGCACAGGGATCATAAATCTCATGTCCATCCTGAGTGGAACATTCCGGATTGATCCGAAGTCCCACGCTCTTTCCCGCTTCTTTTGCTCCTGGTCCGAAACGAAGAAGCTGCATTGGCGAATTAAACACGATATGATCCGCATACTGAAGAAGTTCCTCAAATTCATCTGCCCGATAACCGGCACAGAATACATGAACCTCTTTTTCCGGCATTTCCTCAGCTCCAAGTCTTGCCTCAAACAGTCCGCTGGCCTCTGTACCCGCAAGATACGGCTCAAAAAACTGATAACAGTCATAATTGCTGAACGCTTTCTGCGCCAGGAGCATCTTACATCCTGTCCGCTCTGCCACTTCACCGAGCAGTTTTGCATTTTTTATAAGTGCTTTTTCGTCCAGGATATAGCAGGGTGTTTTTATATTCCTGAATTCCGGCGGAATGATTCCGCCGGTGGCTGTAAATGGTGCTCTTTTATCCAATCCTTCCATCAGTCTACCAGCTTCGGATCGTGGCTTTCACTGCGCGGCAGGCCATAACGGTCGAGTGCATCCAGGAACGGATCCGGATCAAATTCTTCAACTGTATACACACCTGGTCTGATCCACTTTCCTGTCAGCATCATAAGCGCTCCGCACATTGCCGGAACACCGGTTGTATAGCTGATCGCCTGACTTCCAACTTCGTGATAGCATTCCTGATGATCGCATACATTATAGATATAGTATGTCTTTTCTTTTCCGTCTTTTACACCTGTAAAGATACAGCCGATATTTGTTTTTCCTTTTGTACGTGGTCCAAGGCTTGCCGGATCCGGAAGCAGTGCTTTCAAAAACTGGATTGGAACGATTTCCTGTCCATTGTACTGGATTGGTGTTGTGGAAAGCATTCCTACATCTTCAAGACAACGCATATGATCCAGATAACTCTGTCCGAAAGTCATAAAGAAGCGAATACGTTTTACACCCGGGATTGTTTTTGCAAGAGACTCAATTTCCTCATGGTGAAGCAGATACATATCCTTATCTCCAACCTGGTCAAAATTATATTCTCTTTTGATATCCATTGGCGGGATCTCCACCCAGTGTCCGTCTTCCCAGTAGCTTCCCGGTGCACTTACTTCACGAAGATTGATTTCCGGGTTAAAGTTTGTCGCAAATGCATATCCATGATCACCGCCGTTGCAGTCCAGGATATCAATGGTATCAATCTGGTCAAACTCATGCTTTAATGCATGGGCACAGTATGCCTGTGTAACACCCGGGTCAAATCCGCATCCAAGCAGTGCTGTAAGACCTGCATCCTCGAATTTTTTACGGTATGCCCACTGCCAGGAATAGTCAAAATATGCGGAAAATCCTTCTTCTTTACAGCGTTTTTCATAGATCGCACGCCACTTTGGATCATCAGTATCTTCCGGCTCATAGTTTGCTGTATCCATATAGTTTACGCCACATGCCAGACATGCATCCATGATCGTCAGATCCTGATATGGAAGTGCAATGTTCATTACCAGCTCTGGTTTATAGCTGTTGATCAGTTCGATCAGCTGATCCACATCATCTGCATCAACCTTCGCTGTAGTAAGAACTGTCTTTGTCTTTCCTTTCAGTTTTTCCACGAGTGCATCACATTTTTCCTTCGTACGGCTTGCAATGCACATTTCTGTAAATACCTCATCAACCTGACAACATTTCTGAATTGCTACACTGGCTACGCCTCCGCAGCCGATTACAAGTACTCTGCTCATAATTTTTCTCCTTTTCCTGATAACTGACTGTTTCTTCAACAGTCTTATTTTATAATGTTATTTTTATGGTACCGGGGACGACACTGATATCATTTTATTTTGCAACTGCCAGAAGCAGTTCACGAAGAACCTTGCATGCCGTTGCAGTTGAAACACCGCTTGCATCCAGCATAGGCGCCAGTTCATTGACATCTGCTCCTACCAAGTTCACCTGAGAAACCGTACGGATAGCTTCAAGAAGTTCCACAAAACTCACGCCGCCTGCCTCCGGAGTTCCTGTTCCTGGAAATACTGACGGATCCAGACAATCCAGATCAATTGTAAAATATACCGGAACCTGTTTCTCTTTCAGTTCCCTGACCGTTTCCTTCAATCCCTCAAACGTAAACGGATGAAAATCTGTATGCTTTCTGGCAAACTGAAATTCTTCTCTCTCACCGCTTCGGATGCAGAACTGATGAATGTGATTATCTCCCAGAATTTCATGACATCTTCGAAGCACACAGGCATGACTTAATTTTGCTCCCAGATAATCATCTCTTAAATCTGCATGTGCATCAAAATGAATGATATGAAGGTCTGGATATTTAGCTGCTGCGGCACGCACAGCTGCCAGTGTCACCAGATGTTCGCCTCCCAGAAGCAGGGGGAATTTGCCTGCGTTTAATATCTCTTCTGCTCTCTTTTCAATATCTGAAAGTGCCATTTCACTGCTTCCAAAACAAAGTTCCAGATCTCCGCTGTCAAATGCTCTGATGTCCATAAGATCTCTGTCCTGATACGGACTGTAGGTTTCCAGGCCAAAGCTCTCATGTCGCATTGCTGACGGACCAAACCGGGCACCCGGACGGAAACTTGTTGTAGAATCAAAGGGTGCACCGTAAAGAACAACAGATGCCTCCTCAAAACTGCTTTCACAGCCGATAAAAGTTTCTATATTAGGTAACATCATAAATTATTCCTCCACTTCTTTCAGCATATCCTCCAGAAATGCCGGAAGATAAAATGCTCCTTTATGGAGTCTTGTCGTATAGTAGCGCGTGCGAAGATTTAATGCATTCCAGGCCTCTGCATCCAGATCATCCACCGGATGATATTTTTTACTGGCAAATCCAAACAGCCAGTAACCCGCAGCAAAAGTCGGTATGTGTGCCTGATAAACACGGCTGATCTGAAAAGTGCTGGCAATTCTCTTATGACTGCGCTGCATGGCATGTGCATCTTCCGCATAGAACGGGCTTCCCTGCTGGTTTACCATAATCCCGTCATCTTTCAGCGCATTGTAACAATTTCCATAGAATTCACGGGTAAACAAACCTTCAGAAGGGCCAAACGGATCAGAAGAATCCACAATGATGAGGTCATATTTTGCTTCACACCGACGGATAAATCTCAGCGCATTTTCATAATGAAGATGTACTCTTCTGTCATCCAGTCTGCAGGCATTTCCCGGAAGATATGCGCGACAGGCTTCCACAACCATCGGATCCATTTCTACCAGATCAATATGCCGTACTCTGTCATATCTGGTCAGTTCACGAACAACGCCGCCATCTCCGGCACCAATCACAAGAATATCCCTTGCTTCCTTATGTATTGCCATCGGCACGTGCGTGATCATCTCATCATAGATAAATTCATCACGCTCTGTCAGCATTACATTTCCATCCAGAGTCAGCACACGTCCAAATTCCGGTGTCTCAAAGATATCAATTCTCTGATAGTCGCTCTGTTTCGAATAGAGCTGACGATTTACCCGGATACTGTGCTTGACATCCGGTGTATGAAATTCTGAAAACCACATTTCCATTGTCATTACCTCCCTGCCAGAACATTCAGTCTCAAAATATCCGGATCTTCAGGTCCTGTCATATTGCAGCCCTTTGCCTTTGCATATTCAATATAATCCAGGATCTCTGCTGTGATCCGTTCTCCAGGCGCAAGAATCGGGATTCCCGGCGGATAACACATCACAAACTCACTGCAGACCTTTCCTTCGGTTTCTCGAAGCGGCAGGCTGCATTTATCTGCATAAAAAGCCTCCTGAGGACTTGTCACTACCTGAGGATCAATATACTCCTGACTGAGAAGTCCTGAGCCGTCTGTCTGAAAACGTCTGCGGATCTCTGCAAGTGCACTTACCAGTCGTTCTATTTCCTGTGCTCGGTCTCCGATGGAAAGATACGCAAGAATATTTCCAATGTCACCAAATTCTATCTGAATATCATATTCGTCCCGCAGAATATCATAAACTTCGATTCCTGCAAGTCCGATATCCAGCGTATGTACACTTAATTTCGTAATGTCAAAATCAAAAACCGAATTTCCATTTACCAGTTCTTTTCCAAACGCATAATAACCGCCGATCGCATTGATTTCTTCTCTGGCATATTCCGCCATATCGGCTACCTGGTGAAAAATCTGACGACCGCGCTGTGCAAGATTTCTTCTTGAAATGTCAAGGCTTGACATCAGAAGATAACTTCCTGAAGTGGTCTGTGTCAGATTAATGATCTGACGCACATATCCCGCGTGTACGTTCGGTCCTGTAAGAAGAAGACTCGACTGTGTAAGACTTCCCCCACTTTTATGCATGGATACCGATGCCATGTCTGCACCTGCTGCCATAGCCGAAACCGGAAGACCTCCGCCAAAATAAAAATGCGTTCCATGAGCCTCATCTGCCAGGCACAGCATTCCTGCATCATGTGCCATCTTGACGATCGCACGCAGATCACTACATATTCCATAATACGTCGGATTATTTACCAGTACCGCAACTGCCTTCGGATGTTCCTTTATTGCTTTTTCTACCTGCTCCCTGCGCATTCCAAGGGAAATTCCAAGTCTCTGATCCACCTCCGGGTTTACATAAACAGGAATTGCGCCACACAAGACAAGTGCATTCAAAACACTCCTGTGAACGTTACGGGGCAGTATGATCTCATCTCCGCGCTTGCAGGCCGTCAACACCATTGTCTGAACGGAGCTTGTCGTACCTCCCACCATCAGAAATGCATGTGCTGCTCCAAAAGCATCTGCTGCCAGTTCTTCTGCTTCCCGTATTACAGATACAGGATGACAGAGGTTGTCCAGTGGTTTCATGCTGTTGACATCCACCCCTACACATTTTTGTCCCAGAAATTCTGTCAGTTCCGGATTACCTCTCCCCCGCTTATGACCGGGGACATCAAAAGGTACAACTCTCATGCGTCGGAAAGTCTCCAGAGCTTCATGTATCGGTGCATGATTCTGGTTCAGTTTAAATCGACTTCCTTTCATCATTCCTCCATTTCCAGTTTCCTTTGCTTCAACCCTCAAACCACATTCCACAGACTGAGCAAAAATAAAAAAACGCAGATTAGGGCACTAAGCCACAAACCTGCGTCTGATCTGTATTCGCATGCGTGTCAGAGTCTATATAGCAATCATACTTTTACTACTCTTATTGATCGTTTCACAAGTCTGCGCTTTGGGCGCATCTCGGTTATCAAAGGAACCTACTTATAAAATTTGAGCTTCTAACTCAATCAATAAGGTAACCAAAGTTACCATAATCGGCAGTGGACCCGGCTGTCCGTATGGCCTTAACCCTGATGGGTGGTCCAAAACAATTGCTTTGAAAAGACTCTGTCTGTTACTCTGCATCTTCGTCTCTCAAAATCGAATTTATCATATCATGTAGAGAAACAACTGTCAATATTTTCTCGAAGTAACGCTTCACAGCAATTTACATACAAATTCCCCCGTGCTATACTTAAATAATAATGATTTTGAACAGTTATTAATAATTTTTAAAGGAATATCTGCAAAATGAAAAGAATTGATTTCGAAAACGGAACCGTAACCGGAAATATTCTGGCAGCCACCTTGCCCATGCTGGTTGCCCAGATTTTAAACCTGTTATATAACATTGTCGACCGTGTTTATATTGCACGAATCCCTGAAGTAGGAACCGCTGCACTTGGTGCAGTGGGGCTTTGTTTCCCACTGATCGTGATCATCACTGCCTTCGCAAACCTCTTTGGAAGCGGCGGTGCACCACTGTTTTCTATTTACAGAGGAAAAAAACAGGAAAACACTGCCGTACAAATCATGGATACCTCTTTCTCCATGCTCTGCACCTGCGGTGTTTTCCTGATGCTTATCGGCTTTCTGTTTGCCCGCCCGATACTGACCGTATTCGGTGCTTCTCAGAATGCTCTGACCTATGCTTATTCTTATATGATGATCTACCTGATCGGTACTTTACCGTCCATGATCTCCATTGGAATGAATCCTTTTATCAATGCTCAGGGATACTCAACCATCGGTATGCTTTCTGTTGCCATTGGCGCTGTTGCAAACCTTCTGCTTGATCCTTTGTTTATCTTTGTCCTTGGTTTTGGAGTGCAGGGGGCTGCAATTGCCACCATATTATCTCAGTCTTTATCCGCGGCATTTGTTTTATTCTTCCTTACAAAAAAAGCAGAATTAAGAGTACGTTTTCTTAGAAAAAACGAGTTTTCTGCGTGTACCGGTCATGCCAGAGATATTGTAAGTCTCGGCTCTGCCGGCTTTATCATGCAGTTGACAAACAGTCTTGTAACGATCTGCTGCAACAATGTACTTTCTGTTACCGGAGGAGATATCTATATCTCTGTTATGACTATCGTCTCCAGTGTACGCCAGCTGATAGAGACACCTCTTCATGCAATGAATGAAGGAGCATCTCCAATCCTGAGCTACAATTATGGTGCATGCCGCCCAAAGCACGTACGCAAAGCCGGTGTTATACTGTCAGTCATGGTTCTTATCTATACCGCTTTTACATGGAGTATGATCATTTTAATCCCGGAAGTACTGATCCGCATTTTCAGCTCCGATAAGGTTTTATTGAAGGATGCCGTAATCGCATTAAAACAGTATTTCGCTGCCTTTATTTTTATGGATCTGCAGTATATCGGACAGACTGTATTTAAGTCCCTGAACAAAAAGAAATTCGCGATTTTTTTCTCTCTGCTCCGCAAGGTATTTATTGTAGTTCCGCTTACCTATCTGATGCCATATGCCTTACATATGGGAACAAAAGGTGTGTTCCTCGCTGAACCAGTGTCAAACGTAATTGGAGGAAGCATATGCTTTGTGACCATGCTCTGTACCGTACTGCCGGAGCTTAAGAAGATGGAGAAGTAGCTGTTTTTTTTGCCCGATTCAGATATACAAAGAATCCCACATTCAGAATGATTCCTGTTACAGTTGCCACCGGTGCTGCCAGACCAATCCTGGTCAGGCTTGCATTTGGCTGAATACTCATATAATATGCCAGCGGCAGACGAACCAGAAGTGTCTGTACCAGGCCCTGGATCATGACCCAGACTGTCTTGTTATTTCCGTTGAAATAACCAACCATGCTGAATAAAATTGCAGTTACGATCGTTTCCGGTGCAAAACCTTTCAGATAAGCAAAGGCATTCTGGATAACGGATGCATCTGTTGAGAAAATACCTGCGACCACATCGCCTTTAAACATAACAAGCACAAATACCAGACATCCGACCGCCAGCCCAACTCCGATTCCTGTAAACATGGACTGTTTCGCACGTTTTGTCTTGCCCGCTCCCACATTCTGAGATACAAAGGATGCCATGGACTGCATCAGCGAACTTGGTACAAGCATCGCAAAGTTAACGATCTTGCAGGCAACTCCATATCCGGAGGAAGCCTCCAGACCAAGTCGGTTGACAAATGCACAGAGTGCAAGGAAAGAAAGCTGAGTCAGAAACTCCTGCAGTGCAAGCGGCAATCCAATCTGAAGAAATCTCTTACACTGTGGATTGAGTCTGAAATCACTCTTTTTAATTGTAAACGGCAGTTCTTTTTTGATAAGAAGAAGTACAGCAAATACTACGCTAAGTGCCTGTGCTGTGACCGTTGCAATTGCAGCACCGGCTGCATCCATATGAAATCCGGCTACCAGAACCATATCTCCGATTACATTTACGATGCATGCAACCAGCACGAAAAGAAGCGGTGATTTACTGTCGCCCAGACCACGGAAAATTGCCGACAGCAGGTTATAAGCCACAATAAAAAAGATACCGCCTCCACAGATCCGTACATAACTGGAGGTCAGATCAACAGCCTCTGCCGGTGCCTGCATAAGTACCGAAATCGGATGTGCAAAACACACCATTACAAAAAACAATACTACAGATATGATTGTAAACACAACGGCTCCGCCGCCAATGACTGCACCTATTTTCTCCGGTCTTTTTTCACCAAGATAACGGGCGATCAGAACAGTAATGCCCATTGCAAACTGAACTACCACAAAAGTTACCAGGTTCAATACCTGACTTCCGGTGGAAACTGCGGAAAGTCCTGATGTGGAGCCAAATCTTCCTACAACCAGAAGGTCAACCGCACCATACATGGCCTGAAGGATTAATGCTCCAAGAACCGGCATCATGAACGCGACCAGCTTTTTCAGGATACTTCCCCGGGTAAAATCTGCTTTATCGTTTGTCATATTCTTTTCTCCTCTCACACATGATCTGATAGAATTTCTCGATAGTCTGGATCATACAATCCGCGTCTTCCTCTGAAATGTCACTGAGAGAAAGAGCCAGCTCGCTGAAATAATCTCGGTCATATTTCTGTGATAATTTTCTTCCCTCGTCAGTGATGGATATGTATGTGACACGTCCATCCTCCTTAGATGCAAACTTGTGAAGATATCCCTTTGTTTCCATCTCTTTTACTGTTCTGGTCACTCCCGGACGCGGCAGATTCATTACACTACTGATATCCGAAACCTTTACCTGAATCCCCTGCTTTTCCAGTTTCTGGATCGTATCCATATACTGAATATAAGACGGCATAACTCCCTGCGGGAGTGGCGGAAGTAATTCCCGTATTCGTTTTGCCTGATAACATGCATCAAGCATTCTCTTAACTTTTTCGTTTGTCATATCGCACGCTCCTATATAGTTACCTTTGTTAATTACCATTAGTAATTATATAGTGATTGAAGAATTTGTCAAGATTTCTCCTTCACTATACCAAAGCAATTTGAATAAAAAATTGCTGTAATCGAAAAAAAAGCAGACCCCTGTTTTAATACAAGGCTCTGCTTTTCGCTGAATATGAATATGTGTAAGATTTCCAATTATTTTCGGATGGAATCAACCAGTTTTCTTGCCTCTGCGGTCAGTTCTCTGATTTTGTCAAACTCTCCTGCTTTGACAAGCTCTCCTTTTACCATCCAGCTTCCACCACAGCAGATGATTTTATCGCAGGAAAGATATTCCTCAAGATTTTTTGCATTTATTCCGCCTGTCGGCATAAACTTAAGTCCTACATAAGGAGCAGCCATTGCTTTGATCATCGGAAGTCCGCCTGCCGGTTCTGCCGGGAAGAATTTTACAACCTTAAGTCCTCTTTTAACTGCCTGAGCAACCTCAGATGGTGAAACACATCCCGGGTAAACAGGGATTTCTTTTTCCAGACAGTAGTCTACAATCTCTGGATCAAATCCTGGGCTTACAATGAACTTTGCACCTGCTGCTGCAGCTGCATCCACCTGTTCCTTAGTAAGAACAGTTCCTGCTCCTACAAGCATATCCGGAAACTGCTCTGCCATAAGACGGATAGATTCTTCCGCTGCCTCAGTACGAAATGTAACTTCTGCACATGGAAGTCCCCCTTCAACAAGTGCCTCTGCAAGCGGAACTGCATCCTTTACATCTTCCAGTACTACTACCGGAACAACTCCGATTTTCTGAAACTTCTCTGCTAGATCCATCATTTCAATTTCCTTTCACTCAAAAAACTATGTTATCTTTTAATGTCAAAATTCATTTCCATCACATGTCTGATCAGAGAAACATCATCGGTAATATTTCCGTCACCATGGATCGTGTGCTTCACTGCACTTGCCGCAACACCAAAGTTTACAATATCATCTGGTGTATATTCGTTCATCAGAGCATAGATGATGCCACTTACAAAAGCATCTCCACCACCGACACGGTCAAGGATATGGAACGTCAGGCGTTTGCTCTCATAGGTTTTTCCATTTAACCAGAGATATGCGGAAAGACTGTTCTCACTGCAGCTGTATGCAAAACGTACATGTCTTGCAATACATTTGATATTCGGATATCTCTCCACAAAAGCTTTAAAAACTTTTTCCTGCTGATCACGGTCCGGCTGGAATGGAACACCATCTTTTACATCGCCAGCATTGTGGTCTTCTTCATTTTTCCAGATATGATATGGTTCAATCCCAAAAAGAACATCTACATATGGAAGGCAGAGAGTACAGAAATCTCTCGCATCTTCCCAGCTCCACAGGGTGCTTCGGAAGTTTCCGTCAAAGCTGACTGTCATGCCGTTTTCTTTTGCTGTTTTCAGGCATGTCAGGATCAGTTCACTGCAGCTTTTTCCAAGTGCAGGAGTGATACCGCTCAAATGAAGCCATGTATATCCTTCCAGAAGTTTCTTTACATCTGTTTTGCTGAAGTCGTACTCCGAAAAGGCGCTGTGTTTTCTGTCATAAACTACTTTACTGGGGCGAATTCCATAACCTGTCTCCAGATAATAGGTTCCAAGGCGATGTGCAGGTGTCTCTTCCTCTGTTGAATAAATTACGCTGTCACAATTTACATCATTGCTTCGCATCATACGCACAGCACTTTTTCCAAGACTGTTTCCCGGAACTACTGTAAAAAATGATGCATCTACTCCAAGATTTGCAAGGGAGAGGGCCACATTGGCCTCACTTCCCCCGTATCTTGCCTCAAAAGATGTTGCTGTTCTGATTTTTTCATAATCCGGCGGAGTCAGTCGAAGCATGATCTCGCCAATCGTAATAAATTTATGCTTCATAATCAATACTCCAGATAGGCTCCCTTCATCGGACTTGCAGCATGCTGACTGAAAAGTCTGAGTACACCTTTTTTGTATTTCATTTCACGTGGTTTCCAGTTTTTACGTCTTTCTGCAAGAATCTGATCGATTTCTTCCATAGACTTGCGCTCCCCTGCGATTCCGATGATATTCAGTTTTCTTTCCATAACATCAATTTCGATAAGATCGCCTTCTTCAACAAGTGCGATCGGGCCTCCATCAACAGCCTCAGGGCTGCAGTGTCCGATAACCGGACCGGTAGATGCACCTGAGAAACGTCCGTCAGTGATCAGGGCAATGCTCTTTCCAAGTTCTTTGTCGCTGCTGATTGCCTCAGAAGTATAGAACATTTCCGGCATTCCGCTTCCCTTTGGTCCTTCGTAGCGGATGAATACTGCATCACCCTTCTGAACCTTATGTTTCAGAACTGCATCCAGACATTCTTCTTCGCTGTCAAACGGTCTCGCACGAAGAACAGATTTAAACATTTCCTTCGGGCATGCAGTGTGTTTGATTACGGCACCTTCCGGAGCAAGATTTCCACGAAGAACTGCAATGCTTCCATCTGTTCCAATGGCTTTGTCATACGGACGGATAATATCTTCCTTGGTAACATTTACGTTGTAACGTTTATTAAACTCCTGAAGCCATTTATCACATTTTTCATAAAATCCGTTGTTCTTCAGTTCTTCCAGGTTTTCTCCTAATGTCTTTCCGGTAACGGTCATTACATCCAGGTGAAGATGCTCTTTGATCTCTTCCATGATTGCCGGTACACCACCTGCATAGTAGAAGCACTCTGCCGGCCAGCGGCCTGCCGGACGTACATCCAGAAGGTATCTTGCATTTCTGTGCAGTTTATCAAAAGTATCTCCTGTAATCTCAATACCCAACTCATGTGCAATTGCCGGAATATGGAGCAGACAGTTTGTGCTTCCTGAAATTGCAGCATGCACAAAGATTGCATTCTCAAAGCTGTCCATGGTCACAATGTCAGAAGGACGCATATTTTCCATCTGTGCGATTCTTACCGCCTGTCTTCCTGCTTCTCTTGCAAAGTCAAGAAGGTCAGGACTGGTTGCCGGCATCAGTGCTGTACCCGGAAGTGCAAGGCCAAGTGCCTCTGCCATGATCTGCATAGTAGATGCAGTTCCGATAAAGGAACATGCTCCACAGCTTGGGCATGCATTACATTTTGCCCAGTCAAGCTTCTCTTCATCAATTTCACCACGTTCAAATCCTGCGCTGTACATTCCAAGCTGTTCCAGAGTCAGCATTTCCGGGCCGGCATTCATGGTTCCACCTGGAACAAATACAGACGGGATATTTACTCTGGCAAGTCCAATCAGATTTCCCGGCACACCTTTATCACAGCTTGAAAGATATACACCTGCGTCAAACGGTGTTGCATTTGCATGAATCTCGATCATATTTGCGATCATCTCACGGCTTGCCAGACTGTAGTTGATTCCGTCTGTTCCCTGACTTTCACCGTCGCAGATATCTGTACAATGGTAACGTGCTCCAAATCCACCTTCTTCTGCAATTCCTTTGCGTACCTCTTCTACAAGGATGTTCAGATGTCCGCTTCCCGGATGACTGTCACCATAAGTACTCTCAACCATAACCTGAACTTTTCCCAGATCTTCTTTTGTCCATCCGGTTCCAATACGCAGCGGATCAAGCTCCGGTGCAAGTTTTCTCATTTCCTGACTTTTTAACTGCATGATTTTTTCCTCCATTTTTTATTCTCTGATAAGATTTAAACTTTCCAGTGTTTCTCTGAGCTTCTCTTCGTCCTCTTCTTCTACTCCAAGTTCTACCGTATCAAATGTCGGTAAACTGAACACACCCAGCATCGATTTTGCATCTACAATATATCTTCCACAAATCAGGTCTACATCTTTCTTACAGCCAGATGCCGCCTGTACTAAATGCTTTGCATCATACATATCTCTTAGGTAAACCGGTATCTTTATCATTGTGCTCTGCCTCCTATGCAAAGATTGAAACAATAAAGCTTACAATAAGTGCCGTAACACCGATTAAGGTCTCCATAATCGTCCAGGATTTCAGGGTTGTCTTTTCATCAATCTCAAGGAAAGATGTTACCAGCCAGAATCCTGCATCATTTACATGACTCAGTGCTGTTGCTCCACCACAGATTGCGCAGCACATCGCAGCTCTGTAGATCATACTCGTATCCATTACTGCCGGCATAGTTGCCATAATTCCGGATGCCATTGTCATTGCTACGATGGAACTTCCTACAGATGCTCTGACCAGAAGTGCAATCAGAAATGCGATCAGGATCAATGGAAGACCACTCTTCTCCAGTACTGGTCCGATAATGTTTCCAAGACCGGAATCCTGAAGCATCCATCGGATCACTCCACCGCTGGCGATTACCAGAAGGATCATACCAACCGGTCTGAGTGAATGATCCAGAATCTTCTTCAACTGTGCACCGGTAAATCCTCTTTTAATTCCCAGAAAATACATGGATGCGAGAGTTGCGATTGTTAATGCCAGGAATGGTTTTCCGATAAATCCAAGAACATCCTGAACGCCCGCCGGAAGCGGCATGTATTTTGATAAAGTACTGAGAAGGATCAGAACAAGCGGAATCAGAATCACTCCCAGGACCAGTCCAAAAGGTGGGAGTTCTTTTCCATCATCTTTGATCTCTTCCACATTTGCCGGAAGCTCTGTATGGATTTTGTTACCAATAAAGCTTCCCCAGAAGATTCCTGAAACCATCATACAGATCAGTGCTGTTGGAACTCCTACCATGATCATGGTTCCCAGATTCACACCAAGTGCATTTGCCACAAGTACGGATCCTGCAGACGGTGGGACAAACGCATATCCACTTGCCAGACCTGAAAGAAGTGGGATTGCATAATACAATGTAGATTTTTTGGTCTGTTTTGCAACACTGAATACCAGCGGAATCAGTACCACAACACCAGCCTCAAAGAATACCGTTGTACCAATGACAAGTCCTGTGAGTCCAAGTGCCCATCCGGCTTTCTTCTGACCGAATTTACCAATCAGAGTCTCCGCTATTCTCTGGGCACCTCCACTTACTTCCAGAATTCCACCAAACATGGAACCCAGTCCTACCAGAAGTGCGATTCCCTGCAATGTCTTTCCAACACCTTTTTCTACCGTGTCTGAGATCATCGTAAGCGGCATTCCAGCTCCTGCTCCGATGATGATGGCAGAAATCATCATTGACAGAACCGGGTGAAGCTTAAATTTGATGATCAGTATCAGCAGGATTACAATTCCTACCGCAGCAGCGATCATCAGTCTCATCGGATCCGCCGCAAAAGTTGTTTCTTCCATTTTTCCTTTAACCTCCTTGATTCATCTGATGTTTTACGTTTCTCTCGTGAATTCATCTGACCTATTTTGTTGTTTTTTATGCTTTTCTTTGATATTTTAGGTATTTTTCCTAGAATTCATCTGATGTATTTATCATATATTCTCTTTTCAAAAAACGCAATACTGGAATTTTATCTAAAATTTTGTATTTATTTTTGTGCATTTTAGCATTTTGACATTGGAATTGAAAAACATTATCATGGAAAGAAAGAATTACATCTATTAGAAATGAGGTAAATCATATGATGAATCTGTCATCTGAAGAGAAAAGTCTTCCTCAAAAAATATCTGAAGACATTATTGAACTTATTTTAGAAGAGAATCTGCAGCCAGGAGATAAATTACCTAATGAAACCATTCTGTCTGAGCGTCTGAACGCTGGAAGAAGTTCTGTCCGTGAAGCTATGAAGCTTCTCGCCTCCCGCAATATTGTTACGATCCGTCAGGGTTCCGGTACCTACATTGCCTCTTCACCCGGAATGGTGGAAGATCCGCTGGGCTTTACTTTTATCGGCAACAAACAGAAGCTGATTAATGACCTCCTGGAAGTACGCTTTCTCCTCGAGCCTTCTATTGCAGCGATGGCCGCCACACATGCCGACGAAAAAGACATAAAAAAAATCACCGCACTCTGCGATGAAGTTGAAAAATTATTAAAAACTCATAAGGATCACACGCAAAAAGATATCGAATTCCATACAGCGATCGCTATGAGCAGTAAGAACGTTGTGGTTCCACGACTGATTCCTGTGATCAACAGTTCTATTCCTCTCTTTGTTGAAACAACCGGCGGAACCCTGCATGATGAAACCATAGAAACTCACCGTGAGATTGCGGATGCCATAGCATCCCATGACCCACTCCGGGCACAGGATGCCATGTATCTGCATCTGGTTTATAACCGTAAAAGGATTCAGATGATAGAAAAATAAAACCAATTACAGTCTTTTCTTCAGCTCCTGGATCAGTTCCGAGTAGTCTCTGTGTTTCATCTTAGGGAAAGCCTTGATGATACGCCCCTGACCAACGATCGTATGGTTGGTGATAGAATTGGAAAGCTCATCAAACTGTGCCTGGAGCTCTGCTCTCTTCACTCGGAGCATTTCGATGGATTTTTCTTTCTGTGCTGCGGTTGCATCACGGAATTCTGCCCTCGCAAGGGATGCCTGAACCTTTCCTTCTCCAACTTTCTGCGCAGTCTCAATCGTTGTCGTAGCCAAAGTATCACTGAGTCTGTCACTCACAATTCTCAGATCGGAACGAACCTTGTCCAGTCGGGTAAGCTTCTTGTTAAGACCACGGATAACTGCTACCGTCACAATAAAGTCTGTCAGATACACTGCGTATAAAACAGCTATTACGATCCACTCCCAGGTTGCCGGGGTATGGGATGCCTGACTTTCTACATATTTCTGAAAAAACTTTACTACCATAACGATCGCAAGTCCCCAGATCAGCGAAAACTCCAGACAGATATATCCGTGGAAATTGAACGGCTTATCTGAATAGTCCCACCATCTCGCATGAAAACATACATCCAGCAGCCAGCCGGCGATCAGCTCCACTGCCGTTGCAAGGATAATTCCAAACAGAAAGATCATTGCATCATTCATCTGATGTCCGCCACTCTGAATCGTATTGAGCATGGCAAACACAGAAAGCACTCCGAATCCATACACAGGGCATACCGGTCCGTTCAAAAATCCTCGGTTTATAACCTTTCCAAGTGCTACCGCATGAAAAATAACTTCAACAACCCAGCCGCCAAAAGAATAAACCAGAAAATACAGGCATATCTGAAAATATGTCATTCCAAAAATCATGCCTCTCTCCTCCTAAAAATCACTTCTTTCACCTGTCTATTAATGCACTGTTATCAGATGTGGAAAAATTTCTGAATTGCTTTATAATCTCCAAGAACCAGAAGCGTACTGTCAGCTTCAAGAACTGTATCTACAGAAATTGTCACACTGACTTCTCTTTCTTTTTTTACTGCAAGAATATTTATATTATATCTTCTTCGAATATCCAGTTCTCCAACAGATCTTCCAATCCATTCATCTGGGATTGCTACTTCAAAGATCGCATGAGACGCATCTACTTCCATATAGTCAAGGATATGATCATCCGCATAACGGATAGATGACCATTTTGCCACCTGTTTTTCAGGATAAACGACTCTGTCTGCACCATTCCGTAAAAGGAATTTTTCCTGTACGTCACGCTCTGCCCGGGAAATTACCAGATTTGCTCCCAGTTCTTTTAATAATGATGTTGTCTCAAGCGAATTCTGAAAACTGCCTCCAATGGTAACAAAGCAGATATCAAAATTTCCTATTCCCAGTGATTCCAGGAAACTGGCATCTGTACTGTCTCCAATCTGGGCGTTGGTGACAAAAGGAAGGATTCTGTTGACTCGCTCCTCATTGATATCCACTGCCATGATTTCGTGTCCCATTTCATTCAGCTGCATTGCAATATGTTTTCCAAATCGTCCAAGACCAATAAGTAAAATATTCTTCATTCTATCTCCTCTTCTATCCAACTGTTATTTTTTCCAATGGCATTTTGGCATTCATATTTCTTCTGGATAATACTGCATAGATCAGGGTCAGTCCTCCTACACGTCCCAGATACATAAGCACAATCAGTATCAGTCGTGACAGAATATGAAGCCCCGGTGTGATTCCCAGAGTAAGTCCTACGGTTCCTACTGCTGAAGCAGCCTCATACAGACAAAGCTGTAATGAAAGCCCTTCATAAACACTGATGGTTATTCCTCCAAAGAAAAACAATACAAAGTACAGCATTGCTATCGTTGCGGCATTTTTTATTACCTGACCGTCGAATCTTCTTCCAAAAGCACCCGCATCCTCACGACTTCGAAATGTCGCAAATGCGTTCAAAAGCAGGGCTGCCGCTGTCGTTGTCTTCATACCACCTGCTGTAGAACTTGGTGATCCTCCGATCAGCATAAGAAGTATCATGATCGCCTGTCCTGCCTCAGTCATCGATGACAGATCTGCGGTATTAAAACCAGCCGTTCTTGTCGTTACAGACTGAAAAAGCGATAACAGCGTCCGTTTCCCAATCGATACCTGTCCAAAGTCACAGACAAAAAAGAAGATCGCCGGGACAAAAATCAGGATTGCGGTCGTTAACAGAATAATCTTGCTCTGCATACGATAACGTTTAAATCGGCGTTTATTCGTATAAACATCATCCCATGTAAGAAAACCAATGCCACCAATGATAATCAGAAGCATAATCACTATATTTAACCAGAAATTTCCAGCATAACCACTCAGTGATACAAAAGTGTTATCTGCGGTACCAAGTATATCAAATCCCGCATTACAAAAGGCCGATATGGAATGAAAAATCGACATCCATATACCTTTTATTCCAAAATCACGGCAAAATACCGGAAGAAGCAAAACCGCACCAATTCCTTCGATCAGAAACGTTCCTCTCAGAATAAACTTTGTCAGGCGGACAATACCACCGACTTTTGGTGCTGAGATGGCATCCTGCATGGTACTTCGCTGCATCAGTGATATCTTTCGTCCTGACAGCATAAACACCGAAACGGCAACCGTTACAACTCCCAGGCCGCCTGTCTGTATAAGCAGCAATATCACTGCCTGTCCAAAACCTGACCAGTAGCTTCCTGTGTCCTGCACAACAAGACCCGTCACACATACAGCAGAAGTTGAAGTAAAAAGTGCCTGATCAAATGGCGTTACAACTCTCTCCGCAGATGAGACGGGTAACATAAGCAGGAGTGATCCCAAAAGAATCACTCCTGCAAAACCTAAAATAATCATCTGAAAGGATGTCAGATGTTTTCTTTTATGTTTTTCTGGCATAACTAATCTCCTCTTTTTTGATTTTAATAGTATTATATACCAAAAAAGAAGTTATACAAGCTTAATATTGATTATCATCTGATATTAAGCCCATATAAAAATTTTATTTTCTTTTTGTCCCACACTGAATTGCCTGTGTCGGACAGATCTTTTTACATCTTCCACAGCGAATACATTCTAAGCTGTTCGGGTTTTCCACCGGATTTACTTCCATCTGACATGCTTTTGCACATTTTCCACAGTGAACGCATTTTTCTGCATCCACTCGATAACGGAAAACAGAAACTTTATTAAATACAGAATAAAAAGCACCCAACGGACAGATATATTTACAGAACGGCCGATAAATGATAATGGAGAGTATGATTGTGATCACCAGGATCGTATTCTTCCACACATAGAGCCATCCCACTGCACTGCGCATGGATTTATTCAAAAGCACCAGTGGAAGCCCGCCTTCCAGCGTACCTGCCGGACAGATCAGCTTACAGAAATAAGGGGAGCCCTGCCCCATAATATCCACCACAAATAATGGCATCAAAACTACAAACACCAGAAGAATCACATATTTCAGTTTACGAAGCAGCTTATCTCCCCTGAATGTCCGAATCTTTTTGGGAAAAGGAATCTTATTCAAAAGATCCTGGATCAGTCCAAACGGACAGAGGAATCCACAGACAAGTCTTCCCAGCAGAGCTCCGATAAAAATCAGAAATCCAACTATATAATATGCCATTTTGAAATTCCAGCTGCCGATCACTGCCTGAAAGGAACCAATAGGACAGGCACCTGTGGCCCCGGGGCAGGAATAGCAGTTCAGCCCCGGAACACATACATTTTTCAATTTTCCGGTATAAATCTTTCCAGTCACAAATCCGGAAACATGACTGTTTGTAAGTGCCGCCCACAATGCCTGAATTCCATGCCTCGGCCACTCATTTATTTTTATCTTCTTATTATCCAATTCCAATACACTCCATACAGATATTTACTGCTTTTGTGAAAACCACAGACATCTCGCCTCTGTAAATTCCAAAAATTATCATCAGAATTCCCGCTCCAGCCAAAACAACTCCTGTCCATTTAGTTTCTGTCAGTTTTTTCATCATATTTCTCACCATGCTCATTCATTATTTGGAAACATTCTGTAATTCTTTTTCTACAATCTCTTTCCACTCCTCCAGTGAATGACTTCCTGTATAAGTCTCACCTACGATGTTTCCATCTTTGTCAACAAAGAAAGTTTCAGGAAACGCAGAGATTCCATTTAAACGTCCGTTCATCATTGTAGAATCCGGAATCAGGAATGGATAGGATGCTTTTGTCTTTTCCTGAAGAACACCGGCTTTTTTCACTGTAGCATCATCCTGTTTGCCGTCATCTCCTACTGTATCAAGAACTACACCAACAACACCCACTCCTTTTTCTTTCATCTCTTCATAGAGTTTCTCCAGTTCCGGAATCTCGTTGACACATGGAGAACACCAGGTGGTAAAGATGTTTACCAGAGTCAGATCATAATCGCTAAATACTTTTTCTGTATAGTCCTTTCCGTCAATGCCCTTTGTCTCAAACTTTCCTACAGTTGTGGAATCACCTGTATTGCTGGTGTCCTGCGGCTGATCAAAAGCAGAAAGCTGCTGGAATGATGTCATCTCTGTAAATGTCGGAGCAATTTCTTCAACTTCTTTTCTCAATGTTTCGTCTGCATCTTTATTAGTGCTCAGATAGTATTTATACTTTCCGTCGCTGCTACTTCCAAGCTCTTTGTGTTCCGTACATCCTGTGGTCTCATCGAGTTTTTTCTGAGATTCCTCGTCATAGATGCCGAGCACTCCGATTTTTGCAAGACTGTTGCACCAGTCTTGATATGCCGTACCAAGCTTATCAACCTCTGCATTCTTCTGTTCTTCTGTCATTTCACTCCAGCTTAAATACGCATATTTTATTGCATCTGCATTGTCATTCCATTCTTCATTGGAGATCATCGCAATCGTCTGATCCTTCATCTGCTTCTGCAGTTCTTCCGGAATCGTAAAATTCAATCCCAGGAATGGATACTCATAAGAATCCTGTACCGGTACAGTCGTCTCGGACGGTTTAAAGGTACCTGCCACCAGGTCTGACGGGATTGCATCGCCATCAGCAGCAACTGCCTCACCATCAACTGCCATTCCCGCTTCGTCTGCCGGAACCGCCATTGCTTCTGTACTTTCTGCTGCCATTACTGATACACTTCCAAATGTAGATGCTCCCAATACTGCTGCTGCCATAAGTGCTGTTATTTTTTTCATTCTGAATTTCATGATATTTATATCTCCCTTCATATTTGTCCTGTAATTTATAAATCGTTTTGTGTTTTTATTATACACGCTTTGATTACTGTAACCGTATTATATCATCCTGTCTATAAAATCTCTGTTAAGAAATCAAAAAAATCAAAATTTCTTTTTATTCCTGTATTTTTTACGGGAATTTTATATGGAACATGATATGATAATACCAGAGTTCCAATATAAACGTTACTGTTCACTCCGTTCACAGTAACATATAAACATTTTTAACCCCGACATCATATTTGACAAAGGAGATTTCTTATGCACATATTAGTAATAGAAGATGAAGAACAGCTCTGCCGCTCGATTGCAGAGGGTCTTCGCATGAATGGATACGAAACAGATACCTGTTTTGATGGAGATGAGGGACTGGAATTGTGCCTGACCGAAAATTATGATCTGATTCTTCTGGATCTGAATCTTCCCGGCATAGATGGTCTGGAAATCCTGCGGCAATTCCGGGAAATAAACTCCTCCACACCTGTTCTGATCCTCTCAGCCAGAGGACAGATCCAGGACAAGGTAGAAGGACTTGATCTTGGAGCAAATGACTATCTGACAAAGCCCTTTCACTTCGAGGAACTGGAAGCCCGGATCCGCAGCCTGACACGGCGAAAATTTATTCAGGAAAATATCTGCCTGAAATGCGGACGCATCACCTTCGATACCCGCACAAGAAAGGCTGCCATTGACAGCGAAGAACTTTCTCTCACCCGGAAAGAAACCGCACTGCTGGAATATTTTATGCTTCACCAGAATCGTATCATCAGCCCGGAAGAACTGATCGAACATATCTGGGACGGAAGCGTCAACAGCTTCAGCAATTCTATACGCGTCCATATTTCTGCACTTCGCAAAAAGCTGCGCACAGCTCTTGGTAATGACCCGATCCAGAACAAGATCGGACAGGGCTATATTCTGACGGAGGATCTGAAATGAACAAAAAAAATCCAATAAAAAAGCTTTCTCTGCAATGGCGTCTGACACTGATCATTACACTTCTGATGACCATTACCTGTGTTCTGATGTACTTTTTTATCAGTCGTTCCGCTGTCACCGGAATCGAAGATCTGGGAGATTATGTTGTACGGATCAACAAAACCGATTCCACGCCAATTACCTTTAACATTAATCCGTCTACGTTATTTTCGGGACTTTCCGATCAGGTACAGGCAACCAAAGATCAGTTCCGTGTCAGAAGTATCATCGCCACTGGGATCATCATTCTTCTGAGCAGTATCTGCACTTATTTTATCAGTCGGCGTGCACTGCAGCCTCTGCGCAGTCTCAGTAACGAGGTTAATAAAATAGAAGCTCAGAATTTATCGGAATCTCTTGAAGTTCCTGATACGAATGATGAAATTTCACATCTGACAGGCTCCTTCAACAAGATGCTCTCCCGTCTGGACGAGGCATTTACCGCACAGAAACAGTTTTCTGCCAGTGCAGCACATGAACTCAGGACACCGCTTGCCGTTATGCAGACAAATCTGGAGGTTTTTGCCCGCAAAAACAATCCTGATATCGAAGAATATCAGGAAATTTTCAGAATGATCCAGGAACAGACCGAGCGGCTTTCTCACCTGTCCGAGGTTCTTCTCGATATGACCGGCATACAGTCCATAGAACGTTCCGATTCTATTTCACTGGCAGCACTCACAGATGAAGTATTTTGTGATCTGATTTCTGTTGCCGACCAAAAAGAAGTCGAACTGATCCAAAAGGACGGTGACTGTACCGTTATCGGAAGCTATCTGCTTCTCTACCGGGCTGTGTATAATCTTGTGGAAAATGCCATCAAATACAATCATCCCAGTGGAAAAGTGACTGTAAAAATATCACAAAAAAAAGCAGAGCCTGACTGCTCTGCCCCTTCTGTTTCAACTGACTGTGCTTTTGTTGAGGTAACAGACACCGGAATTGGTATTCCTCCTGAATTTCAGGAAAGAATCTTTGATCCATTTTTCCGGGTGGACAAGTCCAGAAGCCGTGCCATGGGCGGTGCCGGCCTTGGACTCGCCCTTGTAAATGAAATTGCCAGACAACATGGCGGACTGGTCAAAGTACTGGAAAGCAGCAAAAAAGGCAGTACAATTGCATTGATACTGCCTTTATAAAAAACTGCCTTATTTCCATATTCCTTTACTTTTCCGTACATAATAGTAAAGCTCATTTTCCATGGCCATGACTTTTTCGAGCGGGATACTTTTGAATACTTTCATCTTCATCTTGAATTTGATCCATACAGCCGAATATATTTCCAGTACAATAAAGCATGCCCCTGTCAAAAGCCAGATATTCATACGCTCCTGTGGATCACTGGATATATTAAGAATCATATATGCCGTTCCAACAATTCCTATAACCGGAAATAATATACCACAAGGCACTTTAAAGTTTCTCGGTGCATTTGGAAGACGTTTTCTGAAAATCAGTACGTCAACGTGTGCAAGTATGTATGAAATCATCCAGAATACCGAACCTGCCAGGATAAGAAAAGAGATCATATCTGCAGAACTGTCACTGAAATATCCAAAGATAAGAATCGCTGCACTTACAAACATCTGACCAAACCATGGAACGTTGTGTTTATTGGTCTTTGAGAAAATTTTTGGCAGCATATTCATCTTTGCCATTCCCTGACCCGGCTGAAATCTGACACCAAAGCACGTATCTGCATCTCCAAGATTCCATGCCTTCACACCAAATACAGTTCCGCTTATATAGGTTGTAACTTTATCACTTCCTATATTGAAAAGCAGATCGATACTCCCATCCGGAACTGCTTTCATCTCATGTGATTTTCCCTGTCTCAGCGAAAACTCATAAAAATGTGAAATTCCCAGCTGTGGACAGTTCAGCTTTTCAAGCTATCTTTGCGGCATGAACACCATAACCTCCAACTCTTGGTGCAGCTCCTGCTCCGATTACACCAGGTTTTGTCCATCCCTCAAAATTTACCATGTTTTCGCTTGCACCTGTTGCAACAAGAACTGCATCGCCTTTATAATGTTTTACTTTGTCTCCGACTTTTACGGTTACTTCCTTCTCTGGATATAAACCAACTACAATAGCATTTAAGACTACTTCCACTCCATATTTCTCGGCCTCGGCAAGAAGCTCCTGACCAATTTTGAAGCCTCGTACTTTTGCCTTATGTTCTTTTGAACCGAAGAATTTATGGATCTGTTTAAAAAGCTGTCCACCCGGCTTTGCATTTTCATCAAACACAATTGGCTTTAAACCTTTTTTTGCGGCTTCGATTGCCGCAGACAAACCAGCCGGACCGGCGCCAATTACTATCATATCGTATCGTTCTATCTTCATAATTCCAGTCTCCCATCCATTTATTTTATTTCTGCGGTGCTGCCGAAACTCCATACTGTGTCTGAACAACCATGCCTGCCTCAAGTGGTGTGATGCATGTTCTGATGTTTGGTTTACCATCTACGATCATTACACAGTCCGTACATCTTCCTATCGCACAGAACACTCCTCGTGGTTCATGTGTTTTTGCCGTATATCGATGAGCCATGACTCCTGCTGCTTTCAATGCTGTTGCAATTGGTTCGCCTTCATAGCCTTCCAGCAATTTCCCATCATAACTGAATGTAACTTTTTTTCTCTTTGGCGTTTCTCCAAGTATCGGGTGATTCTTAATTCTGTCCATGATCTCATCCTCCTCATAAATCTATAAAACAGAAAAGCGCCAACGAATTTATCGTTGACGCCTTTGTCTCTCTCATTAACTGATTAGACTTTATCATTTAGTTTTAAATTCGTATTGTAAAAAACGATACTGACCTGTAAAGCATTCCGATACGTATCCAGAATAAGACTTTACACTTTCGTCAAATGCCGCTACAATGATTACATAAAAAATCCAGTTATCAAATATCTGCAAAAATAAAGGAGTATCAAAAAATGGAACTACAAAATGGAAGACCTGAAAATACCGACAAACGACTTGACAAAGAAATCCGCGTATATGATTTTTTAGATAAGCTGGGAATTGATTACCAGAGAGTAGATCATGAGGCAGCCATGACCATGGAAGCCTGCGAAGAAATTGACCGCACCCTCGGTGATGATACCACGATCTGCAAGAATTTATTCTTATGCAATCGCCAGGAGACAAACTTCTATCTGCTTTTAATGCCTGGCGATAAACCTTTTAAAACCAAAGATCTTTCTGCCCAGATTCACTCTGCCAGATTATCCTTCGCCAAACCGGAATATATGGAAAAATATCTGGATATCACCCCGGGTTCTGTCAGTATCATGGGACTGATGAACGATTCCGAAAACAAAGTACAGCTTCTGATTGACGAAGACATCATGAAAGAACCTTATTTTGGATGCCATCCATGCATCAATACTTCAAGTCTCAAATTTGCAACAGAAGATCTTACCGGAAAAATCATCCCGGCTCTCGGACACGATCCAATTACTGTGAATCTGCCGGTTCCGGAATCACATAATTAATAATTTCGAACACTGACCAGAAAAGGATTTTATTTATGAAAAAGCAATTGACTTATACGAAATTTCTCATGGAAACAATCATCCTGACAGGTGCAGTCGCAATTATCGCTGCCGCTGTATACTTTTTCCTGGTGCCAAGTCATACTTCTGTCAGCAGTATTTCCGGTCTTGGAATTGTACTGTCCAATTTCATACCCCTTCCATTATCTGCAATCACCATGATCCTGAATGTGGTACTATTGATCATTGGTTTTATCACCTGTGGAAAGGAATTTGGCGTAAAAACCGTCTACACCAGCATTATGCTCCCTCTGTTCCTCGGACTGTTTGAAAAAATCTTTCCGGATTTTGGCTCTATGACCAACAGCCAGGAGCTAGATGTTCTCTGTTATATTCTGATTGTCAGCGTAGGACTCAGCATTCTTTTTAATCGCAATGCATCCTCCGGCGGTCTGGATATCGTTGCCAAGATCATGAACAAATATCTGCATATGGATCTCGGAAAGGCAATGTCACTCTCAGGTATGTGCGTCGCACTTTCTGCCGCATTTGTCTATGACAAAAAGACCGTCGTTCTGAGTATCCTAGGCACTTATTTCAACGGTATTGTCCTGGATCATTTTATCTTTGACCACAATATTAAGCGACGTGTGTGCATTATCACCCAAAAAGAAGAAGAACTCCGGAATTTTATCATCCATGATCTGCACAGCGGAGCAACTATCTATGAAGCCACCGGGGCATATAATATGCAGAAACGAAACGAGATCATCACGATCGTTGATAAGACAGAATATCAGAAACTTATGAACTTTATCAACCAGGAAGATCCTCTGGCATTTATCACCGTATACAACGTTTCTAATATGCGTTATCAGCCCAAGGTATAAAAAGCATCCTGTTATATAACAAAACCGCAGATTCCTGTATTTATCAGGTTTCTGCGGTTTTCTTATTTACATGGAAATCCATCCAAATGCATTTGCTACAGAGCTGAAAAGAATGATTGCCGCAAAGATCGGACAAAGATATTTGATCATAAAATTAAAGATTTTCTTTCTGCGGAAAGTACCACCTTCCTGCAGTACTTCATCTTCAATTTTCTTTGTACCGACTACTCTGGATATCAGAAGACAGGTAGCAATCGCTGCAATCGGCATCATGACAGAGTTCGTCAGGAAATCAAAGAAATCAAGGAACTGCATTCCAATGATCTTAACACACGCCAGAGGACCATAGCCAAGAGAAGAAAGACTTCCGAGAACAACCATGACAACTCCGACAAATACTGTTGCCTTCTTGCGTCCCCATTTCAACTCATCCTGAAAAGTAGATACTGCACTCTCAGTCAGGGCAATAGAACTGGTCAGGGCTGCACAGAGAACCAGTACAAAAAACAGGATTCCAACCAGAGTTCCAAAGCCCATGCTTGCAAATACCTTCGGAATCGTAATAAACATCAGTGCCGGGCCCGCCTGTAACGTATCCGGATCTCCACCAGAGAATGCAAACACTGCCGGAATGATCATCAGACCTGCCATCATTGCGATCGCTGTGTCAAAAATTTCTACATTTTGTGTAGAACCTTCAATAGATACATCCTTTTTCATATAGGAACCAAAAGTTACCAGAATACCCATCGCGATCGACAGAGAATAAAACATCTGTCCCATTGCCGCAACCACTGTCATCCAGGAGAAGTTTTTGATATTTGGTATCAGGAAATATTTCACACCTTCCAGTGCTCCCGGTCTTGTTACCGAATAAACGACAATGACTACAGACAAGAAAACCAGTATCGGCATCATTACTTTGGAAACTCGTTCCACGCCATTCTGCACACCTGCATAAATGATCATCAGCGTAAGCAGCGTAAAAAACAGAAAACAGGCCTCAGTTGAAAATCCATCGGATATAAAAGCGGAAAAATATCCGTCCTCGGCAAGGGTCTGGCTGTTTCCCTTTACATATTCCACCAGATATTTAATTACCCAGCCACCGATCACGGAATAATATGGTACAATCAGAACCGGTATGATTGCATTGATCCAGCCTCCCAAAGACAGCCACTTTGATTTACCAAAAGTTCCAAACGCACCTACCGGACTTTTCTTTGTCATACGTCCCAGAGCTGTCTCTGCCACGATCATAGAGTATCCGAAGGTCAATGCCAAAATGATATAGATCAGTAAAAAAATTCCACCGCCGTACTTTGCCGCCAGATAAGGGAATCTCCATATATTCCCCAGGCCTACCGAAGCACCGGCTGCAGACAGTACAAATCCGATCTTCCCGGAAAATGTACTTCTCTCATGTTTATGTTTCTCCATAATTCTTCCTTTCCCATCACATATTTTTTTCATGTTCTTTCTTTATGTCTTCTCAATTTCCGCCCATATGATGATACCATGCTTTTGTACCTCAGGCAAATAATATATCAAAAAAAGATGCAAAGCTTATATTTCCTGCTCTGCATCCCATTTTTATTAATATTGCATTATTTAATCTTTTTTAATTCATATTCTCTGGTTCCAAGTCCGACTTTTTCTGCCTGATCCAGTGTTGCCTTCCATTCAATGTTCGGATTGGAATCTTTGAAATGATCGTGATGGCAATGCCATCCCGGTTCTGCCAGATGTTCTCCAAGCTGGCTGTTCTCGATCGGTGTTGCTTTGAGACAGGCATCTGCACATGCCTGATCCAGTGCAACCGGGTCAAAGCTTGCAAACATTCCGATATCCGGAAGAATCGGTGCATCGTTTTCTCCATGACAGTCGCAGTTCGGGCTGATATCCTGAACCAGTGCAATATGGAAATGTGGCCTGCCATGACAGACTGCCTGTGCATATTCTGCCATCTTACGATCAAGAAGTTCATTTGCACTGTCGTTCGGATTGTATACTGCGTCAAAACTGCAGGCTCCTATGCAGCGTCCACAGCCCTTACATTTATCATAATCAATTACGGCTTTTTTGTTTACATAAGTAATCGCATCACTTCCGCATTCTTTCGCACAGCGATGGCAGCCACGACAGAGTTCTTCATTGATCGCCGGCTTGCCGCTTGCATGCTGCTGCATCTTTCCTGCACGGCTTCCACAGCCCATGCCAATATTCTTGAGTGCACCGCCGAATCCGGTTGACTCATGACCTTTGAAATGGCTCAGACTGATAAAGATATCCGCATCCATGATAGCATGTCCGATCCGTGCAGTCTTACAGTATTCTCCATTTACAACCGGAACTTCTACCTCATCTGTTCCGCGCAGTCCATCTCCAATAATGATCTGACAGCCTGTTGTGATCGTATTGAATCCATTCAGATTTGCACAGTTCAGATGCTCCAGTGCATTCTTTCTGCTTCCCGGATATAATGTGTTACAGTCTGTCAGAAACGGCATACCGCCCTGCTCCTTACATAAATCTGCTACTACCTTCGCATAGTTCGGACGAAGAAATGCCATATTTCCGAGCTCACCGAAATGCATCTTGATCGCCACAAATTTCCCATCCATATCAATGTCCTTAATACCGGCTGCGATACAAAGCTTTTTTAACTTGTCAAGCTGACTGGTTCCTACCGGACAGCGAAAATCTGTAAAATAAACTGTAGATTTGTCCATCTGTGATCCTCCTGAAATTATTTGTTACTGTTCACTCCGTTCGCAGTAACTTGGTCAAAATGCATTCCAAATCACCTTCGGTGATGGCATTTTGCCCCGTATATCTCGGGATTTTGCCATATTCATGGCAAAACACCTCGCGGGATATTACCTGTGAACAGTTACAATTATTTTACCTTTACAAAAGAATAACACTTCAAGTATACTTGAAGTCAAGGAGGTTTTTTAATTATGCATACTTATACAATTCGGGAAATGTCTGAACTTTTTTCTCTTCCGGCTTCTACCCTTCGCTATTATGAAAGCGAAGGGCTGCTTCCACTTGTAGAAAAAAATTCTTCCGGGCAGAGGATCTACACAAAGGAACATATCGACAGACTTCAATGCATCAACTGTTTTAAGCGTACCGGCATGACGATCCCACAGCTTCGAAAATTTTTTGAATATGAAACCGATGAGGCACTTTATATCAATGACATCATCCAGTTACTTGAAGATCAGGAAAAACAGCTCGATAAAAAACTCAGACAGCTTCAGAAGGATTCCGCACATGTCCATCACAAAGTAAGATATTACAAAGCGATCAGACATGCACTGGAAAACGATCTGCCGCTGCCTGAATGGGAGGAAGAATAGTAACTGTTCCGTACCCTCACAGTTACAAAGAATAATTATTTTATAAATGGAGGTCCTGATAATGACCAGAGAAACTTTACAGCCCTATATCTCTATGGCTGATATGCTTGCACGCACTTTTGGTAAAGAATGCGAAGTTGTTCTTTACGACATGACGAATCCACAGCATTCCATTGTCTACGCTGCCAACAACACTGTAACCAATTGCCAGATTGGGGACCGCCTTCCCTCTTCTGTCAGCCAGATGCTCCGTTCACCTGACTTAAAAGAAGACTTTATTTCCAACTACTATTTTCATACAGAAATCCATAACAAAGAGCATCTTATCCGTTCCTCAGCCTTTCTGTTCCGCAGACCGGATGGTTCCCCGGATGGTGTACTCTGCATCAACCTGGACACAGAACCCATCACAAGTATGATTGAATTTCTGAAAGGATATCTCCCTGAACAGCCGTCAGGCTCTGCCAGCAGCGAGGCAGCGGTGCCCAGGGTTACGGAAGAAAAAAATGTTTCTTCTATGGTTTCTTCTCTCATCGATCACATTCTGGAAGGCATCTCTGATGAGGCCACCAGAGATGAACGTGTCGAAAGAATCCGCTCTATGGAAAACAAGGGAGTCTTTCTTATGAAGGGAAGTGTAGAACAGGTAGCTGCTAAAATGGGCGTCAATAAGGTCACCATTTACAGTTATCTGGATGAAGTCCACGGAAAACGGAGATAACAAAGCGGATAAGTCCGCTTCAAACTCCCTGAATCCCTCAATCTTTGAGGGACTTGTTACGCTTTGCGCGCCAGATGCAGTCTGCTTTAGCAGACATATTCCATATGCATCTGGTCGCATCCTCGCGGAGCGTTTTTTGCTTTATTGGAACATTACGGAGTAATTTCCTATAAAGTAAAAAACCTCTATCCGATATTCACCTCACCGGCAATATTCATAGAAAAATATTCCTTCATTTCGCGAAGATTATCTGTCTGACCAAGCACCCACATAAGCTTGGTCATGGCTGCTTCCGTCGTCATGTCATAAGCCTGGATTACACCTTTCTCCAAGGCCAGTCGGCCGGTTTCATACACAGACAGATTGCTTCCCTCATACAGACACTGACTTCCTGCCAGCACCAGCATTCCCCTGTCGATCACCTCTCCGACTTTTCCTGTAAAATCATTTTTTACGAAGGGCATTCCACCCAGTCCAAAGCCCTCGATATAGACTGCCCTGTAGCCTTTTTCATAGTACATATCCAGTATCTCCGGACTGATCCCCGGATATAATTTCAAAAGTGCCACCTGATCAGAATATTCTGTCTGAGGTTTAAAGATTCCTTTTTTCTCAACAAGGTTTTTTTCAAACACGCGAAGTCCCAGAGAACTGATTTCCCCGACATACGGATAATTGATGCTTTCAAATGCATCAAAACTCATGGTGCGAACCTTAGATGCTCTGCACCCAAGTATAACTTTTCGGTTAAACGCCACAAAAACTCCCGGATATCCACTGGCTGCCATATGAATTCCACAGCGACAGTTTTCCAGGGCATCTGCTACAGGATTTGCAATAGACAGCTGACTTCCGGTCACCACGACCGGAATTGAAATATTCTGCAGCATAAACGACAACATCGCAGAGCTATATGCCAGAGTATCCGTTCCATGGATCACTACGATTCCATCATAGTCATAACTTCTCTTTGCGATCAGTTTCGCAAGCCCGGTCCAGTCTTCCGGTCCGATATTGGAACTGTCCAGCGAACAGAAGTCTTCTGCCTCCAGTTCCAGATTTCTGGAAACCATACGTAATTCTTCAAGCATATCTCCGCTGCTCATTCCCGGCACGAGTCCGTTGCAGCCTTTCACAGAGGAAAGAGTTCCTCCTGTATTTATGATCAGGATTCTTTTTTGCATGCCGGCATTTCCCCTCATCCAAGTTTTTCAGGTACGATCTCCAGCCAGTATCCGTCCGGATCATTAATAAAATAGATACCCATTGCCGGATTTTCAAAACAGATACATCCCATTTCTTCATGTTTCCTGTGAGATGCTTCCATATCATCTGTAGTAAATGCAAGATGGACTTCATTGTCACCCAGATCGTAATGATCCTTTTCCCAGTCTCTCAGCCAGGTAAGTTCCAGTTCAAATCCTGTCTTACCGTCTCCAAGATACGCAAGAATAAAACTTCCATCTTCCGCTTCTTTACGTCTCACTTCTCTAAGACCAAGTGCCTCCTCATAGAATTTGATAGATTTCTCCAGATCCATAACGTTGTAATTATAATGTGCAAACTGAAAACTCATGTTAATGATCTTCCTTTCTGAAAATAATATTTACCTGATTATCTCACAGATACCTGTTATCTGTCGACTGTTTTTGATAATTTCCAAAACTACAGGTATTATTTTGTTACTGTTCACTCCGTTCACAGTAACTTGGTCAAAATGCATTCCAAATCACCTTCGGTGATAGCATTTTGCCCCGTATGTCTCGGGATTTTGCCATATTCATGGCAAAACACCTCGCGGGATATTACCTGTGAACAGTTACATTATTTTTCCCGTTGTTTATGAAAAACAATAATTGTTGTTTCCCGGAATCGGTGATAAAATATATTTGCATTTTTTGTTAAGGAGTTTTTTACAGATGAAGAAAAAAGCACTCAAAGCCGCATTTCCATACACGATTCCTATCGGTATCGGCTTCCTTTTTCTTGGAATGTCCTATGGATTTATGATGCAGAGCAAGGGTTTTTCTGTATGGTATCCATTTTTTATGAGTATGTTTATCTTTGCAGGCTCTATGGAATTTGTGACAGCCAATCTTCTGCTGTCGGCATTCAGTCCAATCGCGGCATTCTTTCTGGCTCTGGTGGTCAACGCCAGACATTTATTTTATGGACTTTCCATGCTGGATAAATACAAAAATACCGAATGGAAAAAATTCTACCTGATCTTTGGTATGTGTGATGAATCTTTTACCGTGAACTGCACTGTGACACCACCGGATGATGTGGACAGGGGATGGTTTATGTTCTTTGTAAACCTTCTGAATCAAATCTACTGGGTCCTCGCAGCTACGGCTGGTGCACTTCTCGGTTATGTGATCCATTTTGATACAACAGGGATTGAATTTGTCATGACTGCACTGTTCGTCGTTATGTTTCTGAATCAATGGGAAGAAGCAAAAGATCATCGTCCTGCACTGACCGGATTGATCTGCTCTGCAGTCTGCCTTCTGCTTTTTGGAAACAACAAGTTTATTGTTCCTGCCATGATCCTTATCATCCTGTGTTTTACAGCAGAACATAAATACAGTAAAAGACCGGAGGTGGCGGCGAAATGACAATGACAACAACACAGGCGGTCATTACTATTGCTGCTGTTGTTCTTGGAACGATGGCAACCCGTTTTATCCCATTTATGATTTTTCCCGAAGGGAAAAATCCGCCGGAATTTGTACAATATCTTGGAACAGTACTTCCATATGCCGCAATCGGACTTCTCATTATCTACTGTCTCAAAGATGTCCCGTCGAGCAGCACACATGGGCTTCCTGAGGCAATTGCAATCATTTTTATTGTTCTGCTCCACAAATGGAAAAAAAGTACTCTGCTGAGTATCGGCGGCGGAACCATCCTGTATATGATACTGGTACAGACTGTTTTCCATTAGAAAGAAAGGGGATGTCGATAATACCGCATTTCGACATCCCCTTCCTGGTTATTCTTATTCTGCAATTTCGTTAATTGCCTCTACTGTTTTGTCATACTGCTCTTTCACTTCATCATACAATGTTTCATATCCGTTAAGTTCTCCTCCGCGGAGCTTTTCTGTCAGTGCTTCACTTGGCTTATACAGATTATCAAACCCCAGGTTCAGGCAAATGCCTTTCAATGTATGTGCCGCACGAAAAGCACTTTCTGCATCACTTTTTTCAATTGCAGCTGTGAGATCCTGGAAGCTCGGATCCTTGAGAAATTTTATTACAAATTTCCTGATCAGCATTTCATTTCCCAGTCTGGATAAAACTCCATCATAATTTGCCCCCATTTTCTCATAACATTCTCTGACTGTCATTCTATTTTCTCCTTTAACTTTTATTGGTAAAATGCTGTATCTTTCTCTATTTCAGAACATTCCCTCTGGATATCCTGCGTAATAGATTCCATCAGATGCTCCTTTGTATCTTCGTATTTCCTCAGTTTTTTCATGACATTTCGCCTGCAGGAAATTCCATTCTCTTCTTTTATTACAATACTCTCTTTTATCTTATCCTGTGCTTCTGTCAGACACTGCAGAAGAACCGGATTAAAAGCACCGCATTCTCCCCCAAGAATCATCTTCATGGCTTCTTCATGCGAATAAGATTTCTTATAAACTCTTCGGCTTACCAGTGCATCATAGACATCTGCCAGAGCGACCACCTGTGCAGAAACAGGAATTTCCTCACCCTTCAGTCCATCTGGATATCCTCTGCCATCATAACGTTCATGATGCCAGCGGCAGATCTGGTAAGCAGTTTTTACTAATTCTTCATCCTTGAACAGTTCCATGTTCTCCAGTATAGAAGCCCCGATCACCGTATGTTCTTTTATTTTTTCGATTTCCTGAGGTGTCAGTCTGCCTGCCTTATTCAGAATTTTTTCATTAATTCCTATCTTACCGATGTCATGGAGAGAAGCCGCCGTTGTAATGATAAGTCTGTCTGACCATGAAATATTATACTTGTCTGTGATCTGTGTCAGCTGCTCCAGAAGAATTCCTGTGATGATATTTACATTCAGAACATGACGCCCGCTTTCACCATTTCGGAATTCTACGATCTGACTTAAGATTTCAATCAGGATACGGTTGTTCTTTTCTTTTTCATATACCTGGTTTGTGATCAAAGCTATCAGTCTGCGCTGTTTTGCATAAAGCTTGATCGTATTAAACACTCGTCGATGAACAACCTCCACATCAAATGGTCTGTTTATATAATCTGATACACCCATTTCATAGGCTTTTTTGACACTGGCTGCCGAATCCTCGCTTGAGATCATGATCACCGGAATATCATCAATCCACTCATGTTTATTCATGAATTCCAGAACCTCAAATCCATCCATCTCAGGCATCACAATATCCAAAAGAACCAGAGCAATATCACGTCCATATTTCCTTATGACAGAAATACATTCCTTTCCGTCTGCTGCCTCAAGAATATCAAATTCATCTCCAAGAATGGAAGAAAGAATCTCTCTGTTCATTTCTGAATCGTCTACGATCAGAATCTTGTATTTATGAGTTGCTGATGGATTTGTGATATTCTGTGTTTCATGCTGCAGATCACTTTCCGTGACAACCATGTTCTTACTTGTCTTTGCCTGATACATACACTGATCTGCCTTATGTATTGCGTCTTCTATTGTTCCATGTGTGGACAATACTCCACCTATACTGACAGAAACCTGAAGCTGTGAATATCCCGGAACTTCTGCTGCATGAATCTCGTTCTGTATCTGCTTCAGTTTCTTTTGAAATGAGGCTTCCAGAATATCCGGCATAACCAGAAGGAACTCATCACCGCCAAAGCGTACTAGCACGTCTGTCCTACGGATGCTGTTCCGTATAACATTTACAACCGTTTCCAGAACAAGGTCACCGGCATTATGGCCATAGGTATCATTGTGAAGCTTAAAATCATCCAGATCGATCATTGCAACTCCGGCAACCATCTCAGTCTGCTTAAGCTGATCTTCGTAATAGCGTCTGTTATATGCTCCTGTCAGTGCATCCATATACAGTTCCCTGTCATATCGGATCAGCTTCTTGAGCATCTCATCTCTGCCATCCTCATTTATCAGAATGTCTCCATCAAGCTTATTTACCAGTTCAACCACATAGGGGATACCCTCTATTTCAATATACCTGGATACTATCTGAAAAATATCTCCGTCTATAAATTCAAGTTTTGTTTTTTTGTCTTTTTCTGCAAAGGCCGCCCTGGAGATGCAGTTATCACAGCGGGTGCGTTTGTTCCAGAGTGCATAGCATTCGCATCCTTCTGTCATATCTGTACTTCCCTGTATTCTGCCTGTACGCAGTTCCTCTTCATTCAGGAGGCGCACAATGGAAAATACCTTTTGCAATTCCTTCAGCATGATTTCCCATTCATATTTCGTCATTTTATATTCCTGCTGTGTTTCCATGGCATCCTTTCTATTCGCGTACTTTCCTATAACTAACTCCTATAAAAATATATTATAGCATTCCCAAAATTTCCCGTAAAGAAATTTAGGAAGGATTATGAATAATTTTTCACTGGTAGAACCGTGTCGTTTGTGGTAATCTAAAGATAGATATTTTATGAAATCGTGACTGTTCACCAGACTGGCAGCTGCACGATTCAGAAGGGAGAAACAAATGCTTCAGGATGATTTTATACTTCGCCAGATCCGTGAAATGATTCATGCAGTTATGAGGATGCTTTTTCAGGTAAATGCATCTGAACTGTCCCCGGAGGTGATCGAAGATGCCTCTGCCAGAACAGTACTTGAGGAACTGCTTGCTTTAACAGATGAGGGACGGATCGATGAAGCAGAGAACCAGTTATATGAAATGACCTGTGATGGTGACCGCCAGAATCTGGAGATCGGCCTTCTTTTTTATTATAATCTTAATGGAAAGGACGATGACTTCCTGGAAGTCCACAATTTCAGCCGTGAAGAAATCATGACCGGAATCCAGGATCTTGCTGACCGTTATCAGCTCAGTGGGATTGCAGAAGCATTCCGCACAGAAATCTTATAATATTTTAGGGAGGGATTTTATGGAATCAAAAATGACCAAAATTTATGCTCGCAGCAATAAGAAGATCCAGCTCAAGGTTTATGCTGGACATTTTGCAACGCCGCAGTCTCACATCACCCACTATCTGGATCTCACTACCATGCGTTCCAGAAGTTCTGAGGCAATGCGCATCGCGGAAGCACTGGCTGCCAACTACGAAACAAGTATTCCTGTCGATACGATCATCTGTATGAGCGGACTGGAAGTTGTCGGAGCTTATCTGGCAGAAACGCTTACCAGAGCCGGTGTTTATTCCATGAATTCTCATCAGACTATTTATATCACTTCACCGGAATACAATAACTCCGGACAGATTATCTTCCGCGATAACATTCAGCCAATGATCCGTGGCAAAAACATCCTGATCCTGGATGGCTCGATCACTACCGGAGAAACTCTGTCCCGTGCAATTGAGAGTATTTTGTATTATGGCGGTGCGATCCGCGGCATTGCTTCCATTTTCAGTGCAGCCACCAGCATTGCCGGTCTGCCGGTTTACAGTATTTTTAACCATCAGGATCTTCCGAATTATGGTTCTTATTCTGCTGCAACCTGTCCTTTATGTGCCCAGAAACAGAAACTGGATGCACTGGTAAACGGTTTTGGTTATTCCAAAATCTAACTTGTAAAAAGGGCCTTATGGCCCTTTTTTTCTGACCAGAAATACTTTTTATATTTTCAGATACAAGGAGTTTGTTTATGAATAAAAAAGAAATATCCGAAATCAAGAAACAATTCACACCCAACAACTGTGCTATTACACGCATCTGCGGCTGCTATGTTGACGGAGAAAAAAACAAAAAAACCAAACTGAAAGAAGCATTTCTTTCTCTTTCTGAAGAAGAAATGTTTAAATACTTTGAAATTTTCAAAAAAACACTTTCCGGTACCGTCGGCAAAAACCTCATCAATATGGACTTTCCTCTTGAACAGGAAAAAGAAGGCGGTACTCAGGAATTTCTTCTTCGTCTGCGTGGAAGTAAACTCCAGGATGATTCTATTCTGGAAGAGTTTTATGATAAGGTCATCCAGGCTTATGATTACGGAGAAAATTATTACATCATCCTGATCCATGCCGTATATGATATCCCCGGCAAGTCCTCCGATGGTCAGGAAATGTTTGACGCATCTGATGAAATTTATGATCACATTCTGTGCAGCATCTGTCCTGTAAACCTTTCCAAGGCAGGGCTCTGCTACAATGCCAAAACCAATAACATTGAGGATCGTATCCGTGACTGGATCGTAGAAATGCCTGACCTTGGATTTCTGTTCCCTGTATTCAATGACCGCAGTACAGATATCCACGGACTTCTCTATTACTCCAAGAATGCAGAAAAACTTCGCAGTACTTTTGTAGACGAACTGTTTGGCTGTGAAACTCCGCTTTCAGCCGGTGGACAAAGAGATTCCTTCAATGCCCTTGTGGAGGAAACCCTGGGGGAAGACTGTGCTTATGATACTGTCATGAACATTCATGAGAAGTTAAATGAGTGGGTTGAATCACAGAAGGATTCTCCTGAACCGGCTGTGCTCACCAAATCGGAAGTGAAACGCCTCTTCGAGGAATGTGGTGTTGAAGAAGAAAAAATGGAAACCTTTGACCAGTGTTATGAAGCCACAGCCGGAGAAAATGCATCTCTCATGGTGTCCAACATTACTAACACCCGCCGGACAGAGATCAAGACCCCTGATGTTGTCATTCACGTGGATCCAGACCGCGCGGCATTAATTGAAACCCAGATCATTGATGGACGTAAATGTATTGTCATTCCAATGGAGGGAGATGTTGAAATCAATGGTATTCATGTGACAGGAAGTTTTTCTGAGGATAATAGTGAACAACTTTAACATATTTCCATTTAAACAGCCCCGCAGCGAATGCTGCGGGGCTTGATTTTTATAGTTTTTTATTCATAAATTCCATTCACAGTAACATCAAATACTGCTTCTTTTCCGGCAAGATCTGCTGCGCCGTAATCATCCGGGAAAGTTACGGTTACTTCTACTTCATCTCCTGGATGAGCTCCTACGAGCTGATCTTCAAAATCATCAATATAACTTCCGGAACCAATCTCAAGGTCTGTTCCCTGTCCATTAGTACTTCCGCCATCGAAAGCTGTTCCGTCGATCTTACCTACATAATCAATATTTACAGTATCTCCATCCTTGACTGTCAGAGATGTATCTGTACTGTAGGAAGGTGCTTCCGTAGCTTCCGGTGTTGTTGTGGTATCTGCTGCTTCTGTTACCTCCGGAGTCTCAGTTGCATCTGCTTCCGGAGTTTCTGTAACCTCCTCAGTCTCAGCAGCTTCCTCTGTAGGAGCCGGTGTTGCAGTCGGTGCAACATATTTATGATTGTCTGTTACTTTAAGAGTCTTGAGAACTTTCTTTTTTTCTTTGATGTCTGCATCATCCAGCCACTTCTCTGTAGTGTCTGTATACAGTGTCTGCTCTCTTGTAGAAATGATGCTTTCTTTCTTGGTCTCTGTCGCTTCTTCATCATCCTTCTTGTTCAGTTTTACAACATAATATGCTGTATCTGTCTCGATGATATCAGAGGCAACCTCTCCATCATCGAGTGTCCGAAGAACATCGATCACTTCCTCCGGATAAGTACCGCTGTAAGAACTGCTGTCCTCATCTGCATCTTCGTCATCTGTGTCCTCATCCTCACTGGTCTCGTTTGCATCAAAGGTACCGCTCAGGGAAGAATAAGAATCATCTACAGATTTGGCGATTTCACTAAAATCTCCATCCGGATCTGCCTTAAGGCCATCCAGGATCTTCTGTGCATCTTCCTTCTTTTCTTTGATCTCATCATCACTTAAATCCGCTGTGCTGACGCTGACATACTCAAAAGAAGACTGTTGTGCTTCCTCATCGGAAACATTCTTGTCTACATCTGCAATGATCGGATCATGGATCTTCTGTTTGTAAGTCTGAAGTTCCAGATAAGTCTTAACCTGATCTTCTGTCACTGCCAGATCTGCAATCGTTTCCTCAGAGTTTGCTTCCATAAATGAAGCTGCTACTTCTGCAATCGCCTTCTCATCCTCATCTGTCAGTTCAACATCATAGTCTGCTGCCTTTGCTTTCATGATGTACATAAGCTCTACATCCTTGAGAGATTCTTCTACAGCCTGCTCTCCGTAGGTTTTGCCTTTCTCTGCTTCTGTATCCCAGATATCAAAATCAGAGCCGCCCATATAACTTCTGTACATAGCTTCTGTCTGCATCTGACCTTCTCTGACAGAAAGACTTACAACTCCCAGTGGAATCTTTGTTCCATCTACTGTAGCAACCGTCTTGCTTCCGTCTAATTTCTTCTCACCGCATCCGGTAAGCATCCCTGCAGCCATAATACCTGCCATAGCAACAACGGCTGTTTTCTTTGTCATTTCTTTCATATTTTCCTCCATGATTGCCTGTAGGCAATAACCTAATAGTATGAGTATAAACTTTTTTCTCTTTCAGGGCAAGGATATTCCTCAAGAAACCATGTTTTTTCACAAAATAAACACGTTTCTCCTGCTGTTCCCTTAAGTCAGGATTTATTCTGTTGCTGTGAACAGTTACTTTATTCTTCCACCAGCTTTTCCAGTTCATTCAGAAAATCGGTGAGGGCTGTCAGAATATTTCCGACCGGAGTCAGAATGAATTTCGGTTCCTGCTCGTTTTTAAACTGAAGCCCCCGCCTGTATTTCTGCATCAGTTCCGGAAATCCTGCCGGATTCAGTTTCGCACGTTCATACAGCGTGATCTTCATATCTTTTCCTGTCTGCTTGATCTCTGTCACATAACTCCTGTGTGCAAGTGCCTTGAGTCTGGCAATCGTCAGAAGGTTTAATACTGCCTTCGGCAGCTCCCCAAAACGATCTAGAAGCTCTTCCAGCATATCATCATAATCCTGTGTTGTTTCAATGCCTGCAGTTCTTTTGTAAATATCCAGTTTCTGATACTCATTACTGATATAGGTATCCGGAATGAAAGCATCCATGTTCAGATCGATCATTGTTTCAAAATCTTCCATTGTATGGATTCCTTTTGCTTCTTTTACTGCCTCGCTGAGCATCTTGCAGTAAAGATCATATCCAACCGCATTCATATGACCATGCTGCTCTGCGCCAAGAAGGTTTCCTGCTCCACGCAGTTCAAGATCCCTCATGGCGATCTTGAATCCACTTCCAAGATCTGTGTATTCTCGGATCGCTGACAGTCGTTTTTCTGCTGTCTCTTTAAGCATTGTATTTCTGCGATACATTAAGAATGCATACGCAGTACGATTGGAACGTCCGATTCTTCCCCGAAGCTGATAAAGCTGCGAAAGCCCATAACGATCCGAATCATGGATGATCATCGTGTTTACATTCGAAATATCAAGTCCTGTCTCTATGATCGTTGTAGAAACCAGCACATCGATCTCCCCATTGATAAATGAATACATGACGGCCTCCAGTTCTCTCTCACTCATCTGTCCATGTGCAAAATCAACTCTCGCATCTGGAATAAGTTCGGAGAGACGTGCTGCCACATCTGCAATGTCATTCACCCGGTTGTATACATAATAAACCTGTCCGTCTCTTCGAAGTTCCCTGTTGATCGCCTCCCGGACAGTTTCTTCATCATATTCCATAACGTAGGTCTGAATTGGGACACGATCCATAGGCGGCTCTTCCAGAACACTCATATCGCGGATTCCGATCATGCTCATATGAAGAGTTCTTGGGATCGGAGTTGCCGTCAGTGTCAGTACATCAACATCTTTCTTGAGCTGTTTGATTTTTTCTTTATGGGCAACACCAAATCTCTGTTCTTCATCGATGATCAGAAGGCCCAGATTTTTGAACGTGACATCTTTTGACAAAACTCTGTGCGTTCCGATGATTATGTCAACCTGTCCTTTTTTCAGATCTGCAATGGTCTTCTGCTGCTGGGACGGTGTACGAAAACGGCACAGAAGATCCACTCGCACCGGAAACTCATTCATTCGCTGTACAAAGGTATTATAGACCTGCTGTGCAAGAATGGTAGTCGGTACCAGATAGACAACCTGACGGCTCTCCTGAACGGCTTTAAACGCCGCACGAAGGGCAATCTCTGTCTTACCATAGCCTACGTCCCCGCATACAAGACGATCCATGATCTTGGTGCTCTCCATATCTTTCTTGGTATCCTCAATTGCAGCAAGCTGATCCTCTGTTTCCTCATAAGGAAACATCTCCTCAAACTCCCTCTGCCATACCGTATCCGGTCCACAGACATATCCTTCTTTTTCCTGACGGACCGCATAAAGCTCCACCAGTTCCTTCGCGATATTCTGAACAGCACCACGAACTCTGGATTTTGTTTTTTTCCATTCCTGACCACCAAGCCGATTCAGCTTCGGCGGTCTGGCAGTTTCTGACCCGGCATACTTCTGCAGGGCATCAAGCTGCGTGGCAAGTATATACAGATTGCTTCCATTACGATATTCAATCTTGATATAATCCTTCGCAACCTTATCTACCGCAACCTTCTCAATGCCACGGTAAATGCCCAGCCCATGCTTCTCATGAACAACAAAGTCTCCAATAGAAAGCTCTGAGAAATCCTGAATCCGCTTTCCGTTATATTCTTTCTTTTTCTTTCGCTTCTTCTGCTCTTTTCCAAAAATATCCGTCTCGGTGATAACTGCAAATTTAATAAAAGGATATTCAAATCCTCGACGGGCATGCCCATATGCAACCATGATCACACCAGGTTCCAGCACATGATCAAAATCTTTTCCGTAAAAGGCACTCAATCCCTCATCCTGAAGATCCTTCGCAAGACGCTCTGCCCTGGTTCTCGATCCTGAGAGAAGTACAATCTGATATCCCTGCTTCTTATACTGTTTAAGATCCTTGACCAGAAGTGAAAAACTACTCTGATAGGAACTCACAGATTTCACTGTCAGATTAAACTGTTCTGTGATCTTCCAGTCCGCCCGTTTGGGTTCCATAAGTGACACGGAAATACAGTTTCGGTCATTCAGCTTATATCTCAGTTTTTCCCAGCTGCACATCCAGCTCTGGGAAAGATTTCCCTCCCCTTTCTGCTGACGGTTCTCGCAGCTCTGACGAAATTCTTCTTCTACTGCTTTTGCATTTTCCTCCAGACGGTTCGGCTCATCCAAAAACACAAGACTGTTCTCTTCCGAAAAATAATCCAGGAAAGAAACTCCATCCTTTTCGACCGGCTGCTCTACAGCAGGATAGATGGTAATTTCATCAAGATTTTCCAGAGAACGCTGGCTCTGCGAATCAAATGTACGGATGGAATCAATCTCATCTCCCCAGAGCTCAATTCTCCACGGATTCTCTTCTGTGAGAGAATAGATATCCACAATCCCACCTCGAACAGAAAACTGTCCGGGCATCTCAACCTGACCCACACGCTCATATCCCATATGAACAAGTGCATCCTTGAGCTTATCCATATCCAGTGTACTGTCATTTCGGAAATGAAGCAGCTGTTTTTCAATTTTATCAAGCGGCTGAAGATAATCCATGCATCCATCTATACTGGTGACAACTGTAATATCCTCTTTCTGCTCCAGCAATGCCTTAATAACGCACATCCTCTGACGGATCAGGAGATTTCCATGAATATCTGCCTGAAAAAAAAGCAGATCCTTTGCAGGGTAATAATATACATTCTTATCATAAAAACGATAATCTTCATACAGCTCTTTCGCAGCTTTCTCATCTTCTGCCAAAATCAGATGAGATGGAAAAAGCCCGGAAAGCCCATATATAAAATGAGCTTTCTGGGACTCCATACAACCACTAATCTCCAGTATTCCACGATTATTTTTTGCCTGTCTGCATATTGCTTCCATCTCTGCAAGATTCTGCAGAGGACGCAAAAATGTTTTCATACAACCTCCAGTTTTTTGTTGTATTCATTCATGGCAGCATCCGGGCCGTCCGACAGAATCAGTTCTACTGCCTTGCATGCCCGTTCCTGTGCCTCATCAACGAGTTTGCGGTCTTCTTTTCCAAATCTGCCAAGAACATAATCTGCAAGATCCCATCCCTTTGGCTTTGCACCTACCCCAACTTTGATACGTACAAATTTCTGCGTTCCCAGTTCCTGGATGATATTCTTGATTCCATTATGTCCTCCGGCACTGCCCTTCTTACGGATCCGAATCTGTCCCGGATCCAGATCAATGTCATCATAGATAACGATCATCTCTGTCTCCGGATCGATTTTGAAGTAGTTTGCCATCTCCCGTACCGGACCTCCGCTGAGATTCATATAAGACAGAGGTTTCATAAGGAGAGCCGGCTGCCCTCCTATGATACCTTTTCCATACATGGCATTAAACTTCACACCGCCCTGGGGAACCTGGTATTCTTCTACCAGTTTGTCAATCACATCAAATCCCATATTGTGGCGTGTTGCTTCATACTGCCTTCCGGGATTTCCCAAACCTACAATCAAATACATTCAAATTTCCTCGCTTAGTTTTAATTAAAGTAAACCATCTCATCTGCCAGCGGTTCGCAGACTTCTACATGATCTGCATAAAGAACGATTCCCTCTTCTCCCTGATACTCGTTTCTTCTCTCCACACCAATTTTTGCGGTAACTTCTACCCATTCTCCTGGATTCAGCTTTGGTGCATAGGCACTCTTGCATACATAGCCAAGAAAAGTGGTGTCATCTGCACAGCAGGTCATAGCAGTACGTCCCGGAACAAAGAATTTACTTCCCATTCCACGCGGCTTCATGACTCTGGCTTTAAATTTGACCGTTTTGCCTTCATAATTTTCCGGATGATCCATGGCATCTACAAACCAGATACCATAATCCTCAGGCAGAATATCGATCACCGGTGCATTTATGTCAAATGGCATTTCATCCTGGAAAATATCTCCAAGTTCACCTTCTTCATCTTCAAAGATAACTTCTGCTCTCTGGTTCGCAACCTTGATTCCACGACGATATGTCGGGAGTGGATCGTCCTCCTTACAGCGATTAAAAATAACCATATCGCTGTTTCTTATCATATCCATAAAAATGGATTTCATGTTTGCCATATACATCTGGAAGGTACTGGCATCTACGCAAGTGATCTGCTGTTCTACCCCCCAGCCCCGTGGAAGCTGCATTTTTTCGAAGTCACTTACAAGCCACATTCCATTATATTCAATGATAACTCGTTCCGGCTGATGAAGGATATCCATGGCAACCAGTCTTTCAGTTGTAAAATCCTCTTTATTTTCGATAATTTCCACAACTGTATTGTTTGCTTTCAGTGCAGCCTCATCGTATTCTTCCTCACCCTCTTCACAGAGAATCAGAAGAGTTTTTCCGTCTGTGTGAAAATAATCCTGCTGAATAGTAAAATTCAGAAAAGAAGTCTTTCCACTTTCAAGGAAACCTGTCATTAAATAAATCGGCACTTTGATTTCTTCCATTGTCTGTATGTTCCTCCGTTATTACAGGCCAAAAAGCTCAGCCAGTTTATCCTCTTTGAGTTTTGAACCGATCACGCAGAGACGTCCTGTATATTCCGGTGCCCCCTCGCGGATCTCTGTTTCTTCCGGAACCATATCAAAATAGATCCATGTTCCGTCTTCTGCCGGAAGCATTCCCTTTGCACGAAGAATAACTCCATATTCTTCTGTCTCTGACAGAGTCTCAAGAATTTTCTCAAGGTTCTCTCTTGTATATTTCTTAATTGTCTCGCGTCCCCAGCTTGTAAATACCTCATCTGCATGATGATGGTGATGATCATGTCCACATCCACACTCATGGTCGTGATGATGATGCTCATGCTCCTCGTGTTCATGGTCATGGCCGCATCCGCACTCATGGTCGTGATGATGGTGCTCATGCTCCTCGTGTTCATGGTCATGGCCGCATCCACACTCATGGTCATGATGATGCTCATGTTCCTCATGATCATGATGGTGATGATCGTGTTCATGAACATGTCCACATTCCGGGCATACTTCTTCTTCCATCATTTCCTGCTCCAGTGATACCGGATGTTCCATAACCTCCAGGATTTTTGCACCCTCCAGTTCTTCGATCGGTGTAGTAATGATAGCTGCCTTTGGATTAATTTCACGAAGAAGTTCCATTGCGGCCTGAGCTTTTGCCTCATCCACAATATCTGTACGGCTCATGATAATCGCACCGGCATATTCTACCTGATTATTGAAGAACTCACCAAAGTTTCTCATATACATTTTACATTTCTTTGCATCAACAACCGTTGTATAGCTGTTAAGTACCAGACCTGTTTCTTCTTCAACACCCTGAACTGCTTTGATAACATCTGAAAGTTTTCCGACACCGGATGGCTCGATCAGGATTCTGTCCGGATGATATTTGCTGATCACCTCTTTGAGAGATGCTCCAAAATCTCCTACCAGTGAGCAGCAGATACATCCTGAATTCATTTCACGGATCTGGATTCCCGCTTCTTTAAGAAATCCGCCGTCGATTCCAATCTCTCCGAATTCATTCTCGATCAGTACAACCTGCTCGTCTTTAAACGCATCCTTGAGGAGTTTTTTGATCAGAGTTGTTTTACCGGCTCCAAGAAAACCGGAAATAATATCAATCTTTGTCTTTTCCATGGTATATTCATGTCCTTTCTTAATACAGTGTTTAGCAAGGCTAACTCCAAACGTAGCTTGACCAGGAAGTGCATGCACCCCCTGGTTAATTTTGCCATGCATAATGCCAGTGGGGACATGAACCAGTCACGCCCCCACTGTGTTTATCATTACCGTTTACAGTAATGTTATTCATTCCTTTAATCAGCCGTTGATCATGAAGCTCAGAAGTTTATCAATATCTTCTTTTTCATAAGCAACGATTTCCAGTTCCGGGATCTCTCCACCGGAGAAAATGTTTGCCAAAGATACATACTGGGATAATTTGGATTTCAGATTCAGTCTGTCTCCCTCACCTGTTACAAGCTCTACTCTTCCTTTGCAGCTGTCTACTACTTCAAAAAATTTGTCGATATCTTTAATGTTGGATACTTTCATTTTTATTCTCCTTTCGAGATTTTAATCAGTTAGTTACTTTCTAATTCGCGTTCAGTATAAACCATATTTTTGCAAATTGCAATGCCTTTATAACAAAAATTAGTATGTAAACACAGCAATTCCATATGCCGGAAGCGGATATGCAAAAGAAAACTCTCTGTGATCACATTCCTTTGCCTCTGCCTTAAATACTTCCGGTTTGTCCAGAAGACCGTGTTCATCCATAATAAGTTTGTACTGTTTATTCTTCGGAACGCCAACACGATAATCTGTACGTTCTACCGGCGTATAATTTACAACGAACAACAGATTGTTTCGTTTGGTAGGTGACTTACGTACCAGACTGAATATACTCCTGTCTGCATCATCTGCATTGATCCATTCAAATCCATTCGGATCATTATCTCCGGCATAAAGTGCAGGATATTTCTTATACATATGGAACAGTGTTTTCACAAAGTTCTGCAGATCTTTGTGATTGTCTTCTTCCAGAAGATACCAGTCAAGTTCTCTTTCTTCACTCCACTCTCGAAGCTGTCCGAAGTCCTGTCCCATGAACAAAAGCTTCTTGCCCGGATGGAAGATCATAAATGCATACGCGGCCTTCAGATTCTTGAATTTGTCATCCGGATAACCCGGCATCTTATTCAGCATAGAGCATTTCAGATGAACAACTTCATCATGAGAAATAACGAGTACATATTTCTCGCTGTATGCATATGTCATGGAGAAAGTCATCTTGTTATGATCTCCTTTACGGAAATATGGATCCAGCTTCATATATTCCAGGAAATCATTCATCCATCCCATATTCCATTTCAGAGAAAATCCAAGACCATCATCCTCTGCTTTACCGGTAACCTTAGGCCATGCTGTAGATTCCTCTGCAATCATGACCGTACCATGATTCCTTCCAAGAACAACCGTATTCAGATGCTTAAAGAACTCTATCGCCTCAAGATTCTTATTGTCACCATATTTGTTGGCAACCCATTCACCGTCTTTCTTGCCATAATCCAGATACAGCATAGATGCCACTGCATCTACACGGAGCCCGTCTACGTGACATTCTTCAATCCAGTACAGTGCATTTGCGATCAGGAAATTCTTTACTTCCGGTCTTCCATAATTATAGATCTTGGTTCCCCAGTCAGGATGCTCTCCCTGTCTCGGATCTTCATGTTCATATACAGCAGTTCCGTCAAAATTGGCAAGTCCATGTGCATCCTTCGGGAAATGTGCCGGAACCCAGTCAAGAATAACACCTATCTTATTTCTGTGCAGATAATCCACCATATACTTAAAGTCCTGTGCTGTACCATATCGTGATGTCGGTGCGTAATATCCTGTCACCTGATATCCCCAGGATCCGTCAAACGGATGCTCTGCAATTCCCATAAGTTCTACATGCGTATAGCCCATTTTCTTAACGTATGCAGCCAGTTCATGTGCAAATTCGCGATAGTTATAAAATCCCGGATCATCCTCATTTTCTGCCGGATGTTTCTTCCAGGAACCAGGATGAACCTCATAGATTGCCATTGGATCACGCTTCTCGTCAAACTCCTGACGTTTCTTGATCCATGTGGTATCTTTCCATTTATAATCTGTAATATCTGTGATCCTGGATGCCGTTCCCGGTCGGAGCTCTGATTCATTTGCATATGGATCTGCCTTATAAAGTTCCTCACCATGATAGCCGACTATAAAGAACTTATACAAATCTCCAGCCTTGGCACCTGGAACAAAAAGCTCGTATACTCCAATCTCTCCTACTTTATTCATAGGATTCGCCTGGTTATCCCAGTTATTAAAATCTCCAATGACAGAAACAGATCTGGCATTTGGTGCCCATACTGCAAAATAAACGCCCTTTTTACGTCGCTGTGTCGTAGGATGTGCTCCTAATTTCTTATAAATGTCATAATGCGTTCCCTGTCCAAACAAATACTGATCCAGTTCTGTAAACTGCATTTTCTCTCCCATCCAGAACTTCCTCCTTAATATACACTCTTTCTTTCAATCCTCTGTCAGTTTCTTTATGGTTTCTGACAGAGCAGATCCATACTGGCTGATTTCATATTCGCATATTTATCGGTAATCTGCACATTTTACCACTCTCATTTCAGCCCATTTATAGTCATATTATACCAACGTGGTTTGTCTTCGTCAACTAAAAGTACTGTGAGTTTTCATATCTGCAAATAAAAAATGAGGACAAAACTTTTTCTTTGCTTTGTCCTCATCTGTACTTCTTATTTAGTATGTATCATACGAATCATCACCGCTGGAATCCTCATCATAATAATCCCCTGAATCACTGTCACCGGAAGAATCATCTCCATAATCCTCCGATCCGGAACTGTCATCATAGGAACCGTCACTTTCGGAATCACCACCTCCTGATGAATCACCACTGCCCGAAGAATCGTCTCCATCGGAGCTTCCATCTCCCGAACTGCTGTCTTCCGAACTACTGTCTTCCGAACTACTGTCTTCCGAACCATCACTGGAATCTTCGGAAGAACTTCCATCACTTACATCTGTGCCATCAGAAGAACTGTCTGATCCATCAGAAACATCACTGCTTCCATCATCTGTGGATGCTGAATCTGAGTTTCCATTATATCCCGGGATCGTTCCTGCCTGAAGCTGACTGTCCCAGAACTGTGAATAACTTGCATTCTGTAAGGTTACATTCTTGGCTGCTGCAAGTTCACTGACTGTCATCAGCTTATATCCCTGGGCAGTAAGATCCGGTATCAGTTTTAACGCCGCCTGAACAGAAGGTTCATGAATATCATGCATCAAAATAATCGTTCCGTCTGTCAGATCTCCATTCATAACCGCGTTATAATCTGCCGTTGCATCCATCAGTTTCCAGTCCTCTGTATCCAGTGACCACATAAAGAATGGCTTCTGTACCGCATCAAAAATATCCTGGTTTGCGGCTCCATATGGTGCCCGGGCTACTGTAGAAATCTGTCCACAAGCTTCCTTCAAGGCATCATCCGTCTTCTGAAATTCTGCCAGAACATCATCCATTGACATATTTAACAGTGTCTGGCTCGGATGATCCCAACTGTGGTTTCCAATCTCACATCCTATATCTACCATTCTCTGTACAGTTGACTGCCAGGAGCCCACGTTCTGTCCCAACATAAAGAATGTCGCATGCGCATTATTCTCTTCCAGACAATCCAGAAGTTCATCTGTATATTCTCCCGGTCCATCATCGAAAGTAAGTGCAATTCTCGGTTTATGTGTATTCGGATCATATGTACCATCATCATTAAAATAATAATCATCAAATCCAACGCTTACCCAGCCGGTCTGAATATAACCGTTTTCATCAAAATAATACTTGGAACCATCTATCTCCTGCATACCATTTGCATAATAAGTTCCATCTGCATTCTGATACCATTTGCCTTTCTCATTTTCATTCCATCCAATAGACAGCTGAAATGCCTTTGCCGAATCATTCTTAAGTGGATACCTTACTGCTGAATTTACTGCTGTTGTCGTTCCCGATGCAGTGTCTGCGGTACCATCCGAGACGGTTTCGGAATCTGTATTATCACCTTCAGCCTGAACCTTGGCTGGTTTCTCAACATTCCCGCCGCTGATCCTGTTGACAACAGGAATCAGAATTCCTCTTATAACAAACACGACGACAAGAATCACAGCAATGACACATGCGCCCAGCCGCATCATCTTGCGTCGTCTTACCTGCTGTTGTTTTTTGCGTATTCTCTCACGCAATACTTTTTTGTCCATGATTTCCACCTGCTGTATTTTATCTCTGATGGTAACTGTTCAGTACCCTCACAGTTGCCTCTGATGTTACTGTTTATGGTACTTCAGTAACACATTCATCTTATTATCATAACGCATTTATTATGGAAATACAATTGCCTTTTGTTAAATATTTGTTTATTCCTCTACCGTATCATCCTCCATGACTTCTCCTGCCATATCTTCCTCTGAGGCTTCCTGCTCCGCGTCGCTTCCATCGTCTTCCATCAGTTCTGAGTCTGTATTTTCTGCGTCAGAATATGCATCTTCATTCTCGATAGGATCCTCTGCACTTCCAGTTTTTTCGTTTACAGTTGACTGTTCCACAATAAATTTCTCTACTCGAAGAAGTGCCAGTGATTCGTTCACTTCATCTTCGCCATATGCTTCAATCAGTTCATCTATGCTTTCTACTCCATAATCCACAAGCAGATTATTCTTTAAGTCTTCTGTTTCTTTATCGTTCAGACTTAATCCTTCTGCATCGATAATTCCCTGAACGATCAGATTCTGTTCCACTTTGGATTCAGCATAATTCTTGCATTCTTCCTCAAAGTCTTCTTCTGTAAGTCCCCATGCTTCCAGCAGATCACTCAGTTCTATGTCATTGTCTTTTGCTGACTGCTCATACAATGCCTTATAATTTTCCTCTGCTTTTTTGACTTCTTCCTCTGGATACTTCTTGATTTCAGATGCATCAAGTACCTGAGACCATGCTGTTGCATACAATTCATTGTCTGCTGTTGTAGCAGCCTGCTTTTCAAGATTATCCCTTACAGACTTCTTATACTCATCTACGCTCTTGTAATCTGTATTGGAAGTAACCCATTCATCCGTCAATTCAGAAGGTCTTGTAAATTTCTGAAGAGTAACCTTAAAGATTGCCTCTTTGCCGGAAAGGGAATCATCATCACTGTATCCTTCCGGCAAAGTAAGCGTCAGTTCTTTGGTTTCACCTTTTTTCATTCCAACCAGACCCTCTTCGAAGCCATCGATTCCCATGTCACCTTCACCGACAACCAGTTCATAATCTTCTGCTGAGCCTCCGTCAAACTCCTCGCCATCAACCGTACCGGTGAAATTAATAGTAACAGTATCTCCTTCTTCAACGGTTCCGTCCTTGACTTCCGTTCCCTTGTCCTGCAGTTCATAACTGATCTCTGCATTAACATCATCATCTGTTACTGCCTGTGTGTAACGGTCCAGAGTAAAACCCTTGTACTCCCCGATTGTAACATAGTCAGAAATATCTTTTACAGAAACAATTCTTGTCTCTTCTTTTTTAGAATCGGAATCTTTGGACTCCTCTTTATCTTCTGATTTATCAGCGACTGCCTCTGTCTTTGTGGTATCTTTATCAGGATTTTCTTTACTTCCACAAGCGGTCAGATATACTGCCATGCATGCTGCTAACATTGCTGCTACTACTTTTTTCTTCATAAAAAATTCTCCTTTCAAAACAATCTGTATCCTACATCTCCGGAACCGGTGTCGGTCTGGAAGAATCCCATACCTCTGATACATCAAAAAGGTCACTGAGCATGTCAGGATTATAGTACATACGATATCCATCCAGATTTCTTCTTCCCTGGCGGAAATACTGGTCTGTGATCTGTACAAAATACTGACTGGAATCTACATTACAGAAATAATCGTATCCGGCTTTTTTGTAATAGGCAAATTTCGCATTGTCACTGGAATATCCCTCCCAGTCACCAATATCTGCGCCAAAAGCAAAGATAACCATATCTGTATCACCAAGGATCGGTGCCACATAAGCTTTCCATTTCTTGTCATCTGTTTTCAGTTCCTCTGCCGTGGAAGTCGTTGCATTCCGATGTCCCCAGGTATGACTGGCAAATTCCCATCCTTCTGCTTTCATGGCATCAGCAACCTTCTTGGCATCCTTCACATTCTGGTCATAATCAAAATCCGGATGACTGTCCAGGAAGGCCTTCTGGTCATCCTGAAGGTTTTCTTTATCTTTATAGGCAATGTCTGTACGATATCCAAGAACACCATCATAACCAGTCATCGCAAGAATTCCCTTACGTCCATGATAAGAAAAATCAGGATGCTCTTTGATAAATGCATCCAGAAGCGGAACCATATCGTAATCTCCTACCGATACACTTCCATCATCCTCAATATATTCTGTTTTGACATCACCATTCTCATCAAGCACCAGCCTGGATGCATAACCGTCACCATCCATATAATGATAGTAGCTCACATCATCCTGTGAGAGTACAAACGGAATCTTGCCTTCCGGAACCATGATCTTTCCACGGCTCATTGTACCGTCTTTGTTTACCGTTGCCATATCATGCGGACTTACAAGAACATATCCTTTATCATAAAGAATCTGTATGATCTTATTGAACTCACTGATCGTTGTCATTACCTGATTATATCCACCTGATTTGGAATCTCCGTCAAATGCCTTGCTGGTATCTTTGATCAGTGTATGAAAAAATACATGTGTAATCTTTTCCAGCGGATATTCTACAAGCGAAGACTTGGAAATCTGACATTTGGCTGCCAGATCCATATAATCTTTATTTGACACAAACTCCTTCTGACCTTTCAGAAGTTTGATTGCTTCATCATAATTATACTGTTGATACATGATGGTTGCCTGATCAAGAATGGACTGCTCTTTACTGGATTTTGAAGAACCCTCTTTCTCCGAGTCATTACTGTCCGTTTCTGCCTCTTCCTGAGAAGCAGTCTGATAAGTACTGACTGTTTTTGTTTCCTTTTTTGCTGTATCATTCAAAAGCGACAGAATATGACTGCCGCTTAGAAGTATCGAAGCTGAAAAAATACATCCAAGTATCACAGCTCTTTTCTTCATAGTTGTAACTCCCTCTTTCTTAACTTAAGTCATTGGTGGTACCGGAGTCGGTCTGCTTGGATCAAAGACATCCTTTACATTAAACAAATCTTCCAGAAGTTCCGGATTATAATACATACGATATCCATCCACATTTCGCCTTCCCTGTCGGAAGTAACGGTCTCGGATCTGCACAAAATATTTGCTGGAATCCACATTGCAGTAATAATTGTATCCGACACTCTTGAGGTATTCAAACTTGTCCCCGGAATAATCTTCCTGCACCGTCAAATCTGTTCCAAATGCAAAAATGATAATATCCGTTCCTCCGATCAGAGGATCTACATTATCTTTGAATCTCTGTGTATCTGCCTGAAGCTGTTCCAGCGAAATCTGCGCAACATTCTGATGACCCCAGGTATGACTGGCAAACAGCCATCCTTCTTTCTTCATGGCCTCTGCAACTTTCTTTGCTTCTTCCCGTTCTTTTTCCAGGCTGAAATCCGGATGTGCATTCAGCCATTCTACTTTATTATCATCCAGATCTGCCGGACGTGTTTCATAGCTGATATCTGTTCGATATCCAAGAATCCCATTATATCCGGTTAATGCCACAATACCCCTGGCTCCTCTGTAAGAAAAATCAGGATGTTTTTCTACAAAGCGGTCGATCAGTGGAACCATATCATAATCTCCTACTGATACACTTCCATCATCTTCAATATATTCATTTCGGATCTTACCTTCATCATCTACAACCAGTTTAGAGGCATATCCGTCGCCGTCCATATAATGATAATAACAGACATCATCCTGTGAAAGCACAAATGGAATCTTTCCTTCTGGAAGAAGGATTTCTCCCGGTGACATACTTCCATCCTCATTCACCTTTGCCATATCTTTGATACTGACCATTACATAACCCTTATCATACATAGTCTGTGTAATCTTGTTAAACTCATCTATCGTAGTCATAACCTGATTATAATCAGCCTCTTTGTAGTCTCCATCAAAGGCCTTACTCGGATCCTTGATAAGAGTATGATAGAAAATATGTGTCACTTCTTCCAGCGGCCATGATTTACAGGAAGCTTTGGCTTCTTCATATTTGCTGACTGCATTCTGCATATCAGAGTTGCTGCTGTATGAGGCATCTTTCTTAAGAAGCTCCATCGCACCATCGTAATCATACTGTGCTGCTTTTCGTTTCGCCGCTTTGAGCGTGTCTTTTGCAGAAGCTTCAGAAGAAGCTTTCTCTGTTGTCTGTGAATCTTTGACTGAAATCGAAGCATCTGAAGCATTTACCGCCGTTTTCTTATCAGAACTGTCTGACGATGAAAGGAGTCGTCCTGCAATTCCCCTGACTGCCGCAGCTGTCACAAACAGGATGCCAATAGCCATAATACCCAGGATAAGCCTTCTCTGACGCTCTCGTTTTCTCTGTAACGCCCGACGTCTCCGCCTGCGTTCCCGCTGACGCTCTTCTTCTGTCATCCTTCCTGTTTGGACAGATCGGGATGTCTTTTTATCGGCTTGTTGTCTGGTTTTCTTTTTACCATTATACCTTTCCATACTAACTCCTTATCTCGTCTGTTCTGTAATTTTTAGTATACCTCATGTTATTTTTCTTATTCCAGATCTTACAATTTATGTTCTTTATATTATACCTGTTTACCAATATCATTTCCACCGTTTTTCCTTTTCTTCACGGATTTTTCGTGAATTTATTTGCCTTTTGTAATAAATAATGTTAGAATATATTTCGCATAAATATTTATAAATATATACACATTGAGGAGGGTATCTATGAGTACACTTAGCATCGTCCTTCTTGTTATCCTGGTCATTCTGATCATTGCCCTGGTTGCACTTTATTTCTTCGGAAAGAAAGCTCAGAAAAAGCAAGAAGAACAGCAGGCACAGATTGAAGCTGCAAAACAGACCGTTTCCATGCTGATCATTGATAAGAAACGACTTCCACTCAAAGAATCCGGTCTGCCTCAGATGGTCATTGACCAGGCTCCAAAGCTGATGCGCCGTTCCAAACTGCCGATCGTTAAGGCTAAAGTTGGTCCGAAGATTTCCATACTGATTGCAGATGAGAAAATTTTTGATCTGATCCCTGTCAAGAAAGAAGTAAAAGCCGAAGTAAGCGGTTTATACATCGTAGGTGTAAAGGGAATCCGTGGTTCTCTTGAAACACCGGCACCTAAGAAAAAGGGATTCTTCAAAAGAATGTTCAGCAAAAACAAATAATATCAAACAAAGACAATGCCCGCCAAGTCAAAATGCTTCGCGGGCATTATTTTTGTCTTTATAAAACAAATTCATCGGAATCCTTAGACTGTGCCTGTACTGTCAGATAACAGTCCGCAACATGTTCTTCATTCATATCAAGTGCGTAATCCACTTTCATCTGAATATCGTCTTCACTTTCTTTCAGTTCCAGGCCTGTTGCTGCAATTCCCATCTGAAGAGTTCCATATGGTGTATTATAAAAAGTTTTGTTCTTTTTTCCCTGCTCAAAAACCATATGTACGTTTACCTGTCCCTGTTTTCGGATTTCTACTCCCTCCGATGACATTTTAATATAATTTACCGTTGTCTGTGCAGAATCATCCAGCATTTCTTCATATCGCAGATAATGACTTCCATTTCGGAAATAATACTGTCCCGGCACTACAATCTCAATCGGTTCCTGCTCATCGTCTGTTTCCATCAGCTGAAGACCACGTACATGTATCAGTACATCTTTGTTCATCTGTCTGCTCCTCCTGATCTTAATATTTTTCTATGTCGATTTTTTTTGCCATCGACACATCATATGGCAAAATAGAATTTGCAAAATCCTTAAACTCATCTGCCAGATCACTCACATAAAAACGATACGGAAATTCCTCTTCTCCTGTCCCGCTGCTGGAAATATCCAGTTCTGCAAGAAGAGCCTTCAACTGCAGTGCTGTCTCATATGCCGGATTAACAAGACGTACGTTCTGTCCCATAACCTCTCTGATCGTGGAACGTATCAGAGGATAATGTGTACATCCAAGAATCAGCGTATCAATCTCCTGCTGCTTCAATTCCTGAAGATACCGGGAAGCAACCTCGGTAGTTACCGGATCATGAAGCCAGCCTTCTTCAACCAGCGGAACAAATAATGGGCAGGCTTTTCCGATCACAGTGATCTCCGGATCAAGATGCTTCAGGAATGCTTCATGAATGCCGCTTCCGACAGTTCCAAGTGTTCCGATCACACCAACTCTTTTATTATGAGTTTCCTCTGCTGCTACCCTTGCCCCAGCTTCAATCACTCCCAGTACAGGAATATCCAGTTCATCCTTTACTGCATCCAGGGCAAATGCACTTGCTGTATTACAGGCAATCACAATCGCCTTCACCTGCTGTTCTCTCAAAAAATGAATGATCTGCCTTGAATAGCGGATAATTGTCTCCTTTGATTTACTTCCATAAGGAACCCTTGCTGTATCACCAAAATAAACAATCTTCTCCGATGGAAGGTTTCTCATGATCTCCCTTGCGACAGTAAGACCGCCCACTCCGGAATCAAATACACCGATCGGTGCATCTCTGTCTATTTTCATAAATCTATTTCTCCAGTTCTTCTGTTCTGTTTGATGTTGATCGTTCAGAAACACCTTGCATTTCTGAACGATTATTTAACATCTTACCACCTCTCCAGCGCTTTCGCAAGCCAGAAGGACAGCTTTGGCGGCTGTTTTACCGTATTTTCATAATTGTCTGCCGCTGTATGTGTATCTTCAAAACAGAATTGAGGATACAGGGTTCCCCACCACGCCATAATACCAGAATCTTCGACATTTTTCGGCGCACCCGAAAAAATCACTGCTACCGCCATCCCCACTGCTACAGAAAAAAACATTCTTTTTTTCCAGTTTCTTAACCAGTCCATTTTATTACCTCCGGAAATCTGTTAAATGCAAATGATTCTCTGTCCGGAGTATGCACACTTTGCAGATTTTTATTCCAGACAGACCTGAATTTCTTCGTCCTGCAGAATAATTTCAGGAATGTCCAGCAAAGTATTGTTTTCATAGTGCTGCTGATATACCTGCCGCAATGTAACACCATTTTTTTCCTGCTCCGGGATTCTGTTCTCAAGAATTCCCAGAAGATATTCACCTGTCGAACTTCCATTTTTGTTCCATTTCATGATCTGCTCCGGATATTCTGAACGAAACACATACACATTTTCACCGATCAGAGGCTCTTTTTCCAGATATGCCAGCAGTTCCTTCCAATGCTCCGACTGCACCAGCTGATTCTTAAGAATCAACACCTGCAAATGTCCCATATCCAGATATTTTTCCTGTGAACGATTATAGATTTTCTCTATTTCATCAAAATCATTTCCTTTTATCGACAGCACAGAATTTTGACTTTCCTCTTTTTCCTGTCCTTCTGCACTCGGAAGTTCCGGCATTCCGTAAATGAGTGTCCAGCCATCTTCTGACCACTCTGCTCCCAGTGCAAGAGGATACATTCGTTTCTCCGGTTCGATTCCTGCACATCCATTTAATGCAAGAACAAAAACCGCCAAAGCGACTATAGTTGTTTTTCTTGTTTTTCTCTTCCGTCCACAGAAAAGAAGCAGCACCTGTATAAATAAAAGTCCTGGAACAAATATGGTTTCCAGATAGTTTCTATAAAACGTCCTCACCGCAATACCCGATACTTCCAATAATGACAGTCCAAACACCAGTGCCGCCATCCAGTACTTTACTGTTCTCAGATGGCATTTTTCCACGACTTGATGTCCATAGTAAAAAAGGCTGCCCAGTGCAAACAGCAATCCATATAAGAGAAATCCCATCCAAAGTACATCAAATCTTGCAAGAATGTTTCCCGGAAGAGCTGCACCGGCAAGCAGTGGCAGGATTGGATACTCTTCTGTCAGAAGCCTGTTCCATCCAAATACTGCCGGAAGCAGAACAAGCACTCCTGCCAAAATTCCACCCACTGTAAGAATCGCGCCTATGATTGTTTTGCCCACACTTCCCGGTCTCACCACCTCACGCATGATAAACGGAAGCAGGCCCACCCCGGAGAATCCACACAAAAAAAGATATCCATCCTGAACAACTGCCGCCCCGCTTATTCGTTCCGCTTCAGCCATCTCCTGTAAATAATCAACCCGTATCTGCCCCAGACACAGCACCATCATAAGAAGAACACCTGCCAGAAGCAGGCCTCCTGATATCTCCGCCATCCGTCCTCTTCTCTGAATTCCCTTTTCTGTTCCTATACTGCACACAACTATCACAAGAAAAGAAATCCACCCTGACGGAATTCCCATAAGCAGCCATCTCGGTATGATCTGTTCCAGTATTTTCAGAATGTATACTGCGGTAAAAATGATATAAACAAGAAAAAAGACCCCTGCTATCCGCCCCCAGAAACTTCCAAGGAAACGTACCATATCCGAATATCCGCTGGTCACTCGCAAAAGTATAAAAACATAGAGTATCAGCACAGATACTGCCAGCACAATACCCCAGAATCCATTCATTCCCTGAATTCCATTTTTTCCCGGCAGACAGACAAGAAAAGGTGCCAGAAAGGTCAGTATCATCTGTCTGTAAAGCTGTCTGTGAGAAATTCTGTTGTTCTCTGCAAATTTCATGAATTCTTCTCCTCCTGTTTCTGCCCTTCTTTCAAATCTCTGCTCTCATCCTCTTCGACCGAAGTCTTTCGCAGGCGGATTTTCTGTTCCCATCTGGCATAAAGTGGTCTCTGCCATCTCTTTTGAAATGGGATCCTCAGGATTCCCTCACCGGTATCACAACGAGGAACTTTTTTTATAAACGGAAGCATATATGGCATGCCAAAACTCAAAAGTCCGCAAAGATGCGAGATCGTGAGATAAATTCCCAGAACAATACCAAAAATACCAAGATATCCCCCCAGGAACAAAAAGATATATTTCAATAATCGAAAAGCTGATGCAAACTCTTCCTCCGGAATCACCATGGAACCCAGTGCAGTAAGAGCAACGATCATAACAACGATCGGACTGACCAGATTCGCACTGACTGCTGCCTGACCGATGATCAGACCACCCACGATTCCAATAGCATTTCCTAATGCTCCCGGAACACGCACTCCCGCCTCCCGGATCAGTTCAAAAGACAATTCCAGAAAAATCAGTTCCGTCACACTGGAAAATGGTACACCCTCCCTGGCTTTTGCAAAGGACAAGATCAGATTTGCAGGAAGAATCTGTGTATGAAAACGTATCACCGCCAGATAAAGCCCCGGAAGCAGCGTTGCCACAAGCAGTGCAAGATATCTTAGAATTCTCAGAAAAGAAGTCATTTCAAAATGATGAAACCAGTCTTCACTGCTCTCCATAAATCCATTAAAGGAACTCGGAAGAATCAATGCTGTCGGAGAATTGTCACAGAGAAGAACAATCTTTCCGTTCAAGATCTCCATTGCTGCACGATCTGGCCGTTCCGTTGTCTGATACTGAGGAAACGGAGAATACCAGGTTTTATCTGTCAGCTGTTCCAGCATACCACTGTCAAAAATACCATCTATTCTATATTCATCCAGACTGTTTTTTATATTCTCCAAAAGCTCCTCCTGAACCAGATCCTCCATATAGAGAATCTGCAGCATGGTTTTGGATCGGACACCTGTCGTTTTTTCCTCAACCTTCATTCTGCTGTCCCTGATTCTTTTTCTGACCAACGCGGAATTTGTTTTTACAGAGTCAGAAAATCCTTCTTTGGAACCTCTCAGAACTTTTTCCGATTCCACTTCTGAAACACCCAGATTCGGATAACCTTTGCTGGATATTTTCATTGCCTTGTCGTATCCGTCTATAAAGAAAACGGCATTTCCTGCCAGAACTGCTGACAGTACGTCTTTCATACTTTCAAGTTTTCGTACATCTGCAATACCCAGACTGTTATTTTTTACAAATTCCTGTATCTGATAGGAAGAACTTTCCCAGAAATGATTTATCATTTTTCCCAGTGCAGAATCATCAAGCATCATATTGGAAACAGCGACTTCAATATAGACAATCAGACAGTCCACTTTACTTTCATTTCCCAGACGCATTGGTCGAATCAGAATATCCGCACAATTTTTAAATTTGTTTCTGATATAGCTTTCATTCTTTCTCAGTTCACTGTAGATTTTTATTTTTTGCTCCATTGCATCCTCCTGCCATAAACATAAAAAAGAGACACATATTTATTTATGTATCTCTTTTAGAATAACCAGATTATGCAATTTTATTTATCTCAGTCGAGAATATACAACAAATCAGCGATCCTGGTTTTCCTCTCTGATAGATCGGATGATCGCCTCTCTCTGATTTTCAATATGTTGATAAGTGATCTCCTGTGCCTTCTTAAGATCGCGATTCTTAATGGCCTCATAAATCTCCTCATGTTCTTTGACCAGAAGATTTCTTGTCTCTTCATCCTTGAGATATTCCACACGATATCTGTAAATCTGTTCGCGAAGATTATTGAGCACCTGATTCAGCCTGCGATTATCAGAAGACTTGTAGATCACCTCGTGAAAAGCCACATCGGCCTCTGCAAGTCTGACCAGATTACCTTCTGCCATCGTATCTTCAAAATTTCTGGCAGCCTTCCAGAGTTCGTCCAGCTGCTCTTCTGTCATTCGTGCACATGCATTCTCAATGGACAGATTCTCCAAAGCCATGCGAACTTCCAGCACATCATTCAGATCTTTTTCAGTGATGTTTGCCACCTGTGCACCACGACGTGGAATCATCACAACCAGTCCCTCCAGTTCCAGCTTACGCATAGCTTCACGAACAGGAGTCCTGCTGACCCCAAGTCGTTCTGCCAGTGCGATTTCCATCAGTCTTTCTCCGGGTTTAAGTTCTCCCTTCAAAATTGCCTTACGCAGTGTGTTAAACACAACATCTCTCAATGGCAGATATTCATTCATGTCAACAGAAAAATCATTCATCATAAGTACCTCCTGCAAAAAAAATTCTCAGTTCCTGCGGTTAAAAACTTCCGTCGCAAACACTGTCCTGGCCAGATGACTGCTTCTTAAAATTCTGGCAGCTGTCTTCATCTTATTCTTATCATCAAAAATACCAAAAACAGTAGGGCCGCTTCCACTCATCATAGCTTTAAGTGCACCATGCTTCTCCATAAGATCTTTGATCTCCTGGATTACCGGATATTTAGCAATAATTCCTGGTTCAAACACATTCCCCATGCGGGAAATCATACTGTAAATATCTCCGTTCTCAATATCCGCGATCATGCCATCAATGTCCGGACGTGCCCCCAGATTTCCAAGATCCAGATTTTCATAGGCAAGCTTGGTAGAAACATTTACTCCCGGTTTACCGATCAAAATATAACATTTTGGGAGTTGAGGGAGCCTTGTCAGTTTTTCTCCGATGCCCTCTGCCAGTGCAGTTCCCCTCATAATGCAATATGGCACATCTGCTCCAATCTGTACTGCACGTTTCATGAGCTCTTCTTCGCTTAATCCCAGCTGAAACATCTTATTGACACCAACAAACGCCGCAGCTGCATCTGAACTGCCTCCTGCCATTCCGGCTGCCACCGGAATGGATTTGGTAAGCTTCATGGAAATTCCCTCCTGAATATCAAATTCATCCATAAGAAGCTTTGCTGCTTTATATACCAGATTTCTTTCGTCTGATGGAACATAAAGAAGATTGGTAGTCAATGTGATACCCGGTGAAGATTTCTTCCGGATATCCAGAAGATCATACATCTGGATCGTCTGCATCAGCATACGAACTTCATGATAACCATCTTCTCTTTTGCCCAGGATATCCAGTCCCAGATTAATTTTCGCCATTGCTCGCAAACGCATAAATACACCCTCTGTCCTTCGTATTTTTTGTTTTTCATGTACTTTGTATACAAATATGATTCTATTATATTAAATGATTTTTTTCGGGATTTCAAGTATCAGCTCTCAACTTTTTTTACTAAAATCAACGGCTGTCCGGAACTTACCTGATCATCCTCAAGATCATTCATGGAAATGATCTCTTCCATCGTTGTATAGAACTTTTTTGCAATATCCCACAGAGTATCTCCCTGCTTCACCATATACACAGTGATTCCCGGCATACTACGGATTTTTTCCATGTCAAGCGGCTGTTCTTCTATACTCTCTATGATTTTTTCTTCCCTGCACTGGAGCACAAGTGCATTAAGGCTCACCACAGCCCTGACTTCAATTTCATTACTGTCTATCATACTCGTTGCCAGTTGTTCCAGCTCTGTATGGAAATAATAAACACTGTCATCTCTAATCCCCTGTGCCTCTACCATATGGCTGAACGGCATCATTACTTCCGTTGAATAAAAAGGCATATCATCATTCCCCATAATGTAAAGAACCTTCATCTGAACAATGCCATCTACCTGAATCCCGTTTTTTACGATCTTTGTCTTATCTATTTTTACTTTTCCCTGGCTGTGACAGATCTGAAGAATTTTTCCCTGCATTTCTTTGATCTCAATCCGGTCCGATACTCTGCATTTTGAAAAATTACGGACCAGAAGGCTCTCCAGCACTTCATTTCTGCACTTCGGAATACATTGGCAAAACGGCGTATAGACGTCCATAATGACATCAAAATTTTCCTCTCTGTAAAGACGTATATCCAGTTCAAGTACCAGATCTGTTACCAAAATCCGCTCCTCTCCGTCAGAGTCCGGCTTTACCTCTACGCTCTGATTTATAACGGAGGATGCGAAATTCGGAATCATGTCAGAAGTACATCCATTGCATTCCACTTCACTGGAAAACGGAATCGAATTTTCCAGCCACTGCACCGTTTCTCCCTCATTATCTCCCCTGTACAAAGCAAATAAAAACAGTTCTCCTTTCGCCTTCACCACATTTTCTTCCGGTCTTAAGTCCAGTCCCCGAACCTCCAGGCTGTACCAGAGAAGTTCCACAATATTGGGCTTATTTGAAACCATCTCTACTTCTTCTTTGAGCCGCAGAGTATCCTTTTTATGTATGGCCAGATCAAGAAGTCTCATCGTTTTTTTCTGAACAGAGATGTTTTCATCTTCCAGGAATACCGGAAGACGAATTCCGGAAAGCTCATCTACCGCTGCATAAAAAGTTACAACTGCCTTGATATTCAGTTTTCTTGAATGGATCAGATGGATACTAAGATCTTCAATTTCCCACTGAAGACACAGCTTATCTCCACTCACGATTCCTTCAAGATTCATGGTCTCTTCCATCGGGAGTTTCGCCGAAAGACTGTTCACCCTTCCTTCTTCCTCTCCCACGTAAAGCAGATCCACCTGTAAATTTCCTTTCAAAAATGCATGACCGTCATTTAAACGAACCTCTTCTACAGAAACATTTCCTTTATTCTGAATCATTCTTCCTATGTCAGGCTTTACATCAGGTACATTGTAATCCGCATCAAATGTCACCTGGCTTGTTGCCCTGCTCTTCGTCCGTAATACCTGAATATCTTCTCTTTTTAATTCCATTTCTGACCGCTCCTCTCATGATCATTCAAATATCACCGGCTCTTCCCTGTATTCCGTCTTCACTGCAATATACGGATAAGACGGTGCTCCGCTTTGATTTTCCTTTTCCGGTCCAATCAGCCTTGTTTTAAAAAAAACTGCCGTAGATGAAACAGACAATTCCGCTACCTGAATACTGTAGCCTCCACTCATTTTCTTTCCGTATCCTCTGATCAGATACACCGTATCTCCTTTTTGATAAGTCATCTGAAAATCTCTGTCTTTCTTTTCCTGAATCATCTCCTGTGCACTCGAAGGAAGCTCTGCTGTTTCCACCACAGTGTATGCCAGCGGTGTTCTTTCTCCTTCTTCTATTTTTACCAGACTGCACCCTCCTGCCATCAGTAAAAAGATCAGCAGCATACATCCGACAGCTATCGTATTCTGTTTTGACTGATTTCTTCCAGTCTTCGCAGACAGCGGTATCTGCATAAGCACAATTCTCCTGCCCGCTCTTTTTCAATATGTATTCTATGCCCGATCCAAAAGATTTATTGCAACTATTTCAAATATCCCTTATACTGGTACTATGGTTTTCATCATATAAAACCTGACCAAATATAAACAGAAAGAGGAATTCGTTATGATTCGTTTCATCATTGTCGCCATTACAGTCATCGGGTTTCTGATCCTCTCCATTCCTATTCTTCTGATCGAATGGATCATCGGAAAATTCTCCCCAAAAGCCAAGGAGATCAGCTCTTTACGTATTATTCAGGCAGTCTTTAAATTTATTCTCTGGGAAGCCGGCACCAAGGTCACTGTAATCGGCGAAGAAAATGTTCCAAAGGATACCCCGGTTCTTTACATCGGCAACCACCGAAGCTATTTTGATATCCTGCTTACCTACAGCCGATGCCCGATCCGCACCGGTTATATTGCCAAGAAAGAAATGGAACGCTATCCTCTTCTTTCTAACTGGATGAGATATCTTCACTGCCTGTTCCTTGACCGCAAGGATATCAAGCAGGGATTAAAGACTATCCTTGCTGCCATAGACAAAATAAAATCCGGAATTTCCATCTGCATCTTCCCGGAGGGAACACGTAACAAAAATGCTGATGATCTGGATCTTCTTCCTTTCCATGATGGAAGCTTCAAGATTGCTTCCAAGACAGGATGTGCAATCATTCCTATGGCACTCAACAACACAGTTGAAATCTTCGAGGCACATTTTCCCAAAATCAAATCAACTCATGTCGTTTTGGAGTATGGAGAACCGATTTATGTCAAAGATCTTTCCAGAGAAGATCAGAAACATCTCGGTGCATATACCCAGAACATCCTTCATGACATGCTCGAAAAAAATAAACCCCTGGTATAATCCAGAGGTTTATTTTTATGTAATATTTGTTTTTAACCGACACTGGTTGTTTATCCGATATGTGCTGCTCCGACTGCACGGATATCCATCGGATATACATTTTCTTTTCCAACAAATCTGGAAATATATTCTACATAGTTATCCTGTTCCTTTTCCGGAACGATTGCTGCAATAACACCGGCGAATCCGCCTCCATGAACTCGGCATACACCTGCACCGATCTTCTTAAGGAACAGCTGAGTAAGTGCAAGAGTTCTGGTAATTTTCTGCTCATGGAAATCTTTCATTGTATAACAGTTCTGAAGAAGTTCCCAGGAGGAAGTTCCGGATTCATCTATAAGCTTCAGGAATTTATCATAATCATCATGATGGATTGCATCTGCTGCCTCTTCTACACGGGAAGTTTCTCCAAAAAAGTGAAGTGCACGAAGAACAGCTCTGTCATCTTCAATTTCATTGCAGTGCTCAAGAAGTGCCTCTACATTCGTCTCATGAAGAAGTTCTACACCAAGTACTTTGGCAACAGCCTTCATCTCTCCCGGAATCTCAGAGTATTCCTGACTCAGATCCGCATGACCTTTTCCTGTATTTACAATAACAAGTCTGTATCCAAATTTTCCAAACGAGAAATCCAGCTTACTGTATTTCAGGTTATCTCTGTCTGCAAAATCAAACAGTACCGGGCCGCCTACTGCACATGCCATCTGATCCATCATTCCGGAAGCTTTATCCCAATATACATTCTCTGCATACTGGCCGATCTTTGCATAGTCATTATAAGTCATTTTGCCCTCATTAAAGAAGTGATCGATGATTGTACAGATCAGCATTTCAAAGGAAGCAGAGGAACTGACACCGGCTGCTGCAATAACATTTGTGCTTACATACGCGTCAAAACCTGCTGCCTTAAATCCATTCTTCTGTGCACCTTCCATCATACCTGCAACAAGTGCCGGTGTTCCTTTTTTGTAGTTTGCTTTGCTGAGCTTAGTAAGATCTACTACAATCTCATCTCTGTAGCCTTCACTGGTAATACGGATAACCTGTGTCCCATTTGGGTAAGCTGCTCCTATTGTATCCAGATTAATGCTTCCTGCGATTACTTTACCACCGTTATGGTCTGTATGATTTCCAATAATCTCAGTTCTTCCTGGAGATGTAAAATATTCTGCTTTGTCCTGTTTATAGGTTTCTGCAAAATTGTCTGCGAGTTTCTTGAAACGAGCACCGCAAATTTCTGTTTCCCCATAGATTTCCTGAAGTTTTGCTGTTTCTGGTAAGTTCATTCTCCTGTTCTCCTTTTAGATTTTATTTTAATAAAATTCGTAGCTGTTCTTTCTCTGCATATCTGATAAGTTCATTATACTGCATTCTGGATAAAATACCTTGATTAATCTGCGAAAAAACAGTAATATCTTGCGTTTTTTAGGTAATTATGTCTATAATAAAAGGAAAATAACCGTAATTTCCTGCGTTTAAACTTTACTGCATTACATGAACATTCCGTAACAGTGAAGATACTGAACAGTTACAATATTTCTTTTAAAGGAGATACTTATGCAGATCGTCACAAATCAGTTCCAAAAAGAATTAAAAAAACATGGCAATGACCATTTTCCGTTTCTGGTCAGCCATCATAATCTGTCAGAATATGACTCCAACTCTTTTATGTGGCACTGTCACCCGGAAATTGAAATCACTTATATAAAAAAAGGGGCCATGCATTATCGGATAAATAACCGTTCCTTTCACTTAAAAGAAGGTGAGATCATTTTCTGCAATTCCAACGCCCTGCATTCCGGTGAAATGATAGATCAGGAAGATTGTTCTTATATTCCTGTCACTTTTGATCCCAAACTGATCTATGGTTTTTTTCGAAGTACCATCTGCACAAAATATGTGGATCCTATTATCCAGAACCTTTCCATCTGTGCCATGCATATCGATTACAGCAGAGAATGGCACAAAGACTTTCGTGAACAGATGCTGAAAGTGATTTCACTTGATAAAGATCGTCCTGATTTTTATGAACTGGATATTTCCATACGAATGCAGATTATGTGGAGACTGCTTGCAGAACATCTTCCTCATCAACCGGTAAGCACTGCCTCTGACCTCACCGAATACGAGCGAATCCGAAAAATCCTTTCCTACATAGAACAGAATTACATGAATCGTATCACTCTGACAGATATTTCTGAGAGCCTTCATCTATGTGAAAGTGAATGTACCCGTCTGTTCAAACGACACATGAACACTACTCTTTTTGCCTTCCTGCAGGAATACAGAATCGAACGCAGTCTGGAATACCTGAATACCAAAGAATCCATCAGCGCCATAGCCGAAAAAACCGGATTTTCCGACTCTAACTACTATTCCAAAGTATTCAGCAAAATCAAAGGCTGCAGCCCACGAGAATACCGAAAAGCTTTAAAAGAATGACAATCCAGCTTCAGGATATACCTGGAACTGAGCCACATTTTCTACTGCAAAAAGGACCTGACTTTCATAAGCCAGATCCTTTTTATCCACAATCGCTGCGAATCTATTATTTAACAAAAACCTTGTCCAGATGCCAGATATCATCCACATATTCCTGAATAGTTCTGTCAGATGTAAACTTACCTGCACATGCTGTGTTCATCATGGCCATACGAGCCCAGCCTTTTTCATCTTTGTATGCTTCTTCCACTTTCTTCTGTGCTGCTGCATAAGAACGGAAATCAGCAAGGATAAAGTACTGGTCTGCTTTCTCTCCACCATTCTGGTCCAGAAGAGAATTATACAGATCACGGAACAGTTCTGTATCAGAAGAGAAGGTTCCGTTAACAAGCTCTGTCAGTACCTGACGGATTTCATCATCTGTATTGTAGATAACTCTCGGATCATATCCGCCATTGTTTTCATAATTGATAACTTCATCTGCACTCAGACCGAAGATGAATGCATTTTCTTTACCAACTTCATCTACGATCTCTACGTTGGCACCATCCATAGTTCCCAGAGTCGGTGCACCATTCAGCATAAACTTCATGTTACCTGTACCGGAAGCTTCTTTACTTGCAGTAGAAATCTGCTCAGAAACATCTGCTGCTGCAAAGATCATCTCAGCGTTGGATACACGATAGTTCTCAATGAATACAACTTTCAGCTTGCCATTAATAGAAGCATCGTTGTTTACAACATCTGCAACAGAATTGATCAGTTTGATAATCTTCTTGGCACGAGCATAACCTGCAGATGCCTTTGCACCAAAAATGAATGTTCTTGGATAGAAATCCATTTCCGGATGTTTCTTAATCTGATCATACAGATAGATAACGTGCAGGATGTTCAGAAGCTGACGTTTGTACTCATGAAGTCTCTTAACCTGAACGTCGAAGATAGAACGTGGATTTACTTCTACTCCGTTGTGCTCAAGAATGTATTTAGCCAGACGAACCTTGTTCTGATACTTAATGTTCATGAATTCCTGCTGTGCTTTTTCATCATCAACATAAACTTTCAGTTTGCCAATCTGAGAAAGATCTGTGATCCATTCCGGTCCGATATGATCTGTTACCCAGTCTGCAAGGAGCTGGTTTCCGTGAAGCAGGAAACGTCTCTGAGTGATACCGTTTGTCTTGTTGTTGAATTTCTCCGGCATCATTTCGTAGAAGTCTTTCAGTTCCTGTTTCTTAAGGATTTCTGTATGAAGTTTGGCAACACCGTTTACAGAGTAACCTGCAACGATTGCAAGATGAGCCATTTTTACCTGTCCATCATAGAGGATTGCCATCTTCTTGATCTTTTCATAGTTTCCAGGATATTTAGCCTGAATATCAAGGATGAAACGACGGTTGATCTCTTCAATGATCTGGTATACACGTGGAAGCAGTCTGGAGAACAGCTCAACCGGCCATTTCTCGAGAGCTTCTGCCATGATTGTATGGTTTGTGTAAGCAACACATTTTGTTGTTACAGACCATGCATCATCCCAGCCAAGGCCTTCTTCATCCATAAGGATACGCATAAGCTCTGCTACAGCAACTGTCGGATGAGTATCATTCATCTGGAAAGTAACTTTCTCATAAAGCTTCATGATATCTTTATGATCTTTTTTGTATTTTTCGATTGCAGCCTGAAGACTTGCAGATACGAAGAAGTACTGCTGTTTCAGACGCAGCTCTTTACCAGCCATATGATTATCGTTCGGATAAAGAACTTCCACGATATTGCGGGCAAGGTTTTCCTGCTCAACTGCTTTCTTGTAATCACCTTTATCAAAGGAATCCAGCTCGAAGTCTACGATCGGCTCTGCATCCCAGATTCTTAAGGTATTTACGATATTATTGTTGTATCCTACGATCGGCATATCAAACGGAACAGCTTTTACTGCCTGATATCCCTTGTGTACGAATTTATTACTTCCTGTTGCCGGATCGTACTCAACATCTACATATCCGCCAAAATGAACTTCTTTTGCGTACTCCGGACGGCGAAGTTCAAATGGATATCCGTCTTTCAGCCAGTTATCCGGAACCTCTACCTGATATCCGTCTTTGATCTGCTGTTTGAACATACCATAACGATAACGGATACCACATCCATATGCACTGTAGTTCAGTGTTGCAAGAGAATCCAAAAAGCATGCTGCCAGACGTCCCAGACCACCGTTTCCAAGTGCCGGATCCGGTTCCTGATCTTCAATCACATTAAGATCCAGACCAAGCTCATCCAGAGCATCTTTTACTTCTTTGTATGCAGTCAGATTGAGCAGGTTATTTCCAAGAGCACGTCCCATAAGGAACTCCATGGACATATAGTAAACTGTCTTAGGATCCTGCTCTTTATATGCATTCTGTGTTTCCAGCCAGTTATCAATAATAACATCTTTTACCGTATAGCATACAGCCTGAAAGATCTGCTCCTGTGTAGCCTCTTCCAGTTTCTTACGATAAAGAAATTTTACATTCTCTTTTACACTCTTCTTAAAAGCTTCTTTTTTGAACTGCTCGTTAATCATCGTGTTTCCTCCTCATTCATCCTTTTATGTTACTGTTCACTCCTCATAATATTACCTGTAAACAGTGACCTTTTTATAAATCATGCCCGGTATATATATTACCGGGCATGAGCTACTTACATTTTTGCAACACCAAGAACAACTGGTTCTTTATTGATGTTCCATTCTTTTACATAACCATCGGTTGTGCCCAGAGTCATATCCTCTGCAAGTACTTCGGACATGATTTCTTCTTTGTGGTTCTTCATGAGTTCAAGAATCCTGTCATTATCTTTTGCATAGATATGGATCTTATCCATAACTTCAAAACCGGCTTCTTTTCTCATAGTCTGCACTTTGCTGACAATCTCGCGGACGAATCCCTCTTCGATCAGTTCAGATGTCAGATTTGTATCAAGAACTACAGAGATATCACCATCTGCTTCTGTTACATAACCTTCTGTCTGTGCGGTCTCGATCAATAAGTCTTCTTCAGAAAGTTCTACCTTGTTTCCATCGATATCCAGAGTAAGAAGTCCTGTAGATTTCAGTTCGTTCATTGCTTCTGTTCCATTGATTTCAGCAAGTGCTGTACGGATACCATTCAGAAGCTTACCGTATTTCGGTCCTACAGTACGAAGCTGTGGCTTGAAGCTGTAGGAAACGAAAGATTCTACATCACTGGCAAATTTCACTTCTTTGACGTTCAGCTCGTCTGCAATAATGTCTGTGTAGAACTGACCCATTTCTTTGTCAGCTTTTACATACATGGTGCCGATCGGCTGACGGTTCTTGATATTTGCAGTATTTCTTGCTGCACGTCCAAGAACAACAATCTTAAGAAGTTCTTCCATATCATCTTCCAGTTCTTTGTTGATCCACTCTTCTCTGACTTCCGGGAAATCGCAGAGATGAATACTCTCAATTGCATCTTTATCAATGCTTCTTACGAGGTTCTGATAGATTTCTTCTGTCATGAACGGGATCATCGGAGCTGCTGCTTTGGAAATTGTCACCAGAGCAGTATACAGAGTCATATAAGCATTGATCTTATCCTGCTCCATGCCCTTAGCCCAGAAACGTTCACGGCTTCTTCTTACATACCAGTTACTCATCTCATCTACAAATTCCTGAAGAGCTCTTGCACTTTCCGGAATCTTATAGTTTGCAAGGCAGTCATCGACAGTCTTCACTACGGAATTCAGCTTACTTAAAAGCCACTTATCCATAACTGGAAGATTGTCATAATCTAAAGTATATTTTGTTGCATCAAAATTGTCAATGTTTGCATAAAGAACAAAGAACGCATAAGTGTTCCACAGAGTACCCATGAACTTACGCTGTCCTTCCTGAACAGCCTTGCCGTGGAAACGGTTCGGCAGCCACGGAGCACTGTTAATATAGAAATACCAGCGGATCGCATCCGCACCGTACTTCTCCAGAGCATCAAACGGATCCACTGCATTTCCCTTGGATTTACTCATCTTCTGTCCGTTTTCATCCTGTACATGTCCAAGAACGATAACATTCTTATATGGAGCCTGGTTGAACAGGATCGTAGACTCAGCAAGCAGAGAATAGAACCATCCTCTTGTCTGGTCAACAGCTTCAGAAATAAAGTCTGCCGGGAACTGTTTTTCAAAGAGATCTTTGTTTTCAAATGGATAATGATGCTGTGCAAAAGGCATTGCTCCTGAGTCAAACCAGCAGTCAATAACCTCCGGTACACGATGCATGGTTCCGCCACATTCCGGGCATTTCAGTGTGATCTCATCAATGTATGGACGATGAAGTTCTACTGTTTTGGCTTTTTCATCACCGCTCATCTCAAAGAGTTCCTGACGGCTTCCGACAGAATGCATATGTCCACATTCACACTGCCAGATGTTCAGTGGTGTTCCCCAGTAACGGTTACGGGAAATTCCCCAGTCCTGAACATTCTCCAGCCAGTCACCGAAACGTCCCTTACCGATGCTCTCCGGAATCCAGTTGATTGTATTATTATTGCGGATCAGGTCATCTTTAACTGCTGTCATTTTGATAAACCAGGATTCACGTGCATAGTAGATCAGTGGTGTATCGCATCTCCAGCAATGTGGATAGTCATGCTCAAATTTCGGAGCATCAAAAAGCTTGCCTTCTTTATCAAGATCCTGAAGTACCAACGGATCCGCTTTCTTAACAAACACTCCTGCATATGGAGTCTCTGCAGTCATATCACCCTTACCGTCTACAAACTGTACAAACGGAAGATCATATTCACGGCCTACACGGCTGTCATCCTCACCAAATGCCGGTGCGATATGAACAATACCTGTACCATCACTCATAGTTACATAGTTATCGGCTGTAACATAATGAGCTTTCTTTTTCTGTCTTGCAGCTTCAGCTCCTGTGCACTCAAACAGTGGCTCATATGCTTTGTATTCCAGATCCTTACCAACATACTTCTCAAGAACCTCGTATGCCGGGGTCTCCTCAGAGCCAAGTTTACCAAGAACTTTGTCAAGCAGAGCTTCTGCCATATAGTATGTGTATCCATCTGCTGCTTTTACCTTGCAATAAACCTCTGTCGGGTTTACACAGAGTGCAACGTTAGATGGCAGGGTCCACGGTGTTGTAGTCCATGCCAGGAAATATGCATCTTCTCCAACAACCTTAAAACGAACGATCGCCGAACGTTCCTTGACCGTTTTATATCCCTGTGAAACTTCCTGGGCAGAAAGTGGTGTTCCACAACGCGGACAGTAAGGAACAATCTTAAATCCTTTGTACAGAAGCTTCTTATTCCAGATTTCTTTCAGTGCCCACCATTCAGACTCAATATAGTCATCATGATAGGTAACATATGGGTTCTCCATATCAGCCCAGAATCCAACTGTTGAGGAAAAATCTTCCCACATTCCTTTGTATTTCCATACACTCTCTTTACACTGCTGGATAAATGGCTCCATACCATATTCCTCGATCTGTTCTTTGCCATCCAGACCAAGTTTCTTCTCAACTTCCAGTTCAACCGGAAGTCCATGGGTATCCCATCCGGCCTTACGAGGTACCATATATCCTTTCATAGTACGGTATCTCGGAATCATATCCTTAATAACACGGGTCAGTACATGACCAATATGCGGTTTGCCGTTTGCTGTCGGCGGTCCGTCATAAAACATATAAGTAGGATCATCTTTACGGTCTTCCATACTCTTTTCAAAAATATGGTTCTCCTTCCAGAACTTCTCTACTTGTTTTTCACGATCTACAAAATTCAGATTCGTATCTACCTTCTGGTACACAACTAGTTCCTCCTTTTATTGTAAAAAAATAATCACGGAGCGTTATATAACAGGATAAATATCCTGTTAATATAAAAAAAACCTCCATCCTGTAAAAGGACGAAAGTAATTCCACATTCGCACCACCTGTTACATTGTACGGGCTGGCAGTAATAATAAATGCCGATACATGTTCCCTCTAACGGCGGAAACACCGTCCTTCCCTACTTTATCAGGATTTCAGAAAAGAAACTCCGGAGTGATCTTCCATCGAAACTACTAACACCAGGCTCCCACCTTATCCCGGCTCTCTGCGGTCTTCCTGTCGATGTACTGTCTCCATCACAGTTTTTACTTTATTATATTTGCTGTTTCATTATACGGTTATGATTTTCTATATGTCAAGGTCTTTTTGCGATATTTTCAGGGATTCAAGGTTTTTTCACGAGTCCTTTTTTTTCTTTTGATTTTCACTTCACAAATCTCCCCTTGTATGCAAAAAATGATTACAGTATAATTATAAAAGAATGATATACTATAAAGATTCCAGGAAATAAAGAAAGGTATTCTAATGAAAAACAAAAAATTCAAACGTATTCTGAGCGGTCTGCTCTGTGCTGCATTTATTGTCTGCCAGACTCTTCCCGTTCTCGCTACAGATGAATACGGCGACCCAATTGTAACAGCAACACCTGTTCCAGAGGAGGTTTATCATACGGATTACTATAAACAGCCTGCAGACACAGATTCTATAGAGGGATGGGTACAGGGTCCACAGATTGAGGGCGAATCCGCGGTACTGATGGACATGACAACTGGCACCATCCTCTATTCCAAGAACGCAGATAAGGCTCAGTATCCTGCCAGCATTACCAAAATCATGACTGCTCTGCTCGGCAGTGAAAGTCTGAAAGCAACAGATAAATTTTCCATGTCAGAAACAGCAGCCCACGGAATCACAGATACACAAAGTTCCAGTATTTACGCAGATACCGGTGAAGAATTCACCGTAGAACAGGCTCTCATGGCAGTTATGCTCCAATCAGCTAACGAAATGACTCTTGCCATAGCTGAACAGACTTCCGGATCCGTCAAGAAATTTGTTGAGCTTATGAATCTGAAGGCACGTCAGCTTGGATGCACAAATACGCATTTCAACAATCCTAACGGTCTTCCGGATGAAAAGCATTATACAACAGCAAACGACATGGCCAAAATTGCCCGTGCTGCCTGGTTTAATCCTGCCTTTCGTAAATACTGTACCACCGGTTACTATGAAATTCCGGCAACCAATAAGTTCAGTGAGACACGCTACCTTCTGAATCACCATAAAATGATGAGCGGACAGGCATATGCCTATGACGGTGTTTTTGGCGGCAAGACCGGTTACACAGAAGCTGCCGGAAATACACTTGTCACCTTTGCCCGCCGGGGAAATATGTATCTTGTATCTGTTGTAATGCAGTCCATCAACGGTGCATATTCTGATACAAAATCTCTTTTAGACTATGGATTTAACAATTTTTCCAGATCTGCAATAAAGGCAAAAAAAGAAATCTGTTTTTCCTGTCTTCCGGCAGAAAAATATCTGATCAAAGACTACAGGAAATGTGTTCTTTTTTATTCAATGAGAACACCTTCTGTAGCTCTTCCAAACGATGCAGATACCGCATCTGTTAAGAAAAATTACTCTATACAAAAAAATCCGGCAGGTCGTCCCCTTCTGACCATCAATTATACCTTCAATGGACACCAGGTTGGAACCGCCAGATACTATCCCAAAAACTCAATCTCAGATCTGCTTCTCTGATTGTCTTTTGATCTGTCTCTTTTTGCGGAGGGAATCCCTTTTTTCACGGATTTCTTCCGCTTTTTCATCTCCAACATTCTTAAGCGTTTTAATCACGTAATACCTGTCTTCTTCTGTATGCCGGATTCTTATCTTACCTTTTACATATCCATGCTTCTGACAGAAAGAAACGCTCTCATACGCTCTGGAATTATTCATAAACCAGCGAATCTTTCGCTTTGCAGGTAAATGACAGATCGGACATTTTGTGCTTGCTACTTCCCTGTCCCGCATAATTTTATCTCTGTCTGTAAATTCTCTCGACACATACTGATCATAATCCGGATAGGACAGAAAAAGCTCATCTTTCTTTTTTTTCGGATTTTGATATACATCTACAGAATAATTCGCAAATAATTTTTTCTCATCCACCCATTTAAGTACCATTGCCGTGTAACGTGCATCTGTAAGTGCCCTGTGAAATGTCTGTTCCTTTGGAATAGCAAGCTGATCGATTGCAAATTCCAGACTTCTCCGACCGCCAGCCTCCTCACAGCACATTCCAAAAACCTTCTGAACATCATAATATTTCACCGGCCCCGGAAGCAAAGACAGCATCCCATAATACTTCATATTTCTCTGCAGTTCCATTACATCCTGATTTCCCCAGGTAAAGAATGCAAAATCATCTCCACACCAGTTCAGAAATTCTCTTATCACCTCTGAAAAAGGACTTCCATTCTCAAGATCTTTATAATCCACATGGATCACTTCATGGATACTGTCATGGATCCAATTATATACCTGTGGTTTTATCAGTCTCTGAAAGACATCTACCGTCTCTCTTTCTTCGTTCATCTTCACAGCACCGATCTCTATGATTTCAAAAGGCAGGCGACTGTTCGAATATTTTTTTCCGCCTGGACTCTGATTCCATTCCAGATCAAAAACAATATAGTTCATACCGTGTTTCCTTTTCTTTCTATTCCGTAAAATACCTGAGGTATTTCTGCTTTTTGACTTTTTTAGTATAACAAAAGAAAGGAACCGATGCAACTGCACCAGTTCCCTTCCTGTTTATAATAATTATATATTGCTGCCCGACAAAAACTTTTACCAGACGTTATGATAATGTTCATAGGACATGCCATTTTCAAGGAAATCTCTCAGGAGACTGTCTGTACTTCCATCGTCTTCTCCATCCTGTACATCATTGTCCTGATCATCTGGTTCCTCCTGATCTGGTTTCTCTTTTGAATCATCATCGGAATCCTGATTCTTCTCTGAGTTTTCACCAAGAGTTACTGTAACTGTTTTTTCTTTATAGGAATCACCGTCTGCGACTTCAATAGTAACATCTACTTCCTCGCCTGGCTCATAATACTCAAGACGACTTACCAATTCCTCAATACTACGTATTCTCTTGCCATCAAATTCTGTAATGATAGTTTTTTCTTTAATGCCGGCCTTATCTGCAGCACCTCCATCCGTAACCTCTGAGACAAGAACGCCCTCTGGAACTCCATAGTACTTGGCAGCCTCTTCGCTTACAGACCTACCTGTGATTCCAAGTACACCGTGATTATCAACCTTATCTCTCGGTGTTTCATTCATCAGATTTTCCAGAGTGTCTGTAACATCAGAAATCGCAATCGCATAACCCATGCCCTCAACTTCTGTGGAAGCAAGCTTTGCTGAATTGATTCCGATTACTTCACCATTCATATTCAGAAGTGCTCCACCACTGTTTCCAGGATTAATTGCTGCATCTGTCTGAATCAGATTAACTGCATCTGAATCTTCATCGCCTTCGGAACCGTCTGAGTTAAGCTTACGGTTTTTGGCACTTACAATACCTGTTGTGACAGACTGTCCATATCCAAGTGCATTACCAATAGCAACTACCTGCTCACCAACCTTAAGATCATCGGAGCTTCCCATGGTTGCAACCTGAATCTGATCCATCGTATCATCCGAAATATCGGACAGTGCTACAGAAACAACTGCAAGATCTTTGTCTTCATCATAACCATTTACCGTTGCTTCGTAAGTTTCTCCATCAATACAGGTAACAGATACCGTATCCGCACCTTCTACTACGTGATAGTTTGTCGCGATCAGAAGGTTATCATCATTTTTCCCAACGATGATACCTGAACCACTTCCCTCAACTTCCTGCTGGGTTGTGTATCCCTGACTTCCGCCAAATCCATAATATCCAAGATAATTCTGTACATCCTGAACAGATTTCGTTGTGATAGCCACAACAGACTTCATACCTTCTGCAGCAATATCAGATACATCCAGACTTCCCTTTGCTTTCTCAGACTTGCTGTCATCCTTACTGTCTGATTTGTCCTTCTCTTTGGACTTTGTCTGAAGAAGTGTTGTGTTTTCTTTTTCAGAAGAAGCTGCTTCTACTTTGCTGCTGTTCCATCCGGTAACTGCATTCACTCCCTCAAAGGAACCTGCTGCAAGTCCGCCTGCAAGAACTGCACATAATGCAATACCTGCTGCTTTCTTTACTTTTTTTCTCATTCTTTCTTTCGGATCATTATCTCTATGTTCATCATTATCATTCATAAATTTATTGTTCATATCTGTCATCAAAATCCCCTCCTTGGAATCTCTGTTGTTTCATTTCTTTTATGTCTAGAAGTATAGGTGGTATTTGTGTTGACTTTGTGGGAAATATGTGACGAAACTGTTAATTCAGAAAAAAAAGTCCGTCAGACGGATGTTCTCACTCCGGTCTCACAGCTTCCACATGCATCTGGTCGCATCCTCTTATATAAATAAAGTGCATACTCTCGTACACACTTTATTCTCTGCTTGTAACTGTTCAGTACCCTCACAGTTACGAGTCAAAATGCATTCCAAATCACCTCGCGGGATACTACCTTCTGAATAGTTACCTTTGCTTTATATTTTGTTATCCAACTCAGTTATGCCATGCAAGACGCTTTACATCTGCATGAACATCACCTGTCATCCAGTCTACATCATTTGTGATCCAGTCCATGATTCCAAGCTGACGCATTTCCCATTCAACCGTCTGTTCTCTTGCTTCCGTTGTTTCTTCTACTTCCATAGTTATATCAATCTCATCGTAACCAAAGATATATCCTCCGGCACTCCAGATACTGAAATTACTGTCCGGACCCGGATCCACTGAATCGCCTCTCTGTGCGATCAGTCCATCGTGACGCCTCTTATATTCTTCCTCACAGCCATCTTTAAGCTTCGTCATAAACATTCTGTGACGGATCAGTTCTTTATTTTCTCTTACAACACCAAAATTATGATACATCAGACGCATATCCTTACCAGGTGTGGAAATCCAGTCAAAAGTATCCTGAATCTTTGCAGTAATTACATTTTTTGCAGCATCTTCCTCTGCACTCAGGACTGCTCCATCCTCATTCTCATAATAACCAAAGATCAGATCCTCTGCATTCCAGATACTGAAATTACTTACCTTATTACGGTCAAGAAATGCTGTCAACTCCGGCCATATCTCACCAAGCTTGCGTCGATAGTCATTCATTTTTCCTTTTTTTACTTTCATTGCAAATGCGTGTCTTTCCATAAGTCAGAACCTCCCGTCTGCCAGTAACTATGTACCTTGTGAACAATTATGTCTGTTAGTAATTTTAGCACGTTTGTCCCTGTAATACAAATTATTCATGAAATAAAATCTGTGAAAAATATCGGATATTTCCATCATCTGTCCAGCAGAGCATTCCTGCCGCATCTGCCATCTTCTGTGCATCTACACAATATGCTGACATACAGGAATTTTTCTTGTATGGTCCGGCACTCATGATCAGAATATCTGTCTTTCCCTCTGCCCTCATTTTCTCTGCAAGCTCTTCCGTCATTTTGTTATGAAGAAGTTTTTCCTTTTTATATTCAACCGGATCATGCAGATCCTCCTGTGTTGTCTGCAGCACCAGAGTTTTTTCATAACTCAGTGCTCGCTGTTTCATTTCTTCCACCGTTCCACTTGCAGGTGGACAGGCAGGATTCAAATTATAACAACCACATAAATTTTCTTCACAAAATGTCCTGTATTCCGGAACAAAAACAAGTTCTTTTGTATCCATAACTGCTGCTCCCGAAAATCCCATTAAAATTGCTTCCTGCATCAAATCCATAAAAATCTCACTCCTTTTCTTCTCGCTTCGCAACTGTTCCGTACCCTCACAGTTACAAGGCAACATGCATTCCAGATCATCTTATTCATTTAATATAATACTCATTTCATACCAGGCTTCGCCGCCCCATACAGATTCTCCAATACCATGATCTTCAAATCCAAACTTCTCATACATCCTAACCTTATCCGGAAGACAGGTAAGAACAACTCTTTTGCGTCCTTTTTGTTTTTCTCTCTCCAGATACTGCCTCATAAGCTCACGTGCAAGACCCTGACACCGATATTCTGGAAGTACATCCAGTCCCAGCAGCATAATATTCCTGCCCTCCGCTTCATGTACATCTGCATCTTCAAAAAAATCATCAGTCAGATGTTCCCTATTCGTTGCCAGCCCATTAAGAAATCCGACAATTTTTCCTGTATCTCTGTCCACTGCAACAAGAAAAAGTTCCTTCGCCTTCTTTATCCGTTCTTCCATATGTTTATATGTACAGGCTTCATTTGGAGGGAAACAGATTTTCTCAATTTCTGCTGCCTGAGATATTTCTTCCATATGGATATTTCGAAATTCATATCTTTCAAACATTTTTTTATCTGTGTTTTCCTTTGACATTTTTATAGCTCTCCTATTTATATTTATGCATATATGATATACCTCTTTTTTTCTTTATACTATAACATTATCGTGCCTATGACAACACTGAAAACAGCATTACTACCATATATTATTTCTCTCCCTGTAAAATCTTATCCGGTTTTTTCTCCATTTCAGATATCTGTCATGAACCAATTTATCCACATTAACCGATACCAGATTTGCCTTGATCCCACGATATTCCACGATATCGCTTGCCGTTTTATACTCTGGATTATTCGCCAGAAACAACAGAATATCAAATGCCACTTTTCCTAACAGATTTAATCCATCTGTAAAATGCTTCAATTTTGAACTAATTATACACAATCCATGTCATAATTCAACCATTTCCCGCATAAAATATAGATATCAACACCCCCGTATATCTCGGGATTTCGCCATGTTCATGGCAAAACACCTCGCGGGATATTACCTGTGAACAGTTACGCCCGTGAACCTAAGATATCTTTCTTCTTTCAGGAAATTCAAACCCTTATTTGCCCGTCCTTATTCTTTCGTGCAATATATTGCACTTCTTCCGTTTTCTTGATTTTATTATATAATTTTTTATATTATATACCGTTTATAGTACATATAATATTTTATACTACTATTTATTGTACATTATCGCGTTTTTCTTAAACTGTCATCCTATGTTTCACCTAAAACTAATTCTGTGCATCATCCTTCTTTCACTCTTCTGGTTTTTTCACGATTCACCGTCGTTTATTCTGATTGCTGGAAGGAATTGGAGATGGATTTTAGCCAAGTTGCTGTGAACGGAATAATCAGTAACACTTATTACGCTTTGTGCACCAAATACATTCTGCTTTAGCAGACATATTCCACATATATCTGGCCGCATCCTCGCGGAGAGTTTTTGGCTTTATCAGAACATTATAAAGCAGCTCTCCGTAAAGCAAAAAAATCTGAGATGCGTCTCTGTCAACTTGCATCTCAGATTCATTCCATAAAATATTTTCCCCAAATGTTTCACGTGAAACATTTGGTCATACTTTGTTTTCCAATTCAGAGCTTAATTCTCTGAAAAAATCCAAATATTCTCTTTCCACCATATCAAACGGTCGTACTTTATAATCCAGCCTTATATGAAGTTCCGGTTTCTCTCTATCCTGCTTTTCTCCCAAAAGCATCTCCAAATCATACCGCAAGAGATCATCATCGATTGCTTTGATCTGTTTTTCCTCTTCTTCTGTAAGAGCTTCCCCCAGAAACTTTCTGTATATCACATCCAACAGGCTGGATTCCTGCTGCTTATAATCTTTCATATTCTGTTTTAACGGTCTCGGAACATCCGACATATAACATTCGCTGGCATCATGTAAAAGACATGCCAAAACAACCTTTTTGGAAAGCCCTCTGCCTGCCGCCTCCTTCGCACAGCAAATGCAATGTTCGCCTACCGACCAAAATGAACTGACATGCCCATTTCCTCTGCAAAGCATTGAAAGTGCATGTGCAATATCCTCAATCAAAATCAACTCCGGATCTGGATCAGTAGGATCAAAATGTCTGTGCGTATAGGTTGTAATATAACTCTCCATAGTTATACCTACCTTTCATCCAGCAGAACTTCGTTAATGGCATCATATGCATCCTCCAGAGCGTCTAATGCTTCTGTCAGAAGATCTGTTTTCTTTTCTTCCGCTTCATTTTCTTCATACTCAGCCACCACACCGGCAAGCGTTCTCTTAAGCATATGTAAATTTTCAAAAATATCCTTTAAACTTTCCTCCTTTGCTCCTGCTCCATTAATTCTTATTACTTTTCCCATGCTTTGTCTCCTTTTCTCTTTGTTTTTGTTCTGTAGCCGCTTCGCTGCCCGCACGGTACCTGTATTTTATCGCAGTATTTTGTCCTGTATATCCCAGGATTTTGCCACATTCATGACAAAGCACCTCACAGCATACTCCCCTGCAGGCAATTTCTATAGCAGTTCTCATACCTGCTAAGTATGTATTTGCTCTTTACATACTCTCAAAAAGAGTATAACATAAAAGATAGTTACTGTTCACTCAATTCACAGCAACCAAAGATACTATAAACGTAAAGGCAGGAACACAAATTATGGACTATTCTATTAACACGAAATGTGTACAGGCAGGCTACACACCAGGAAACGGAGAACCGAGACAGATTCCTATTTATCAGTCAACCACCTATAAATATGATACCAGTGAAGATATGGGCAAACTCTTTGATCTGGAGGCAAGCGGTTATTTCTATTCAAGACTTCAGAACCCGACCAATGATTATGTTGCAGCCAAAATCACAGCTCTGGAAGGTGGAGCCTCTGGAATGCTGACATCTTCCGGACAGGCAGCAAACTTCTTTGCTCTGTTCAATATCTGCGAGGCAGGAAGCCACATTGTTTCCTCTTCCTCCATCTATGGCGGAACCTATAATTTAATTGCTGTTACCATGAAAAAAATGGGTGTGGATGTAACTTTTGTTAATCCAGACTGTACGGACGAAGAATTAAATGCTGCATTCAAGGATAATACAAAAGCCGTATTTGGTGAATCTATCGCGAACCCGGCTCTTACTGTCTTAGATATAGAAAAATTTGCAAAAGCTGCTCATGCTCACGGAGTACCTCTTATTGTAGACAACACATTCCCAACCCCGATCAATTTACGTCCAATTGAATGGGGTGCTGATATTGTCACACATTCAACCACAAAATATATGGATGGACATGGTGCTGCTCTTGGCGGTGCGATCATTGACGGAGGTAAATTCGACTGGATGGCACATGCTGAAAAATTCCCAGGACTCTGCACTCCGGATGATTCTTATCATGGGGTTACATATGCCGAGAAATTTGGCAAAGAAGGTGCTTTTATCACCAAATGTACTTCCCAGCTGATGAGAGATCTCGGCTGTGCACAGTCACCACAGAGTGCATTTATCCTGAATCTTGGTCTGGAATCTCTTCACGTACGTATGCCAAGACACGTAGAAAACGGACAGGCTGTTGCTGAATTTCTGGAACAGCATGATAAAGTAGAATTCGTAAATTATCCTACACTTCCTTCCAACAAATACTATGAAACCGCGAAGAAATACCTCCCTTCCGGTGGATGCGGTGTTGTATCCTTCGAATTAAAGGGCGGACGTGCTGCTGCGGAGAAATTTATGAAGAACCTTAAGCTTGCTGCAATCGAAACCCACGTTGCCGATGCAAAAACATGTTGTCTGAATCCGGCTACTTCCACACACAGACAGATGAATGATGAGCAGCTCGCTGCTGCCGGAGTTCCTGCCGGACTGATTCGCATTTCCTGCGGACTCGAAGACAAAAACGATTTAATTGCCGACATTGCACAGGCACTGGACGCAATCTGATTTTTCTGAGCATGATTTTAATCAAAAAAGTGGAATCACTTTAGTGACGTTGACTAAAGTGATTCCGCTTTTTTTATCAGACCTATATATTCGCTTATGCAGTTTCGAATCATATACTGATTCTTACCTGTGCCTGACTTGGTTTAAGATTTTCTCATGCCAGAACACCAGAATTGTGGCCGCTACAGCCGCAATTGAGAGCCTACCGATCATTTTGCGAATTCGTATTCTTCTCTTTGCATCCTTCATTCCTGCCTCATATAAAAGATATCCCATTCGATCCTGTTTAGATTCCATGCATGCTGCATAATCATCCACAACCTTCCGATCCCTTTCGGACAAGTCCAGATCATTCAGTTTTTTCTCCAACATAAGAAGTTCTTCATTGTCCTGTCTGATCCATTCATCTCTGCGATAAATTTTGTCCTCTGCCGCCCATCTCATTTTTTCGATTTTTTTACTCATGGAACGCCTCCTGTTCATCTTTACTCACTCATAACTGTTCAGTACCCTTACAGTTATGAGCCAAAATGCATTTCAAATCATGGTAAATATACATTCAGTATAACATACACACCTTTGTTTTTCGAAAATAAATACAACCAGGGATTTTGCCATATTCACGGCAAAACACCTCACAGAATATTACCTGTGAACAGTTACTTTCAGATTACTTTAAAAATCATAATTCGCTCTCTGTTATCATCACCCGAGAACAAATCTGATGTATCTATCTCATCATAAAACATCAATTGCTCCTGCGTCATCAGACTGCTTATATAATCTTCTGAAGGATAGTAAAAAAACAGCAGTAGTTCTCTTGGTTTTTCATAATATGATTCATACAATTTCGCAAGGACTGTGTGAAAAATCTCCACAGAAAACGGATTGAAGAAATAACACCGATCCACATCCACAGGAACTTCATAGTTTTCTGCTCCACATAAAATAAATGAAGACCGATTCCCAGCTACTGCTGTTTCCTTATTTGCTATTGCTTTCTGATAGATAGCCTCATCATACTCTATACCAATTGCTCTGCATCTGGTCTGATAAGAAAGATAGAAACACACCCTCCCTTTTCCAGTTCCATAATCCAACAGGGTATTATTTTTCCTGATCAGTCCACTATTTGCCAGTCGTTCCAATACCATGTAAGATGTTGGTTCATACGGATACCGATATTGATCTGAGTGTGAATCATCCCGGCCGCTTGTCTTTATTTTCAGTAGTTTATCCCATTGTGTCTCATTCTGATTCATTTGTTTTATTCTTCCTCTGATTTCTGATAACAGGTAACTCCTGTGTTTATGTCCGTTCTTTCTCTATACTTTTTCGCATCACGATGATCTCTTCCAATATATCCTGTCTGAATTTTTCCATGTTATTTGTCCGCTTGCGAACTCCAGCCGCCGCGGCATGTCCACCACCACCGAATTTCTTCAGAAGTTCATTAACATTAATCCACTTTCCGTCAGATCTGAATGAGCAACGCCAACGGTTCTCCTCTTCCTCATACATTGTAAATCCAAGTTCTATGTCTTCGCAGTCTCTGAGAATTCCACTGATTGGATGAATATCCTCGTAGCCGATTCCTTCTGCTTCACTCTCTGCACGACTGACACATACACAGGCTATCTTTCCATCTAGCAGACGTTCCGCCCGCTCAAGCAATCCAGCTCTTGTCCGCAAGCTTTCCAGAGTGTCATTGTGCATCGTCTGCATCACATAACTATGCTCTACTCCCAGTTTCAATAATCCGGTCACTGCCTGCATCGTACTCATCTTTGCTCTGGAAAGACATCCCGTATCATGAAGAATGCCCATGTAAATATAATCAGCTGCTGTTGGTTTCATCTCTGAAATCATCGTTTTCTTAAGCTTCGCCTGGTCAAGAATATAATACACATTCTCTGCACAGGCCTCCGATATCTTTGTATAATTTATATCTCCATATCCTTCATTAGAAGCATGATGATCAATCACCATAGAAGTCTCTGCGCATTCATAGTATTCTTTTCCAATCAGCCGAGATAAAACTGCGGTATCACATACGATAACTGCGTATCTCTCATCTGTGATATCCGGCTTTGTCAAAGGATCAAATACTCTGTCTGCCTTCACTTGTTTCTTCGGACCTTTGTCCAGAGTATCCGCCAGATACGGAATTACTCTGTATTGCGGATAATTTACTTTTATATAATGTGCCAGGCCCATCACTGAGCCGGCCGCATCACCGTCAGGATTCAGATGACCCAGAAGGATCACTGTGTTTAAACTGTGCTTCTGCATCATATTCTGAAATTCTTTATCAAAATCAAATGTCATTTTATAACCTCTATCCTTTTCTGCTGAATCCAGATTCAAGTTGAACACATATGAGACTTGGTGCGGGATACTGGTCAGCGTAAGCTGATATATTCGTAACTGTTCACAGGTAACAGATATTCTTCTCAGAATCACTTCTGTCTTCCTGACTCTTTAAGAAGTTTGTTTTGTCAGATATGTTTCACGTGAAACAATTCTATAGACATCTCTGTCAGACTCTTGTTGTTTTCTGATGTTTCCAGTATAATAGATTATACTTGGTAAAGCCAGATAATTCTCATATTTTTTACTATGCAGGAGGTTATTCTCTCATGGGGAAACAATCGACCCGAAAAAACAAAACAATTTATCAGATTTGCCGCGAAGAAGCAGGTCTCACCAGATCAGAAGCATGTGATAAGATGGAAGCCGTTTCCGATTCCAGACTCGAGAAATTCGAATATGAACTGCAGGATCCTACCCCTTATGATATCATCCAGATGGCCGATGCCTACAAAAGACCAGATCTCTGCAATTATTATTGTTCTCACAAATGTGAAATCGGTCATCGTTATGTTCCGGAAGTGAAAGTAACTGATCTGTCAAATATTATTCTGGAAACAATTGCCAGTCTGAACGAGATTAATCCTCTGACAGGACGCTTGATTCAGATTGCCCGTGATGGTAAGATCAGTGATGATGAGATGAAAGATTTTGCATATATCAGTAAAAAACTGAATGAAATCTCACTGGCAATAGATTCCCTGAATCTCTGGGTCGATAAGACTGCCAGCGAGCAGAAACTGAACCTCGAACTTCTGCACAGAGAAAAAGACAAATTAAGATAATCTACATAAAATGAAAGACAGTGAACCGATTCTTGGTTCACTGCCTTTCATTTATCTATGCGCAATTCATTATGTCTGATTTTTAGAATACTGTAACTGTTCAGTACCCTCACAGTTACGAGTTAGAATGCCTCGCGGAATACTCCCTTCTGAATAGTTACTGAATACTATGAACGTGATGCTACCAGTGCTATGATTCCTACTACGATCAACAATGGAAAAGCAATATACAGCAGTCCTCCAACAACCAGTCCTATAAGAATCACCGGAAAGAATACTACTGTACAAAGCAATTTCATAATTCCCCAGGATGCCTTCACGCCAAATATAAGAAATTTCCCAATAAACCAAATCATACAAAATGCAAATAATAATGATAACATCGTCTACTCCTTCTGCCTTTTAGCTGCATAACATTCTCTGTGTTGCATTTATCTAATTACCTCGTCTATCTTCTTGATAGTGCCAGTATAGATGAATTATCATTCAAAATAAACGTCTTATATAGGGAATTATGAACATCCAATCCTCTGATTTTGAGAAATAATATAATGGAACTTAATTTTTTGCTGATCTGGCAAAAGTATCTCATCTTACATACCAAAAAATTCTCTGATCTGTCCTACGATAATCTGCATCAGTCGGTTTCTTGCTTCCACACTTGCCCATGCAATATGTGGGGTAATGATAAGCTTTTTGCTGTCTTTTATTTTTACAAGAGGATTGGTTTCACTCATCGGTTCCTCACATAACACATCAAGACCGGCTGCCGCAATCTCTCCTGTTTTTAATGCTTCATATAAATCCTGTTCTACTACAATCGGTCCACGTCCAAGATTCAGGAAAATTGCTGTCTTTTTCATTTTTGCAAATGCTTCCTGATTCATTAAGTTTTTTGTATATTCATTTAATGGAGCATGCACAGATACAATATCCGATGTGGAAAGTAACGTCTCAAAATCGACCTGCTCATATCCTTCCTGCGCTGCTCTTCCCGAAGCAGAGTAATAAATCACACGTGCACCAAACGCTTTCGCAATATCAGCAACTCGTCTTCCTATAGTTCCAAGTCCGATAATTCCCCACGTCTTTCCGCTAATCTCATTAAAGTGCTCTGCAAAATGAGTAAATACCGTATCATTTACATATTTTTCGTCTTTTACATATTCATCATAATAACGCATTTTCTCTAACAGATAAAATAGTAACGCAAATGTATGCTGTGCGACTGACTCTGTTGAATATCCTGCTACATTTCTCCATGCGATTCCACGTTTCTCCAGATATTCTTTATCCAGATTATTTGTTCCTGTAGCTGTCACGCATACCAGTTTTAAATTTTGAGCGGTTCCAATCGTTCTTTCATTAATTTCGATTTTATTGATAACCAGGACATCTGCATCTTTTACTCGCTCTAAAACCTCTTCCGGAGTAGAAAATCCATATTTTACTACTTCTCCGAGAGCATCATATGCAGATAAATCAATATCCTCTCCAATTGTTTTTGCATCCAGAAATACAATCTTCATATCGGTCTCTCCTTTGTTAATGCAATGAATATGTGTAACTATTCAGTAATCACTGTGAAGGTACCGAATAGTTATAAATATATTATAAAAGATCCAGCATATTGTCCAGATATATCTTTTCCCTGACATTGATCTGATACTCCGGCCGAGTCATATAATACAACAGAAATTCCAGGATCAGCGCACTTCCCAACCCCCGTCCTTCAATCTTGAAATTAGAAAATCCCATCGGCAGATAAACATCTTTAATATCTTTCACACTGATAAATCCCGGATTTGTCATTGCCTTTGAAAAAAGATATCCATCCTCCGCCCCAGGTGCAGTACAGATATGCTCCTTGCAATCTTCTCCCAGATTTTTTCGGCTGACTGTTTCATAACAGACTTTTCTGTCTTTACAGCCAAACCAGCAGCATTCGTTACACAAGAATTCCACCTTTGCTTTTTGCTGTGCATTCATCTGATTTAATTGTTCAAATCTTTTGTTGAGACGAAAATCCGGCACTACATAACAGAATTCTTCTCTGTCTGTTTCCTCCAGAAATTCTCTGAAATTCGTCAGCACCTTTGTGGTCGAAGAAACCAGATAGAGTCCCGGATACTTTTTTTGCAGATAATCCAGCAGTAGATCTGAATGAATGATCACTCCATTTTGCACTCCCTTATTTTCTTCGAATAATGCACAAAGTGCATTACATTTTTGATCCTGTAAGTGTTCTTCTCGAAGAAGTGAATTACTGAATGTCAGCCGGGCTGATATCTTATATTCCTGCATCAGTGCCAGTACTTTCTGTGGATCCGCCTCTCCTAAGGAAGTTCGACCGCCACCCCATATACAGTCTGATGGAGCTCCGTATATTGAACCAATTTCGCACCAGTCATAAAAATACTCTCTGTGCTCCCGAAACAAAGGCAGAAAGATTCGATATAATTCATAAAACTCAAATAATCCCGGCAGATGGTAATACGCTTGCTTTTTCATCATATTTCTCGCTTTCATTTTGTCTTGTCCTATGTAAAAATTTCCTCAATTTTTACAGAAAATCCATATTTTTAATTCTCCGGTTTCTTTTTGTATTTTGCCATAAAAATCACCTTCAGGCTATAATTTGTTTTATTATATCCTGAAGGTGATTATTTTTAGAATTATTATCATTCTTATTTATGAATATATTACCGATTGTCAACCTTCTCCGGAAACATATCATGATTACTCATACGATTCCATGCAACCTGTTCCCACTTGGTGCCAGGCTTTCCATAATTGCAGTATGGATCGATAGACAACCCTCCACGCGGAAGGAATTTTCCCCAGACTTCAATATATTTAGGCTCAAGAAGCTGGATCAGATCTTTCATGATTATATTGATCACATCTTCATGAAAATCTCCATGGTTCCGAAATGAGAACAGATACAATTTCAGGGATTTACTCTCCACAAGACGTTCATCCGGAACATAAGAAATTATGATTGTTGCAAAATCCGGCTGCCCTGTAATCGGACACAGACTTGTAAATTCCGGACAGTTGAATTTGACAAAATAATCATTTCCCGGATGTTTATTCTGAAATGCCTCTAATACAGACGGATCATAATCCATACAATATTCCGTATGCTGGTTTCCTAATAATGTTAAGTTTTCTTTCTCTCTCATCACTCTTTTTCCTTTCTATCTTAATGCTGGATCTTCCACATTGTTCGCCTGAAAGGCAGCCGCACGGTCAATACATGTTCCACATTTTCCACACGGTTTCTCTCCACCTTCATAACAGGACCAGGTCAATTCATAAGGAACTTTCAGTTCTAATCCAATCCGTACCACTTCAGCCTTTGACATATTGACAAACGGTGCTTCTATCTTAAGCTGATGTCCGGAACCTTCCCAGATTGCCTCATTCATAGCATTGTTAAATACCGGTGAGCAGTCCGGATAGGCAAACCCGGCAGAATCATCTGCGTGTGCTCCATAATAAATCACTTCACATTCCTTGCTCAGTGCAATGCTGGCTGCAGAAGAAAGAAATAACCCATTTCTGAACGGAACATAAGTGCTTACCGGCTTATCGCCATTTGTTTTTGAAATCTGCTCCGCATAACTCTCCTCGGGAATTTCTTCCGTAGACTGCTGAAGCAGAGAACAATTGCTATATTGAAATATCTTACTCAAATCCAGGAACAAATGCTCTACACCATAATATTCCGCGACCGCTGTTGCTGCCTTAATTTCCTTATCATGTTTCTGTCCATAAGAGACAGAAAGAGCCGTTACCTGATCTTTCCCATACTTTTTAATTGCCAGTCCTAACGCTGTTGTTGAATCAATTCCTCCACTAAAAAGAACTAATGCTTTCATCTTGATCACCTCACCAATTATTTATACTCCCCGCTCGTTGGGGTCCCAGATCACTTTATGCATCTGTATCTGCAGCCGCACATCATTCAACTGATGTTCCAGCATAAATTCCACCATCTGTACCGGTTCTATAGAGCCAAAAACAGGACTGAAATAAACATGACACCGACTTGTCAGATCATATGTCTGAATCACCTCCAGTGCTTTCACCAGATCCTCCTGGCTGCCACACACAAATTTTACAGTATCATTTATTTCAAGCAATTCCATATTTTCTGCTATCATATGTTCCTCACAGCCACTTGAAGGCAGTTTGTAATCCATCGTAAATATCGGACGTTCCTCACAAAACTCAGACAGCCTTACTGCACCATTTGTCTCAATTTCAACTCTCAGTCCGGCTTGTAGGAGAAGATGTATTAACTCCCTGATATCTTTTTGAAGCAACGGTTCTCCACCTGTAAGTGTCACATTTCGGATTCCTGCTGCAAGAACATAATTTGTAATCTCTTCCGGCGTTTCCTCTTCATAAGAACAATCGGCTTCATTGGCCCACATGGTATCACAATAACTGCATCGAAGATTACATCCTTTAAAGCGAACAAAAACGGCCAGTTCTCCCGCACGTGTTCCTTCCCCGTTAATACTGGTAAATTTTTCTACAACCTTCATCTATTCTTCCTCATAAACTGCACAATTATTCGGTGTTTCGTATACTGTGACACGGTGAACCCCGTATCCCAGATCTATTAATTTTTTATAAAAATAATAAGCAAAATTTTCCGCAGTGGGGAGAAATAAAACTTCTTCCAGATGAAAACTCTCATTCAAAAGTGCAGTAACTGTTTCTGTTCTCAAAGACCCCTTCTCATAGATCAGACTGTGATCAAAAAAATCACAAAGCTCTTTCAGATCTTTTTTCAGATCACCAAAATCCACTATCATTCCCCGTGTCTGTCCTTCTTGCTTTAACACCTGGCTTTTGATCTCCACAGCAACATTCCAACGATGTCCATGGATATTTCTGCACTTTCCCTCGTATTTCCAGAGAAAATGTGCTGCATCAAAACTGGCTTCTGTCTTTAAATAATACATGTTTCAATTCTCCTGTAAGTGAAATGGATGTACCTTTTAGCCAAGTGCCAACTGAAAAACATAATAAAATCCATTAAAAAAGGCTCCGCGTACTTTTGCACGCAGAGCCTGAAATCTTCTTGGTCAGCCCTGGTTTTGTTTTGCGACAGGAAGGTACAAATGAACTGTCGGCTGTTTCTACAGCGTAGATATTATACTATCTGATACATATAATCGTCAACAAAAAAGAATATTAAAATCATATATGCATGCATCTATTTTTTGATCTCAGACTGAAATTCCTTGATATCCTTTGCAATCTCACCACTCAGGAGCAACATACAGATAAGGTTCGGAATCGCCATAAGTGCATTTGCAATATCTGAGAAATTCCATACCAGACTCAGGGTCTGTGTACATCCAAAGTATACCACAAGCGAAAATACTACTCGATAGATCATGTTGTATTTGTGTGTTCCAAGAAGATACTCAAATGCTTTCTCTCCATGATACTCCCATCCAAGAATCGTGGAAAACGCAAATAAAGTAATGCCGATTGTTACCAGCCATCCACCTGCGGATCCGAGGATTGTTTCAAATGCTGCAATCGTGATATCTGAGCCCGTCAGCATCTCTCCTGCCGCATTTGTCATTCCAAGTACTCCGGATGATGCTATCGCAAGTCCTGTGATCGTACAGACAACAATGGTATCCCAGAAAGTACCTGTCATATTTATATAACCCTGACGAACCGGATTATCTGTAGTAGCTGCTGCCGCAGTGATTGCAGCCGAACCCATACCTGCTTCATTAGAAAAAACACCTCGTGCAACTCCAAATCGCATCGCACTCATCATAGAGGCTACAATTGATCCACAAAGTCCACCGCCAACCGCTTTTACAGAAAATGCCATCTTAAAGATCATAGCAATACCCGCCGGCAGATTTGAGATATTTCCAATAATAACAATAATACCACAGATTACATAAAAGATTGCCATTGCCGGAACGACTACGGAAGACACTTTTGAAATAGATTTGATTCCTCCAACAATGATCAGCAGAGAAACCACTGTAATCACAATGCCCGTAATCCCTGTTGGCACGCCAAAAGTAGTATGAAGCGCACCTGCAATTGAATTTCCCTGTGTCATGTTACCTATACCAAAGGATGCAATCACTGCAAACAGTGCAAAAAGCCATGCCAGAACAGAGCCAAAAGTCTTATTTTTCAGACCTTTTTTCATGGTGTACATCGGTCCACCACTCATCTCGCCTTTGGCATTTACCTCACGATATTTGATTGCAAGCATACACTCGCTGAATTTTGAAGTAAGTCCAAATGCTGCTGAGATCCACATCCATACCAGTGCTCCTGGTCCACCAGATACCATTGCGGTCGCAACACCAACGATATTTCCTGTTCCGATTGTTGCAGCCAACGCTGTAGTAAGTGCAGAAAAAGGGGAAACATCTCCTTCACCACGACTTTTAGTACGAGCTTCTTTACTAAGCGTACTCTTAAGCGCATATCCCAGATTCTTCCATGTCAGAAATCTTGTACGAACGGTAAGAAACACACCTGTTCCAACCAGAAGAATCAGCATCACTGGTCCCCATACAAAATTGTCGATTTTGGTAACAATTTCATTTAGCTGTTCCATATTATCCCTCCTCAAAACAAAAAGGAGCAATGTTATAGCAACATTGCTCCTTCGCGTAAATGTATAATCTGTTTATATTATATACTTCTACTCATTTTTTTGTCAAGATTCTTTTCTCCTTCGCAGGCGTTTAACAAAAAGAAATGTGTCAGTATCATAAGATATATTCCATCTGTCTTTCTTTTGTCTTCATTCCCATTTTTTCATAGAATCTTTCTGCCGAAGTATTTCCTGTCCATACGTTCAACGTCACCTCATAGCAGCCCATGAACTTTGCTTCACTTTTTACATATTCAAACAGACTTTCTCCTATATGCTGTCCTCGTACCTGCTGATCAACACACAGATCATCTATAAAAAGGGATTTAAACGGCACCATATTGTTGGAAAAAGGCTGTTCCTGCAGTTGACAGAAGGCATATCCTACACAGATATCCGCTTCGTTCACTGCAACATATATCGGTTTTTCTTCATTTTTCAAAAGCTCTGTCAACTCGTCTACCGTATATTTTGTCGTGCCGGGAATAAAAATGTCAGGTCTTATGTCTGCATGGATCTGCAGCACCTGTTCTAACAGTTCTGTAATTCTCGGAATATCTTTTTCTTCTGCTTTTCTGATAGTCATTTTTTGCTCCTTTATATAATGAATCCGTCAAGAATCGATTTATACTTCAAGAATAATAATACCACACCAACCTGTCCGGAAAAATAAAAAAATATAACACACATACAAAATACTTCTTGAAATTTTATAGAAAAAGTAGTAAAACATTAGATAATCAATAAAGATAAATGCATTGAACAGGTCAAACCATAAAAGATAACCTGAGTACCACGGAAATTCCGCCTTTGTTATCCATTGGATAACAGGGGCGTTTTTAATATATATTTATATCAAAGAAAGACGAGGAGAAAGATTATGAGTGGAATTATGATGATGGTGATCGCCATTGTAGTTCTGGGCGGTGCATATCTTCTGTACGGCCGCTACCTGCAGAACAAATGGGGAATTGATCCAAAAGCAAAAACTCCGGCATATGAGATGGAAGACGGAGTTGATTATGTACCGGCAGATACCAATGTAGTATTTGGACATCAGTTTGCATCCATCGCAGGCGCAGGCCCGATCAACGGACCTATCCAGGCTGCAATTTTTGGCTGGCTTCCGGTTATGCTGTGGATTCTGATCGGCGGTGTATTCTTTGGTGCTGTTCAGGATTTTGCTTCCATGTATGCATCTGTAAAGAATAAAGGACGTACAATCGGATATATCATCGAAGCATATATCGGAAAACTAGGAAAAAAATTATTCCTTTTATTCTGCTGGTTATTCTGTATTCTGGTTGTTGCAGCATTTGCAGATGTAGTAGCAGGGACCTTTAATGGTTTTGCCACAGGTACCACAGGAGAGGTTACAAAGGTAGTAGCAAACGGAGCTGTCGCAACTACTTCCATGTTATTCATAGTGGAAGCTGTTGGACTTGGATTTTTCCTGAAATACACAAAATTCAATAAATGGGTCAATACGATTTTTGCAATTGTATTACTTGTAGCAGCAATTGCACTGGGACTTAAATTCCCGATATACATAAGTCTTGAAACCTGGCACCTTATTATATTTGCATACATTCTGATAGCCAGTGTTACACCTGTATGGGCATTACTTCAGCCGCGTGATTATCTGAACAGTTATCTGCTTATTTTTATGATCGTTGGTGCGGTAATTGGTGTATTTGCAGCTAACCCTTCCTGTAATCTTAAAGCTTTTACAAGCTTTAATGTTGACGGACAATATATGTTTCCGATCTTATTCGTAACCATCGCCTGTGGTGCGGTTTCAGGCTTCCATTCCCTGGTATCCTCAGGTACCGCATCCAAACAGATTAAAAATGAAAAAAATATGCTCCCTGTTTCATTTGGTGCAATGCTGATGGAGAGTATGCTTGCCATTATCGCATTGATTGCCGTAGCATCTTTTGCAGATGGCGAGGCAGCAGCCCAGGGGCTGACAACCCAGCCTCAGATTTTTGCAGGTGCGATTGCAAATTTCCTTTCTGTGATCGGTTTGCCCCATTCACTGGTATTTACATTGATCAACCTTGCTGTATCTGCATTTGCACTGACATCTCTTGACTCTGTAGCCAGAGTCGGACGACTTTCATTCCAGGAATTTTTCCTTGATTCTGATACGGATGAGGAAAACATGAACCCATTTTTAAAGGTAATGACTAATAAATATTTTGCAACAATCATTACACTTGTACTGGCCTATCTGCTTACAAGAGTGGGCTACGCGGAAATATGGCCATTGTTTGGTTCTGCAAACCAGCTGTTATCAGTACTTGCCCTTGTAGCCTGTGCAGTATTTTTAAAGAAGACAAAACGTCAGGGCTGTATGCTCTGGATTCCAATGGTATTCATGATGGCAGTTACCTTCACAGCACTTGGCATGACAATTGTGAAACTTTCCAAAGCATTTGTAACAACCGGTCTGGATCTTGGAAATTCTTTACAGCTGATATTTGCAATACTTCTGTTAATACTAGGTGTACTGGTAGCAATCCAGGGTATTAAAAAACTTCTGGAAAAACCAGAGACAAAAAAAGCAGCAGAACGAGCATAATAATTATGGCATAAAAAACGACAAAAAATCCGAAAAGACAGAAATGACTCTGTTTTTTCGGATTTTTCTTTTTCCAGGAGATGTATCGGAATTCCCTCTGAATCTTATCTTACGACTGCATACTGTGCTGCATATACTGCCGCCAATGCTCCTATTACACTCAATGCAACATAGAACATTGCCCACCAGCCTGCGCCTCGTTCCATTAGCTGATTCGTTTCCAGGGCAAAAGAAGAAAATGTCGTAAATCCTCCGCAAATACCAACCTTCAAAAATAAAATCAATTGCGGATTCCAGTCTTTCTTCGCACCAAACGCTACAACAAGTCCTATCACAAATGCTCCGGCAATATTAATTAATAATGTCTTTACCGGAAAGCCATTTTGTGGGTTTATCGGAATCAATCCTATCAGATAACGAGCTACAGCTCCAAGAAATCCTCCCAGTCCAACTATAATACAATTCATCATTTTATAATTCTCCTCTGATTACACATACCCTCGGTGCCTTCAAGTCGTTCTTCATAAGCAAATTCTGAAGATTCCAGACAGCCCCATGATCAGTCAAAATCTCTGGTAATATTTGTAAGCCATTTACCTCTGAAATAGTGAATGAATACCACAGGCATTTTTTCGAACTCATCCAGAGTCATTACAAAATATACCCAGACAGGCGGCAGTTTTAAAACATATGCTGCAAGGAAGGTGAGAGGAACTGCAACAAGCCACATAAATATAGAGTCTATGATCATTCCAAACCTGGAATCACCACCACCTCTGAAGCAGCCGCATATAAGACAGGTGTTAATACCTTCTCCCACAAGACGCCAGGTTGTCATAAATATAAAAATACCAAGATAATAAATGGCAGTCTCCGTCAATTTATCCCGATAGAAATCCAGTATCAAAGGGCGCAGTGCCAGAATGATGACACATCCGATCAGACTTACAATCATTGTTATTCTGAGCATGCGTTTGCCATATTCTCTGGCTGCATCAATGTTATCTTTACCCAGTTCCTGGCTGACAATGATGGTAGTAGCATTGGCAAAACCACGACAGGCGATTGCACCAATATTTACCACCATGACAGCAACCGCATTTGCAGCAACCATATCATCACCAATATGACCGAGGATTGCTGCGAATGCTGATGTAGCAAAACTCCAGACAACATCATTCACGATAGCCGGAGTGGCAATTTTCATAAAATCCTGGAACAGAATACCTGCTTTTGCAAAGAAGTATTTGATCCGGAATCTGACATCAGAACTTCTTAATGAGTAGATGAGGCAGATCAGTACTTCTGTGATTCTGGCAATAACAGTACCAAGTGCAACACCGGTGACGCCAAGCTTTGGAAGTCCAAACAGCCCAAAGATAAAGGTGGCATTACAAAGTACATTGACGCCAAGCGAAACAATGTACGTGATCGAAGGCAGCATTATTTTTCCGATGCTTCGAAGAGCACTCATAAAAATCTGAGAGAATCCCATAAACATAAATGAAAATGAGATCACTTTCAGATATTCACTGCCGGCAGCAATCGTATCAGGACTGTTTGTAAAGACCTTCATGATCGTAGTTGGCATTGTGAAAGAAATCACGAAAAATACAAGAGAAATGATCAGCGAGATTCGTTCCGCCAGGCCGAGAATCCTTTCTACTGTCTTTTTATCACCTTTTCCCCAGTACTGGGAACATAAGACCGATGTACCCGCGGCCATACCATAATATAAACAGAAAAGAATAAAAGTATACTGATTCGCAAGAGATGAAGCCGACATGGCAGTCTGGCTTACGTATCCAAGCATAACCGTATCGGCAATGTTTACCAGTGTTCCGATCAGGTTTTGGAGCATGATCGGAAAGGCTAGTTTTGATGCATATTTTAGAAAATCTTTTTTATTTAGCATACATGGTTTTTCCTTAGTTCTTAATATTCTTTACCAATTGTATCATATTATTGCATTATAAATACATATCTTTTAGAATTATTTTTTTTATCTATTTTCTGAAAAAACTGAACACTCAAAAAGCTGATGCAGTGGTGATTTCTATTACCACTTATGCATCAGCCTTTCCTTATATCTCTTTATATCTGAGACCCCGAAAAATATCAGCCCTTTATAGCTCCACTCATCAAACCATTTTCTATTTTTTCCTGGAAAAATACATATGCAATAATCACTGGTATTGTAGTAAGGCATATTCCTGCCATGCTAGAGCTGTAATCGGTGCTATATTCTCCAAAGAATGCAAGTAATCCCATCGAAATTGTTCCTTTATTTTTATCTGATATAAAAATAAGCGGAAACAGAAGATTATTCCAGACCTGAATAAAGTTAAAAATTGAAACGCTTACAATTCCAGGTACGGATAACGGCAATATCATCTTAAAAAATACTTGAAAAATACTTGCCCCATCTATAACCATTGCTTCTTCCAGTTCTGTAGGAATTCCATTCATAAATCCAGTCAAAACCAGAACCGTCATTGGAAAACAAAAAGCCGAATATAACAGTATCAACACTGGATAATTATTCATTATCCCTAATTTTCCAAATATGTATGACAATGGAATCAATACTGCCTGAATAGGAATCATCATTCCCGATATAAATAACAGATATATTTTTGACTTTCCACGAAATCTGAATTTTGCTAGAACATATGATGCCATTGCACCAAAAAGTCCGGCAATTACCAGAGTTCCTACTGAAAGAATAATTGTGTTAAGAAAATATCTGCCAATGTTTCCAACCTTCCATGCTGTTATATAATTCTCAAATCTCAATCTTTTCGGCAGTGAAGTAAATGATGAAAAAATTTCCAGATTACCTTTAAATGAACAAAAAATTGAGAATACCAGCGGATATATATTAATCAATGCCACAATCACGAAAATTACAAAACATATATACTGTCTTGCGGAACGTTTTTTTGATTTCATTTCTTTCCCCCCTTAATATTCTATAGATTCTTTTTTATTCATTAGTGTCAGACTAAGAATAGAAACTGCAGCACTCAGTACAAAAATCACAGTTGCAATAGCACTTCCGGTTCCATAGTGTCCATATCGATATGCTTCGTTGTACATCAGAAGTGCAGGAACAATCGTACAGTTATTTGTTCCACCTGTTGGTGTAAGAATATATACAGTATCAAAGATTTTAAGTACACCTGTTATTACCATAATGGTAGACATTTTTAATGGTTCCCATAACATTGGTATATAAATATTCCAGATTTTTTTCCATCCTGTGGCACCGTCGAGCTCACCAGCTTCCAAAACTGAGTTTGGAATCGAGGTAAGTCCCGCCAGACAGATGATCATATAATAACCAACACTTGTCCATGTACTTACTATAATCAAGCACATCAGTGATGTTTTTGGATTTACAAGCCATTGCTGCATACAATTTGCAAGACCAATTTTAATAAGCAAACTATTAAGGATTCCCTTTTCAGTTGGAAAATAAATAAAATTCCATAATAATGCAACTGCTGTTACTGATAAGATCATAGGTATGAAAAAGGCTGCTTTAAAAAATCTCTGTCCTCTCTTAAAATGATGGATCAAAAGACCCAGCCCAAATCCTAACGGCACCTGAAGAATCACACTGATTACTACGTATATCAGAACATTTTGTAATGATTTAAGAAAAACTGCATTATGAAAAATATTCCTGTAATTTTTCAAACCTACAAATTTAAGTGCTACAGCCTGAATCCCAGGCCAATCATTAAAAGAAAAATAAATTGACATAATTACTGGAATCAATTCAAAACAAAGATATATCAGAATCGCCGGTATTAAAAATGCCGCGATCACTTTTTTATTTCTTCTGATTTTCTCCATAAACACCCTCCTCATTCCTGTTTTGAGTAAACAAAAGGAAGGGTGCGTTATGTCCCTTCCTTTTGCTTCATAGTTTAGCTTTCTGGACGGTTTGCATCAATATCTGCCTGAATAGTCTGTGCTGTATCTTCAGCTGAATCAGACAACATCATGTTCAAAATTCCGTTTCGTGAAGTATCTACCAGCGTAGAGCATGTGTCATAATCAAAATACTCTCCAACTGAATCGCTTATCGTTCCGGTATATTCAACCATATCTTTAAAGATCTGCGGAGCACTGTCCGGTGCTGTAATATCTTTATAAGGAGCTACTCGCATTGCTGCATCCATTCGTTCCTGAATAGAATCTTTTGATGTCATATACTTAATCAGTTTTAAAGTAGCTTCTTTTTCTTCATCAGACATAGTTCCGGAAAGCATCCATCCAGAAGTATATACAACATGTGTATCTTTAAATTCTGGTTTGTCTTCAAAATATGGGAATGCAAAGAATGAAATATCATCCAGGATCTCCGACTCAGAATTAAACATTTCTGGTATGATAGGACTGCTGTGAGAAATCATAGCTACTTCTCCTGTCAGGAACTGATTCATCTGTGTATTATAGTCCATTCCTTCAAAGCCCTCGGCAAAAGCACCCTTTTCTTTCAGGTCTTTTGTAATCTGCAGGCATTCTACCACATCATCATCTGTCCATTTCTTTTCGCCGATGCCGAGTTTTACAATTCCGTCATGGCCAATTCTTTTTGCAAGAATGTTGTTAAAAATATGACCCATTACCCATGTGTTTTTACCACCCACACCAAATGGAGTGATTCCTGCTGCATTCAGTTTATCAATTGCATCATATAACTCGTCCATGGTTTCTGGCACTTTTTCAATTCCGGCTTTTTCAAACAGAGCTTTATTATAAAAGATTGCATCTACATTGAGTTCATTTGGAAGTGCATAAATTCCATCAGCTCCATATGCACTCAGATCATATGTATCCAATGCTCCATCCAGGAAAGTGTTCTTCCAGTCTTCATCCGCATTAAGAGATTCTGTAAGATCAAGAAGTACTCCATTCTGAGCCCATTCTTTTAATCCTGCAATAGCCGGATAATAGAAGATATTTGGAGTTTCACCTGTAGACAGAGCAACTTTTAGCTTGTTATTATAAGCAGATTCTTCATAAATTGAGTCATTCTGTACCTCAATATCTGGATTTTCCTCCATAAAAGCTGCAATCTGATCCTCATAGACTTTTGCCATTGGAGTATCTCCACTATCACGGCTCATAAAACTGATCTTTACTTTATCTGCTGCAAGTACAGGTGAAACAGATGTTAATGCCATCGTTGCTGCTAAAACGATTCCTAAAACTTTTCTTCCTTTCATAAAATACCTCCCGATAATCATTATAATTTAGTTTTCATAACAGATTGCAATCATTTGATGTCCATTGACTTCTTTTACAGTAAAGTCAAGTTCGCTTCCATTTTGTTCATAGACAATCTTCTGTCTGTCAGGTACTGTATATATGTCTCTGACCTTACGTTCCTCATTCATCGTAATTTTAAGATTGTACAATGGAATTACATCTTCTACGATCTCCAGGTTCTTACATTTTTTCACTGGCACATAATGTAATACATGAACAATTTTTCTGTTCTCCTGATTCTGTTCAAGCACTGTGACCTGCGTAGTTGATGGCCCATCATGCTGTATGATTGGATCTGGAAGGAGTCTCTCCAACTCATTTCGAAACAGTTTCTTAAACCATGCCGGTGCCCAGTTCTGATAAGTCGTAAAAATAGGATGAATAAAATAAGCTGTATTTTCTGTTTCAACAATTCCCGGATAAGCTTCTTTTCTTCCTGACGGTGAGTGTAAATGAGAACAAAAATGCTCATATGTACGATTGAAAACCGGAGGAATTACCTTCTGTACAAATACTGCTTCATCTGTGGCTTCTACTAGAGTACCTTTATCATACATAACATGCTCAGCATCTGCTAAATCTTTAGATAAATGTTCTTTTGGCCAGATGAAGTCCGGACTATAAGGTGCCTCTCCCTTATAAACAACAGCAAGTTCCGGAATCATAAACTTCTGATGCGCTCTGTCAAGGCCAGACTGATAACTCACTAAAAGCTTGCCGCCTTTTTTCAGATAAGTACTTAATTTATCTCTTAATTCTTCATCTACTGGGATTACATCCGGAAGTATTAAGAGTCTGTATTTGTCAAAATCAAGCGTACTGTCAATGAAATCAAACTGATATCCTAATTCCATTAACAATCTGGCTACACCTTCTGACGCTCCTGGAATGTGACCTGCAACACCTGTTGCATAAAACTCTTCAGCAGTAAATACACCAATTTCTGAAATCGGTTTTGCATTTTCACACCAGGGTTCTTTTTCTTCTACAGATTTGTATACTCTTCCGATTTGCTTATACATATCTGTATTTAATTTTCCCCAGTAGTCCATCTGGTCTCCAATTGTGCACTTGCATCCATGTGCCAACATAGAGAACACTTCATACTCCATCGCCGCCTCATTACGAAAAGCATGAAAATCTCCCCATTCGGTATGGAATCGACTTGTAAGTCCCAGACATTCTTTTCCAAAATTTCTCATGTATTTTGCAGAAACCGGAAAATCAAGATATCCCCACTCTACACCTGGAAGTGATTCAAAAGAGAAATAAGAATAGTCTTCTTTAACTGGTTTATCCAGATATCCCAAATGTCCTTTATTATAACATACATGAAAATCCGGATTATACTTTTTAGCAAATGCAGTAAGGTCTCTCACCATGTCATAATAAGTCCATCTTGCAAATTCCTGCCTGTCCTCTTTTTTTGCCGGGTTTAATCCCTGCTCTCTCATAAGCTTCTGACAAGATGGACAGCAGCACTCATTCATAAATGCGGCATCATACCAGACTCCGTCTCCCGGAATCGTTTCAAGTACTTCACCGAACTGTTTTTTCAGAAAATCTCTGTACGGAGTATTCACACAAAGATTTTTATAAAATCCCGCCTCAAAATATCCTTTTCCTTTGTAATCCTGCAATGCACCATTTTCATCGATGCAAATCCACTCTGGATGCATATCTGCAATACGCTTATTCCAACGTATGGTTGTATACAGATTTACCTGAATCCCGTGTCTTCTGCATGCTTCTGACTGTTCTCGTAAGAGATCTCTGTGTGCCAATCCCGGATGTACCATTTCCGGAAATATTTTTGAATCATAATACAAATTCCCATGATGTCCGCAGGAAAACAATGTAATGGAATTGACATGTGCATCTTCCAGCGTCTGTGCAAATTCTTCTGCATCAAATTCAGAACACACTCCCTGAATAGCCTCGCTGGTATGGAAATCCAGATGGATCTGTCTAAATGGAATTTCTTTTTCTGCCATTTCCTTTCCCCTCCTGTTTTTTGATGAGGTAAGATTATCATTTTTATGGCAATTCGTGAATGTACTATTTTTAGATGCGTGGGAAAAATTTTAGATATTTAGTTTTTTCTTTCTTCCATATATTTTGTTTCAACTCACAGTCGGTAATTTCACAGAGTCTGACATGTCAGCAACATGCTGACTGTGATTTGCCTCATGTCAGTGGGGGATACCGATTTCTCTCCGCCCACCACTGCCGTTCATTTTCTTGTTTACAATTCATCTCACCACCTATAGAGGTGGGAGAATCCTTGTTATATCTTGTTGAAGGAGAAATCCCATAGTACTTTTTAAAGTTTTTACTAAAATAATATACATCACTATATCCTACCGACTCAGAAATATCTATAAGTGTCTTATCTGGATATTCGATCAAATATTTCTTTGCCTGTTCCAAGCGTACCTGAGTAAGGTATCTACTTAAAGAACAGCCTTTTTCTTTCTTAAAAATACTACTCAGATAACTGGCATTTGCTCCGATTTCACCAGCTACCATATTCAAACTCATATCTTTCTTATAAAAATTGTCATCTATAAAATCTATTGCATCTTGAACTTTTCTTTGTGTCACCGGAATCTTTCTGGTTTTCATACATCCAAAACATTTTTCAAGAATGTCCAACAATGTCTTTTTAATTTCTTTGATACTTCCATTATTCTGCAAACTTGTCAATTCCTGCTGTTCCTTTTTTATTACACATGAGAAATCAACTCCTGCCTCCGACATAAAAAAAGAAATATGTATAAAAAGATCCATTACCACATAATGTACTACATAAAGACTACTGTTCTTTTCTTCCATTTGATCAAACATTATTTCTATTTCTTTATATAACATTTCATGTTCATTTTTTCTGAGATAGTACAGAAACACAGATGGATCATAATCTAATGTTTGCAGCATCTCCACAATATCTACGGGCTCATATATTAACAGACGATTATCTTTCTTTCCCTTCTGCGCTGCTGAGTATGCCTCACGATATGCACTTTTCAGGTCTCTAATGTTATCATGAACTCTGCTGATACCACCATTCCACGTTCTGTTTTTGTTCATCACCTCTTGTAAGTAAGTGCAGAGCATTTGAGTTTTATAAGCCATATCTGCTTCTCCAAACAAAACAAACGTATACCTTTGATTTATTATTATCATTTCATATTCCGGATAATAATCCTGTATCATTTCTTCTATTTCAAAGACTCTTTTATCATTATTTCCCCCTTGAAATCTGGCAATGAGTACCACAATTTGTTTTTTTGTAGAGATGCCCAACTGATTCCATATTTCATTTGAGTCTTCATATATATTTATTCCCGAAATCTGTTCCAATAAGATTTTTTCTTTCTGATTCTGGGTAATCGCTTCCTGCATTTTTTTTACTGAGAGCTTCTGTTGTTGAATTTTTTGAATCTTTTCTTTACATTTCATTAACTCACTGGTCAGTTCTTTCGGATTAAGTGGTTTCAGAACGAAACTTAATGCTCCAAAGGATAACGCTTCTTTTGCATATTCAAATTCTCCATATGCACTCAGAATAATCACTTGTGTTTCCGGAAATACTTTCTTTACCTTTTTTGACACTTCAATACCATTCACATAAGGAATATTGATATCCATAATCAATATATCCGGTTTCAGCATAAATATCTTTTCCAGTGCTTCTTCTCCATCCTCTGCTTCTCCACAGAGTTCTATACCGATACTCTGCCAATCAACAGATTTTTTAACTAGTTTTCTTTGGAGAAACTCATCATCAACCAGAAATGCTTTCATTTTTTTCAATCTCCTTCTTAAATCCTACAGGCAAACATACTGTTGCTATCGTACCCTGTCCTTCCTTACTTTCTAAATGAAGTCCATATTCTTTTCCAAAATAAATCTGCAGTCTTTGCTGAATATTAAACAGTCCAAATGCTGATTCTTTTTCTCTTGTATCCATACTAAACAGATCTATTAGTTTTTCTTTGGGAATACCTGTTCCATTATCTGATACTGTGATATATACTTTATTATTTTCTTTCCACCCTTTTATTTCAATGATACCCTGTCCACGTTTTTCTTTTACGCCATGATAAATTGCATTTTCCACTAATGGCTGCAATGTTAATTTTACAATCCATTCTTTCAGAATTTCTTCTTCTATATCAGTTTTATAAATAATTTTATTACCATAGCGGAACTCTTGTATTTTTATATAATTTTCAATATTAATCATTTCCTGTTGTATGGATATCAAGGTTTTGCCATCGCTTAATGACGTTCTATAAAAAGTGCCAATAGACTGTATCATTACAAATGCATCATCCAGACATTCCATTTGAATTAGTGAGCTTACACTATTTAATGTATTATAAAGAAAGTGTGGATTAATCTGTGCCTGTAATGCAGCCAACTCAAGTTTTCTTTTGGCCTTTTGTTCCTGATAAACCTGCTCTATCAATTGTCGGATTTTTTCTGCCATTTTATTAAATGCCTCTGATAAAGTACCAATCTCATCCATATACAAAACTGGTACTTTTACAGACAGATTTCCTTTTCCAAAGCTCGACATAGTGCGAGTCAGCTCTGTTAATGGTTTTGTTACACTGTAAGCAACTCTCAGACTAAAAATGATGTTTAACAACACTGCGATAATTCCGACCATATATATGATTTGTATAATATTTCTACCTGCACGGGTTAATTCTCTGACCGGTGTCAAGCCAAGCATTATCCAATTTAGGGTAGGGATCTCTGAAGTCGTAACAAGATACCGCTCCTCATCTATATTAAATACTTTTCCACCTTTTTGATTTGTAATTGCCCATTTAAAATAATCTTTATCACCGATATTTTCAAATATATCTTTATCATTTTCAATCTTTGTATTTCCTTCCAAATCCGCAATTATATATTTACCTTGCTCTCCGTTTTTAATATGGGTAAAATTGTTTATCAGTAACGGAGACTGATATTCTATCATCAAATACCCTTTTATAATACCTGTATCGTAGTCCCTGTAATATCTTATGTATCCAATCCCTTTTTTTTCATATCCTTCAATACACTGGTTATACAAATCAATCCATTTAACATTATAATTCTCTTTAACCAAAGAGAAAAATTTTTCATATTTTTGCGACTCTGAACGAATACTGTTAGAATTCACAATATGTCCATATGAATCAAACAGCGAAATACTGCTATATTCTTTATCTGAATACAAAGCATCCAGATAGTCCAACCGTCTTTCTACTTGCATTTTGTATTTTATCTGATCTGCATTCTCTTCTGAATCCAGCAAAAACCAATTCTGAATCGCATCATCTGTTAATAAAGCTTTCGCTATTTTCTCTGCATTTTCCAAAACATTTTGGCTATTATCCGATATGATTTGAAATTTTTCTTTATAACTTTCGCTTGTAATATTCAAAACCGATTTTTCATATATTACGCGAATCAAAATCGTTAATGATAAAATTGTAAAAAATATAATAATTATACTTGTAAAAGAGAATTTTTTTGCAAGTGATATTTCATGATATTTTTTCTTCATTTGATTGTTTCCCCCTAGTTTTATAAAAGAAAATGCCTCAGCTACACTTATAAAGACCGAAAAATATCTCTTTTCGTGTCTATACAAATACATCTGAGGCATTATTTTATTCACATTTTAAATTCACATAAACATAATAATAGAATTCTCTTCAAAATACAATATCTTATTTAATTTTTATGCTATAAATGAGCAAGTTCGTGATTTTGCATAAAAAGAAAGACACCTTAAATCGTTCGTGTTGTATAATGAAAGTGACGAAACAAACATTGCAACATTTACGAAAGAAGGTGCCTCTCGCAAATACTATACATCATTCTATATTCTTATACAACCAGTTTAAGAAATTGTTTCAACTCACAGTCGGTAATTTCACAGAGTCTGACATGTCAGCAACATGCTGACTGTGATTTGCCTCATGTCAGTGGGGGATACCGATTTCTCTCCGCCCACCACTGCCGTTCATTTTCTTTTTTGCAATTCATCTCACCACCTATAGATGAGGGAGAATTCTTGCTAAGCTTTGTTAAAAGTAATGTTATTTTAGCATAAGGTATTTTTCCTGTAAAGTTTCCGTACATTAGTTTTTGCTTATTTTAAAGAAGAAGACAAAAAAATCCTGCCGCACAACTGTCTCCAGCAATGCGGCAGGGAATGCACAGGCACATATTGATTAATTAATTACTTATTTATCTCTGCGGTGTTTCAGATGAAGTGCAAAGAATGCAAGAACTACGTCAAGCAATGCAAATGCGAACATGAAAGCTGATCCTGCAACTTTTGTGTTATCTGCTGTTTTTACCTGATTTGATTTCTGAGAATCAGAAGTTGTAGTTCCGTTGGAAGATGTTCCATTTGAAGATGTTCCACTTCCACCATTGCTTCCAGGTGTTGTTGTAACTGTAGCTGCCGGTGTTGGTGTTGCTGTTGCATCTGGATTTTCTGTCGGATCTGGTGTTTCTGTAGCATCAGGATCTACTGACGGATCCGGTGTTACTGTTGTATCTGGATTTACCGGTGCTTCACTCGGGTTTGGTGCCTCACTTGGGTTTGGTGCTTCACTCGGGTTTGGTGCCTCACTTGGGTTTGGTGCTTCACTCGGGTTCGGTGCTTCACTTGGGTTTGGTGCCTCACTCGGGTTCGGTGCTTCACTTGGGTTTGGTGCCTCACTCGGGTTCGGTGC
>NZ_WWVR01000011.1:0-5989 GCF_009883055.1 Blautia sp. BIOML-A1 | reverse complement strand
TGGGTTTGGTGCTTCACTCGGGTTTGGTGCCTCACTCGGGTTCGGTGCTTCACTTGGGTTTGGTGCCTCACTCGGGTTCGGTGCCTCACTTGGGTTTGGTACTGCGGTTGGTGCCGGAATCTCTGCACTTGCAGTTCCAAATCCGAAATCCATTCCTGACCACGGGATTACAAATCCGTTTGACCAGTACTCTCTGTATCCAAGGCTTGGACACATATTACCTTCATCCCAGTAATTGAATGAAGATGTAAATGTCATAGTCTGAGTGTAAGTTGCACCTGTATCAGGATCTGTAAATGTTACATCCTTTGTAATAGATACTGTGTACTGTACTCTGTTGTCAAAAGTACCTACCGGAAATACTCCTGCGATGTGGATCTGTCCCTCACCAAGAATAATTGCTCCTGCATAGTCAGGATCCACTGTAATATTTCCAAGGTCTCCCTCATCAAATACAACTGTCTGTGTCAGTGTTTTGTCTCCAACAGTAAGAGTTGCCTCTGCCACTCTTGAAAGATCGATATGGCTTACAGTTCCTGTCACCAGAAGTCCTACTGACTCTGCATCCTCTCCATCTTCCTCTGCTGCAATAACATCTTCACTTTCTTCCGGTGTTTCTTCCGGATCGATCACTACATCTGCGACACTGTCGGAATCCTCATCAGAAGTATCCTCGTCTGTTTTCTCATAAAGAGTATCTTCATCGGAAGTATCTTCATCTGTGTCTTCATCAGAAGTACTCTGATCTTCGGAATCTTCATCAGAATCTGTGCTGCCCTCTGCTGTATCTTCAGCAGTCTGATCTTCATTCGCATAATCAGGTTCATTCTGCTCTGTAGGATATTCATCGGCTGCCATTGTCATACTCGCACCCTGCATAACCATTGCAGCGCCGACGAGGCATACGGCAACCTTTTTCCATCCTAACCATTTCCTATACATTTCTTTTTTCCTCCTCATTTCCAAGAGCGGCGTTACCGCCGCTCCTGACCACATCAGTGGATTTCTTTATTTCACTCTAACTTTTACAACCTGGCTCCAGGAAGGTGCATAAATGTTCTTGCCATTTGCCACTTTGTAGCTGCGCACACGTACATAATAGTACCTGCCGCTTGCGAGACCTTTCAGAGTTGTTTTGCCAATTGTGTTTTTATTGATTGTCACACTCTTTGTGGTCTTGCCCTGGAACTTATTATTCTGGCTGTACTGTACTACATATTTTGTAGCCTGTGCATCACGTACCCAGCCCACAGCCAGTGTCTTCTTAGCAGTACTCTTTACAGACGGTTTACGCATCTGTTTCGGTTTGATAGTAAATGTAGCTTTGCCTGCATATTTTGCAAACTTGCCTTTACCTTTGACGATAACAGTTGCATAGCCTGTATTCTTGTTGTTCTTATAAGTTACTGTGTAGTACTTATTTGCAACTTTCTTCTTTCCATTGTATACAGTAACGGTCGGTTTCAGATTCTTTCCTGTGTATACATAGGATGTCTTGGAAAGTTTCAGATTAAGTTTCTTTGTAATCTTGGTGTATTTGCTTGTAACATTTACAGTTCCGTTTGCAGATTTGATTGAAATGCTGTATCCGGATGGTGCTCCAACAACTTTTCCTGTGTAGGAGATTACTTTTCCTGCTGATTTCTTATTCAGGTTGGAAACTGTTGCAGTCCATTTGTTTGCACTTGTAAGTGTTACTCTCTTACCTGTTGCCTTTCCATTTGCATAGATTTCAACAACAAGCTTGGAAGGACGGGAATCAACAACATTATTCAGGTCGTTCCATGTGTTCTTAACAGTTACTTTTGTCTTGGCAACACTGTGAGCATAAGTTACTGTGTAACCTTTCTCTACATCTCCGGATACTTTGACGCTATAACCGGATACCGCAGATGCAACTACTTTATAAGCAATTTCTTTACCTGCTTTGTATTTCGGAAGTTCTGTCCATGTCTTAGTCCAGGATTTTCCAGATTCAAGAACTGCCTTGTCACCAAGTACTTCTCCATCTGCATAAAGCTGAACAAGTGTATCTGTCGGACGGATTCCGTCCTGGTTCTTTGCATCATTCCATGCTGCCTTGGCGCTGATGTTTACAGTTGCCGGTACATGTTTGTAATTAAGGGTAAGACCTTCCTCATCAAGGATATTTCCAGATACAGAAACTGTGTAGCCTTCCTTCTCTGTACTCTTAACCTCGTATTTAATTCTTGTTCCGTCTTTCTTGACATCAACCTGTGCAAATTTAGCTGTCCAGCTGTTCTCTGCATTCAGAGTCACTTTATTTCCTGTTGCTTCGCCGTCTGCATAAAGTTCTGCTTCTACAGAGTCAAGACGTACTCCATCCTGGTTTTCTGCGTCATCCCATTTTACAGATACCGGAATCTCAACAGTTGCCGGAATATATGTGTTTGTTACAACAAGACCTGTCGCTGCGTCTCCACTTACAGAAGTCTCATAAGATTCCGGAAGTCCGGTAACCTCTGCTGTGTAAACGATCGCTTCGCCGACTTTTCCAGTTCTGTTCTTCTGCAGACCGGTCCATGTCTTGGAGAAATCACTTGCACTCTCAAGAATAATCTTATCACCAACTTTTACGCCGTCTGCAAGAAGCTGTACATAGTAAGAAGCCGGACGAACATTATCCTGATTGTCCTTGTCATTCCACTTAGTTGTCAAGGTTACATCTACAGTTTCTGTCTTGTGTGTGAATTTCAGTACAAGACCATCTGCTGTACTTGTGCATGCACTTGTGTATGCATCTACATCAGATTTGAGTGTATAAGTGATCTTCTGTCCTGCGGCATATACCGGAAGGGCTTTGACGGTTGCTTTCCACTCACCCTCTGCTGTCAGGGTTACTTTGTTTCCTGTTGCTTCGCCGTTTGCAAGAACTTCAGCTTCTACAGATGCCGGACGAAGTGCATCCTGGTTGTCTGCATCATCCCATGCTGCGGATACTGCGATATCTGCAACTTCCGGAGTATGAGTTAATGTAACTACGATTCCGGATTCAGTACTGCTTACAGCTGCTTCATATCCTTTGGCAACATCACTTGCTTTTACGGAATATGTGATTGCTTTTCCGGCTTTGTTCTTTTCAAGGCCTTTCCAGGTCTTTGTAAAGTTTCCAGCCTCATTCAGGGTGATTGCATCACCAACAGCTTCACCGTCTGCTGTAAGCTGTACACTGTAAGTGTTCGGACGGATTCCATCCTGGTTATCTGCATCATCCCATTTGGTAGTTACAGTTACGTCTGTCTTGTATGTTGTATGTGAGTATTTCAGTACAAGTCCCTTAGCCGGGCTTCCCTCTACTACGCAGTCATATCCATCAACTTTGGTTGTTACCAGAGTATAATCGATTGTTTTGCCGTTTTTCTTGAGATCCATCTCTCCGAAAGAAGCTGTCCACTTGTTGTCAGCAGTAAGTTTTACTTTCTTACCTGTGGATACATCATCGGCATAAAGTTCTGCTTCTACAAATTCCGGACGGATTGCATCCTGGTTCTCTGCATCATCCCAGTTAACAGATGCTTTGATCTCTGCCACTGCCGGTACATGAGTTGCTGTGATGGTAAATCCGGTTCCTGCATCTCCTGTGATCTCTGCGGTATATCCGTCTTCACCACCCTTAAGGCCGACTACTTCGACTGTATAAACAACTTCCTTACCAGCTTTGTACTCGCCAAGTCCGGTCCATGTCTTGGTCCATTTGGATTTCTCATTGACTGTGATCACATCACCGAGATTTTCGCCATCAGCTTTAAGCTGTAAGCTTACTGTCTCCGGACGAACACCGTCTCTGTTATTTCCATCTGCCCATACAACAGTTGCTTTAACATCTACTGTCTTAACTGCATGTGTATAGTTCAGAACAAGTCCTTCTGTTGCACTTCCGGTTGTCTTGATCTCATATCCCTCAGCTTTGGTGGATACGAGAGAATACTCGATTGGTTTACCATTTTTGTTTACTGCAAGTCCCTCGAAGGTTGCTTTCCATTCGTTATCTGCAGTAAGTTTTACTTTCTTACCTGTGGATGCATCACCCGCATAGAGCTCAGCTTCTACAAACTCCGGACGAAGTCCATCCTGGTTGTCTGCGTCATTCCAGTTTACAGATACTGCAATATCAACACCTTTTGGTGTGTAAGAGTTCTTAAGTGTGATTGCTCCTGTTTCTTCATCCTTGGTAGTTGTGATGGTATATCCTTCCGGAAGTCCGGATTCTTCTACTGTGTATTCGATCACTTTACCGGCATTGTATTTCGGAAGGTCTGTCCAGGTCTTGGTCCAGTTTCCATCAGCGTCTGCTTTTACAGTTACGTTATCACCAACGTTTACTGCTTCTCCGCCTTCAACTTTTGATTTAAGCTGTAAGCTTACTGATGCAGGACGGATTCCATCCTGATTTTCTGCATCATCCCATGTTACATTTGCTGTAGCACTGACTTTTGCAATTTCATGTGAATAAGTAACAACAAATCCATCATCTGCACTACCTGTTACTTTTGCAGTGTACTCTTTCGGATTTTCTGCTTTTACACGATAAACAATATTATTTCCTTCTGCATCTTCTGCATCCAGAAGTTTCCATTCATATGTCCAGTTGTTTTCTGCATTCAGTTCGATTGGATCACCACAGTTTTCATCATTTGCTGTCAACTGAAGTGTTGCTTTTTCAGGACGGATTCCATCCTGGTTGTCATGGTCATCCCATTCTGTTGAAAGAGTTATATTTCTACTTGGAGTTACGGTAACTTTTACATCATTAGCATTGACACCATTCCATGCAGCACTAACTGTTGCATTACCTCTTTTAACACCTGTAACAACGCCGCCATCTACTGTTGCAATGGACTCATTATAGCTCTTCCATGTAATCTGCGGATTCTCCACATATGCAGATCCATCCCATGCCTTTGCTGTAATTTTTTCTGTAGTACCCTGCTTAACAGTTAATTCCGCTGGCTGAAGAATCAGTCTTGCATCAGATGTTACCTCTACCTCGCAGGTAGCTGTAGGATCAAACGGATAACATTTGATTGTGATCGTAGTCTTTCCAGGAGAAACAGCTGTAAGATGCAGCATTCTTCCATCTGCCGGATCTGATTGTGCTGTAACGATATTTGTATCGCCTTCAACCATCTCAAGTTTTGAAAGCTTCGGATTACTCTTATCTGCCCAGAACTTTCGTTCCAGTTCTGTTCCATCTTCCTTAATAAAGGTACCCAGGATTGTTGCTGTACCGGATTCTCCCATCTTCATAGATAAGGAGTTTTTGTTCAGATACAGTCCTGCTTCACCATTAACCTTAATGGCGATACTCTGCCATACACCATAAAGCTGTCCAGTTTCCATCGGTACATAATATTTATGGCTCAAATAAATATATCCACTGTATGGAGTCTTTCCTGTAACGCTTACTTTTTCTCCTGCCTGCTTTACAATATCAATATTATAAATACCGTTACCATAAAACTGGGCATTCAGACTTCCATGACCGTTTTCAAAATAACCGATTTTCCAGGTATCTGTAATATCTTCACCGGCCTTGTTGGTTTTGGTTTCACCCTTAGTTCCGGTAATTTCTACAGCTTCACCTTTTACAACAACTTTCTGGTTTTCGGTTACATTTACTTTAATATCTTTTACTTTTGTTCCTTTGTAGCTTACTGTAACAGTTGTGCTCGCTGTTGTCTGACCTTCCGGAAGATCCTTCGCAGTGATAACACCAACAGAATCTACTGTTGCAACAGCTTCGTCAGCTGACTTCCAGGTTACATCACTGGATGGATTATATCCTTCTCCGGTAGAACCGGCTTTATACTGCCCCATATTCCAGAGTGTCCAGGCAATTTCCTGTGTACTTCCCTGAGGCATGGTTACTTCATTCTGGGCATCAGTCAGATAAATTCTTTAGGTTACAATCGCTGATGGTGTAAACGAAAAAGCAGTTTTGACATTGCAGAGAACTGCCCCTTCGTTT
>NZ_WWVR01000090.1 GCF_009883055.1 Blautia sp. BIOML-A1 | reverse complement strand
GAGGCCGACGAGATCACCGGGGCCGCCAGATACGAGCGCAGCGGGGGACGGAAGGCGTACAGGGCCGGCCACTACGAACGCAAGCTCACCGCCAAGGCCGGCAGGCTCGAGCTGAAGGTGCCGAAACTCAAGGGCGCCCTGTTCGAGTCCGCGGTGATCGAACGCTACCGGCGGCGCGAGCAGAGCGTCGAGGAATCCCTGATCGACATGTACCTGGCGGGCGTGAGCACCCGCCAGGTCGACGACATCAGCCAATTGCTGTGGGGAGACCGCATGCCCTCGCAGACATTGAGCGACAAGCTCAAAAGGATCTACGGGGAGATCGACCAGTGGCGCACGAGGCCGTTGGAATCCGAATACCCGTACGTGTTCGTGGACGGCGTGTGGCACAAGCGCTCATGGGGCGGGCGCGTGGAGAACGTGAGCGTCCTGGTCGCCATCGGAATCAACGCGGAGGGGCATCGCGAGGTCATCGGCGTCACGGAGGGCATGAGGGAGGACTCGGCCAGCTGGGAGCAGTTCTTCAGAGGCATGATCGAACGCGGCCTGAAGGGCGTCAGGCTCGTGGTCGGCGACCGGTGCGCCGGACTGGTGGCCACGGTCGGCTCGATGCTGCCCAAGGCGAAGTACCAACGCTGCATGGTGCATTTCATGCGCAACGTGCTCTCCAAGGTCCCGCCGATCCACAGGGAATGGGCGTCCGCCGCCCTGAAGGCGGTATTCGCCATGGAAAGCCGGGAATCCGCGCTGGACAAAGCCGAACAAGTCGCCGCGGAGATGAGGTCTAGGAGGCTGAGGGCCGCCGCCAACTGCCTGCGGGAGGGCGTCGGCGAGACGACGACCTACCTGCTGGACGAGTTCCCGGACGGGCACCGCAGGCGCATCCGCACGAACAACATGATCGAGCGGTTGAACAGGGAGATCCGCCGGCGCACGCGCGTCGTGGGCGGCTTCCCCGACGGGAACAGCGCGCTCATGCTCGTCTGCGCGCGCATCCGGTACGTCACCGCGAACGAATGGTCGACCCGCCGCTACCTCGACATGTCCCGGTTCGATGACAACCTCGTGGAAGCGAACTGATCATCGCTCCATGGACGGCCATGATCCAAAGTGCGCAACTTTTCGGGCACTACCG
>NZ_WWVR01000071.1 GCF_009883055.1 Blautia sp. BIOML-A1 | reverse complement strand
TTCCACTGCTTTTTGATTTAGAGAAAGAAAAACTGCGCCACAGCCTTGGCAGGCCATCGCGCAGCGATTTTGTTCAACTTGAATTTCATTACCTACTATTCTACCGAGCTATTTCATAACCTTAATGAAATGAAACATTTCATCGGGACCTTCATCGGGTGCCTCATCCAGAATCTCTTTTGTTGGCTTAAAATGCTCGCACCAGAACTCGTCAATCTGAAATCCGCACTTATTTATATAAAAATGGATGTTGCGCTTGTCAAAATACGGCGTACAGGTTTTCCAGATTTTTGTTTCAGGATGCAAAGCTTCGGCGGCAAGCCACGCTCTGTATCCTATACCCTTGCTGTGCGCTTCCGGCAACACAAAAAGAGTATCCAACTCGTTTTCGTTGGTTTCTTTGTTAATCTGCAAAATCATACCTCCTACATTTTTGCCGTCAAGAACGATTCTGTAGGTTTCCGAATTTTCCGCATCCATACACATTTCAACGGTTTTGCGAGATATGATTTCTCCGTCTGCATCAATATGATTATCACGTTCGCCGAATTCCAACAGTGCACTGTGCTTGAACGACCATTGATTGTCCAATATGAACTGCTCACGGTCATCTGCTGCTAAAGGAGCCAATTTTACTCTGATATTTTTCATTTTTCCCTCACAAATTCCGATTTCGCGCCATCATTTCTAATACAGATTTTACCGTACTTTTTAATCTCAGTCCATCCTTTATATCCAGTCGATAAAAAAACTCTTCTGTCTCTGCTCCGCTGGCAAATATTTCATCGCAATACTTCGTAAGCACTTCCTCTTGTTCCGGAGACAGTGTTTCCAAAAGCTTCTGGTATTCCTTCTCTATATTTTCATTATATGGCCGTGTATCTTGATTTGATTTCCATTCAGAATATGCTTTGCTCATACGATTGGCGACTATCTTATCAACAGCTTCCTCTATGTCTTTTGACACCTTTGAAGGAAACTCTTGCTTTTGAACTTTTTCGTTCTTCACTTTTTCTAGTGTTGACTCATCGATATAGTGAATAATTTCTCTCAGATTTGCCTTCATAGATTGCATATATCCTCTCATCAGCACTGCCAATTTCTCTGCTTCGGTCTCCTCTTTTTCTGAATCTGACATATAAAGTTCTTCCAACTCTTTCAAAATGTCCATCCCTGCTTTTATCTGGAATTCCAGATCCAGCAGATTATCCATCACATTATATAATTCTTCCATCCTCTCATCCTCCAATAATAAATCTTCCAACGCAGTCCCTCACTTCTGACACCAATGTCAGGACAAATGCGCCTGCAGCCAATACACCCACCAACATGAATTCAGCGATTCCTAAAAGGATATAATTCATGTACTGCGTGCGGTACCAGATAATGGTGCACACAAGCATTGCTCCAAGAAGCAGACCCACAAGGCCTTTTGCAACGCAGTAGAGATTAACTACTGCGCTGACACATACACCGATAAAGGCCAGGATCAGCCATAGCGGAATAAGTAAGATTCTTCCGATGAGCTTTAAGATAAATAAAATCACTCGCATAAGTCCTCCTTTCAGCCAGTCCAATGTGGCATGTCTGCATTTACTTCTGCCTGGTAATAACCGTCTATGGTTAACGGTGCATTAAACAACGCAGCCAGTAAATATTTCTTGATATTTTTGACTTTCGTCGTGTTCTTTTTCATGCAGCTGATCACATAATCGATATGCATATAATTCAGCTTCAGAAATTTGCTTTTTACCATAGCTGCCGGATAGATTTCACTAGCAATCAGGATGCTGTTGCTCTGACTGACTACTGTTTCCAGAATCAGTTCAAAGATACCCTGTACCAGTTTTTCATCAAACTTATTTGCCTGGATTAATGCATCGTATTCGATGTTGCTCTTAATGATTTCCTCATAGGCTTTTATGACTTCGGTCTAATCCGACTCACATCTCTTCTTATCTGCAGATACGATATGATTCGATTTAATCTTGCTCTGATTAATATTGTTTATCCAATGTTTTGCATTTGCGGACGACAAATGATCCCATCTCTTTTTTATATTCAATTTCCTTTTTTCTTCTCTTGGCTTCGGCTTTCGTTTCATAGGTTTCCCATTTCTGTTTTCTCTCGCCTTTTTCATTCGTATAGGAATAGATTACATTGAATTTTCCGTTTCGTTCTCTTATAGATGCCATATTATTGCATGCTCCTTTCCAATTCTCTTTGTTCCATCCAGTCCTCAAATTCATCCCGACGGATTCTAAGTCGACTGCCAACTTTTATTACTGTGAACTTTCCTTTATCCGCCCACTTGTTGATCATGCTTCTGCTGATCTTTGCCAGATAGGAAGCTTCATCAAAAGTAAGATACTTTATATTTCCATTGCTTCCTCGTATTCCGGTCTGTGATAATTTCTTCCGCCGGAAATTAGCCAGAGCAATATTTTGTTCCTGTGCAAGTTCTTCATAATCATTCGATGGATCCAGCTTATACCGATCCTGACCTTCCAGGAATTTTTGAAAACTCTCTTTTGTGATCCTTTTCTTTTCTGCAATCACAATGAATTCAAAAAAATGACTATACTTTGGATTATCAAGAATTGTATATACTGAGCTTCTGGTTATTCCAAGTAGCTGTGCCATCTCCGGCATCGTAATTGTTGCATCTTCTAGAAGAGCGTCTTTTTCTCTGTCTTCCCTTGTTCGATACCGAGACTGGCTTTTATACCAGTTCTGAAAAGATTCTTTTGGTATACGTTTCCAGTAATCGACAATAACAGCTTCCATTTGATTTTTCTTGAGTAATTCATAAACAAGATAATCATCAACACCCAACAGATCCGCAACTTCCTTAACGGAATAGGACCAGGATTTCAATTCTTTCCCCGGTTCTTCTCCTGTAACTTTATGATATTTAATCTGATTGGTGTACCATTTTTCAAAGCTGGCAATATTGATTCGTATCTTTCCGGCAATCTCTTTTGATTCAAAAACATTTTTATGCACCAGCCAGTATCGATCTGTCTTTTTTAATCCCAGCAGCTTTCCCATTTCCGGCACGGTCATCCAGGTTCGCTTTTGTGTCGGACGCCGTTTGTAAGGACTGTCTTCTGATATCTTTGAAATGATTTCTTCTACATCGTCCATTTCCGGAAATCCTTTTTGTTTCATAATTGCTGTTGCCATTTATTCTTCACTTCCTGTCTTTTTAGTGTTAGTGTTTTTTCTTATATCATATCTCAAATCCAGATAAAAATTTAGGATGTCGATGCAGACAAAATCTGCCTGATCAACACCCTATTTTTTACTGTTCCAAGTTATCGAGCCAGTCATCAAAACTCTTCTTAGAGATGCGATACTTTCCGCCATCCAACTGGATCCACCGGAATTCCTTTTTCTTCAAAAGGTTATA
>NZ_WWVR01000070.1 GCF_009883055.1 Blautia sp. BIOML-A1 | reverse complement strand
TGCTGTATTCGTTGGCGAAGCAGGGCAATGCGCCCGCGTATCTGGGCCGCCTGAACAAGCGCGGCGTTCCGGTCGGGGGTGTGATCACGTCGGCCATCATCATTGCGATCGCCGTGGTGGTGGTGTTCGTGTGGCCTGATTTCGCGTTCAATTATCTGATGTCGATCGCCACGATCGCGGCTGCGATCAACTGGATCATGATCATGATTACGGAGATCAAGTTCCGTCGCATGGTTGCGGCTGGCGATGGCCCGGCCGAACTTAAGGGGCTGAAGGGCAAGGAAGCGCTCGACAAGATCGCGTTCAAGCTGCCGTTCGCCAATGTGACGCCGTATGTGGTGATCGCGTTCATGCTGCTGGTTGTGGTGCTCATGTGCTTCTCCGCAAGCTATCGCATCGCCGTGATCGCCGGCGTCATCTGGCTGGCGGTGCTGTTCGCCGCCGCCCAGCTTGCGCTTGGCAAGTCCGGCAGCGAACGGGGTGAAGAAGCGGCAGTGATCGTCGACGCGGCTGCTGCAACCGCTGAGTAATCGCAAGAAACACAAAACGGCCTCCTCTTCCGGCTTTTGTTACCCGAATCGGCTGGTTACGGTAACAAAAGCCGGATGGGAATGCCGTTTTTGCGATTAGACGGGGCGATTAGACCGGCGCGACCAGACCGACGGCCTCAGTCAGCGGTGTCGTCGGGGGTGACGGGCTCGGCGGGCTCGGCGGGCTCGGCGTGCTCGGCGGGGGCGGTATGGTCGGTCAGGTCCAGACGGAACGGCTGCGCGGGCAGACCATCGTCGTTGAACAGCGGAGCCGGACCCCAACTGCGCCAGGCGTAACGCATCGCCACCGGCTCGGGCACATCAGGAGTCGCCAGCGTGATCGTGCCGATGCTGCGGCTGTTAATCGGAATGCCGAATTCCGTGGCGTTGTAATCGACCACGTTGACCTTTGCGTTGACCAGATCGTCAATATCGCAATCCACGAAAATCGCGGCGTAGGCCGGATGGAACACACCATCGGCACCGGCAAGCTCGAAACCGGAACGTTCCGGCAGACGCACCAGCGAAGGCAGGCTCTTGGCGAACTCGTCACCAAAACTGTCGGGCGCAGTACCGCTGAAATGCAGGCCGTGCGCGTACCGGAAGAACAGGCGTACGCGGCCGTTCGGGTCGCATTGGAAGCCCAGCACCGTCGGGCCGTGCACCGGAACGCAATCCATGCCGTAGATTTGCCGCAGCGCGCAATTGGCAAGACGTTCGCCGGGCGTGCGCTTGTCCAGCGGGTGGATGTTGTCGTATTCGCCGCAGTCGATCGTGCAGATGGCGTACACATTGTCTATGGACTGCGCGGCGTCCCATTGCGCCTCACGCAGCACCGGCCAGCGCATCGGATCGTTGCCGTCCGCAGCCGTCTTGCCGTCGATCCATTGCGGCAACTGCACGATGAGGAACGGTAGATTCTCGCTCCACAGCGCACGCCATTCGCCGATCATCATGCCGAGCAGCTCGCGGTAGAAACCGCAGTATTGCTCGTCTTCCTCACCCTGATACCACAGGAAACCGGCCAGCGAGTAGGGCATGATACGTTCCAGCATGGCGTGGAAGGGGCCACACGGACGCCATTGCGATGTAGGGGTGAGCGGCGGCGGCCACGGGCAGGTGCCGCACTGTTCGCTCAACTCGCTGCTCGTTGCGTTCGGATTGGTCTGACGCACCGTTTCCACAGCCGCGTTCCATGCGTCCATCTGCGACTGCCATTCGCTGGTTTCCAGCTCGAACTGCTGTTGCGTCTTGCCTGCGATCGCACGCTGGTAGCGCGTCAGATAGTCGCGGCCGGCATCGCTGGAATTGAGTGCGTCCTCGCTCATCCAGCAGCTGATCGACGTGCCGCCGATATAGCAGTCGACAATGCCGACCGGCAGATCGGGGTCGAGTTCGGAGCGCAGCTTGCGTGCGAAATAGTAGGCGACGGCACTCATCACACCACTGTTTTCCGGCGACGATTCCTGCCAGCTCGACGCATTTTCCGCATTGCGATTGATTACACCGGTTTTGGGCACATTGTAGAAACGCAGCAGCGGATCGGCGCAATCCTCAAGTGCTTCGTCGGCATGCTCGCTGTTACGCAACTCAAGTTCCATATTGCTTTGGCCGCCGGCGAGCCACACTTCGCCGATGAGCACGTCGTCGAATTCGATGGCATCATTGCCCGCGACGATACGAAGCGTGTACGGACCGCCTTCCGGTTGCGCGGGCAGCATCACGCGCCACTGCGAAAAGCCGTTGACCACGTTCTGCGAAGAATAAGCATGTTCCTGCGCGATCAGGGAGCCGTCAAAGTCGTGTATTTCCGCCACAACCTCCATACCGGCGCAATCGGCAGCCAATGCGCCGAACACCGCAATGGGCTTGTTGCGTTGCAATACCATGTGCGAGGCGAAAATCGCGGCGACATGCAGCACGCCCGAGACATTACGCTCCTCCACCTGCTCCATCTGCGCCGTCATTTCGGAACCAGGCGCAATCCCCGTCGCAGTGACCATTGCTTCAGCTTCCTCATCAAACAATCCTACGTGCCTATCCTAAGCCACTTTCCTACCAAAATGCATGAAGCGTCACCTAAATAAGCACATGCTTGCCCACACAAACGTCATTTTCAGCGATTGAAACGTCACTTCGGTAGGGGCTTAATCGCAATTCCCAACGGAAACAACATTCCAACGGCCCGAAACGTCGCTTCCGTAGGGGTTTCGCAGGAAAGGTATCACGATTGCGCCGCGACGAATTTTTTACGGTTTCTCGGCTCACTTTGTGGACTGGATACGTGTCAAGGCACCGCCTCCGGTAGGATGGACCCCAGTTTGCAGGACAAAATCCATGCACGAAACCACGAATTTCATCTGCGAATGGTAGAAACCCGAACGCTTTCCAAGCGTTCACCCCACTACACAAAAGGAGTGCCAAGTACAATGGCTGCACAAATCTGGTATGAGAACGACGGCGATCTCTCGGTCCTCGAAGGCAAGAAGGTTGCCATCATCGGTTACGGTTCCCAGGGCCATGCCCATGCGCTGAACCTGCGCGATTCCGGCGTCGACGTCGTCGTCGGCCTGCGCCCGACCTCCAAGTCCGTCGAGCACGCCAAGGAGCAGGGTCTGGAAGTCAAGTCCGTTCCGGAAGCCGCCGCCGAGGCCGACATCATCATGATTCTGGCTCCCGATCAGTACCAGCGCACCATCTGGGCCAACGACATCGAACCGAACATCAAGCCGGGCGCTGCTCTGGCCTTCGCTCACGGCTTCAACATCCACTATGGCTACATCAAGCCGTCCGAGGACCATCCGGTCTTCATGGTCGCCCCGAAGGGCCCGGGCCACATCGTGCGTCGTGAGTACGCCGCTGGCCGTGGCGTTCCGGTCGTCGTGGCCGTCGAGCAGGATCCGGATGGCAAGACCTGGCCGCTGTGCCTGGCTTACGCCAAGGCTCTGGGCGCGCTGCGCGCAGGCGCCATCAAGACCACCTTCACCGAGGAGACCGAGACCGATCTGTTCGGCGAGCAG
>NZ_WWVR01000010.1 GCF_009883055.1 Blautia sp. BIOML-A1 | reverse complement strand
TCGCGGGGCACGCGAGGATAGCTTGTAGATACTTGGCTCAGTAGAGCCATTGAGCAAGAAGCCCCCACTTCAAAATCAGAGATTTAAGTGGTGGGAGCATGTCACAAAAATAAGAAGAACAAATGTTTGTGAATTCTTCTTGCGTATGGTACAATAAAAATATGTTTAATATCAATAATAATGAACTTTCATATGGTAGAGGATATGTGTATTCTCTGCAGTACCACTTGGTATGGTGTACAAAATACCGGAAAAAGGTTTTGATAATGATATTCGAATGAGGGAGAATATGTGGAATAAGATAGTAGACGATAAAACACTTATTAATTTGTTAGAAGAAGTGGAATTTTTTCATGATGCCTGTCTTACAGAATTAAGATATATAAGTGGGGCATATGTTGATGAAGATCTGGCGATGTATCCGATTAATGATAAGCGCAAGGTAAATGTTTTTATTCAGCGTCAGGAAGAGGGGAAAAATACAATTGAGCTGGAATTCTCGGGCATTGAGTATCTGAAATTGTTTCCATATGATGAAAAATATACCTGTGAAATCTTTGGAGTAACTCTGATATTGGAAGACGGCAAGATATTCTGGTGTGACTGTGACGGTATATCAAAAGATGAGTTTCCAGATTATAAGGGGATTTCAATTTGTGCATCGGAGCTTAAGTGGCGCTGGGTGGAGAATGGATAATGAGCATAAAGCCTATTGTAGACAGCATACAGTTTGTTTTGGAAATTGTTATTATTGCAATCTTTATAGTACGTATTTACGTAAAAAAGAAAAAAAGAATATCTGTAAAAAAATATAATCGAGTTATTATTATATGTGTTATATGCTGGCTTGTGTTGGGAATATCGATGCAGATTGTTTCATTTTCCACCCTGGAAGCGGCAATGGCATTTCAGGGTGAGGATATAAGTGGAGCAAAGGTGGTTTATGGAGAGGATTCTGCTCTTGTGGCGCGAGTAAAGGATGGAACCATTGTATTTGATGCTTTTTTGCAGGAACACGGGAAATGGAAAATGTCGAATTATATATTTGCCGGACAGAGAGAGTACTCGACAGATTGTCCAAACACAGAAGACTATACGATTTTTTTTGAACGATATAGAATGAGCGGCGGCATATACGTAACGGTCATGGATCACGGCACCACATATCAGGAAGAGAAGCGTGTTTCAGATTCTGAAGGAACACATTTTGAGACAATTTGTGCAAATCTCAGTGAGAATAGAGACAGAATGTATTTCGGATATATAGAAGATGTTCCGGAAAGTTACGAAATAATGGTGAACAAAGAACAATTGTTGTTTGACTGGGGATGGGCATTTGAATTTTTGACTTGAGTACGAAGGAGGATATAGAAGTGAGAGTGTTTGGAAGTATTATAGTGTTTGGGGGAACATTTGCAGATATTGTAGCGGCGATAGTTACGATGCGTGCAGCCAGAAAGAAAAGATACAGACGTATGCGAAAAGGTATTTTGACTATGTTTATTATGTCAATTATGGTACTTGTGGTGTATTATGGAGCGAAAATGATTACATTTTCTACTCTGAATCAGGCGATGCGTGTATATGGAATAAAAGATCAAAAGGTACAGGTAGTTTATGGAGAACACTCCGCTATGGCTCCATATGAGGGACTTACAGATATTTCGCTGGAGATTTTTTCAGAAAAAAATGGACGATGGAAAATGCCGTATGGGAATTTAGATCAGATCCTCGAAAGTGGTGCGGCAGATTCGCAGTCAGTGGGATTGTCGATTTTTATTTACTGGTATGCGAATGAACAGGGAAGATATATAGTGGTTCAGGATTACAGTTCGGGATATCGTGATGAAAAAACAGTTGCTGATTCCGAGCAAACAGAATTTCTGACGTATTGTACCGGTGAATCCAATATACTGCCAAATCGTGCATATTATGGATATCTTGCAGAAGTACCGGAAAATTATAAACTGACACTGGATGGCAAAGAGGTTCAGGTCGACTGGAAGGAGCTTTTTTATCCAACGGAATCTGCACAGGAATAAGTACATAAATCGGAGGCGGTTTCCCTGCCGCTTCCATTTTTATACCCTTTTTTAACAAAGCTTAGCAAGAATTCTCCTACCTCTTCAGGTAGTGAGATGAATTGTGGAGCTGAGCATAAATGCTCAAAAGAATCTTGTAAATAAAGAGAAGAAACACTTGTTCTGGTGGCGGGTTTGTATTATAATAAAAGAACAAAATGTTCAAAAGTTGAGTACTACAAGGGAAGAAGAATGAGCATAAATCGGAGGCGACTTTTTGCTGCCTCTGATTTTTCTATATTCGCCCAAAGAAAACACTTGTTCGAAAAATGGAAGTGTAGTATACTTAATAAAGAATGGATAAGGAGAATGTATGAAACAGTTAGAAAAGGCCAGGAAATACGAAGAATTGTATAAGGAATTGTTTGACAGGAACAGTAAGGTAACCACGATTTGTCTGCTGTTGTGTGGTGCTTTTTGGGTGTTAAAACTCTACGTGTTGAGTGAACAGTGTCTTATATTGTTTTTCTTTTCTGGCGGACTGTATGGGGTGAGGCGAATTCATCGAGAGCATGTTCAACTGGGCGAATATTATTTGCCAGATCAGCTAAGAACATCATCTATCTGTAACAAAGTACTGTATAAAGGTAATGTAATTCCTGTTAGCAGGGCAAATGTAATTGATGTCTGGATATTGGTATGCTGTTTGGGGGCGGCGACGCTTTTATTATGGATTGAATGCATCTTCGGTAAAGATATTGAAGGCACTCCGGCACTTATAATGTTTTATGGCATTGTGCCTGTTATATGTCTGGAATATATTTCTGGGTTTCGTACAGTGCATAGAAGGCTCAAACGTCTGACATGGAAAAATTTTCGATATCATATAGGTTGGTGTAACATCGGTGAAAAACTGCCGAAACAATATAAACTGGGAAATTGTGAGATAACAAAGGAAAACAGGATTTTTTTCAGGACATACTATACTGTAAAGACAACTAAAACTAATAACATCTATAAGAAAGTCATGTATTGTAGAAAAGAAGAAATAAATATAGGGTCTACATACGTTCTGTACGAAATCTGTGGTGTCCGATATATACAATAGCAAATCCATAAATCGAGGGCAAAATATGTGGAATGAAGTGATCGATGATAAAACACGTACTGCTTTGCTGGAAGAAGCAGGATTTTTTCATGACACTTGTCTTACGGAGCTGAGATATGTCAGTGGTGCATATGTTGGGGAAAATCTGGGAATGTATCCGATCAATGATAAGCGAAAGGTAAATGTTTTTATTCAGCATCAGGAAGTGGAAAGAAATACAATCGAACTGGAATTCTCGGGCATTGAGTATCTGAAATTATTTCCGTATGATGAAGAATATACCTGTGAAATCCTTGGAGTAACTCTGATATTGGAGGACGGCAAAATATTCTGGTGTGACTGTGATGGCATATCAAAAGAAGAATTTCCAGATTACAGGGGAATTTCAATTTGCGCGTCGGAACTTAGGTGGCGCTGGGGAGATGGAAATAATATAGAAACAGAGCGGGAATAAGGGGCTAAATGGCTGGACGAAACGCGAATGGCTATGCTATAATGACCCACGATATAGAGAATTTTCGTGAAGCACATATATATAGAAGGGAGCACATCCAAGAATGATAGATCAGAGCAAAATCCGTAATTTTTGTATCATTGCACATATAGACCATGGCAAGTCTACGCTTGCTGACCGAATTATTGAGATGACTGGTACGCTGACTGAGCGTGAGATGCAGTCACAGGTTCTTGACAATATGGAACTGGAGAGGGAGCGTGGTATCACGATCAAATCCCAGGCAGTCCGTATCGTGTACAAGGCGAGTGACGGGGAGGAATATATCTTCAACCTGATCGATACCCCAGGACATGTCGATTTTAACTATGAGGTTTCCAGAAGCCTTGCCGCCTGTGACGGCGCAATCCTTGTCGTGGATGCGGCACAGGGAATCGAGGCACAGACACTGGCGAACGTATATCTGGCACTGGACCATGATCTGGATGTTCTTCCGGTCATTAACAAGATCGATCTTCCGAGTGCAGAACCGGATCGAGTTGTCAATGAGATCGAGGATGTGATCGGAATCGAGGCACACGATGCACCGAGGATTTCTGCCAAGACAGGACTGAATGTAGAGGAAGTTCTGGAGCAGATCGTTACGAAGATCCCGGCACCGAACGGGGATGTGGATGCACCGCTCAAGGCGCTGATCTTTGACTCCATTTACGATGCATACAAGGGCGTTATCGTATTCTGCCGTGTGCTGGATGGCCGTGTAAAGAAAGGTACACAGATCCGCATGATGGCAACAGGATTTACAACGGAAGTTGTAGAAGTAGGTTATTTTGGTGCAGGGCAGTTTATTCCGTGTGATGAGCTGACAGCAGGTATGGTTGGATATATCACTGCAAGTATCAAGAACCTTGGAGATACCAGAGTTGGTGATACAGTAACAGATAATGAGAGACCATGTGCCGAGGCACTTCCGGGATATAAGAAGGTACAGCCGATGGTTTACTGCGGACTTTATCCGGCAGATGGTGCCAGATATGGTGATCTGAGAGATGCACTTGAGAAGCTGCAGTTAAACGACGCTTCTCTGTTCTTTGAGCCGGAGACATCCGTAGCACTCGGCTTTGGTTTCCGCTGTGGTTTCCTTGGACTTCTTCATCTTGAGATCATTCAGGAGCGTCTTGAGAGAGAATATAATCTGGACCTCGTAACGACAGCACCGGGAGTTATCTACAAGGTCTACAAGACCAATGGAGAGATGATCGAACTGACCAACCCATCCAACCTTCCGGATCCTTCTGAGATTGAATATATGGAAGAGCCGATGGTAAATGCCGAGATCATGGTAACAACCGAGTTTATCGGTGCGATCATGGATCTCTGCCAGGAACGCCGTGGTCAGTATATCGGAATGGAATATATGGAAGAGACGAGAGCACTTCTGAAATACAAGCTTCCTCTGAATGAGATTATCTATGATTTCTTTGACGCACTGAAATCCCGTTCCAGAGGATATGCTTCTCTTGATTATGAACTCTGTGGCTATGAGCGCAGTGAACTGGTCAAATTGGATATCCTAGTTAATAAGGAAGAAGTCGATGCGCTTTCTTTCATCATACATGCAGATACTGCTTATGAGCGTGGACGCAAAATGTGCGAGAAACTCAAAGAAGAGATTCCGAGACAGTTGTTCGAGATCCCGATCCAGGCAGCGATCGGAAGCAAGGTTATCGCCAGAGAGACTGTCCGTGCCATGCGTAAGGACGTACTTGCCAAATGTTACGGTGGTGATATTTCCCGTAAGAAGAAACTTCTGGAGAAACAGAAGGAAGGTAAGAAGCGTATGCGCCAGGTAGGAAACGTAGAGATTCCACAGAAAGCGTTTATGAGTGTTCTGAAACTGGATGATAAATAATTATTGTAACTGGGGTAAACAGTAACAATGAATGATCATCCGGAGATCGGAGGATAACAGAGAATGAGAAAAATAAGATCACGTTTATTACTGACAGGAGCAGTCCTTCTGATGTGTACACTTCTGGCGGGCTGTGGATGCGGTAAGAAGAAGGCAGTTGACCCTGAAACGGAAGAAGTTATCAAGATCAGCATTACACCAGAGCCGACACCGACAACTGCACCGGAGCAGGTAAATTCCGCTGCGGTTGTTTCAAGCGGAGGTGTAACGATGGTGAACAGCTATCTTGATGAAAATGCCGGTTCTACATCGGCTAATACCACAAGTGGTGCAGCGGTTGTGTCAGACAGTACGTCAGCAGCAGATGTCGCGAATTCTGCAAATAGTACATCTGCGGATGCAAACACATCTTCAGATACAGAAGGAGATTCTTCTGACAGCGGAGACAGCCAGGAATATTCAGAGGACGACAGCAGTCAGGATGATTCTGAATATGATGACAGTGAGGATGCTTACAGTGAGGAATACTAAGACACCACTGGAATTATATGTGCACATTCCGTTTTGCATCCGTAAATGCCAGTACTGTGATTTCCTTTCTGGGCCGTCAGACCAGAGGACACGGGACAACTATGTAGATGCACTGTGCCGGGAGATCAGGAGCATCTCACAGAAAGAATCATATGAGGTTGTCTCCGTATTTATCGGCGGCGGAACGCCATCTGTGCTCAGTGGGGAGCAGCTTTGCCGGATCATGGATGAGATAAGACAGGCATTTGCTCTTAGCGAAGATGCGGAGATCACAATGGAGGCGAACCCGGGGACAGTCAGTCTGGAGCAGATGAAGCTCTGCCGTAAAGCCAGTATCAACAGAATCAGTCTCGGACTTCAGTCCACGGTACAGCAGGAACTTGATATGCTTGGCAGGATCCACACCTATGAAGAATTTCTCCAGAGTTGTCAGTGGGCGCGGGAAGCAGGATTTGACAATATCAATGTGGATCTGATGTTTGCGATACCGGGACAGACCTGCGAGAGCTGGAAGCATAATCTGGAAACTGTTGCAGAACTTTTGCCGGAACATATTTCTGCCTACAGTCTGATCATCGAGGAGGGAACTCCTTTTGCCAGGAAGAAGCTGATTCTTCCGACAGAAGATGAAGAATACCAGATGTACGAGGATACTGCAGAGATTCTGAGAAAATATGGATTCCATCAGTATGAGATATCCAATTATGCCCGTAACGGCTTTGAGTGCAGACATAACAAGGGATACTGGCAGCGTACAGAATATCTGGGAGTCGGTCTGGGAGCAGCATCGTTATTTCAGGGACAGCGGTTCAGCAATACATCTGATATGAAAGTGTACCTGTCTGACAGTACAGATCCGGAGAAAATCCGGGAGGATGTCACAACGCTTTCCGGCAGCAATGAGATGGAAGAATTCATGTTCCTGGGGCTGCGTATGACGGAAGGAATCTCAGAAAGACAGTTTGAAAGAAATTTTGGCTGCAGGATAGAGGATATTTATGGTTCTGTTCTGACAAAATATAAAGACATGGATTTACTGGAACACACCGGCGAGTTCTGGCGTTTTACCAGAAAGGGAATCCATGTGAGCAATCCGGTTCTGGCAGATTTTCTGCTGGATGAGTGAAAGAACAGTAATATTACAGAGAAACAGTGCAAATTAGATATAATGAGAAAACAGAGGAGCATAAGAACCATGGCGGAACATACAACAGAGAAGAAATTTATCCGGATTCGGGGTGCGAATGTAAATAACCTCAAGAATCTGAGTGTGGATATCCCAAGAGATGAGTTTGTAGTGCTGACGGGAGTCAGTGGTTCCGGCAAGTCTTCTCTTGCTTTTGATACGATTTATGCAGAGGGACAGAGAAGATATATGGAATCTCTGTCTTCCTATGCACGACAGTTTCTGGGACAGATGGAGAAGCCGGACGTGGAGTCGATCGAGGGACTGCCGCCGGCAATCTCTATTGACCAGAAATCAACAAACAGAAATCCGCGTTCTACCGTAGGAACTGTGACGGAGATTTATGATTATTTTCGTCTGCTGTACGCAAGAATCGGAATCCCGCACTGTCCGAAGTGCGGTAAGGAGATTAAAAAGCAGACAGTAGACCAGATGGTGGATCACATCATGTCTCTGCCGGAGCGTACAAAGCTCCAGCTTCTTGCACCGGTGGTCAGAGGACGAAAGGGAACGCATGCGAAGCTTCTGGATCAGGCAAAGCGAAGCGGCTACGTCCGTGTCCTGATCGATGGAAACCTGTATGAGCTTTCCGAAGAGATCAAACTGGACAAGAATATCAAGCATAATATTGAGATCGTGGTAGACCGTCTGGTGGTGAAACCGGGAATTGAGAAACGACTTTCAGATTCTATCGAAACAGTTCTTGATCTTGCAGATGGTCTTCTGATGGTGGATACCATGGATGGGAATGTTATAAATTTCAGCCAGAGTTTTTCCTGTCCGGACTGTCAGATCAGTATTGATGAGATTGAGCCGAGAAGTTTTTCTTTTAATAATCCGTTTGGAGCCTGCCCGGACTGTTTTGGTCTGGGATATAAGATGGAATTCGACATTGATCTTATGATACCGGACAAATCATTGAGTATTTCAGAGGGTGCCATAGCTGTGATGGGATGGCAGTCCTGTACAGATAAGGGAAGTTTTACCAGAGCAATCCTGAATGCTCTGGCTGAGGAATACCATTTCAGTCTGGATACTCCGTTTCAGGATTATCCGGAGGAGATTCAGAATATTCTGATCCATGGAACCAACGGACATGCAGTCAAAGTCTATTATAAGGGGCAGCGCGGAGAGGGAATCTATGATGTGGCGTTTCCGGGACTGATCAAGAACGTGGAGCAGAGATATAAAGAAACAGGTTCCGATGCGATGAAGCAGGAGTATGAATCCTTTATGCGCATCACACCGTGTAAGACCTGTAAGGGACAGCGACTGAAGAAGGAATCACTTGCTGTCACAGTTGGAGATAAGAATATTTATGAAGTAACAGCACTTTCTATTGAGAAGCTGTGCGTTTTTCTGAAAGATCTGAAGCTTTCCAGCCAGCAGGAACTGATCGGAAAGCAGATCCTTAAGGAAATCCGTGCGAGAGTCGGCTTCCTTAAGGAGGTGGGGCTGGATTATCTTTCTTTAAGTCGTGCAACCGCGACACTTTCCGGCGGGGAGGCACAGAGAATCCGTCTTGCCACACAGATTGGTTCTGGTCTGGTCGGTGTTGCCTATATCCTGGATGAGCCGAGCATCGGACTTCATCAGAGAGATAATGATAAATTACTGAGAGCACTGATGCGTCTGCGTGATCTGGGCAACAGTCTGATCGTTGTGGAGCATGATGAGGATACCATGCGGGCTGCGGACTGCGTTGTGGATATCGGCCCGGGAGCAGGAGAGCATGGTGGAAAACTTGTCGAGATCGGTACAGCCGAGACTCTTATGAAGAATCCGGAGTCTGTCACAGGGGCATATTTAAGCGGCAGAATCAGGATTCCGGTGCCGACAGAACGCAAACAGCCCACAGGATGGCTCAGGGTCCGTGGAGCGGCGGAGAATAATCTGAAGCAGGTCAATGTGGATGTTCCGCTGGGAATTATGACGTGTGTAACGGGAGTCAGCGGCTCCGGTAAGAGTTCACTGATCAATGAGGTTCTGTACAAGACGCTGGCAAGGGATCTGAACCGTGCAAGAACCATTCCGGGTAAACATAAGGAGATTCAGGGTCTTGACCAGCTGGATAAGGTCATTAATATTGACCAGTCACCGATCGGACGTACACCGCGCTCCAATCCGGCGACATATACAGGCGTGTTTGATCAGATCCGGGATCTTTTTGCTGCCACTGCAGATGCCAAGGCCAGAGGGTACAAGAAAGGCCGGTTTAGCTTTAATGTCAAGGGCGGACGCTGTGAGGCGTGCAGCGGTGACGGAATCATCAAGATCGAGATGCATTTTCTGGCCGATGTTTATGTTCCGTGTGAGGTATGCAAGGGCAAACGATATAACAGAGAGACTCTGGAAGTCAAATACAAGGACAAAAATATCTATGATGTCCTGAATATGACAGTCGAGGAGGCTCTGGGATTTTTTGAGAATGTGCCGTCCATCCGCCGTAAAATACAGACGTTGTATGATGTGGGGCTTTCCTATATCCGTCTTGGCCAGCCTTCGACCGAACTTTCCGGTGGAGAGGCACAGAGGATCAAGCTTGCGGCAGAACTCAGCAAACGCAGCACCGGCAGAACGATCTATATTCTGGATGAGCCTACGACAGGACTTCATTTTGCAGATGTCCACAAGCTGGTGGAGATTCTGAAGCGGCTGACAGATGGTGGAAATACAGTTGTGGTGATCGAGCATAATCTGGATGTGATCAAGACAGCTGATTATATTATAGATATGGGACCGGAAGGCGGTGACCGTGGAGGTACGGTCATTGCGACAGGTACACCGGAGGAGATTGCTTCCTGCCAGGAATCTTATACCGGACAATATGTAAAGAAATATCTGTAAAAAGAACAAAAGTAAAGATTTAGCAGGTAATATCCCGAAACCGGGCTGAACATCTGCAAAATAACAGGAAGGGAATAATTATGCCAGCGAATGATATTGGAATAGATATGGGAACCAGCAGCTGTCTGGTTTATTCTACCGGAAAAGGCCTTGTTCTTAAGGAACCGACGGTGGTAGTATATGACAAAGATACCGAGAAGATCAAAGCCATCGGCGAAGAGGCAAAACAGATGGCGGGACACGCATCTTCTAATATAGAGGTGATCCGTCCGATCCGACAGGGTGTGATCACAGACTTCATTGTAATGGAAAAAATGCTGAAATATTTTATTCCCAAGGCGATGGGACGAAGAGCTTTTCGTAAGCCGCGAATCAGCATTTGTGTACCAAGTGGAATTACAGAGATTGAGCGTCACGCAGTAGAGGAAGCTACTTATCAGGCTGGTGCAAGAGAAGTTTTTCTTGTGGAAGAGCCAATCGCGGCGGCAATAGGTTCCGGTGTGGATATTACAAAGCCTTTTGGAAATCTGATCGTGGATATCGGGGGCGGTACAACAGATGTTGCTGTGATCTCACTGGGAGGAGTTGTTGTTTCCTCTACGATCAAGGTAGCGGGAGACACCTTTGACCAGGAGATTATGAGTTATATCCGTCAGGCACATGGACTTTTTATTGGTGAGGATACTGCAGAGATGATCAAAGTCAGGATTGGTACTGCGATCGAGGAAGCAAATCCAAGAGTTATGGAAGTCAAGGGAAGAAACATTCTGACAGGTCTTCCCAAGACGATCAAACTGACCTCGGAGGAGATTCGTGTGGCGCTTAAGGATGCAATAAACCAGATTACAGAGACGGTTCACAGTGTTCTGGAAAAAACACCTCCGGAACTCGCGGCAGATATTGTGGATCGTGGAATTGTTCTTGCCGGCGGCGGAGCAATGCTGAGTGGAATGGACACGCTGATCGAGCAGAGAACAGGAGTGAATACACTGACCGTGCAGAACGCCATCAATGTAGTGGCTATCGGAACCGGAAAGTATGCAGAGGTCATGGCGAGAATGGAAGAATGATCGCAGAGATCTGAAAAGAAAAACCAGGAATGCCTGAAATATGTTTCGGGTGTCCTGGTTTTGCTGTACAGACATCTGTGAATAGGAAATGAGGAATTATGAACGAAAGTGTGACGGGATATATCGATCATGTGATTTTTCGAAATGAAGAAAACGGATATACCGTAATGATACTAAAAGGAGTAGACGGTGAGGAAGAACTGACCTGTGTAGGGACTTTTCCGGTGCTTACGATGGGAGCTTCGGTAGAACTTACAGGAAGCTATATCCAGCACCCTGTTTATGGAAAGCAGTTCCAGGTGTCTGTCCTTACCGAAAAAATGCCGGAGGATGCCATGGCGATGGAACGTTACCTGGGATCCGGGGCCATCAAAGGAATTGGTGCAGCACTGGCAGCCAGGATTGTCCGGCGGTTTGGAAAAGACACCCTGCATATTGTGGAAGAAGAACCGGAACGTCTTGCTGAAGTTAAGGGAATCAGTGAAAAAAAGGCGAGAGAGATCGCGATGCAGGTTGCTGAGAAGGCAGATATGCGCAAAGCAATGATGTTTTTGCAGAAATATGGGATTTCTCTGAATCTGGGAGCCAGGATATATCAGAAATACGGTGAAACCGTATACAGCGTTCTCCAGGAGAATCCGTACAGGCTGGCAGATGATATCAGCGGTATTGGCTTTAAGATCGCAGATGAGATTGCTTATCGGATTGGAATCCATACAGATTCGGATTACAGAATCCGAAGCGGAATGATGTATACTCTTTTGCAGGCATCGAGAGACGGACATGTTTATCTTCCAAAAGAAGAACTTTTTCAGAAATCTTCAGAGCTTCTGGGTGTGGATTCCTCCTACATGGAAAAGCACCTCATGGATCTTTCTGTGGACCGTAAGCTGGTCCAGAAGGAAAAGAACGGAGAGATCCTTGTTTATCCGACGCTGTATTATTATCTGGAGCTGAATACGGCAAGAATGCTCAAAGAACTGGATATCCTGTATCCGGAAGAACCGGAAATGATGAATAAGCAGATCCTGCAGATCGAGAAAGAAACAGAGACTGTTCTGGACGAAATGCAGAAAAAAGCTGTCACAGAGGCAGCCTGTCATGGGCTGTTTATTCTGACAGGAGGACCGGGAACCGGTAAGACCACTACGATCAATGCGATCATTCGGTATTTTGAAGGACAGGGAGCAGAAATCCGTCTTGCGGCACCGACAGGCCGGGCTGCCAAACGAATGACGGAGGCAACCGGCTACGAGGCACAGACTATCCACAGGCTTCTGGAACTGTCAGGGATGCCGGAAGATAATGACCAAAATGCACAGGCGGTTCATTTTGAGAGAAATGCAGAAAACCCTCTGGAAGCGGATGTGATCATCATCGATGAAATGTCCATGGTGGATATTCAGCTGATGCACTCCCTTCTTCAGGCAGTGATAGCGGGGACAAGGCTGATCCTGGTGGGGGATGAAAATCAGCTGCCAAGTGTAGGCCCGGGAAATGTACTGCATGATATTATCCAGAGTCAGGCATTTCCGGTGATAGAGCTTACCAAGATCTTCCGGCAGGCATCAGAGAGTGATATCGTTGTGAATGCACACAAGATCAACAGAGGAGAACAGATCCTTCTTAATAATAAGAGTCGAGATTTCTTCTTTCTCAAACGATATGATGCAGACATTATCATTCGGGTAGTGATTGCGCTGATCCAGGAGAAGCTTCCACGATATGTAGAGGCAAAGCCTTTTGATATCCAGGTGCTGACTCCGATGAGAAAGGGGCTTCTTGGAGTGGAGAGGCTGAACCAGATCCTGCAGAGATATCTGAATCCTCCGGATGCAGCTAAGAAAGAAAGAGAAAGTATGCATGGGCTTTTGCGTGAGGGCGACAAAGTCATGCAGATCCGCAATAATTATCAGATGGAGTGGGAGATCAGGGGCAGATATGGCATTCCAATCGAAAAAGGGATTGGTATTTTTAATGGTGATACCGGAATTCTGCGAACGATCAATGAATTTGCGGAAACTGCAGAGGTGGAATTCGAGGATGGCAGATGGGCAGAGTATTCTTTTAAGCAGCTGGAAGAACTGGAACTTGCCTACGCGATCACCATACATAAATCTCAGGGCTCCGAGTATCCGGCAGTCGTGATCCCGATTCTGTCAGGACCAAAGATGCTTTTGAACCGGAATCTGCTTTATACAGCTGTTACCAGAGCCCGCAAATGTGTAACAGTTGTGGGAAGCGAGGAAACACTGCGTGAAATGATCCGTAATGAAAAACAGCAGCAGAGATACAGTTCTCTGGATCAGAGAATCTGTGAGATGGAAGAGTAAGAGCGTTTCATCGGGGAGAAAGGACTTACTTGGAAAAATTTCTGAATATTTTATACCCGAAGCGATGTCCGGTGTGTCATGGGATACTTTCGAATCGGGGAAATCTGATCTGCCCGTCATGTGAAAAATGGCTTCATCCGATAGTGACAGATTATTGCCTTAAATGTGGGAAACCGGTAAAGGCAGAAGAGGAACTATGTGGTGAGTGCAGGAAATCGCACCGGGAATTTGACAGGGGACGGAGCGTTTTTTTCTATAATGATAAGATGCGGCAGTCACTGCTTCGTTATAAATACTACGGAAACAGAGACTATGCGGAATATTATGCAGTTTCTCTGTGCCACTATATGGAAAGAGAAATTCGTATGTGGAAACCGGATCTGATCGTTCCGGTTCCGATGCATCCGCGAAAACAAAGGGAGAGAGGCTTTAATCAGGCAGCAGATCTCGCCGAAAAAGCAGGAGGGATCCTGAAAATACCGATGTCAGATCAGGTAGTGAAAAAGACAAAGGCGACACGTTCACAGAAGAAGCTGAATGCCGCAGAACGAAAACAAAATCTCAGGATGGCTTTTCAGGCGACGGAGAGACTGGACGGACTGCGGATCCTGGTCATAGATGATGTGTATACGACAGGGAGTACCATAGAGGCAATGGCACATGTCCTTAAAGCGGCGGGTGCAGATAAGGTATTCTTTGTGACCTTATGTACAGGTCAGATCTGAACGGAACGAATGAATGATAACAGCTGTTTACAGGTGAAGCCGGAAGGGGCGGATACTGGATAAAAAAGGCTTTTCATGGTCATGGATATATGTTACAATTAATTTATATGAGTATTTTGTAACTGTGAGGGTATTGAACAGTTGCAGTATTTCTGCATAAGAAGCAGAAGATACGATTTTGTAAGGAGCAGAATATGATCAATGAAGAAAAAGTTAAGATAATGACAAAGCTTGCCATGTATGAGCAGGGCAAGGGCAGGAAATATCTTCCGGTCAGCAGATATTACAGAAGTGACTATATCGGACTTGCACTGATCAAGAATTTTTTTCTGGTTACGATAGGATATGCACTGATCGTAGCAGCAGTGGCAGTATATTTTGGGGAGTATCTTCTGGAAAATATTCATAAGATGGATCTGGTCACACTTGGAGTTTATCTGATCATCGGATATGTGGTGGTTCTTGTCGCATATTCTATACTGACGTATATCCAGTATTCGGTGAAGTATTATCAGGCCAAGAAAAGTGTGAGGGAATATTACAGCCGGCTTACTGAGCTGAATAAGATTTATGCAAGGGATGAAAAGAAAATGTCCGGCAGAGGTACAGCAGGAGGTTATCGGAAATGACAGCATTACTGGAGTTTAAACAGAAAATCAAAGGCTTATTTGCACAGTATGAAGTGTATATGATGCCATTTTTTAAATTTATCTTGGCACTGGTTTATTTTGTATGGATCAACAGTAATATGGGATATATGAGAGCACTTGACAATATATTTGTAGTATTGATCCTGGCTCTGATCTGCAGCGTACTTCCAACGGGGATGATCGTTTTTACAGGATGTGTGATGATGACAGTACATTGTTATGCACTTGGAATCGAGGTGGCTGGATTTATGCTGGTGATCCTGCTTTTTATGCTGATCCTGTTTCTGAGGTTCAGTGCCGGAAAAAACATTGTTATGGTATTTACGCCACTGGCATGTGCGTTTGATCTTCCGGCATTGCTTCCTATCGGATGCGGCCTTTTGAGTTCTCCGGTTTCGGCACTCCCGGCAGGCGGCGGAGTGGTGATCTATTATTTTGTACGTTATGTGAGAGTGCAGTCCCAGGCGCTTATGAACCAGGATGCACAAATCATAGATAATCTGACACTTTTGTCTGATGGAATTATGAAAAACGGAGAGATGTGGCTGACTTTGATCACATTTGTTGTTGTGATCCTTGCAGTATATCTGATCCGTACCAGACAGTTTGATTATGCGTGGAGAATCGGGATCATTGCAGGCGGTGTGATTTATCTTGTACTGATACTGGCCGGAAGTATGTATTTCGGGCTTCCTGTTATGGTTGCATCACAGAGTGTTTTTGCAGTGGTGGCAGTTCTTCTGGGAATTGTTCTTGAGTTCTTTGTTTTCGGAGGCGATTATACAAGAACAGAGCGACTGGAATATGAGGATGATGATTATTATTACTATGTCAAAGCCGTACCGAAGGCTCTGGTTGCAACTTCAGCGAGAAGTATCAAGAAGATCAATGGCGAGCCAATGCGTGATGACAGGAAACAGAATGAACGTGTCGTGAATTTCTCTGCACCGCTGTTCCAGGGGGCAGTTCCACCAAAGAAAGAGAAACCGGAACCAGAGGAAACAGAAAATACAGCAGTGATTGACAAGGCAGATATGGATGATATTGATTTCGAGAAGAAACTCGAGGAGTCATTGAAGGATCTGTGATCAGAGCAGCTTTAAGGTCTATTGTGAACGGAGTGAACAGTGCCAGGGGCTGCAGTCTATAAAAGAAAGGTTGCAAGGAGGAAAGCGTGTTTATGCGGAATATCACGGGTATGATAGGCAGGTATCTTTCAGGAGTCAGTTTACCTTCTATGAATATCATTGATATTATAGAGATTATGCTGATTGCATTTTTTGTATATCAGTTTATGGTATGGATCAAGTTCACCCGTGCGTATACTTTGCTCAAGGGTCTTCTGGTTATTGGCGCTTTTCTTGTACTTGCATATATTTTTAAAATGAATACGATCCTCTGGATCGTATCCAAGCTGGCAGGAGCACTGATCACGGCGATTGTGGTCATTTTCCAGCCGGAACTTCGCAAGGTCATAGAGCAGCTCGGGCAGAAGAAGATCATGGCGTCGATTATTCCGTTTGATACCGGTAAGGAAGTGAAGGAACGTTTCACAGACAAGACAGTGAATGAACTGATCAAGGCCTGTTATGATATGGCGGAAGTTAAGACAGGAGCATTGATCGTGATCGAACAGGAGATTCGTCTGGATGAATACATTCGAACAGGGATTAATGTGGACGCAATCCTGACAAGTCAGCTGCTGATCAATATTTTTGAACATAATACACCGCTTCATGACGGAGCAGTCATTGTGAGAGAGAACAGAATCGTATCAGCAACCTGCTATCTTCCGCTTTCCGACAATATGGAACTGAGTAAGCAGCTTGGAACCAGACATCGTGCAGGTGTGGGAATCAGCGAGGTCACAGATTCAGTGACGATCATTGTCTCTGAGGAAACAGGACAGGTTTCCGTAGCTGAGGGCGGACATCTGATGAGAAATGTCAGCAGTTCGGAACTTCGAGAAGTACTTGAGCGTGCACAGAACAAGAAAGTTATAAATAACAGTAAACTGCGGCAGCTTTTTAAGGGGAGAGTGAAACATGAAGAAAAAAATGGGAAATAATATTTCTCTGAAGATTCTGTCTCTTGTGATTGCTGTAGTCGTATGGCTTCTGGTTGTAAATATTGACAATCCTGTCGGGACGAAATCGTTTGTGATTTCAGATGTGCAGCTTCTTAATGAGGCATACATTGATGCAGATGGAAAGATGTGTATGCAGGACAGTGACCAGACGCCGATCCGCGTGACAATCAAGGCACAGCGAAAAACTCTGGATAAGATTACAGCCAGTGATTTTCAGGCGGTCGCAGATCTTCAGCAGGCGGTAAGCCTTGATACGGATCCGGTGATGGTTCCGATCACGGTAACCTGTAATAAACTTTCTCCGGGTAATATCGAAGTGACACCGAATAATCTGAGTCTTCATCTGGAAGATAAGGATACACAGGAATTTGTAGTAAATGTTACCACGAATAACACCAGGCCTGATAAGAGATATGAAGTGGGTTCACTGAGTTCAAATCCTGAGAAAATCAAGATTACAGGACCGAAGTCCCTTATTAATAAAATAGATAAGGTAAATGCTTCTATTGATGTGGATGGGGCAACAGAGGACGTGACTCAGGAAACAGAAGTGAAGATCATTGATAAGAATGGAGAGGAATTCTCCGATACGGATGCGAGTTATCTTAATATTTCCAAAGTTTATGTGACTGCAAGGTTGTGGAAAGTCAAAACTGATGTTAAAATAAGTGCAGAGTACACAGGTACTCCGGACAGTGGATATCAGGTCGAGAGTGTCACCACAACTCCGAATGTGATCAGCATAGCGGGAAGTGAAGAGGCACTGAACAATCTGAAAAATCAGAATAATACGATCTGGATATCCGGATCAGCTGTTGATATTTCAGATCAGAGCAGTGATTTTGAGGCAAAACTCAATATTTCCGACTACCTGCCGGAGGGACTGAAGCTGACCAGTGATTCCAGTGAGGATGTCTTTGTCAGAGTTAATATCCTGCCGGAAGGGAGTACTGCTTGCGAAATACTGACGAAGAATATTTCTGTTGAAAATCAGCCGGAAGGAATGCAGGTAGCATTTGATACAGCCAAGATAGAAGTCAGAGTTAAGAAATCAGAAGACGATCTTAAGGACCTGGACGAGAATGATATCAAGGCTTCTATTGATCTGGAGGGTAAGGAAGAAGGCAGCTATGAAGTGCCGGTCAAGGTAAGTATTCCGAAGGGATACGAACTGGTAGATGAGGTTACTACAGGAGTGGAAGTTTCCAGAATTTCCACGGCAGATACAGGTAATTGATCGTAACTGTTTACAGGTAATATTCCGCACGGTATTTTGCCATAAATATAGCAAAATCTTATCACCCAAGGCGATTTGGAATGGATTTTGCTCAGGTTGCTGTGAACGGAGTGAACAGTAACAATTGATGAACAGGAGATATATGAGATGATCAGTCAGAAGATAACAGTCAATAATCCGTCAGGGCTTCACCTGCGCCCGGCAGGAGCTTTGTGCAATGAGGCAATTAAATATGACTCCAGGATTGAATTTATCTTTAACGGAGCCAGATCTAATGCCAAAAGCGTGTTGAGCGTTCTGGGAGCCTGCGTTAAATGCGGAGATGAGATTGAACTGATCTGTGATGGTACAGATGAGCAGGCAGCAATGGAAGCTTTGATCAGTGCGATCAGCAGTGGTCTTGGTGAATAAAGGTGTTATAAGAATAAGGAGGAGAGGTTGTGAAGAAACGAGTTGTGGCAGTTTTACTGAGTCTGTCTATGTGCATGGCTACTGCAGCAGAGGCAACAGCTGTCAGTGCGGCAGAATTTTCAGCGGAAATTGCAGTTACAGAAGACAATGAAGAACCTGTTACAGATGAAGAAGCAGACAGCAATGAGGAGACAGATGATCCTGCTGTAACGATAGATGAGGCAGGATCAGAAGATGGAGAGGTGATTTCTGAACCGGAATCCACAGAAGAATCTGAAGATGCAGATATGGATTTTGTCTCTGATGCGGATTTTACTTCTGAAGCAGATGTAACAGCAGATACTCAGGATATCCTTGAGGAAGAGAAAACAGAAGCTGTGGGAAAGGTTTATCCGGGAGAGGAAGACAGCATTACAGAGGCGAAACTGTCTTATCTGCGCTGGAAGTATGAAGAGGACAGCAACGGAAAACTCCAGTGGAGACTTTACAAATACACAGGAGCTAAAGCAGGAACTGCGGAAGATGCAGCAGATGCAGAACAGGCAGCAGATGCAGCTGAAACAACAGGTGCTGAAGAAACAACCGTAACCGAAGGAACAGTAACTGAAGAAACCTCAGCCGCTGTGGAAACCGCAGAGGATATCCAGAATACCGAAGAAGCGGTGACAGAGGAAGTAGCAGAGGAAATTCCGGCTGACAGTACAGAAACGGATGCCGCTGAAGAAACAACGGATCCGGCAGCAGTAGCGGAGACGAAAACTCCGGCTTACTATACAGACAAAGATGGTCTTGTACAGATCACAACACTGGATGCAAGCGGAGCGGAAGTATTTACTGCAAAATATGCGTTCGATGCAAATGGATATCTGTGTACAGGTGATGCAAAGGCAGGAGACTCTTATTATTATTTCAACACAGTCAGTGATGTTAAGGTAATAAATCCTGATTTAAATCCGGCATTTGCCGATATCAAAGCACCGTACAATTCCAAACTTGGACAGATGCAGACAAACAAATGGTACTGGGATACATCTGCCAAAGCTTTTAAATACTATGACAATACAGGTGTAAGAATCAACATCGCAGAGAAGGTATATAAGATTGGCAAGGAATACTATTATCTTCAGAATAACGGTGTACCGTTTGTAGGAGAAAAAGAAACTACTTACAATAATAACAAGGGACTTTACTGGTTCAGAAGTGCCTCTGCAAATGAGATTGTACCTGGAAAGATGGTCAGAAACACATGGATTGGCATCAATAACAAGAGATGGCGTTACTTCGGAAGTGACGGACGTTATGTCAAGAAAGGCATTGGCGCCTATAAAGTTCTGAAGAACAGTTCCAATCTGTATCTTCTTGATGCAAATGGATATCTGATCAAGGGAAAACAGGTCAAAGGTGCTGATGGATATTATTATATGTCCAATAGTTCCGGTATTGCTTATGCAAACCGTCTTGTCAAAATCGGTAATTACAGATATTACTTTACTTCAAACGGCCGTCGTGCAACCTGGAGAAATCGCTGGGTACAGCTGGCAGGTACAGGCTCCACCAAGTATGGCAGATATTATTACTTCGGAAACACTGCAGGACGTATACAAGAGAAGAAGGGAATGCAGAAGGTAACTGTCAATAATAAATTTATCGGATGGTTCCTGTTTACGAATGGTGGAAATAACTACCAGAACGCATGGAGTGGATCCAGATATTTCCTTCCTGACGGACGTATGGCAAGTGGTGTGACAAAGATTGGCAACAAATACTACTTCTTCCAGAGATCCAGCACAAAACAGTATCGTGGACAGATGTACAAGGGAACATGGATCAAATATAATAATAAATATTATTATGCAGCATCCAATGGTCTGCTTGCAGTTTCAGGCTGGAGAAGAATCAGATGTGATGGCAAGATGTATTACTTCTACTTCAAGGACTGTATAGCACAGACCAACAGAAGTATTACCCGTGCAGGAACCAAGGGATGGCTGGACAGTAGAGGAAGATTTACAACAGGATGGGTAACTATCGACTCAAGCAGAAACCTGGCACGTTATATTAACCCGAATACCGGTAAATGGTATGTGAATACAACAGCATGGATCGATGGTGTTAACTATCGTTTCAATAAATACGGAAACCGTGTGTATGACAGAACAAACGAGTTTAAACGCAGCAGATACTATCTGGAATGTGACCGTACCAATGGTGTTATGACGGTATATACAGACAGCAGCAAGAAATACCCGATCAAGACAATCCGTGTTTCTGTAGGTAATCCAGTTACACTGACACTGAAAGGAACTTACACACTGACAAGATCTCTTCGCTGGCAGCCGCTGATGGGACCGTCCTGGGGACAGTATGGAACTCATGTAGTAAATGGAATCTTTATCCATTCAGTAGCAAGTGGTCTGCAGAATGGAAATAACCTTCCGGCTGGTGAGTATCTGAAACTTGGCAGTCCTGCATCTCATGGATGTATCCGTGCCTGTGTTGCAGATGCAAAATGGGTATATGAGAACTGCAATGGCTCCACACTTCGTGTATTCGATGGAAAATACAGTGCAGATGAGTGCTATAAGGGACCACTGGGAAGAAGACCGCTTACACCACTGAGAGGAAGTAAGACTTTCGACCCGACAGACCCGGATTATCAATAATTATCAGTTAAATAAACGCTCTTCCATGAGGGAGAGCGTTTTTCAGGAGGAAAGGAAATATGAGAACATACCTGGTAACAGGCGGTGCCGGTTTTATCGGTTCTAACTATATTCACTATATGTTTCAGAAATATAATAATGAGATTCGTATTATCAATGTTGACAAACTGACCTACGCAGGAAATCTTGAGAATCTCAAGGACATTGAAAACAGAGAAAACTATACATTTGTCAAAGCTGATATCTGTGACAGCGAGGCGATCATGAAGATCTTTGATGAGAATGATATCGACCGTGTTGTTCATTTTGCAGCTGAGAGCCACGTAGACAGAAGTATCCGTAATCCGGAAGTATTTGTCAAGACAAATGTACTTGGAACTCTGGTTATGCTGAATGCAGCAAAATCTGCATGGGAACTTCCGGATGGAACATTCAAACCGGATAAGAAATTTCTTCATGTATCCACAGATGAAGTATATGGTTCACTGGAAGAGGATGGAGGATTTTTCTATGAGACAACTCCGTATGATCCGCACAGCCCATACTCAGCAAGTAAGGCATCCTCAGACATGCTGGTAAAATCTTATATGGATACTTATAAGTTTCCGGCAAACATCACAAACTGCAGTAATAATTACGGACCATACCAGTTCCCGGAGAAACTGATTCCGCTGATCATCAACAATGCACTTCAGGGTAAGAAACTCCCGGTATATGGCGATGGAAAGAATGTTCGTGACTGGCTGTATGTTATGGATCATGCCAAGGGAATCGACATGGTGCAGGAGAAAGGCAGACTGTTTGAGACATACAACATCGGAGGACATAATGAGAAACAGAATATCCAGATCATCCATATTATTCTGGATACTCTTCAGGAGATGCTTCCGGAAGGAGATCCGCGTAAAGAACTTGTAAGTGAGAAGCTGATCACATATGTAGAGGATCGTAAGGGACATGACCGTCGTTATGCGATCGCACCGGACAAGATCAAAGAAGAAGTCGGCTGGTACCCGGAAACCTGTTTTGAGGATGGAATCCGCCTGACCATTCAGTGGTTCTTTGAGCATGAGGACTGGATGAAGAACGTTACCAGTGGTGACTATCAGAAATACTACAACGAAATGTACAAAACAAAATAAACGCTCCGATCAATCAGACGGAGACTGAAATTGCTGCAGGCATCGGAGGAGTTTCTGAGGCTTGCGGCATTTTTAATGTTAGAAAGGATTGTTATGAAAAAAATCGTGATCATTGGGGCAAATGATTTTCAGAAGCCTCTGATTCTGAAAGCAAAAGAAATGGGATATGAGACACATGTTTTTGCCTGGAGAGAAGGTGCAATAGGGGCAGAGGATGCGGATTTTTTTTATGAGATAAGCATTGTGGAAATGGATGAGATCCTGGAAGAATGCCGCAGGATAAAACCGGATGCAGTAGCAACAATTGGTTCTGATCTTGCAAATATTACGGTGCAGTATCTGGCAGAAAAACTCGGACTTCCGGGAAACAGTGCGGATTGCATCCGACAGTCCACGAATAAATATGCTATGCGCAGTGCATTCAAAAAGGCAGGAATTCCGGTGCCGTATTTTGAATGTGTGAGAGAAGGCGAGATAGCAGAGCCGAAGAGCTTTCCGGTGATCGTAAAGCCGACAGACCGCTCGGGCAGCAGAGCAATCACCAAGGTGACAGATCCGGCAGATCTTCCGGCGGCGATTGAAGCAGCAGTCGGACAGTCTTTTGAGAAAAAAGCAATCATCGAGGAATATATTTCCGGTGCGGAGTACAGTGTGGAGACGATCAGCTACCAGGGAAGACACACCTGCCTTGCAGTCACCAAGAAATTTACAACAGGAAGTCCTCATTATATTGAGGTTGGACATTTACAGCCGGCTCCATTGTCAGAAGAGATGAGAAGGAAGGTGGAGAACGTTGTATTTCAGGCACTGGATGCACTGGAAGTAAAGTTCGGGGCAGGGCACAGTGAATTACGGATCAACGAAAAGGGTGATATCCGGATTATAGAGATTGGTTCCCGTATGGGCGGTGACTGCATCGGTTCTGATCTTGTACCGCTTTCTACAGGTCAGGATTTTGTCGGGATGGTTGTGGACACAGCAGCCGGAAACCCACCTGTATTAAAAAAAGCAGAGTCCCACATTTCTGCAATTCGTTTTCTTATGAATGAAAATGATCTTCGGCTTCTGGAAAATATCAGACAGAATCATCCACAAAACTTAAAGAAAGTCGTGCTGGAGGGCGATGTAAAAACTGCCAATATCACAGACAGCGGAAGCCGACCGGGATTTTTTATTCTGCAGGCAGAATCCTATGAAGAAATGGACAGGCTTTTGCATCATGGACCATGGGAAAATCCGGTTTCTGTCTTTGATACACCGATCCAGAGACTTCGCTATACAGATAACAAAAATACATTTTTTATGAAAAGAGAGGATCTTCTTCCATTTGCATTTGGCGGGAACAAAGTACGTTTTGCACGGAAATTCATAGAAAATATGCAGGAAGAAAACTGTGACAGTATGATCATCTACGGCAACTATCACTCCAATCTCTGCCGTATCCTTGCAACACTTTGTCATGAACTGGAAATCCCCTGCTATATGATCCATAACACGGAAGATATCAAGGATAACAGAGAAACCTGTAACAGCCGTATTATCCGTAAGATGGGAGTTGTTGAAATACCCTGCGGTAAATCAGGGATTGCCACGGCTGTGGAGCAGGCAATGAAAGAACTTTATGAGAAAGGATATAAACCGTATTATATTTACGGGAATTCCAGAGGACAGGGCAGGGAATGGATTCCGATGAGAAGCTATGAAGAGGTCTACGAAGAGATCTGTCGTTACGAAAATATGCGAGGAGTTCATTTTGACTATATTTTCCTGGCATCCAGTACCAATGCCACACAGTCGGGACTTCTTGCAGGAAGCCTGAACAGGAGAGATAACCGTAAGATTGTAGGAATCTCTGTTTCTCGGAATTCTGCGAGAGGAAAAGAAGTGATCGCAGGAAATCTCAGAGAATATGCAGAGAAGTTCCACAGAGTACTTCCGGAAAATATGGAAGATTCGATTCATTTTACGGATTCCTATATGGAGGGCGGATATGGTGCCTGGTCGGAGCCGGTAGCTGATCTGATCCGTCGGATTTATGGCAGTGAGGGGATCCCTCTTGATATGACCTATACAGGAAAGGCATTTTATGGTATGGTTAAATATCTGGAAGAACATAAGATCCAGGGAAAACAGATTCTGTTTCTTCATACAGGAGGAACTCCGCTGTTTTTTGACTTTCTTGAACAAGAGGATAAATAAAAATGCAGAAATTAATGATTCTGGGGGCAAGTTATTCTCAGCTCCCTCTTTATGAAGCCGCCAGACAGCTGGGGGTATCGACTGTAGCAGCAAGTACGCCGGGAGACTGGCCGGGGTTTGCAGTGGCTGATGAGAGTGTATATGCAGATATTACCAGTCCCGAGGCAATTCTAAAGGCAGCACAGGAAAAAGAAATTGACGGAATCGCAACCTGCTGTCTGGATGCAGGCGTTCGTGCACTGGGATATACCTGTGAACAAATGGGACTGATCGGTCCTTCAGCCAAGTCAGCAGATATCAGCAACGACAAATTCAAAATGAAGGAAGCCTTTATGGCTGGTGGTGTGCGCTGTGCGAGACATATCTGCATCCACAGTCTGGAGGAGTTAGAAGAGGCACTGGAAAAACTGGAATTTCCGGTTGTGCTTAAGGCAGTAGATCTTATGGGGAGCAGAGGAATTTTTCGCTGCAATACCCGTGAGGAGACTTTCTTCTATTATAATAAGACCATGGAAGCAACCCGGAAAGATTACTGTCTGGTTGAAGAATTTATCGAGGGGCAGGTGCTTGGATGCGAGGCTATGATACAGAACGGTCGACTTTTGTATTGCCTGCCGAATAATATTGAGGCTTTTCAGAGCTATGTGCCAACTCCGATCGGTCATTCTGTTCCATATAAGAAACAGAATGAACTGGGAAGAGAGGTGGAAGATCAGGTTAAACTGGCAATTCGTGCTGCGGGTCTTGATAATTGTCCGGTCAACTGTGATCTGATAGAAAAAAACGGGAAGATTTATGTGATCGAGATCACCGGAAGAGCCGGGGGAACCTGCCTGCCGGAGATGGTCAGCATTTACTATGGAATCAATTATTATGAAGCAATCGTTCGTCTGGCTCTCGGTATGGATGTGCAGGAGATGTTCCGTGACAAAATTTCCGGTACGGCAAATCTTTCCAGAACCTTACTTTCGGATAAAGATGGAATTGTAAAGGCAATTCACAATGCGAATAAACCGGCAGCAGACATCGTGGATCTGTCATTTAATATTGTGCCGGGAGATGAAGTCCATCACTATACAAATGGCAGAGATCGCCTGGGACAGGTGATTCTTCGCGGAGAAAGTCTTGCAGCATGTGAGAAACGTCTGGAAGAGATTTTGTCGAAAATAAACATTGAATTTACGGTATGATTGTGAGAGAATAACATGAGAAATTACATTAGTTCAAAAAAAAGTATTTTTCTGATGCTTCATATCAGCCTTCTGTTCAGTTCTCTGAGTGGAGTCTGCTCCAAAATGGCATCCCGATATACAGGAAATATCTTTTCCATAGAGTTTATTTTCTGGTTCGGGCTTGTTTTTGTAATTATGTTTGGATATGCGATCATCTGGCAGCAGATTCTCAAGAGAATGCCGCTGACAGTGGCCTATGCCAACCGACCGGTTACACTGATATGGGGAATTATATGGGGAGCATTGATTTTTGGTGAGAAGGTTACCTGGAATATGATCGCAGGTGCAGCCATCATCTTTGTCGGTATTTATCTTGTGACAGGAGAAGACAGAGAGAAAGGCGGTGAGCATTGATGAGTCGTCTGGAGATATCTGTCTGCATTTTGCTTTTTTCTGTGTTTATTTCATCCGTTTCACAGATTTTACTGAAGAAGGCAGCTGACAGAACTTACGAAAGTTCGCTGAAGGAATATTTGAATCCGCTGGTGATCGGGGCATACGGAATGTTTTTCTGTTCTGTGATCCTCACGATGCTGGCGCTGAAGTATGTACCGCTTTCCATGTCACCAATTCTGGAATCAACAGGATATATTTTTGTATCGGTGATGGGATATTTTTTCCTGAAAGAGAAATTTACCAAAAGAAAGCTTGCGGGATTTGCACTGATTCTGGCAGGCGTTATTATATTTAACAAGATATAGAGAAATGAGGGATATAGGACATGCTGGTATCCATTGTCATACCATGCTATAATTCGGAACATACCATTGGAAAAGTGGTAGAATTGGCAATAGAGGAATTTGAAAAATTAAAGGACTACGAGTGTGAATTTGTGCTGGTCAACGACTATTCCAGAGATGGAACATGGAATGCGATCCATGCACTGGCAGAAAAATACTCAAATGTCAAGGGAATCAATCTTGCGAAGAATTTTGGACAGCATAACGCGATCATGGCGGCTATGAATTATATAGAGGGTGATCTGATCATCGGAATGGACGATGATATGCAGAACCATCCGTCACAGATTCCGCTTTTTCTGGATAAGATCCGGGAGGGATATGATATTGTATTCGGTGTGTTCAAACAGAGAAAATTTTCAGCATTCAAGAATCTGACAGGAGCAGTCAGCCGTTTCTTATTGTGGCATCTTCTGGACCGTCCGAAGGATATCCAGATGAGCAGTTTCTGGTGTTGCAGACGCTATGTGAGGGATGAGATTATAAAATATGACGGATACAATATCTTTTTGCAGGTGTTGTTTTTCCGTACGACCCATAACATTGCAAATATTGAGATTGAACATTTTGAGCGAGAGGTAGGAACATCGAATTATAATTTCCGCAAGGGACTGAATCTTTTTCTTTCCTGTCTGAATTTTACAGTGATTCCTCTTCGGGTATCCACGTTTTTTGGAACATTATTCTCAGCAGCCGGATTTATCGGGGCAGTTGTGGTGCTTGTCCGTAAGCTGCTGGACCCGACAATTGCGATCGGATGGTCCTCTTTGATGTGTGCGATGCTGGTATTGTTTGGGATTACCTTCCTGATGCTTGGAATCATAGGAGAATATCTTGGAAAGCTGATGCTGAATATCAATAAGACTCCACAGTATGTGATCCGGGATAAGGAGAATATCTGTGAACGGAGTGAACAGTAACGCGAAGAACACATCAGAGAAGGAAGAGAGGTAAGATACAGAATATGATAGATTTTAACAGGCCGGCAATTGTCGGAAATGAATTAAAATATATCCAGGATGCAGTGGCACAGGGAATGCTTTGCGGAGATGGTAAATATACAAAGCTCTGCTCAGAGTGGATGAGGAAACGGTTTGATGTGAATCAGGTGTTTCTCACAACATCCTGTACACATGCACTGGAGATGGCAGCCTTCCTCAGCGATATCCAGCCGGGGGATGAGGTTATCATGCCATCCTATACCTTTGTTTCTACTGCGGATGCCTTTGTTCTTCGAGGAGCAAGGATTGTTTTTACAGATATTCGTCCGGACACTATGAACATTGATGAAAATCTGATCGAGCAGGCGATCACAGACAAAACAAAAGCAATCGTTCCTGTTCATTATGCAGGTGTGGGATGTGAGATGAACAAAATCATGGAACTGGCAGAGAAGTATGATCTCAAGGTTGTTGAGGATGCCGCACAGGGTGTGGAGGCATATTACCATGGCAGGGCACTTGGAACAATTGGAGATTTTGGCTGCTACAGCTTCCATGAGACCAAGAATTACACAATGGGCGAGGGTGGAGCCCTTGTTTTCCAGAAGAGCGAATATCAGGAAAAGGCAGAGATCCTCCGTGAAAAGGGAACAGATAGAAGTAAATTTTTCCGTGGTCAGGTAGATAAATACCGCTGGATCGATTATGGTTCTTCTTATCTGCCGAGCGAGATGAATGCCGCTTATCTTTATGCACAGCTTGAAGAATGTGAAAAAATCAATCACAAGCGTCATGAGATCTACGATTATTATCATACAAATCTCAAGAATCTTGAGGATGCGGGCAAGCTCCAGCGTCCGTTTGTGCCGGAAGGCTGTGTACACAATGCACATATGTACTACATTAAGGTCAGAGATCTGTCTGTCAGAAGCCGGTTGATCGCTTACCTTAAAGAGAATGGCATCTGTGCTGCATTTCATTATGTTCCGCTGCACAGTTCACCGGCGGGAGAGAAGTTCGGCAGATTCTGCGGCGAGGATGTTTATACGACAAAAGAGAGTGAACGTCTGGTACGGCTTCCGATGTTTTATGATCTTTCCGAAACAGATATGGAATACATTGTAGAAAAGATACAGCAGTTTGAGTTTTAGACGGAGGTAATACAATGAAAAAAAGAATATGCCAGATAGCTGCGTTGGGAAGTGCTTTGATTCTGGCGTTTTCTGCACAGGTACAGGCAGCTGCCGTTACTGCAAACGGTACTCCGGCAGCAGTCGCAACCAACAATATCCAGAGCTGGCCGGCAGGGCCACAGACCACTTCTGAGGCAGCGGTTCTGATCGATGCAGATACAGGAGCAGTTCTCTATGACAAGGGAATGAATGAATGCCGGTATCCTGCAAGTACAACGAAACTGATGACACTTCTGGTAGCAATTGAGAACAGTTCGCCGAAAGATGTCGTGACATTTACAGAGACGGGAATTCGTGATGTGACCTGGGACAGCAGTAATATCAATGCCCAGCTGGGCGAGCAGATGACGATGAAGGACTGCTGGTTTGCTGCCTATATCAAGTCCGCGAATGAGGTTTGTGCCCAGATTGCAGAATATGTCGGCGGTACAGAGGCCAATTTTGTCGATATGATGAATCAGAAAGCCAAAGAACTTGGCTGTACGCATACACATTTTGTAAATGCCAGTGGCCTGCCGGATGAAAATCATTATACCAGTGCACTTGACCTTGCAAAGATCATGAAGGCTGGTCTTAAGAATGCAAGGTTCCGGAAAGTGATTGAAAGTGTTGGCTATACAATTCCGGCAACAAACTTAAGTGAGGCAAGACCAATGCATACTCATATGCCGCTTATGGCAAAAGAATCAGATCTTTATTATGAAGGCTGCATCGGTGGAAAGACCGGTTTTGCCAATGAAGCACAGCATACTCTGGTTGTTGCGGCAGAAAGAAACGGCAGGACATACATTGCGGTGACTATGAGGACGGTTGATCTGGGAATCAACTGTACAGACAGTACAGCGTTGTTTGACTATGCGTTCAATAATTTCGATACGATTGATGTGAATGGTACAAAGATGTCTGTACCTAAGGGAGTCACGGTTAATGATCTGACGACAGAAAGCACAGACAAAAACGGCAGGACCATGAACCGTTATTATTACAATGGTCAATATGTTGGCTATGTGATGGAAGCAGATCCGACACCTGCACCAACAGAAGCACCTGTACAGGAAGAAGTAACCGAAGAAACTCCGGTAGGAGAACAGACAGAAAACGCAGTATCAGAAATACAGAATGAAACAAAAGGATTTTCCATGACATCCAAAATCCTTCTCGGAGTGATGGCCGGAATGGGAGTGCTTCTGGTCATTCTTCTGATCCTGCTTCATCGTAAAAATTATTAGAGTAGATATGTAAACAAAAGGAGGGCAATCCATGAAAGGTATTATTTTAGCAGGCGGTTCAGGAACCAGATTATATCCGCTGACCAAGGCAATTTCCAAGCAGATCATGCCGGTATATGACAAGCCGATGATCTACTATCCACTTTCCACGCTGATGCTTTCTGGCATCCGTGAGATTCTGATCATTTCCACACCGAGAGATCTTCCGGTATTCCGTGAACTTCTGGGAGATGGAAGTCAGCTGGGAATGAGATTTGAGTACGCAGTACAGGAACAGCCGCGGGGACTGGCAGATGCCTTTATCATCGGTGCTGACTTTATCGGTGATGATGCTGTAGCACTTGTTCTGGGAGACAATATTTTCTACGGACAGAGCTTTTCAAGAGTGCTTCTGAATGCATATAAACGCACAGAAGAGGAAAAGGGAGCAACTATTTTTGGATATTATGTAAGGGATCCAAGAGAATATGGTGTCGTAGAATTTGATGAAAATGGAAAGGCACTTTCCATCGAAGAAAAACCGGAGCATCCGAAGTCAAATTATGCAGTTCCGGGACTCTACTTCTATGACAATGATGTTGTAGAGATTGCCAAAAATGTAAAACCGTCTGCAAGAGGCGAGATTGAGATCACCAGCATCAACAATGAATATCTGAGAAGAGGAACTCTTAAGGTGGAGACTCTTGGACGCGGCTTTGCGTGGCTGGATACCGGAAATCATGATTCTCTTCTGGATGCAGCTGATTTTGTTGCAGCATTCCAGAAACGTCAGGGACTTTATATTTCCTGCATTGAAGAGATTGCGTACAAACGTGGATTTATCACAAAGGAGCAGCTTGTTGAGCTGGCGCAGCCACTTCTCAAGACTGCCTATGGAAAATATCTGATCGAAGTAGCGGAGGGATTATAAAATGGGTAAGATCACAGTAGAAACCTGTCATATCGAAGGACTGAAGGTTATCACACCGACCGTATTCGGAGATGAACGTGGTTATTTTATGGAAACATATAATTACAATGATTATAAGGCAGCAGGGATTGACATGGAATTTGTTCAGGACAACCAGTCCAGTTCCAGAAGAGGTGTCCTTCGCGGACTTCATTTTCAGATCAATTATCCGCAGGATAAGCTTGTACGTGTTGTGAGCGGAGAAGTTTTTGATGTTGCGGTAGATTTAAGAGAAGGTTCAGAAACTTATGGACAGTGGTACGGTGTGGTTCTGTCTGCCGAGAACAAGAAGCAGTTCTTTATTCCGAAGAATTTTGCACATGGATTTGTAGTTCTTTCTGATACTGCAGAGTTTGCTTACAAATGTACAGATTTCTATCATCCGAACGATGAGGGCGGTCTTGCTTACAATGACCCGGATATCGGTGTACAGTGGCCAATCCCGGAGGACATGGAACTGATCCTTTCCGAGAAAGATCAGAAGTGGGGAGGCCTCAAGGAATACACTGCAAACAGGAGTAAAAAGGATTGAATAAAAATACCTGGCTGCCCGGAGAAATCTACAAAAACAGAAGATTAGTCTTTTCTCTGGCAAAAAATGATTTCAAAACTAAATATGCCGGTTCCTATTTTGGAACGGTCTGGGCATTCATCCAGCCGATCGTTACGATCTGCGTATACTGGTTTGTGTTTGGGCTGGCGCTCAGAAACGGATCGGACAAAGGCGTTCCGTTTGTGCTCTGGCTGATCGCAGGTCTGATTCCATGGTTTTTCTTTCAGGAGGGACTCACAGGAGGAACAAATGCACTTCTGGAATACAATTATCTGGTCAAGAAGGTGGTGTTTAATATCCGCATTCTGCCGGTAGTCAAAGTATTCTCAGCAGTGTTTGTACATGCCTTTTTTGTTGTGATCCTGCTGGTGATCTATACCTTTATGGGCTATCCGCCGAGCCTTTATGCACTGCAGCTTATTTATTACAGCTTCTGTATTTTTATGTTGATCCTTGCACTGACTTATATGACGAGTGCGGCAGTTGTTTTCTTTCGCGATCTGAGTCAGATCATCAACATTGCCCTTCAGGTGGGAGTCTGGGTGACTCCGATCATGTGGGATTTCAATGATCTTGGACTGGGCGGGATCCTTCAGAAGATACTGAAATTGAATCCGCTGTTTTATATCGTTCAGGGATACCGGGATTCTCTTATCGGCAAGGTAGCAATCTGGGAGCATCCGGTGCTGACACTTTATTTCTGGGTGTTTACAGCGGCAGTATTTATTTTCGGAACCAGACTGTTCAAAAAACTTCAGGTACATTTTGCGGATGTACTGTAATGTGGAGAGTAGAATGAGTGAATTTGCAATTCAGGTAAAGCATCTGGATAAGATGTACAAATTATATAACAAACCCTCAGACCGTCTGAAGGAGGCACTGGGATTTAAGGTTCCGGTGCGGGAGCATTATGCACTGCGGGATGTGAGTTTTGAAGTAAAAAGAGGAGAGACTGTGGGGATTATCGGAACCAATGGTTCCGGTAAATCCACAATTCTTAAGATCATCACCGGTGTACTGAATCCAACCGGCGGCGAAGTTGTGGTAGATGGACGTATTTCTGCGCTTCTGGAACTTGGAGCCGGATTTAATATGGAATATACCGGAATTGAAAATGTCTATCTCAATGGAACCATGATGGGATTTTCCAGAGAGGAGATAGATGCACGCCTGCAGGATATTCTGGATTTTGCGGACATCGGTGATTTTGTTCATCAGCCGGTCAAGGCATATTCCAGTGGTATGTTTGTCCGTCTGGCTTTTGCCGTGGCGATCAACATTGATCCGGAGATCCTGATCGTAGATGAGGCACTTTCTGTAGGAGATGTCTTTTTTCAGGCAAAATGTTATCGTAAGTTTGAAGAATTTAAGAAGATGGGAAGGACCATCCTTTTTGTAAGTCATGATCTGAGCAGTATCGCAAGATACTGTGACAGGGTTGTACTTCTGAACAAAGGCGTGAAGCTGGAGGAAGGTTCACCGAAGCAGATGGTTGATATGTATAAGCAGCTTCTGGTGGGACAGGATCCTGCAAAACAGCAGATTCAGGAGGAAAAACCAAAGGAGAGCTGGAGCGAAGAGTTCCAGGTCAATCCGAATATGCTGGAGTATGGAAGTAAGCTTGCTGAGATCACAGACTTTGCAGTGATCGATGACAAAGGAAGGTCAACCAATACCATAGAGAAGGGAAGTACTTTCCAGATTCGCATGAAGGTTGTGTTCCATGAAGCAATCCAGGAACCGATCATGGCATATACCTTCAAGGATATTAAGGGTACGGAGATCACAGGAACCAATACCATGTTTGAAAAGATGCATATTGAGCATTCTGATGAGGGCGATACCTGTACCGTAACTTTTACGCAGAAGATGTTCCTTCAGGGCGGAGAATATCTGCTGGCATTTGGCTGTACCGGATACAGGGACGGAGAATTTACAGTTTTCCACAGACTCTATGATGCATGTAATATTACAGTTGTTTCTGAACAGAATACTGTAGGTTTTTATGATATGGACTCAAAAGTAGAGATACATTACGGAGAAGAAAAATGAGTGAAAAAATAGGACAGGTTGTGCTGGATGATACGTATTATCCGGGAAAAGATTTATATACGGACGGTGCGATCGAAGATGAGATGCTTGAGATCGCCAGAACTTATCCGGAGGAAGAATGGAATCAGGTGATCGCAGAGCGCAAAAGCTGGCCGATCCTGTATCATTTTTCACATATAAGAGAAAATATCTTAAGCTGGCTTCCGTTTACAGGAGAGGAAAACGTTCTGGAGATTGGCTCCGGCTGTGGTGCGGTAACAGGTGCTCTGTGCAAAAAAGCAAAGAAGGTGACCTGTATTGAACTGTCACGCAAAAGAAGTCTGATCAATGCCAACAGACATAAGGCTTTTGATAATCTCAAGATTCTCATGGGAAATTTCCAGGATATTGAGAAGAATCTCACAGAAAAATATGATTATATCACACTTATTGGCGTATTTGAGTATGGAGAGGCTTATATCCAGAGTGATACACCGTATGTGGATTTTCTGAAGATCATTTCCAGGCATCTCAAGCCGGATGGAAAGATCGTCCTTGCAATCGAAAACCGTTTTGGTCTGAAATACTGGGCAGGCTGTACAGAGGATCATTTTGGTACATTGTTTGAAGGACTGGAAGGCTATCCGACTACCAGCGGAGTGAAGACATTTACAAAGAAAGAGTTTGGTTCGATTCTCAAAGAAGCAGGTGGTCTCAAAGCATCCTGGTATTATCCATTCCCGGATTATAAACTTCCAATGACTATTTATTCAGATGAGCGTCTTCCGTTCAAAGGAGAACTGAACAGGCTGGAAACCAATTATGACAGACTTCGTCTGCAGCTTTTTCAGGAATCTCCGGTGTATGATTCTCTCCTGGATAACGATCTGTTCCCGACATTTTCAAATTCCTTTCTGCTTCTGATCGGAAAAGAAAAACCGGAAATTGAAACAGTATATTCTAAGTTTTCAAATGAAAGATCAGCAAAATTCGCACTTCGTACAGATATCTGTAAACATAACAAAAAAGATGTATTTGTGCGGAAAGTCCCAACAGAAACAGCGGCGGAAGCCCATGTAAAGAATCTGGAATCCATCTCCAGAGAAATGTCAAGGATCTATGCAAAAGAAGGGCTGGAACTGAATCAGTGCACGCTGGATAAACAGGGAGTACAGTTGGAATTTCTCAAAGGCAGGACACTGGAAGAACATCTGGATATCTTTGTGAAGCAGGGCAGGAACGAAGAAGCAGAGAAGCTTCTGTTCCATTATATTGATAAAGTACGCCGGATCCACAGCAGAGAGACATTTTATAAGACACCGGAATTTGTCAAAGTATTCGGAAATGTTTCACTGGAAGGTACATTTTCCTGCAGTGGAATCTCAAACATTGACCTGGTACCGGCCAATATCCTGATCGATGACGACAGGGTTTCCGTGATCGATTATGAATGGTCTTTCCGTTTCCCTGTTCCTGCTAATTATATAATTTACAGGATGATCCACTATTATCTGGAAAGCGACGGCAAACGCCGTGCACTGAAAGATCTGGATTTCTACAGCAAGGCCGGACTTACAGCGAGGGAACTGGAAGTATATGAAGAGATGGAGCACAATTTCCAGAATTATATCAAGGGCAGCCATGTTCCGCTTCTTGATATGTATGAAGATGTCTCTCCGGGAAAAGCCGATGCATTGTCATTCTATGAACAGCTTCGTATTGCGGGGGCGGAAAGAAAACTTCAGGTTTTTTATGACAGAGGTAAAGATTTCAGTGAAAATGATTCGGAGATTTATCCGATGGCAAAGGCAGGTCTTTGTCTGAAAATACGGATCCCGCAGGGAGTAAAGAGACTGCGCCTGGATCCCGGTGAGGCAATGGGCGGACTTCTTCTTAGGAAACTTGCATTTGAAGACGGCAGACCGGTTATTTTCCAGACCAACGGATTTGATATGGGAGATGGAAAATATTATTTCGGAGCAGGTGATCCGCAGTTTATCATCGATGATATTCAGGAAAATACACTGGATATTGAAATCGAGGTATTGAAAGAGCAGGAAGCCAGAGAAGAATTCTGGCGGAAATTCTCACAGGTGTCTTCACAGAAGGATATGGAGATCCGTCATCTGAACGAGAAAATCCGGCAGATGGAAAACACCAGAGTCTGGAAATTGTACCGCAGCATCAAGAAAAATAAGTAGGGGATAGAACATGGAAAATTTTTGTTTCAGCATAGATGAAGAACGTTACGATGACAGACATGGACATGTTCTGAGCCTGGATGGCTGGTATGCACATCCGGAAAGAAAAGTATATGAGTTTGAACTTCTGGGAGATGGCTATGACACTGTTGAGCTTCCGCAGATCCAGCGAAGAGAACGACCGGATGTCGCACAGGCACTTGGCTGTGAATTCGGTGATTTTCTTCCCGGATTTACAGTCCGGATTCCGGAGGTACTGAAGCTGGCAGAAAAATATCAGAGTCTGGAATTGTTTCTCCGTCATGACGAGGAACGCATCAGTATCTGGGAGATCAATGCAGAGGAGCTTGATGAGCTGATCAAGGAAAATCTGGTAGAATATCACCTGGACCGGGTAGAGATCCTTTACGATACGATGCTGGAGATCCAGGGCTGGGTTGTTGACCAGAGGGGAAGCGTGGATGTGACTGTGCATCAGGAGGACGCGTCACTTCTGGACTGCCGGATTAGCCGCGGACGCAGACCGGATGTGGTTGAACGAAGAAATCTTGATGAAGAATATAAGATGCAGGAAATTGGATTTCGCATATCAGCGGCACTTCCGGAAATCAAAGGAAGAGAGATCATTCTTCATTTCTGCGGTGATTCTGTCACAAAAACATGTAATATTGATATTGAAGCACTCCGAAAAGAAAATAAGCCGAAGGGACTCTTTGGCAGACTCTTTGGAAAAGAAAATGTGGCTGAGGGCGGTTATGAAGCGTGGCTCGCACGGCATAAAGCAGATAAGCGGGTACTCCGCAGGCAGAAGCATGCTTCTTTTGCACAGAAACCGTTGATCAGCATTGTAATTCCGCTGTACTGTACACCGCTTCCGTATCTTAAGGAGCTGATCGAATCTGTCCGCAGACAGTCTTACGAAAACTGGCAGCTGTGTCTGGCCGACGGAAGTCCGGATGATAAGGCGAAGGAGTTTCTTGAAAAACATTACGGAAGAGAAAAACGTATTGTTTATCAGAAACTGAAAGAAAACGGGGGTATTTCAGCCAATACAAATGCGGCGGCAGAACTGGCGAAGGGCGAGTATCTCATGTTCTGTGATCATGATGACACACTGGAGCCGGATGCTCTTTATGAAATCGTAAAAGCCATAAATGACACAGATGCAGATGTGGTCTACACAGATGAGGATAAGGTCAGTATGGACGGGCAGCACTATTTTGACCCGAATTTCAAGCCAGATTTTAATCTCTTTCGTCTGAGGGAAAACAATTATATCTGTCATATTTTTGTAGTCAGAAAAAGTCTGACAGATGAAACCGGAATGCTCCGTTCGGAATTTGACGGGGCACAGGATTTTGATTTTATCTTACGCTGCTGTGAAAAGGCGAAGAAGATCACACATATCCCGAAAGTGCTGTATCACTGGAGATGTCACATGGATTCCACTGCGGCAGATCCTTCCAGCAAGGCATATGCCTATGAGGCGGGAAGAAAAGCTATCCGTGAGCATTATCAGAGAATGGGAATTGATGCGAAGGTAGATATGACGGAGCGTCCGGGCTGGTACAGAAGCCATATAAAGGTTCAGGGAAATCCTATGGTATCGATCATCATTCCGAACAAGGATCATACAGATGATCTGGAACTGTGCCTTTTTTCCATGTCACGGAAATCCACCTACCGTAATTACGAGGTTCTGATCGTGGAGAATAACAGCGAGAAGGAAGAAACCTTTGAATATTATAAAAAACTTCCGGAGCGCTATCCGAAGGTAAGGGTGCTGACCTGGGAAAAAGAATTCAACTATTCTGCGATCAATAATTTTGCTGCAGAGGAAGCACAGGGTGAATACCTTCTGTTTCTGAATAATGATGTGGAAATCCTGACACCTGACTGGATCGAGGAAATGCTCCAGAACTGTCAGCAGGAAAATGTGGCGGCTGTGGGAGCAAAACTGTACTATCCGGATGATACGATCCAGCATGCGGGCGTTGTTCTGGGACTTGGCGGAATTGCAGGGCATATTATGTGCCGTGCTTCCAGAGAAGATCCGGGATATTTTGGACGTATGATCAGCGTGCAGGAGATCAGTGCAGTGACGGCAGCCTGCATGATGGTAAAAAAATCTGAATTTGATTCGGTGAAAGGTTTTGATGAAACCTTCCAGGTGGCATTTAACGATATTGATCTGTGCATGAAATTCCGTGCGTCAGGAAAGAAGATTGTTTTTACACCTTATGCAGAGCTGTATCATTATGAATCAAAATCAAGGGGACTGGAAGATACACCGGAAAAACAGTTCCGTTTTGATAAAGAGGTAAAGAGATTCCAGGAGAAATGGGCGCAGCAGCTTGAGATGGGAGACCCGTATTACAGCCCGAATCTTTCTGTGACAGAGGGGGATTGTTCCCTGAGAGAAGACTGAGAAATGAGGTTGGATATAGATTATGGCAAGAGAAATTTTTGAAGTGACCAAAGACAGGTTTCATCTTCAGGATCCGTGTTGTTACATCCTTCAGGGGACATGGCCGAAAGAGGCAAAAATGCGTGCCTGCCTGGACGGGTCAGAGGTAAAAGCGGAGATCAAGAAGCTTGAGATGGTCAGCGCACTGGAGAGATTCAAGGATCCTGACCTTATGCGGGGGGAGAGGATCACAGCTGAGATTTGTCTTCCGGAGTCGCTGGATGGATTTCAGAAACTTTCTATTTATGCGGATATGCCGGACAAAACTTTCTGCTGGTTTTCTGTTCCTGTCAAGGATCTGGAAAAGCGAAGAAATAAACCACAGTTTTTTATTGAAGAAGAGAAGGTTCAGCAGGGATTTCTCAGGGTACGTGGCTGGGCTGTTGCGGCAGAGCCGGTGAGGATCCAGATTTTTGATGAAAATAAACAGAAGATCCAGGCAGAGATCCTTCGCACGGAGCGAGTGGATGTGGAGCAGCTCTATGAAGAAACAGAGATCCATGATAAGACAGGATTCTTTGTGGAACTGACAAATCTTACCGGAAAAGTAGTTTACATCGTTTTTTATGCAGGAAATACTAAGGCTGTCCATATTGCACATCTTCAGCCGGCAGTTGTTCTCAGCAAAAAAATCGAGAAGTATGCAAAGAAGGGACTGCGTTACTGGAGAAGTCAGGGAAGTGCAGCACTTGCAGGTAAGATCGTGGCAAAAGTCAAAACGGCTTCCACAAGAGAGATTCCATATCAGAAATGGATTCTCCGACATCTTCCGAGTCAGAAAGAACTCGAAAAACAGAAGAGGGAGAAGTTTGAATTTCAGCCAAAGATTTCAATTGTAATCCCATTATACAAGACTCCCGAGAAATATCTCAGACAGCTGGTGGAGACGGTCAAAGCACAGACATATCCGAACTGGGAACTCTGTCTTTCTGACGGAAGCGGGGCAAATTCTCCGATAGCAGGACTGCTCAAAGAACTGGAAGCCTCGGATGAGAGGATCAAAGTGGTTTCTCATGAGAGAGCACTGCAGATTTCAGAGAATACAAATGCAGGAATCGAGATCGCCACAGGTGATTATATTGCTTTTGCAGACCATGATGATGAGCTTACACCGCACGCACTGTTTGAGTGTGTCAAGGCTCTGAACAAAGACAGAAAGATTCGTGTTCTGTATTCTGATGAGGATAAGATGTCTATGGATGGGCATAAATTCTTCCAGCCGCATTTTAAACCGGATTATAATCCGGATCTGCTCTGTACGGTAAATTATATCTGTCATTTGTTTGTGGTTGACAGAAAGGTCATTGACAAGGTTGGCACGCTTCGTTCAGAATTTGACGGAGCACAGGATTATGATTTTATTTTCCGCTGTATTGAGGCAGTGAATCCGTCAGAAATTTATCACATTCCCAAGATTCTGTATCACTGGAGATGCCATGAGGATTCTACAGCTGAGAATCCGGAAAGCAAAACTTACGCATTCGAGGCAGGAAAACGTGCAATTGAGGCACATTATGAGAGAACCGGCATCCATGCAGAAGTTTATCAGGGAGAATTTCTGGGACTTTACAGGACAAGATTTATTCGTGACCATGATCCGCTGATCTCCATTGTCATTCCGAACAAGGACCATATTGAGGACCTGAAACGCTGTATGGATTCTATTGATAAGAAGTCAACGTATCAGAATTATGAGTATATCATTGTGGAGAACAACAGTACAGACGAGAAGACATTTCAGTATTACAAGGAACTGGAGGCTTCCAATCCGAAAGCGCATGTGGTCTACTGGGACAGAGAGTTCAATTATTCCGCAATCAATAATTATGGTGCATCCTTTGCGAAAGGGGAATATCTGCTTCTTCTTAACAATGACACGGAGATCATCAATCCGGACTGTCTGGAGGAGCTTCTTGGCTATTGCATGAGAAGTGATGTGGGAGCGGTCGGAGCCAGAATGTATTATGAGGATGATACGATCCAGCATGCCGGTGTTGTGATCGGCTTCGGAGGAATTGCAGGTCACTGTTTTGTGCTTCAGCCAAGAGGAACTACCGGATACTGCCACAGGATCATCTGTGCGCAGGATTACAGTGCAGTGACGGCAGCCTGCATGATGGTGAAGAGAAAAGCCTTTGATAAGGTCGGCGGTCTTACAGAAGAACTTGCAGTTGCTTTTAATGATATTGACTTCTGTATGAAGCTCAGGGCAGCAGGATATCTGATCGTATACAATCCATATGCGGAATTGTACCATTATGAATCCAAGTCCAGAGGTCTTGAGGATACTCCGGAAAAGGTTGCGAGATTTAATAAAGAGATCCAGATCTTTGAGAAACGGTGGCCGGATATTCTGAGAAACGGGGATCCGTATTACAATCCGAATCTGACCCTGAAGAGTCAGGATTTTTCACTGAGACGTATATAGGAGGATTTTGGAAATGAAAGTATTAGTAACAGGCGTAAAGGGACAGCTTGGATATGATGTGATGAATGAGCTGGCCAGAAGAGGTTATGAAGGTGTCGGCGTTGATGTTGCAGAGATGGACATAACAGACAGTGAGGCTGTAGAAAAAGTAATGACAGAAGTTCAGCCGGACAAGGTCGTCCACTGTGCTGCCTGGACTGCAGTAGATGCTGCTGAGGATAATCAGGAGGTTTGCCATAAAGTAAATGTGGATGGAACCGCAAATATTGCAAAGATGTGTGGAAAACTTGATATTCCGATGGTATATATCAGCACGGACTATGTGTTTGACGGTCAGGGAACCCGCCCGTGGGAGCCGGATGATCCGGTTGTGGAACCGCTGAATGTCTATGGTCAGTCCAAATATGAGGGAGAGGTTGCAGTAGAAAAGTATGCTCCTCATTATTATATTGTCCGTATTGCGTGGGTGTTTGGCCTGAATGGCAAGAACTTCATCAAGACTATGCTGAATCTCGGCAAAACACATGACACTCTGACGGTTGTAGATGATCAGATCGGTACACCGACCTATACCTATGATCTGGCAAGACTTCTGGTGGATATGCTGGAAAAAGAAGAGTACGGAAAATATCATGCGACCAATGAGGGCGGATATATCTCCTGGTGCGACTTTGCAAAAGAAATCTTCCGTCAGGCAGGTATGGATGTCAGGGTTCTGCCTGTAAGCTCCGCAGAATATCCTGCAAAGGCAAAACGTCCGTCGAACAGCCGTATGGAGAAAAAGAAACTGGAAGAGCATGGATTTACTCGTCTTCCGGACTGGAAAGATGCTCTTAAACGCTATTTGAAGGAAATTATGTAAACTGATGAATGAAAAAAATAATTCCAGACCAAAGATCCGGACAGCACAGAAGCTGTCCGGATTTTGTCAAAGCCCTGACGTGAGGGCACTTTGCTTTTTGTTTCTGCTGCTGAGTGCAAGCTGCAGCTTTATGTTCCGGGATTATCTCTATGGAAATGATCTGATGATCTTTAACGATATCGGAAGTGATACCTGGCAGCAGTATATCATGAATTATACCAGCATTGTAAATCATCTGAGAGATGGAAGCTTTTCTCTCTGGGATTTTAATAACGGACTGGGAATCAATCAGTTTAACTTTAATCTGTTTGATCCGTTTCTGATGCTGCTTTATGGAGCCGGAGTGATTCTGGGACCGGCACATATGCTTCTCTACATCAATGTGATCCAGATTCTCAAGATCATGGTGGCGGCATTTGCTTTTTACTGGTTTCTCTCGCAGTTTTCATTCAGTGTGTTGTCCAGGATGATCACATCTTATGTATATGCACTGAATGGTTTTCTTCTGGTGTGGGGACAGCATTATCAGTTTGGAACTGTTGTGATCTATTTTCCGCTGATGCTTCTTTTCTGCGAAAAGTTTATTCAGAAGAAAAAGGGTAAGGCACTGTTCCCGGTCATGGTATTTCTGTGCGGAATCTACAGCGTTTATTTCACATATATGTGTCTGGCAGCGACAGGACTGTATCTTGTGTTTCGAATTCTGATGCTGGACGGGCTTAGTTGGAAAGAGAGAGTCCAGAGATTCCTGCTTGGCTGTGCAGAAATGATCCTGGGAGTGGGGATGAGCCTTGTGGTCTTTCTTCCGATGGCAGAAGTTCTTTTGAATGTGTCTTCCAGACTGGACAGTGACGGAACCGGGCTTCTGGATTTTCTGAGGCAGTGTTTTACACCGTATTCGCGTAAGTTTTATCTGTCCATGCTCAAAAGAATGTTCTCAAGCAACCTACAGAATGGTTATGGACTGGCAAAGGGACCTCAGCAGTATGTGATGAATTATTATGAGGATCCGGCACTTTTCTGCTCAACACTGGCTGTTTTTCTGAATGTGCAGTTTCTTGCAGTCCTGCACAGAGCAGAGATGACAAAACGTGCCAGAAGAGTCCTGTACGGAGCGGCTGTCCTGATTTTTGCCGGTGTGGCACTCCCGATCGGTGGAATGGCATTTAATTATTTTACATTGCCGACGCAGCGTTATACATTTGTTCTGATGCCGATATTACTGCTTCTGATGGCATGGATGTGGGATTATATGCGAAAAGGCGGACGGCTGAATCTTGTGCTGATCCTCGGAGTAACTGTCCTTATGGGATGGGCATACAGATGTGGATATGAACAGGCCGGATTTCAGGAATATAAGACAAACATCCTGATCCTGACAGTTACAGGAATTCTGACAGCCCTGTGCCTGACGGTACTCTGCTTCCTGAAAGATACACAGATCCGAAATGTGACCCTTGGATTTCTGGGAGTTGTGCTTGTTGTGAATGTGGTGTCTGAGGGAGGTACAAACTATCAGAATCGTGTGACGATGAAAAAAGCAGATGTTCCGGCAGAAATGATGGAGCAGGAGACAAAGCGTTATGAAGAGATGAAGATCTCAGAGGATAAAGAGACAAAATACAGGGCAGAACTTGAAAAACCGCAGGATTTCTTCCGGGAAATGTACAGAGTTGATCTTAAGGACTGCTTAAACTATCTAAAAGAAAAAGATCCGACCTTCTATCGTGTGGAAAAGGATTATATTTCAGGAACTGTCTCCATGGATTCATCCGGTCAGGGATATCGGGGAATCTCAACCTATAATTCTGTTATGAACGGAAATATCAAGGAATTTGTCGAAATCTGTTATCCGGAACTGTTCTTTGCAGATCATAATCATTATACCTTCTGGAATAATGTGGAAGATAACTGGCTGGCGGCTTTTCTCGGCGTGAAATATATTCTGTCAGGAAACAGCGAACCGGATGAAACGAAGTACAGACTTCTGGATCAGGTAGGAAGCCTTTATATCCATGAGAATATACGGGATGCAGAGACTGCACATTTCTATTCACAGGATATCTCGGAGGAAAGTCTGAAGGAACTGTGTACAGAAGAAACCAGAGAAGAACTTCTGGGAGAGGCGATCGCACTGGAAGACGGGACAAAGATCCAGGATGTATCTGAGATCCGGAAACTGAAATCAGAAGAACAGAAAGCAGCGGAAGAAAGTTCTTCTGTGATGCTGTATGCACCGCAGAAGGATTCTGTTGTCACGGGAAGCATCCATGCAGAGACGGATGGATATGCCATGTTTATGATTCCGTATGAAAAGGGATGGAGTCTTATGATAGATGGAGAAGAGACAGAGCTTCTGCGTGGCGATATTGGTTTTCTGGCGTGTAAAGTGCCAGAGGGAGATCATACAGTTCTTCTTACCTTCCGGGCTCCGGGTCTTAGAGGAGGTGCGGTGGGAAGTATTCTGTGCTGGATTCTGTTTGCAGGAAGCAGGATACTGATCCTGTACAAAAAAGAAAAATCAGCGAGTGCCTGAAGGCATACCGCTGATTTTTCTTTTTGGTGTTTCGTGGGCACTGTTTTATAAAAATACAGGTTCCTTATGATTTCGCAATTTTGATGATCCTCCACAGAATCAGAAGGAATACTACGAGTCCGGCACCGCCGATCAGAATGTATGGAAGATTGTTTGTGTTCTCAGAGTATGCTCTGGCAGCTTCCAGATTCTGTTCGCTTTCGTGGTCGAAGGAAGTTGTCTCTTCCGGTACGTCCTCCATGACCGCAGTTCCAACGGCATTGCCGCCAAAGAAATACTGTCGGGTATACTCGCCATCCTGAATCTCGCCATCCTCAGTGGTGAGGCTGTCGGCTGTGGCACCGGCCGGAACATAAACATCTCCTCCGGAAACCATATTGAAGTCGTTATTTCCAAGAGAAAGAGTCTGGAAATTATCGAACCCATAATCAAGAAGACTTCCCGCTTCCGTGGCAGTTGTTCCGGAAGCACCCTGAAGTACGACTGCGATCAGAGTAGTATTGTTTTTTTTGGCAGCACAGACAAGCGTGCTTCCAGATGCCTCGGTATAACCCTCTCTTCCGCCGAGACAATACTGATAGTAAGCAGCATTGGAGGCGGACATCATAGAAAAGTTGTTTGTAAGGACACGATCACCGCCGGATACGTTTGTAGCAGGGATAGTATAGGAAGCAGTGCCGGCAATGGTCCGGAAGGATTCATTATCGATGGCTGCCTTCATGATAAGTGCCATGTCGTGTGCTGTCGTATGCTGGTTTTCGTCCGGAAGTCCTGTTGGATTTGTAAAAACAGTATTTGTACATCCAAGCTGTGCAGCACGGTCATTCATCATCTGTACAAAAGCGTCCACAGAGCCCCCGATATGTTCGGAAAGCTGAAGTGCGATATCGTTGGCGGAACTGAGCATGATCGCATAGAGGCATTGTTCTACAGTAAAAACCTCATCCAGCTGGGCGGAAATATTAGCACCGCCGTCGGTAACACCGGACACACCGGTTGCTGTCATGGTAACCTGATCCGTGAGCTGACAGTTCTCCAGGGCAAGAAGAGTTGTCATAATCTTGACGGTGGCACCGGGATAAAGTACCTGATTCATATTTTTAGAATAAAGAAGCGTCTGTGTGGCGTCCTCCATGATCACAGCGGCGGAGGAAGTGATCTCCGGGCCCTGCGGCCATCCGGGAATACTGTTGGTGGTTACAGCAGAAGCATCCGTCTGCGTATCTGTGGTTGTTTCTTCCGCTGCAAGAACCGGTGTCTGGAACATTAAAGAACAGGAAATTCCCAGAGTCAGAAGACCACGGCATAATCTTTTTAATTGCATAATCTATTCTCCTGTGACTGATAAAGTAGTATATTTTTTGTTAAAGAAAAATACGTAACTGCGAGGATACTGAACAGTTACAAAAATACATATCAACTCTTATAATATCCCATTTTTCGACGCAATTCAAGCAGAATGACATAGCCCCTTGCAAAAACAGGCCCAGAATGGTAAAATAAAGCCACTTATGAATAAAAATAGTGTAAATAAAAAGTCCGAGGACACAATATATGAATAAAAAACAACAGGCTGTGGGAGGAATCCAGTGGGGGCGTATGCTTAAGAAACTGAATCCCTACACAATTCAAAAAGGATTCCGTTATCTGAAGCATTATGGTCCAAAAGAATTCTGGATTCGTCTGCATGAACGTTTTGAACCGGAAGAAGTTCCGTATGGTCCGTGGTATGAGGCTTATATCCCGGATGCGGCAGAACTTGAGAAGCAGAAGAAACACAAGTTTGGCTATACGCCGCAGATCAGTGTCGCAGTACCGGCATTTCGTACACCGGAGGTTTTTCTGCGTCAGATGATTGAGTCTCTTATTGATCAGACGTATCCGAACTGGGAACTCTGTATTGCAAATGGAAGTCCTGAGGACACCGCAATGGCAGCTGTTCTTAAGGAATATAGTTCCAGAGACAGGAGAATCTGTGTCAGAAATCTGGACGAGAATCTCGGAATCGCGGGAAATACCAATGCGGCGCTTACCATGGCAGGAGGAGAATTTGTAGGACTTCTTGACCATGATGATCTTTTGGCACCGAATGCTCTCTATGAAATCGTAAAGAAACTCAATGAAGACAGGCAGCTGGATGTTGTTTATACAGATGAGGATAAGGTCACAACTGACCTCAGTGAACATTTCCAGCCACATCTCAAGCCGGATTTTAATCTGGATCTTCTGAGATCCAATAACTATATCTGCCATTTTTTTGTGGCCCGTAAATCTATTGTGGATAAGGTGGGAGGGTTTCGGCAGGAATTTGACGGTGCACAGGATCATGATTTTATTTTCCGCTGTGTAGAAGAAGCTTCCGGAAGAGTGGGACATGTACCTGAAATCCTTTACCACTGGCGCACACATAAGGCGTCCACGGCAGATAATCCTGCCAGTAAGATGTATGCATTTGAGGCAGGCAGGAGAGCAATCGAGGCACATCTTAAGAGAATGGGCATTGAAGGCGAGGTAAGTCATACACCGGATCTTGGCTTCTTCCGAGTGAAGTACCCGGTCCATGGTGAACCGATGGTCTCTATCATCATTCCGAATAAGGATGAGAAGGAATCCTTAAAGGCATGTATAGAGTCAATCAGAGAGAAAACAGAATATCAGAATTATGAGATTCTGATCATAGAAAACAACAGTACTTCGGAGGAAATTTTTCATTATTATAAAGAACTTTCCAGAGATCCGAAGATCCGTCTCCTCAGATGGAAGAAAGAATTCAATTATTCTGCCATCAATAACTACGGAGTGCGCCATGCAAAAGGCGAGTATCTGCTCTTTTTGAACAATGATGTAACGGTGATCACCCGGGGTTGGATCAAGGAAATGCTCGGTGTCTGTCAGAGAAGAGAAGTCGGGGCAGTTGGCGTGAAGCTGATCTACCCGGATAATACGATCCAGCATGCGGGATGTGTGATCGGGATCGGTGGTATTGCAGGTCATATGTTTGTCGATATGCCGGCGAACAGAACGGGATATCTTCACAAGGCCTCGCTTCTTCAGGATATGAGTGCGGTGACAGCTGCCTGCATGATGATGAAGCGCAGTGCTTTTGAGGAGGCTGGTGGTTTTACGGAGAAGCTGTCCGTTGCATTCAATGATGTGGATCTTTGTCTGAAGGTGCGTAAGAATGGAAGTCTGATCGTATATGATCCATATGTTCAGTTATATCATATGGAATCCAGGACAAGAGGGGCAGAGGACAGTGAAGCCAAGATAAGACGTTTCCAGGAGGAAATTGAATATATGCGTTGCCAGTGGATCGATATTCTCAAAAAGGGTGATCCTTACTATAATAAGAATCTGTCTCTGACAAAATGGAATTACTCCCTTCGACCGATTCGGGGAATGGAGAAACACGGCAATAAGGAGAAATAATATGGAAGTATCGGTTGTCATACCGAATTATAACGGGATTGCGTTTCTGGACAGTGTGCTTGCAAGTCTGGAGGGGCAGACTCTCAAAAATTTCGAAGTTATCTTTGTAGATAATGGTTCTTCAGATGGAAGCTGCTCGTTTGTAGCGGGGAATTACCCGTGGGTGCACATCATCGAACTGCCGGAAAATTATGGATTCTGCCGTGCAGTCAATGAGGGGATCAAGGCGTCCAGAGCACCCTATGTACTGCTGCTCAATAATGATACAGAAGTGAAGGAAGATTTTCTGGAAGAGATGACTGCTGCGATCCGGAGACACAAGAAAGCTTTTTCCTGTGCAGCCAGGATGGTTCAGTATCATGACAGGGATCGTCTGGATGATGCGGGAAACTTTTATAATGCATTGGGCTGGTCCTTTGCCAGAGGCAAGGGAAAGGACATCCATACCTATGAGGAGGAAGAAAAGATATTTTCTTCCTGCGGAGGAGCGGCAATCTATCGAAGGAAGGTCTTTGAACGGATCGGTTATTTTGATGAAGAACATTTTGCCTATCTGGAAGATACGGATATCGGATATCGTGCAAGAATATACGGCTATGAAAACTGGTACGCACCGAAGGCTGTTGTCTATCATGTGGGAAGCGGTACTAGTGGTTCCAGATATAATCAGTTCAAGACCAGATATTCTTCAAGGAATAATGTCTATCTGATCTATAAAAATATGCCGTTGTTCCAGATTATTTTGAATCTTCCGTTTCTTTTGGCAGGATTTCTGATCAAGTTTCTGTTCTTTGCTGCAAAGGGAATGGGAAAGGAATATCTGGCAGGTATCAAAAACGGTTTTTCCATCAGCCGCAAAGGCCATAAAGTACCGTTTTCGATGAAACATCTGTCAAATTATGCAAGAATACAGCTGGAATTGTGGAAGAATATTTTTCTGCGATTTACTGCATAAAATTCTGCTTACAGAGAAACTGATAAAATTTTATAAAATAAAATCTGGTATTTTATTGATTTTAAGAAATAACTATTATAATATAAAACACACATAACTGTTCAGAAATCTCACAGTTACGAATCAAAATGTATTTTAAATTACCTTCTGAATAGTTACAAAAAAATGGAGAGGTGACAGAACTTGATTCAGGATAATCAGAAGAGTTTCAGTCGTCTCCAGATGCTGATAGATGCCGTTGTCATTGCAGCAGCCTATGTTGTTGCCTGGATGATCCGCTTTATAGGTCCGTTTGCATATTCTGCAGTCCGGGCACTGGCGTTCGAGCAGTATATGTTTGCACTGATTTTTATCATTCCGGGATATCTGCTGCTGTATCAGGCATTTACCCTGTATGAACCTCTGCATATGCAGGGAAGGCGGCTTGTGCTTGCCAATATCATCAAGGCAAATGTGCTGGGACTGCTTCTTGTTGTATTCAGTCTTTATATGATCGGTGAGCCTGATTTTTCCAGACTTACAGTTTATATTTTTTGTGTTGTTAATATTTTTATGGAATGGGGAGTCAGACTTCTGATCGATTCCATTCTTAAAGATATGCGCAAGAGAGGGCTGAACCAGAAACAGATATTGCTGGTAGGTTACAGCCGTGCGGCGGAAGAGTACATTGACAGAATTATGCAGAATCCTCAGTGGGGATATATTGTCCGTGGAATTCTGGATGACAATGTGCCGGCAGGGACTATATATAACGGAGTCAAGGTGATAGGACGCATTGCGAATCTTACCGTGATTCTGCCTGCAAACAGACTGGATGAGATTGCCATCACATTGGGTTTAAGTGAATACTATCGTCTGGAGGAGATTGTTGCAATGTGTGAAAAGTCCGGAGTACACACAAAATTTATTCCGGATTATAACAAGATCATTCCTACGAAGCCATATACGGAGGATATTCTGGGACTCCCGGTGATCAACATCCGTTATGTGCCTTTGAGTAATACATTTAATGCAATGGTCAAGCGAATAATGGATATTGTGGGTTCTGTTATGGCAATTATCGTTTCTTCGCCGGTCATGCTTCTGATGTGTGTCCTCATCAAAGCAACATCACCGGGGCCGCTTATCTACAAACAGGAGAGAGTAGGCCTTCATAACAAGACATTTCGAATGTATAAATTCCGTTCCATGGAAATTCAGCCGGAAGCAGAAGAACGCAAGGCATGGACCGTCAAAAATGATCCGAGAGTTACCGGAATCGGTAAATTTATGCGAAGGACGAGCATTGATGAACTTCCACAGCTTTTTAATATTCTGAAGGGCGACATGAGTCTGGTAGGTCCAAGACCCGAAAGACCGTTCTTTGTCGAAAAGTTCAGGGAAGAAATACCAAGATATATGGTCAAGCATCAGGTGCGGCCGGGTCTCACAGGATGGGCGCAGGTCAATGGATTCAGGGGAGATACATCTATCCGGAAACGAATTGACTGTGATCTGTACTATATTGAGAACTGGAGCATAGGATTTGACATAAAAATTTTGTTTCTGACAATTTTTAAAGGTTTTATTAACAAAAATGCATACTAAGTAAGAAGGAGAAAAGATGGCAGGAAAACGCAGATCAAAAAAGAAAAAAGTACTTTTTGCGGTTGAGATCCTTGTACTTCTGGTATTTATCGGTGGACTTTATGTCTATGGCCAGCTGAATACCAAACTGGACAAGATTCAGCAGCCAGTATTGGATGAGAGCAAAATCAAGGTGAACCAGGAAGTTCAGGATTCTATTAATTCCGAAACCTCTACGCTGACAGGATATACCACATATGCGTTATTTGGTATTGACCACCGTGACAAAAACACTGCTCTTGGTGGCGAAAACAGTGATACGATCATTATTGCGAGTGTCAACAATGATACCAAAGACGTAAAACTTGCATCAGTTTATCGAGATACACTTCTGAACATGGGCTTCAGTGACAAGGAAACCTATTCCAAAGCGAATGCGGCATATGCGTATGGTGAGGCTGAACAGGCAATCACAATGCTGAACACAAACCTTGACCTGAATATTTCTGATTATGCAACTGTAAACTTTAATGCACTGACAACCATCATTGATGATCTCGGTGGTCTGGATATGGATATGTCCTATGCAGAGATCGTTCATATGAATAACTACTGTGTAGAGACTTCTGAGGAAACAGATAAGGATTATACACCGATTGAACTGCCGGAAGAGCCGGAAGACATTGAGAAGATTCAGTATACTTATCATCTGAATGGTGTACAGGCAACTTCCTACTGCCGTATCCGCTATACAGCAAGTCTTGACATGGGACGTACAGAGCGTCAGCGTAAAGTGATCCAGATGATCGTAGATAAAGCGAAATCAGCAGGACTGAGCACAATTTTCAAGATCATGGATGATGTATTCCCGATGGTAACTACTTCTATGGATAAGACAGAAATCCTTCAGATGCTTCCGACCCTGGTCGGATACAGCGTTAATGATACAACTGGTTTCCCGAGTTCTTTCAAGTTCTCCAATGTCAAAGGAAGCGTTATTGTACCAACTTCACTGGAATCAAATGTTATCGAACTTCACAAGTTCCTCTACGGAGATGAGGCATATACACCTTCAGCGACGGTACTTGCCAACAGCCAGAGAATTCTGGAGATCGTAGGTGGTGAGGCAAGCCTTGAGGATACACAGAAGGTAACAGAAGAGAATACTGCAAATGATAACGTCATCTTCGAAAATAACGGAACATCATGGGAAGAAACAGCCGGAAGTGACGACAGCAGTGATAATACAGATTCCACCGGCGGCGGAGACAGCGGAACTACCGGAGGAGATGATTATACCGGTGGCGGAGACAGTGGAAGTACCGGAGGAGATGACTACACCGGTGGCGGAGACAGTGGAAGTACCGGAGGAGATGACTACACCGGCGGAGGAGACAGCGGAAGTACCGGAGGAGATGACTACACCGGCGGAGGAGACAGCGGAAGTACCGGAGGAGACGATTCCACCGGCGGAGGAGAAGAATCTGGCGGAGGAAACGAATCTGGCGGTGGAGATGACGGCGGCTACACAGAACCGGATTATGGCGGAGATGGCGGCGGTGAGGATGTCGCTACAGAATCAGTAGAAGCAGCCTGAAACGCAGTGTAATAATATAAGACGATTTAGAAGGGAATTTCTCAGGCAGGAATTCCCTTCTGCTATAGATGGAGATTTATATGATGGAGAAAACAATAGATGTGATCATTCCCACATATCATCCGGGAAGGGAATTTGAACAATTGATCGAACGACTTTATAAGCAGGACTGTCCGATAAACAAAATTATCATCATGAATACAGAAGATGCATTATGGAATAAGGAATGGGATGAGAAATATCCGTTTCTGGAAGTACATCACATTCCAAAGGCAGAGTTTGACCATGGCGGCACCAGAAAAAAGGCGGCAGGACTGTCTGAGGCAGACATTATGGTTTTTATGACTCAGGATGCACTTCCGGCGGACAGGCATCTGCTTCGGAATCTGACCGCAGCACTGTATGACGACGAACAGACAGGAGCAGCCTATGCAAGGCAGCTTCCGAATGCAGACTGCAGCTTTGTGGAGCGTTATACGAGATCTTTTAACTATCCGGAATTCTCTTCTGTCAGAACAAAAGCAGACCTTCCGCAGTATGGGATCAAAACCTACTTTTGCTCGAATGTGTGTGCCGCCTACAAAAAGGATATTTTTGAAAAGCTGGGCGGATTTGTAGACCGGACGATTTTTAATGAAGATATGATCTATGCCGGAAATCTGATCCAGGCAGGATATAAGATTGCATATGCAGCAGAGGCGAGAGTGATCCATTCTCATAATTATTCCTGTATACAGCAGTTTCACAGAAATTTTGACCTGGGTGTTTCTCAGGCAGAACATCCGGAGATTTTTGAATCTGTGAAGTCAGAAGGAGAAGGGATCCGGCTGGTAAAACAGACATTTTCCTATCTTATCGCAAAGAAAAAAATATGGCTGATCCCGGGTTTTATCATGCAGTCAGGATTTAAATATGCGGGATATCTGGCAGGAAAGAAATACAGGAAACTTCCATCAGGAGTTATCATGTGGTGCACGATGAATCCTTCTTACTGGAATGTGTGAGAAACACGCTTTTTTAAAGGAGTTATCACACTTTGAACACAATTGCTTGTTACACTGTTTTCATATAAAAAAGGGATACAGAAGGGAGCAGAAAGATGGACGATGAAAGTAGATGGAATCCGGCTCCGCAGAATAAGAAGACAGTAGAAGATTCGAACGTGCCGCCTTCCTATGCACATTATCATATGCATCAGGGAACCTCGACACAGAAATCAGAGATTTCAGACAAAAAACCGACTCGTAAGAAACAGAGATCCAGGAACAAATTAGGCACTACGATCGGACTTGCAGTTGTATTTGGTCTGGTAGCGGGAATTGTTTTCCAGGGTGTAAATCTGACAACAGAAAGATTTCTTGAAACAGATACAGAACAGAAAAATCAGGTAGAGACAGCACAGCTTACGAAGGAAACTACAGCGGATTCAAAAGATACACAGAACAGTGTAGTTTCTTCTGAAGTTACAGGAAGCGTGGCGAGTGTGGCAAAGACCGCAATGCCGACGGTTGTGGCGATTACTTCTGTAAGCATTCAGGAGATTCCGTATTATTTTGGATTTGGCTTTTCGTCGAGAAGTACACAGCAATATTCCAGTGAGGGCAGTGGATCAGGTATTATCGTTGGGGAAAATGACGACGAGCTTCTGATTGCTACCAATAACCATGTAGTATCCGGTGCGACGACTTTGAATGTGTGTTTTATGGGATCGGATGTTGTCAGTGCAGAACAGGAAACAGCAGAAACGGCCGCGGATGATTCAGCAGATATCAATGTAGAGGATGCGGTCAGTGCCAAGATCAAAGGAACGGATGAGTCAAACGATCTGGCAGTAATTGCAGTTGCAAAAGCAGATATTCCGCAGGATACACTTTCTGAGATCAAAATCGCACAGCTTGATACCTCCGATGATCTTGAAGTTGGAGAGCAGGTTGTTGCGATCGGTAATGCACTTGGTTATGGACAGTCTGTAACTTCAGGATGGATCAGTGCACTGAACAGGACTATCTCCACAGATGATATGACGGGTTCCGGTCTTATCCAGACAGATGCAGCGATCAATCCCGGAAACAGCGGTGGTGCACTTCTCAATATGAAAGGTGAGGTTATTGGTATCAATTCTGCCAAATTTGCAAGCAATGCAGTGGAGGGAATGGGGTATGCTATTCCAATCTCCAAGGCACAGCCAATCCTTGAAGATCTGATGAGCCGTGAAACAAGAGATAAGGTAGACAGCTCGGAGGCATCCTATCTTGGAATCAACCCGCTAGATCTGTCGGCAGAGGTAACAGCAATGTTTGATATGCCGGAGGGCGTTTTTGTAAGCAGCGTAAGCACAGGTGAGGCAGCAGATAATGCCGGAATCCGTAAGGGGGATATCATTACAGGCTTTGATGGTCAGACAGTGACCGGCAGGGACGATCTTAATGATAAGATGAAGTATTATGCCGCGGGAGAGACTGTGGATATTACGATCGCAAGGGCGCAAAACGGGCAGTATGTGGAACAGACCGTGCAGGTAACTCTGGGAAGCCGCCCTTCCGCAGATTGAAGTAACACGGCAGGTGATTTGCAAAGTATTTTATAAAAACTTTAGTTTACAGCTTGAATGGTTATGTTATAATGAACGCATAGACTTCGGACCGGAATAAGGCTCCAAAGATCTGTGCGTTCTTTGGCTTATAAAGAACGAGAAACCGAAAGGAGATAATGTAAATTATGTCAGACAAATATGACGATGAGATCATAGAGGAAGAAATCAGAGACCAGGATGATGATGACAGGCATGAGCCGGAGAAATTCTGTACGCTTTGCCGCAGATCAGAAAAGCAGGCCGGTAAGATGATCGATCTTCCAAATAATATACATATCTGCTCCGACTGTATGCAGAAGAGCTTTGACAGTATGAACCAGCAGATGAGCAGCAGTAATTTTAATTATAACGATCTTTTTAATATGCCAAATATCAGCATGATAGACTTAGGCAGTCTGTCAAATCCGATGCAGCAGAAGAAGGTCAAACCGAAGAAGAAAGAAAAGAAGGCCGAGCCGGTACTGGATCTTAAGAAGATTCCGGCACCGCATAAGATCAAGGCAACGTTGGATGAGTATGTGATAGGTCAGGAACATGCCAAGAAGGTTATGTCTGTGGCTGTATACAATCATTATAAGAGAGTTGCAACAGATACGATGGACGACATTGATATTGAGAAATCCAATATGCTTATGATCGGACCTACAGGCTGTGGTAAGACTTATCTGGTCAAGACACTGGCGAAGCTTCTGGATGTGCCGCTGGCAATTGCGGACGCCACATCTCTGACAGAAGCAGGTTATATCGGAGATGATATTGAGAGTGTTGTATCGAAACTTCTGGCTGCGGCAGACAATGATGTGGAGAAGGCAGAACATGGAATCATCTTTATTGATGAGATTGACAAGATCGCAAAGAAGAAAAACACCAACCAGAGAGATGTCAGTGGGGAGGCGGTACAGCAGGGAATGCTGAAGCTTCTTGAGGGAGCAGATGTGGAGGTTCCGATCGGTGCCAACAGCAAGAACGCAATGGTGCCTTTAACTACAGTAAATACCAGAAATATTCTGTTTATCTGTGGAGGTGCTTTCCCGGATATCGAGAGCATCATCAAGGAGAGGCTGAACAAGCAGGCATCTATCGGATTTTATGCGGATCTGAAGGACAAGTATGACAATGATCCGCACCTTCTGGAGAAGGTGACCGTGGATGATCTTCGAAACTTTGGAATGATTCCGGAGTTCCTTGGACGTCTGCCTGTCATTTTTACCCTGAATGGTCTGAATGAGGATATGCTGGTGAAGATTCTTTCAGAGCCCAGAAATGCAATTCTGAAACAATATCAGAAACTGCTTGCGCTGGATGAGGTGAAACTGGAGTTTGATGAGGGTGCACTTCATGCGATCGCAGCCAAAGCAATGGAAAAGAATACAGGAGCCAGAGCACTGCGTGCGATCCTGGAAGAATATATGCTGGATATCATGTATGAAATTCCAAAGGATGATAGCATTGGCCAGGTAATCATCACAAAAGAATATATCGAGGGAAATGGAGGACCACAGATTCTGCTTCGTGGACAGGAAGTTCCGCTTCTTCCACATAATGACTAAGATTCTATAAGAAAGAGAGGGCTTTATTATGGCAAAAGATTTTTTTGGCAGTTTAGGAGAAACATTGACAAAGACAGCAAGAGAACTGAGCGACCGTGCAGAAGAAGTCTATGAAACACAGCGCCTCAAAAACAAGATCTCAGGAGAAGAGAGACAGATAACCAAAGCGATGGCAGATATCGGAAAAATAATCTATAAACGATACAGAGATGGTGTTCCGCTGGCAGAGGAAGAGAAGGCAATCTGTGAGCAGATTGATGAAAGAAGAGTACAGATCGACAAATACAAGGAAGAGATGAACGGTGTCAAAGGAAGCAGGTTCTGTCCTTCCTGTGGGAATCCGCTTGGCAGAAACGATGCGTTCTGTTCCAAATGCGGTGTGGCCTGCCCGAGCCCGGAGCCGGAAGAAGCAGCCGGAGATACCGTGGATGGAACAGCTGAGGAGATTTATGAGGCAGAAGAAGCTTCCGATGAAGCGGATATGGCAGAAGAAGTTTCCGGGGAAACAGATGTGACAGTCGGAACAGAAGAAACCGGGAGTAAAGTCAGCCTTACCAAAGAGGAAGCAGTCGGTGAAGCCGAGACGGAAAAGGTTCCGGAAACAGAAACCGGTGTACAGGAAGAGAAATCTGAATAAGTGAAACGGGAGAGAGTATGAGAGGGAATATTCAACTAAAATCTGGCAGAAATAAGATGAAATGTCTGCTGTTTGCGGTATTATTTCTGATCGCAGCTGTTGGAGTTCTGACATTTTCAACAGCAGAAACGCAGGCTGCTACATCAACAAAGAAAACTGTAAAGATCAAACTGGCAGATAAGAGTGGCAGATATTTGCTTGATACAGGTTATAACTGGTGGCTCAAAGATAAGAGTGGAAAGCGCATTGGTGGATTCAATTACATCAAAGTGCCGGCAGGAAAAGGCTTAAGCAGTGGGTATTATATGTTTGACAAAAGAGGCCGGCTTTGTAAAGGCAGGCATTTTCATAAAGTAAACGCTGTGATCGCAGGCAGGAAATTCAAGGGAACCTTTTATTTTGGCGGAAAGAACGGAAGCCTTTACTGCAAAAGAGGATGGATCAAGATAGGAAGCCAGAAATATCTTCTTAGTTCTTACGGGAAACGCTATGAGAATTGCTGGAGATGGGGCTATTATCTTCAGGCAGATGGAACCATTGCCCGCAGTAAGAAACTTCCGGATGGAAGTTATGTGGATTTTGAAGGACACAAATGCACAAAGAAAGATATGGAACTGAACGGTCTCAAAAAGAAACTGTGTCAGATGCTGAACGGATATGGTGGAGCCTGGTCGGTTTATGTCAAAGATCTTAAGAGTGGGGCTGTGATCAATCTGAATGATCAGGAGATGTATCCGGCGAGTACGATCAAGGCATTTGTTATGGCATCCACTTTTGATCAGATCCAGAAGGGAAAGCTTAAATACAATGCGACAGTAAAGAGTCTTCTGACAGACATGATCACTGTGAGTGATAATGAGGCATGCAACCAGCTGATAAGATATAACAGCAGTTCCAGAAGCTTTCTTGATGGTACCAAGACGATCAACCGTTATCTGAGTGCAAATAAATACACGGAAACAGGATGTCATCACAGTCTTCATCCGGCAGCTTCTTCTTATGCAGGAGATGGCAGAAGCAACGTGTCTTCGGCAAAAGACTGCGGAGTTCTTTTGGAACATATTTACAATGGTACTTGTGTATCACAGAAATACTCTAAAGCAATGTTGAATCTTCTTCTGAGACAGACCAGGAGATGGAAAATACCGTCAGGTCTTCCGTCTGGTGTCAGAGTGGCAAATAAGACAGGAGAAACTTCCAGTGTGGATCATGATATGGCAATTGTTTTTGGGAAAAAGACAGATTATGTAATCTGTGTTTTCTCAAGGACCGGAAGTGAAGGATATGCGATCCCGCGTATCCGGGATATTTCGGGAACAGTCTATAAATATCTGAATAAATAAATTTGGCAGGAAATGACAGAATGCAGGACAGGACTTATTTAAAACAGAAATACAGAAAAATATCTGTGGCACTGATATCCAATCTTTTAATACTGGGAGCTATGGCGGCATTTATGCGTCCATCATTTGAGACAAATGATGACATTGTTTTTGCAGAGCTTGGGAGTGGTCTGCGAGGCGTAAAGGATGCACATCTGGTATTTCAGAATTACGGACTGGGAATGATCTACCGCCTTCTGTATGGAGTGACAGGCAGACTGCCATGGTATACAATTGTTCAGTATATGATCCTTTTTGCGGCATTTACTGTGGTTACTTATGTGTTGATAAGCAGGCTGGGAGAAATTTCCGGCCTGTGTCTTTTTGTGATTCTTGCATGCGGATTTGGATATGAAGGATATATTCATCTGCAGTTCACCAAAACAGCAGGGATCGCAGCAGCAGCGGCAGTATTTCTCTTACTTTATCTGCTGGAGCAGGAGAAGTATTCCTGGTGGGGGATTGCAGGAGGGATTTTACTGGCGGTCATCGCCTATATGTACAGAGAGGATCAGTTCTGGGCAAGCTGTGGACTGATGGCAGGGGCAGGATTGTTGTTTTTGTTCGATCTTCGAAAGTACAGGAACAAAAAGCTTCGCAGACTTGGAATCTGCGTTCTGACATTTGGAGTACTTCTTTTGAGCGTATTCGGTGTGGACAGGTGGGATTCTTCAAAGTACCGGAGTGCAGAATGGAAGGAATATCAGGAATTCAACCAGCTGCGTTCGGAACTTCTGGATTATGGATTTCCAGATTATGACAGTAATCAGGAGATTTACGAGGAACTTGGGATCAGCAGAGAGGCATATGAATTATACAAAAGCTGGAATTTCAACGATACAGAGAAATTTGATACAGAGGTCATGAAGAAACTGGTGGATCTGAAACAGAAGAGACCGCTGACGATCCGGACAGTGACTGCTTTTCTCAGAAGGTTTCCGTCCGATCTTCTCAGGATGCCGATGTTTTATTTCTTTGCAGTCTTTGCTGTGCTCTGGCTCTTATGCGGAAAAAAAGATGTCTGTTCTGTAATTTCAGTACTGGCAGAATGTCTGCTGCTTGTGGCGGTATATTTTTATCTGTATTATCAGGGACGCTATATGGTCAATCGTGTAGATGTGGGTCTGTGGTTTAGTGCATGTCTTGTGATGCTGTGGATTTTTTCATCTGGAGAAGTCAGATATATGAATACAAAGGTGTCGGTGCTGTTGTGTATGATCTGTGTGGTGCTGGGACAGTTCATGATGTATAAGGACTGGCGGCTCGCAACATCCTCCATACCGGAAGCAAGGGTGAGTCAGAGAGCGGTTCTTGAAACAATAGGAACAGATAAGGAGCATACCTATCTTGCAAAGAGCGGCATGCTGTCAGAGATCGTGTGCTATGGGCCTTTTGACCGTATGCCTGAGAATCTTCTTGATAATGTATACTGGTTTGGCGGCTGGGAATGCCGGACGCCGGGATATACCAGAGCCATGGAAGTACGTGGGATCATAAATCCGTACAGAGATGTGGTCAATAATGAAAATGTCTATCTGGTGGATGACAATATTGATCTGACCCTTAAGTATATACGACAGTATTATGCCGAGAATGCAGAGGCTGTTTTTGTAAAAACAATCGGAAATGTGGATGTATATCAGATCACAGATGATTCTGTGAAGAAGGAGTAAATAAAATCCCGGGAATTCTGAAATTGCTCAGAAAATCCCGGGATTTTGCTCTGAAATAGTTTGCTCGGATATAAGATATTTTTTGCAAAAAAAGAATGCAGGAGATGGGACTTGAACCCACACGATCTTGCGACCACAGGCACCTGAAGCCTGCGCGTCTGCCAATTCCGCCACTCCTGCATTTCATATGAACCAGACATCCTGTAGAATTGTCTGATTAATGCAGGAGATGGGACTTGAACCCACACGATCTTGCGACCACAGGCACCTGAAGCCTGCGCGTCTGCCAATTCCGCCACTCCTGCATTCATAATAATCAATCGCACTCGTCGACTGCTTGACTATCATAACCCATAGAACACAAAAAGTCAAGAGAAAATTTGAAAATTAGTGTAATTTTTTTGTTTGTCTTTTCAACTGCAACAATTCACCGAAGAAAAGTTTTTGAGTGCAACTGAATTATTTTTAGCATCGGAATCTGTTGAAAAAGTGAAATTCATATGATATAATCTCGAAGATTTAGATAAAAAACAGAAAGGGAGATTATATGAAAGCATTTCTGATATTAGAAGACGGCCATGTGTTTAAAGGAACCAGTATCGGTTCGACAAGAGAAGTTATCAGTGAGATTGTTTTTAATACTTCCATGACAGGATATCTTGAAGTAATGACCGACCCATCGTATGCAGGACAGGCTGTCTGCATGACTTATCCTTTGATTGGCAATTATGGTATTTGTTATGAGGACCAGGAGTCCAGGAAACCCTGGATTGATGGTTTTATTGTTCGTGAATTATCCCGTATCCCAAGTAACTTCAGAAGTGTGGATACGATTCAGCATTTCCTTGAAAAGCATGATATACCGGGTATTGCAGGTATTGACACTCGTGCTCTCACCAAAATTCTTCGTGAAAAAGGTACCATGAATGGTATGATCACAGTCAATGAAAATTATAATTTAGATGAAATAATCCCCCGTTTAAAAGCCTATACAACAGGAAAAGTAGTTGAGAAAGTTACCTGCCAGGAGAAAGATGTTCTCAAGGGAAAAGGACCAAAGGTTGCTCTTATGGACTTTGGTGCAAAACGCAACATTGCACGTTCTCTGAATGAGAGAGGCTGCCAGGTAACGATTTATCCGGCGCTGACACCGGCAGAAGAAATCCTCGCTGACAAGCCGGATGGCATCATGCTCAGCAATGGACCTGGAGATCCGAAGGAATGCACCACTATAATAGAAGAAATCCGTAAGCTGTATGAGTCTGATGTGCCGATTTTTGCAATCTGTCTGGGACATCAGCTGATGGCACTTGCCACAGGCGGTGATACACATAAGATGAAATATGGACACAGAGGCGGAAACCATCCGGTTAAGGATCTTGCAACGGGACGTGTTTATATTTCTTCACAGAATCACGGATATGTGGTTGATGCGGAGGCACTTGAGAAGAAAGGTATTGCGAAACCTGCTTTTGTCAATGTAAATGACGGTACCAACGAAGGTATGGCTTACACAGGCAAAAACATCTTTACCGTGCAGTTCCATCCAGAAGCCTGCCCGGGACCACAGGATTCCAGCTACCTGTTTGACAGATTTATGGAAATGATGGGAGGAACAGATCATGCCGAGAAATAAAGATATCCACAAAGTTCTTGTAATTGGCTCCGGTCCGATTATTATCGGTCAGGCGGCAGAATTCGACTATGCAGGTACACAGGCATGCCGTTCTCTGAAAGAAGAGGGCATGGAGGTAGTTCTTCTGAACTCCAACCCTGCTACAATCATGACAGATAAAGACATTGCAGATAAGGTTTACATCGAACCGTTGACTGTAGAGGTTGTAGAACAGCTGATCCTTAAGGAGAAACCGGATAGTGTGCTTCCGACACTTGGAGGTCAGGCTGGCCTGAATCTTGCGATGGAACTTGAAGAAAAAGGATTTTTCAAGAAGCATAATGTACGTCTGATCGGTACCACAGCAGAAACCATCAAGAAGGCAGAGGACCGTCAGGAATTTAAGGATACCATGGAAAAGATCGGTGAGCCGGTTGCAGCTTCCAAGGTTGTAACAACCGTAGAAGATGGTGTCGCATTTACCAGAACCATCGGTTATCCGGTTGTTCTTCGTCCTGCTTATACGCTTGGTGGAAGTGGCGGTGGTATCGCCAACAATGAATATGAACTGAGAGAAATCCTTGAAAATGGTCTTCGTCTTTCCCGAGTAGGAGAAGTTCTGGTAGAACGCTGCATCGCAGGATGGAAGGAAATCGAATATGAGGTAATGCGAGACGGTGCAGGAAACTGTATCACAGTCTGCAACATGGAAAACATTGACCCGGTTGGTGTCCATACAGGTGACTCTATTGTAGTTGCACCATCTCAGACACTTGGAGACAAGGAATATCAGATGCTTCGTACTTCTGCACTGAACATTATCACAGAGCTTGGAATCACAGGTGGATGTAACGTACAGTATGCACTTCATCCGGAAAGCTTTGAGTACTGTGTTATCGAGGTAAATCCTCGAGTAAGCCGTTCTTCTGCACTGGCAAGTAAAGCTACCGGTTATCCGATCGCCAAGGTTGCTGCCAAGATTGCACTGGGATATACTCTGGATGAGATCCCGAATGCGATCACAGGTAAGACTTATGCAAGCTTTGAGCCTATGCTTGACTACTGCGTAGTTAAGATTCCGAGACTTCCATTTGACAAGTTTATTACTGCCAAGAGAACACTGACCACGCAGATGAAGGCTACCGGTGAGGTTATGAGTATCTGCCATAATTTTGAAGGGGCTCTTATGAAGGCAATCCGTTCTCTGGAACAGCATGTAGACAGTCTTATGTCTTATGATTTTACAGGTCTGGATGAGGATGAACTGATCGATGAGCTGGCGGTTGTAGATGACCGCCGTATCTGGAAGATCGCAGAAGCAATCCGAAGAGACATTTCTAAAGAATATATCCACAGAATCACCAAGATCGACAGATGGTTCATTGACAAGATCGCGATCCTGGTAGAGATGGAGCAGGCACTGAAGACGCAGCCTCTTACAGAGGAACTGCTTCTTGATGCGAAACGCATGGAATTCCCGGATTATGTGATCGCAGATCTCTGTGGAAGAACAGAGGCGGATATCAAGGCTCTTCGTCAGGGCTACAAGATTACGGCCGCTTATAAGATGGTAGATACCTGTGCAGCTGAGTTTGCAGCAGCTACACCGTACTATTATTCTGTATATGGCGGACCGGACACCGAAAATGAAGCAAAAGCTACCCCGGATAAGAAAAAGGTTCTTGTTCTTGGTTCCGGACCAATCCGTATCGGACAGGGTATCGAATTCGACTTCTGTTCCGTGCACTGTACCTGGGCATTCGAAAAAGAAGGATACGAGACAATTATTGTAAATAACAACCCGGAAACGGTCAGCACCGACTTTGACATTGCAGATAAACTGTATTTTGAGCCACTGACACCGGAAGATGTGGAAAACATCGTAAATATTGAGAAACCGGACGGAGCAGTTGTGCAGTTCGGTGGACAGACCGCGATCAAGCTCACAGAAGCGCTGATGAAGATGGGTGTCAAGATCCTCGGAACATCTGCAGAGGACGTAGATGCAGCGGAGGACCGTGAGCTGTTTGATGAGATTCTGGAGAAATGCGAGATTCCGAGACCGAAGGGACAGACTGTATTTACAGCAGAGGAAGCTAAAAAAGCAGCTAATGAGCTTGGGTATCCGGTACTTGTACGTCCTTCCTATGTTCTTGGAGGACAGGGAATGCGTATCGCAGTCAGCGATGAGGACGTAGAAGAATATATCGGAATCATTAACCAGATTGCACAGGAGCATCCGATTCTGGTAGATAAATATCTCATGGGCAAGGAGATTGAGGTAGATGCTGTGTGCGATGGAGAGGATATCCTGATTCCTGGTATCATGGAGCATATTGAGCGTGCAGGTATTCATTCAGGAGACAGTATTTCTGTATATCCGGCACAGACGATCAGCCAGAGTGCAAAGAATACGATCGCAGAGTATACACGCCGTCTTGCACAGGCACTTCACGTAATCGGAATGATCAATATTCAGTTCATTGTGTGCGGAGAAGAAGTGTATGTCATCGAGGTAAATCCACGTTCCAGCCGTACAGTACCATACATCAGTAAGGTAACAGGAATTCCGATCGTGCCACTGGCAACCAAGGTTATTCTGGGACACAAACTCAAAGACATGGGATATACCCCGGGACTCCAGCCAGAAGCGAAGCATATCGCGATCAAGATGCCAGTATTCTCCTTTGAGAAGATCCGTGGTGCAGATATCAGCCTTGGACCTGAGATGAAATCCACAGGTGAGTGTCTTGGTATTGCGGAAAACTTCAATGAAGCATTGTATAAAGCGTTTATCGGAGCCGGAATCAAGCTTCCGAAACATAAGAATATGATCATCACTGTCAAAGAAGAAGATCATGAAGAGGTCGTTCCGATCGCAAGACGTTTTGAAGCACTTGGTTATCGTATCTATGCTACAAGAGGAACCGCAAAGGTTCTCAAAGAAAACGGAATCAAAGCAATCCGTACCAATAAGCTGGAGCAGCCGGCACCGAACCTTATGGATCTTATCCTTGGACATAAGATCGATGTTGTTATCGATACTCCTCCGCAGGGAGTCGAGCATCAGAAAGACGGATTTGTGATCCGTCGAAATGCAATCGAGACAGGTGTCAATGTTCTTACCAGTCTGGATACAGCAGAGGCACTTGTAACCAGCCTTGAGAATACAGACCTTCATAATCTGACACTGGTTGATATTGCAACTATCGCAGGAAGATAAATGAATTAAGGTAACTGTGAGGATACAGAACAGTTACGAAATAAGGCTAAATAGGATGCGCTGACAGGCAGATCCAGGAGTTACTGACCGGAGAGACAGAAGATGTTTCTCCGGTTTTGTTTTTACTTTATAGGAAATTACTTCGTAATGTTCCAATAAAGTAAAAACGGCAGCAAAGTTTGGCCAAAATCCAAAGGAAAGGTTTACGAACCGTCGGAACTGTAATATACTATATTAGTTCAGAAAATAACTGGATAAAAATAAAAAACAGAGAGGAAAAGAAACATGAGTGTTTTGGAGTTTATAAAAGTCGTGATCCTTGGTATCGTAGAAGGAATCACAGAATGGCTTCCGATCAGCAGTACAGGTCATATGATCCTGGTAGATGAGTTCATTAAGATGGATATGACGCCTGAGTTTAAGGAATTTTTTCTGGTAGTCATTCAGCTGGGAGCAATTTTGGCAGTTGTAGTTTTGTACTGGGGAAAATTATGGCCATTTTACATAAGACAGATCCCAAAAAAGAAAAAAGCACAGCTTGCCCGCAAAAATCCTGTTTCCCGTATTGTGTTGACTTTTGTAGAGAAATTTTGTGACAAAGACAAGTGGATCCTGTGGTTCAAAATTCTGGTTGCATGCATCCCGACCATTGTGATAGCACTTCCATTTAATGATATCATTGAAGAGAAATTTAATAATTATGTAGTTGTTGCGATTGCATTGATTGTTTATGGTGTGATTTTTATTCTGATCGAAAATTATAATAAGAAAAGAAAACCGGTCTGCACCTCTCTTGAGGATATGAGCTTTGGAACTGCATTCAAGATTGGTATTTTCCAGGTGTTATCCGTAGTTCCGGGAACCTCTCGTTCCGGTTCCACGATCATCGGAGGAATCCTTGTTGGAACTTCAAGAACTGTAGCAGCAGAATTTACTTTCTTTCTGGCAATTCCGGTTATGTTCGGAGCCAGTCTTCTGAAACTGGTAAAATTTGGATTTGCATTTACGCCTGCTGAGATTCTGACACTGGTGACAGGAGTGGTAGTAGCATTTTTTGTTTCTGTTATTGCGATCAAGTTCCTGATGGGATATATCAAGAAACATGATTTCAAAGCATTTGGATGGTACAGGATCATTCTTGGTATCCTTGTCCTTGGATATTTTGCCGGAAGAAATTTTCTTGGTTAAGTCTCCGGTTTGACATTTAAAGGAAACAGTGGCATAATAGACGCGAAAATAAGACAGAATCTGAATGTAATTTAGAAAGGATGGTCGAAACTATGAATAGATCTAAATATATTGCTGTGGCAGCAGCGGCAGCTATGGCATTAACAATGGCAGGATGCGGATTCTCTGGCGATGAGGTAGTGGAAGTGACACCGACTCCGATGGCAACACCGACACCTACTGTGATATCAATAACTGCGACACCACTGCCAACTTCTACACCGGCACCAAAGATGATTGGAAAGAAGACTGCACAGGCGAAATTTATTTATCTTACCAATAATCTTCAGAATGATATCAGGGAACTCTACCTGAGAATTTCAGGAGATGATGAGGGAGACTGGGGAAATAACCTTCTTTCAGCAGAAACAGCGTTTAAGGCTTCTGAACAGGTACAGATGTATTATAATGGATCTTCCTCTGATGTGTCAGGACAGACAGACTCTGAAAACAGTACGGAAACTTCCGAAAGCTCATTAAAATATGATATGAAGCTGGTTACTGCAGATGGAAGCAGTTATGAGATTTATTCCGTAGATTTTGGAGATATGGAGAAAGCCACACTTCTTTTGGATCAGGATAGTTCTTCTGTATACCTTCGTTATATGAGCCTTTCTACGAAAAAAGAAGCAGATACCAGAGGTAATTCCGTGGAAAGCAGTGATGAAAATTCTGATGACAGCAGCACATCCAGCGATGATACCTCCAGTGACAGTAGTGCCTCTGGCTATGACACTTCCAGTGACAGCAGTGCCTCCGGCTATGACACTTCCAGTGACAGCAGTGATTCCAGCTATGATACTTCCAGTGATGATGGAAGTTATGATAGCAGCAATGATGGGAACTATGACGACAGTAGTGACGACGGAAGCTATGACGACGGCAGTGATGACGGAAGTTATGACGATGGAAGTTATGATGACGGCTATGTTGATGAGGGAAGCGACAGCGGTGACTATGACACAGATGAATCCAGCAGTTCTGACTGGGATTATTAATAATTAATTAAAAAATCGTAACTGTTCACAGGTGATATTCTGTGAACAGTTACAAGGATCCTATAAATAAATCAGTTCTCCTGTATGAGTGGTATCATAACAATTCTGGCTGTGAAGCGACATTCTGAATTCTTCAGAACGGGCAATATCGATCAGAGCCTGAAATCCAGGAGAATCCAGGGACGCGGTTTCCATGACAAGGTACATGGGAACTGTGAGAAGTGGAACAAATTCCAGCCTGTTGGTTTTGAGAACCACAGCTTTTTCTCCAATGGCAGTATCTCCATTTTTATTGATGATAAAAGCGGAAGTGGAAACATCAGAGACAAATTCCTTCTGGTATCCGGATATGGATGCGGAAGAAATCTGAAGTTCCTTCAGCTTTTTATCCAGATAAATTCGGCTGGTACTGCCTTTTTCACGGTTTGCAAGAATAACATCGCTGCGGGTGAGATCACGGATACCGGAGATATTCTTGGGATTTCCCTTTGCCACATATAATCCGAGTGAAAATTCATAGAGCATAAGCGCAGCGAGTGGAATACCCGGAAGCAGTGGAGGAATATCTTCTGCAAAAATTCCGGCGACAGCGGCATGGACTTTATGAAAATACAGAGAATAAAGACCGTTGTAGCTGTTCATATGAGAATGAAGGACCGGAAGACCCAGAGGATGTGAAGCCATCTGACCGATCAGAAGTTCCATGACAGAGGCTGCCTGTCCGCTGATGATAAGCCCGTTGGAATTCAGAAGATAATCTCTTTTCAGAAGGGAACTTTCCGGCTGAAAATCAGGAAAGACCGGCTGTGATTCTGAATCAGACCTGTTTTTATTCAGATATTCCGAAAGCTGGTCTTCACTGATCCGAAGCTGTTTGCCGATCTTTGATGAGGGAAGCTCGCCTCGTTTGATCAACTCGTATACGGTTGTTTTCCTGATCTTTAATTTGTCGGCGATTTCCTGAGCAGTATAAAGTTTATTCATCAATACCAACCATAACGTTAGTGGCTTTGATCACTGCATAAGCATCAGAGCCTACTTCCAGTCCGAGTTCATCTACAGCGGCGCAGGAGATGGTAGAAACGATGATGTTGCCGCCACCGATATCAAGCGTTACGATAGAGTTGACAGCTCCTTTTTTGATGTCGATCACTTTTCCTTTTAACTGATTACGTGCACTTAATTTCATTGAATTTTCCTCCTAAAAAATATTTTTGGTATTTATTAACAATTTCTATCATAGCACAGAGCAAATAGTTTGACAAGAATGACTATTTGAGCTAAAATAAACAAAACAGAACGAAACAAAACGAAACACAACAATAAAAGGCAAAGGAGAACAAATATGAAGAAAAAGATAATCTCAGTAATGCTTGCAGGTGTGCTTGCAGCAGGCATGAGCGCAGGAAGTGTACAGGCAGCAGCAGAGGATACAAGTGGTGATCTGTATGTGTTTATTGCAGCCAGTCTGAACAATGCAATGGAAGAAATCCAGAAGGATTTCAATGAGGATTATCCGGATGTAAACATCCTTTATAACGCGGACAGTTCAGGCACTCTTCAGACACAGATCGAAGAAGGTTCCAGATGTGACATCTTCTTCTCAGCAGCAACCAAACAGATGGATGCACTGGTAGACGAAGAACTGGCAAAGAAAGATTCTGTAGTGGATCTTCTTGAGAACAAAGTTGTTCTGATCAAGCCAAAGGGTGGCGAGACAAAGGTAACAGGCTTTGAGAATATCACAGATGCAGCGAACATTGCTCTTGCAGGAGAGGATGTACCGGTTGGACAGTATGCACGTGAAATCTTTAAGAACCTGGGAATCGAAGATGATGTAAATAAGATGGAGATCAACGAAGGAAAGAACGTAACAGAGGTTCTTGCATCCGTGAGTGAGGGAAGTAACGAGGTTGGTATCGTATATGCAACAGATGCGGCTTCCGTTGCAGATAAAGTAGATATCATTGCGGAAGCTCCGGAAGGTTCTCTTAAGACACCGGTTCTTTATCCGGTGGGACTGACAGAGGATAAAGAGGCCTCTGACTCTGAAGCAGCAGCTGCAGATGCATTCCTTGCATATCTTCAGACAGACGAAACTCTTAAAGTGTTCGAAGAATATGGATTTACACCATACAAAGCAGAAGAAAAAACAGAGGATGCAGAAGAAAACGCTGAGACTACAGAGGCAGCTGCGACAGAAGAAGCAGCAGAATAATACGTAAGGCATTCTTGAATATGACAAACAGTCAGAAAGAGGCAGGAGTTACAGCTGCCTCTTTTTCTGCTAAAGGGGAAATGAGAAACAATGGAATTTTTACAGGAAATAAACTGGAGTCCACTGTGGATATCGTTAAAGACAGGTGTAGTTGCAACGACAATTGCCTTTTTTCTGGGAATTTTCTGTGCAAGAAAAATCATGAAGCTCAAACCGGCTTCAAGAGCGATTCTGGACGGCATTCTCACTATGCCGCTGGTTCTTCCGCCGACTGTTGCAGGATTTTTCCTCCTGCTGATCTTCAGTCTTCGGAGACCATTCGGTAAGTTTCTGATGGACAGCTTTGATTTTAAGGTGGTGCAGACCTGGAAGGGATGTGTGATTGCGGCAGCAGTGATCGCATTCCCATTGATGTACCGCAACGCCAGGGCTGCCTTTGAACAGGTGGATGTGAACCTGATCTATGCAGGACAGACGCTGGGAATGAGTGACAGAAAGATTTTCTGGAAGGTGATCGTACCGGCTGCGGGTCCGGGAATTGCCTCCGGAACTGTGCTGGCATTTGCGAGAGCGATCGGAGAGTACGGTGCGACTTCCATGCTTGCGGGAAATATCCTTGGCAAGACAAGAACCGTATCTGTGGCCATTGCATCAGAAACCGCAGCAGGAAATTATGACGTTGCCGGTTTCTGGGTTGTGGTGATCGTGGTGATCTCATTTGTGATCGTGGTACTTATCAATATCGTCTCCGGAAGGGGAATGAAGAGCAGAAGGTGGATCTGATGGCAGTACATGTAGAAATAGAAAAGAACTTCAGGGGTTTTTCATTAAAGACAGCATTCGATAGCAAAAGCTCTGCGACAGGAATACTTGGAGCATCCGGAAGCGGCAAGAGCATGACGCTCAGATGTATTTGTGGAATTGAAAAGCCGGATAAAGGAAAGATCATCATCAATGGAAAAACTGTCTTTGATTCCGAAAAAAAAATCAATCTCAAACCACAGGATCGCCGGATCGGGTATCTGTTTCAGAATTATGCACTTTTTCCGACGATGACAGTCAGGGATAATATTACATGCGGTTTTCGCGGTGCAAAAGAGAAACTAGATGAAAAAGTAACTGATTTCATCAGAAGATATCAGCTTGAAGGCCTGGAGGACCGTTATCCGTCTCAGCTTTCCGGTGGACAGCAGCAGAGGGTGGCTCTGGCGAGAATGATGATCGGTGAGCCTGAGGTGATTCTTCTCGATGAACCATTTTCTGCACTTGACGGTTATCTCAAAGATACGCTTCAGAAAGATATGGAAGATTTCCTGAAACAATATCAGGGTGATATGATCATGGTAACGCACAGCAGAGATGAGGCCTTCCGGTTCTGCAAAGAGCTTATGCTCCTTAAAGACGGAAGAACTCTGACTTTCGGAGAGACTAGACGGATTTTTGAACAGCCGGGGCTCATCGAGGCTGCCCGCCTTACCGGCTGCAAAAACAACTCCAGGATCCGTAAGCTTGGATATTATGAGGTGGAAGCGATTGACTGGGGAATCAGGCTTTGCACTGCCCGGGAAGTGACAGATGAATTTACTCATATTGCCATCAGGGGACACTGGATCAGACCTGTCGAAACCGATGGGCAGAATTGCATTCCATTTGAAGTGCAGGAATATATAGAAACTACCTTCGAACATCAATATCTTATTAAATGTCCGGATGCAGATTCAAAGGCTGTTCTCTGGTGGATGCGGCCAAAATCTAATTTCCGGGAGTCCTCCGATTTCAATCTCCCGGCATATTTATATTTACCTCCGGAACATCTCATGCTGTTAAAATGAAAAAAGAAGGCCTTCGCATTTCGCAAAAGCCTTCTTTTTTTAGTTGTTTGTATACCGCAGATATCCTGAGACAAGCATCGCAAGTTTGAATGTCATCGCATCCTCAAAGGTTCTCAGATCCAGTCCGAATTTCTTCTGAATCTTCTCAAAACGATATACCAGAGTATTTCTGTGGACATACAGCTGTCGGGATGTTTCAGACAAGTTCAGATTGTTTTCAAAAAATGTCCGTATAATATTCAGGGTTTCTCCATCGATCGCATCCAGGGATTCACCGTTAAAAATTTCTTCGATAAACATCTCACAGATTTCCACCGGAAGCTGATAGATCAGACGGCCGATCCCAAGATTTCGATATCCGAATACATTTTTTTCAGAATAAAAGATCTTGCCTATCTCAAGAGCCATTTTGGCTTCTTTATATGCGTTTGCAAGCTCTTTGAGGCTGTCTGCCACATTACTGTAAGAAACCCAGGCCTGTGTCATGGCCTCTGAACCGAGCATATCGACCAGCATATGGGCTGTAGCTTCCAGATTTGCATAGGTCTCAGTAGAAACCAGTTCTCGTACAATAATAATCCCTTTATCATCCACAGATGTAATAAAATCATGTGTTCTGGCAGAGAAAATATTCCGGATCATAGTCAGTGCATGTTCATCTTCGGTCTGTTTGGTCTCAACCAGAAAAACAGCTCTCTGGCAGGTAGAAGAGACATGAAGCTTTTTGGCTTTGTTAAAAGCCTCCACTTCGTTGTAAGAGCCGAGCAGCAGTTTCTGCATAAAAGCATTTTTATCATTTTTTTCCGAATAAGCCTCAATAAGGCTTCTGATCTGGCATACAGCCAGTTCACCAATCGTAGAAGCATTTTCGCTGCTTCCCCATACGATCAGAATATACAGAAGTTCATCCCGATCCAGGATTTTGTAAAGACAGTAAGTGCTGTTGGCAATGCATAATGCAGGATCGCTCCGAAAATCAGCGAGCTTGTTCAGAGAGGGAAGCCGTTTCTGACAGGTAGTGACAAAAACGGAATTATCCTCCTGAAGAAGACAGAAATCAAGATTGCTGATTTGTTTCCAGTCTTCCATACATTTCTGCAAAGTTCTCTGTATAGACATAATATCTTCCTTTCTGAAAAACAAAAACCCGGGGAAAAATCCCCCGGGTTTTAAATTTTGATGAATTTATCTTAGTTTGTGATAACAAGCTCAGAATCTTTGTCGAAGAAGTGAGTTTTTTCCATATCGAAGTCGAATTTAACAGGATCGCCTGTTTTTGCTTTTGTGCCAGGATCAACACGAGCTGTGATCTGAGTTCCGTTTACATCGAAGTACAGGAATACTTCTGCACCGAGAAGCTCATAAACCTTAACTGTAGAAGACATGGAACCGTTTGGTGTATCGGAAACATCTTCCGGACGAATACCCATAACAACAGTTTTGCCTACATAGCCGCCATCTTTGAGTGCCTTAGCTTTAGCTGCCGGGATAACCAATTCATCCTTGCCTAATACTGCAACGAGGTCAGAACCTTTTTCTTTGATCTGAACATCAAGGAAGTTCATCTGCGGAGATCCCATGAATCCTGCAACGAAGAGATTGCCTGGTTTCTGGTACAGGTTCTGAGGTGTATCTACCTGCTGAACAACTCCGTCTTTCATAACAACGATTCTGGTACCAAGAGTCATAGCCTCTGTCTGGTCATGTGTTACGTAGATGATGGTAGCGCCCAGTCTCTGGTGGATCTTGGAAATCTCGATACGCATCTGTACACGAAGTTTTGCATCCAGGTTGGAGAGCGGCTCATCCATAAGGAATACCTTAGGATTACGAACGATAGCACGTCCCATGGCAACACGCTGTCTCTGTCCACCGGAAAGAGCCTTCGGTTTACGATCAAGAAGTTTGTCAAGGTCAAGGATTCTTGCTGCTTCACGAACTGCTTTGTCGATCTCGTCCTTCGGAACTTTACGAAGTTTCAGTCCGAATGCCATGTTATCATATACTGTCATATGAGGATACAGGGCGTAGTTCTGGAATACCATTGCGATATCACGATCCTTCGGCTCTACATCGTTCATAACTTTGTCACCGATCTTTAAAGTACCGCTAGTGATCTCTTCCAGTCCGGCTACCATACGAAGTGTAGTAGATTTACCACATCCGGAAGGTCCTACAAAGATGATAAACTCTTTATCTTCGATCTCAAGGTTGAAATCTTTAACGGCTTCAAAACCGTTTGGATATGTCTTGTTAATATGCTGTAAAGATAAACTTGCCATTTCTTATTCCTCCAAAATATTTGTAATAGTTTTTGCTTTCGTTTTGAACTGTTATCAGTATAGCGAAAACCCGGGAGTGATACCAGTGAAGATTTTTACAAAGATTCCGGAGGATTCTTGACAGATTGACGAAAAGGGGGAAAAGTTTCGTCAACCTGTCAGATGCGGCGTTCGTTTATGAACATACCCTGCAGTGGTCTGGCTTTAAACTGATACTGGAACCATTCACACTTGCACAGGAACAGGTAATAGATGTTCAGTCCGCAGTCATGAAGGGTTTCATAATTGCCCTGTCCCTTGGAAATGATGAGATCAGCAGTTTCAAGCATTTCACGGGCTTTGGCACTGATATGGGGAAGCCAGGTACCGCCAACATCATTTCCGTTTCCGATCACGCGGGTTATCTCAGTAAGTCCGATATCGCGGGCGTCCTCAAAGGTTGCATCATTAATCGCAGGAAAACCTCTGACAATCACCGTGATGTCAAGCTCTGGATAGAGTTCTTTAAGAAGCTTGATGACCAGTTTGTCAAGAACCACTTCTCCGCAGTTGTCTGTCAGATAGACAAGACGGGAAGCAGAATCCAGGTCTTTACGAAAGTGCAGATATTCCTGTGTATCAAGAGGATCCTTGTTGTCCTCCTCAAGAAGAGTCAGAACGGTATCAGAGTTTACATCTGAAAGTGCGGCAAAATCAATGTAGTTGCCAATACGGGCATAAAGAAGTGCCGTTTCCAGCGGATCGTCAGAATGACGGATCTTTTCTTCAAGGGAATCCTCCAGATCCAGCATAAGCTGGTTAAATTCTTTTTTGGCAGAACTGTAATCTTCCATAGGCTGATCCCAGAAGTCACTGAACATCTTTTTTAATTCAATAGAGACACTGGGAGCACAGTCTTCCTCGTCGATAGATGCCATACGGTCCATGACCTTTTTCATATATTCGACTTTTTTGTCCATATCCTGGAAGGAACGGATTTTCTGTTCCTGTTTGCTGACAGCACAGCACATACAGAATGGATTGAACTTCATGCTGTTAACCTCCTAAAACTATGATTTGATACAGGTAGCTTCTATTATAAGGCTTTTGTCGAAACATGGCAAGATTGACGGAGAATGGCATTTTGCCCCGTATGTCTCGGGATTTTGCCATATCCATGGCAAAACACCTCGCGGGATATTACCTGTGAACAGCTACGAAAAGATTAACTGTTGACTTTCTGCAATATCGCTTCAAGTAAATCTCCCTGGAGATAAAAGGTCGTCTCAAAATGAAGATACGATAAGGATACCTTATCCCACAACAATAAGATTTTTGCCGGGAATTCCTCATCAGCGTCCCAGAACTGGAACAGCACAGAGAAATCTCCCATAACAGGCATTTCAAAAGTCAGATCCGCCCCGGCCAGGCGTTTCTGTAATTCCCCTCCCAGACAGAGACAGGCCTGGCTGACGGCATTTACTTTGCCGGAGAATGCTGCTTCATATTTAGGGGTAAACACATCTCCGGACGGACTGCTTCCGGTGGGAATAAATCTGGTTACCGGCTGCCATTGTCCTGTAAGCGGAGGAAGCGGTTTATCTTCTGAGTAGCAGAGCAGGTCGTAGATCGTCATAACAATTGAATATTCTTTGCAGATTTTCCAGATGCCTTCGGCTATATATTCGATGGAACCATCTGAGCGGCTGATCCGATATTCTGTTCCGATATAATTCAGGTACAGGTATGCGTCGTCATTTTTCAATTTATATTTCTTTATCAGCATATCCTGATTATATTTCAAAAACAAGTCTCTTCCGATATATATCTGTTTTTCGTAATTGCCTGTAAGATTTTTTTCCATATAAGTGCCTTTCGTCTGAGTAATATTACCTTCGAAATTTTTATGGTAAATGGCGGCTGTAATTCCTTTCAGAAAATTATAACAAATTATGAATGCCTTCACAATCTTTTATTCTCTGCATACTCTAACAGAAGAAGTCGGTAAAGGAGAATCTGCATGAAAAATAAAAAATGGATTTCACTGGCGGCAGCAGTCGTTCTGTCGGTGACTGCACTACCGATGGGAGTGTTTGCTGCAAAGAAAGAGGAGCCGAAGCTTACAAAAGTTACCTTAAATGAAGTGGCACATTCAATCTTTTATGCACCGCAGTATGTGGCAATCGAAGAGGGATATTTTAAAGATGAGGGGCTGGATCTGACACTTGTGACTGGTTTTGGAGCAGATAAGACAATGACTGCTGTAATATCCGGTGAGGCAGATATTGGATTTATGGGAGCGGAAGCATCTGTCTATGCCTATCAGGAGGGAGCTACGGATCCTGTTGTAAACTTTGCACAGCTGACCCAGCGTGCCGGAAATTTTCTTGTGGCAAGAGAAGAAATGCCGGATTTTAAATGGGAAGATCTGAAAGATAAGAAAATTCTTGGCGGGCGTAAAGGCGGCATGCCGGAAATGGTGTTTGAGTATATTCTCCGCAAAAACGGTCTGGATCCACAGAAAGATCTGATGATCGACCAGAGTATTGATTTTGGTTCCACGGCAGCAGCTTTTTCGGGAGACACTTCGTCAGACTTTACAGTGGAATTTGAGCCGTCTGCGACAGCACTGGAAAAAGAAGGAGCAGGATATGTGGTGGCTTCTCTCGGTGTAGATTCCGGATATGTTCCATATACTTCCTACAGTGCAAAGACCAGTTACATGGAGAAGAACCCTGAAATTATCCAGAAATTTACAGATGCTCTCCAGAAAGGCATGGAATACGTCCAGACACACACACCAGAAGAAATCGCTAAGGTGATTGCTCCTCAGTTTGCGGAAACAGACCTCGACACAGTTACAACTATCGTAAAACGTTATTACGATCAGGATACCTGGAAATCAAACCTCATTTTCGAGAAAGAGAGTTTTGAGCTTCTGGAAGATATCCTGGAAGATGCAGGTGAACTGAAGGAACGTGTATCATACGAAAATCTTGTAACAACAGAATATGCTGCAAAAGCAGCTGAAAAATAAAACAGCAAAAGTCCCTGAGGTCTGATATGACCTTATGGGACTTTTGAGTCTGTTTACAGATGTTTCCTGTCTTCTGGTTCCTTTTTGGGATTTTTGATCTGGGGCGGCAGATAATGGTAAACCGTCTCATAAGACGTTAACTCATCCTCATTCACCGGACCCGAAGGAATCAGACCGGTGCAGTCCTGGGTGGATGCGGAATTTGCCAGAAAATCATAAGAATCCATGATCTCCTGGTTAGAAGGCGAAGAACTGTGCGGAATTTTATTTTTCATAAAGAAATGCTCCTTTATAATGATAAGTAGTAATTATGACCAGGTTGCTGTGAACAGTAGCACTATTCAGAAAGTAGTATCCCGCAAATGCAAAAAATATATTCAAAATGTGCAGACAGATGCAGCCGGAAAATGTATGGAAAGTAGAGAAAGGAATCGACGCATTTTCAGATTAGTCAAAACATCTAAAAAATTTAACATAAACCATCAATTCTGAACATTGACGATTCTGCTTCATATATGACAAAATAACTATAACGGATAATCAGGATTACCGGGCGTAAGTGGACGCCTGGTTTTTCCGCGTTAGGAATACATGGGAGGAAAGAAAATGGGACAGAACAGAAAATGTGGCGTGCTGCTTCCGATAAGCAGTCTGCCGTCAAAATATGGAATCGGATGTTTTGACAAGAAAGCCTATGAATTTGTGGATGCACTTAAGGAAGCGGGACAGAGCTACTGGCAGATTCTTCCGCTTGGACCGACCAGCTATGGTGATTCGCCGTACCAGTCTTTCTCTACATTTGCAGGAAATCCGTATTTTATCAGTCTTGAAGATCTGATCGAAGAAGGCGTACTGACAAAGAAAGAATGTGACAAAGTAGATTTTGGCGAAGATGAGACCAGCGTAGACTATGCAAAATTATATGAAGGACGTATGCTCCTTCTGCGTAAAGCATATGAGAAAAGTGACATCTATATGGATGCAGAATTCCGTAAATTCCAGGAAGAAGAAGCCTGGTGGCTTAAAGACTATGCACTTTTCATGGCGGTGAAGAAGCGTTTCGGAGGCATTCCGTGGAGCGAGTGGGCAGAGGATATCCGTCTTCGCTGGCAGAATGCACTGGATTATTACAGAGAAGAAATGTATTTTGAGATTGAATTTCAGGAGTATCTGCAGTTCAAATTCCGGCAGCAGTGGATGAAACTCAAAGCTTATGCAAATGAAAACGGCATTCAGATCATCGGCGATATCCCGATCTATGTGGCAATGGACAGTGCAGATACCTGGGCAAATCCGTGGCTCTTTAAGCTGGATGAGAAAAATTGCCCGACACAGGTTGCAGGATGCCCGCCGGATGGATTTTCCGCAACAGGACAGCTCTGGGGAAATCCTCTGTATAACTGGGAAGTACACCGCAACTCCGGTTATGAATGGTGGATCAAGCGAATCTCCAACTGCTTCCGTCTGTACGATGTCGTAAGAATCGACCATTTCCGCGGATTTGATGAATACTATGCAATTCCATATGGAGACAAGACAGCAGAAAACGGCTGGTGGGAAAAAGGCCCGGGAATCGACCTGTTCCGTGCAATCTCAGCAAGACTGGGAGACAGAGAGATCATCGCTGAAGACCTTGGATATATGACAGACAGTGTAAAACAGCTTGTAGAAGAGAGCGGTTATCCAAACATGAAGGTGATCGAGTTTGCCTTTGATGAACGCGATACAGGAAATGCAAGTGATTACCTGCCTCATAACTATCCGAGAAACTGTGTTGTTTATACGGGAACGCATGACAATGAAACTCTGGTTTCCTGGCTTGAGGATATCACTCCGGCAGAGAGAAGACAGGTTCGTGAGTATCTGAATAATTTCAGAGATTCCGGAAAGGAACTTTGTCAGGATCTGATCTGTCTGGTAATGCGAAGTGTTGCTAATCTGTGTATCATTCCAATGCAGGATTATCTGGGACTTGACAATTCTGCACGTATGAATCAGCCTTCCACACTTGGAAAGAACTGGAAATGGAGATTAAAAGAAGGACAGTTCACAAAAGAATTACAAAAAGAAATGAAAACACTTGCTGTCCGTTATGGCAGACAGTAAAAACAGGGGGACATATCAAAAGGATATGTCCCCCTAAATTTATGAAGTTTAAACCTCAGGAGTGTAATATACAGCCGAAAATGGCGGAAGAGTCAAAAGGATTCGGTCATTTTCAAGTGTTTTGACTGTACTCTTGCGTTTCTGTGTGCCGCCGTAAATTTCAAGATTGCTGTTCAGAAGTTCTTTAAGGCTGGTAACGCCCGGGAGCTTCAGTTCATACATCTGTTCATGGTCAGAGAAGTTGAACAGAGAAATGATTTTTTCTTTTTTACTGTCTCGCTCAAAGACATAGATACAGTTTGCTTCCTGATGACAGTCGATCCATCGGAAGCCGTCTGCTTCGTAATCCTTTTCCCAGAGTGCAGGGTGTTCAAGATAAAGATGGTTCAAATCTTTCATGAAGCGGGCAAATCCTTCATGGATCGGATAATCAAGCAGCATCCAGTCCTGTTCGCGCTTCTCATCCCATTCACGGAGCTGGCCGATCTCATTTCCCATGAAATTCAGCTTCTTGCCCGGATGTGCATACATATACATATACAGGGCACGTGCCTGCGGGAACTTATTATCGTAATCTCCGTTCATCTTCTGCATGATTGTTGCCTTGCCGTGAACCACCTCGTCATGTGACAGAGGAAGGAGAAAACGTGCATCATAATAATACATCATGGAGAAGGTGAGTTTGTGATAATTCTCTGTACGATATTCCGGACCGGTACGGAAATAATCAAGTGTATCGTTCATCCATCCCATATCCCATTTATAGTCGAAACCAAGCCCGCCCTGAGAAACAGGATCAGTAACCTTCGGGAAGGAAGTGGAATCTTCTGCTGTAAGGATTGCAGACGGGTGGAGTTGTTTCAATCCTTGGTTCATATACTGGAGAAACTCTACGGCGTTGAGATTTACACCGCGTGCCGGATCACCCTGCCAGTAGATCGCACGGCTGATTGCATCCATGCGGATTCCATCCATATGGAACTCACTCATCCAATAGTTGGCACAGGACTGAAGGAAGCTTCTTGTCTCACCGCGGGAGTGCATGAAATTGCAGCTTCCCCATTCACTGACACCTACGGCAGAGTTTGGATATTCATAAAGGGCTGTTCCGTCATAATTTGCCAGACCATAGGCATCCACTGCAAAGTGGACAGGAACAAAGTCCATCAGAACACCAATCCCATGTTTATGGCAGGCATCCACAAAGGCTTTTAACTGGTCGGCAGTTCCATATCTGGAGGTAGGACTGAAAAATCCGGTTGCCTGATATCCCCAGGATTCATCACATGGATATTCATTTAAAGGCATGATCTCAAGATAGTTGTATCCGTTTTTGGTAAGATACGGGATCAGGATGTCGATCATGTCCTCGTAGGTATACCAGTCGTCTGCTTTGTCAGATGGCTTGCGGAAGGAACCGAAATGAATTTCATAAATGTTGAGTGGTTTCTGACGGCAGTCACTGCGGTTCTGCATCCATTTGGAATCCTTGAACTTATATCGGTTCATATCACGGATGATGGAAGCACTGTTCGGACGGAGTTCCATGCCGAAACCGTAAGGATCACAGTGATCGACCGGATTTCCGCTGCGGTCATAAATACGATATTTATACATCTGTCCAGGTTTTGCTTCCGGAATGTGGCATTCCCAGAAATTTCCATCATAAATCTTGTTCATTTCTTCTTCCTGCCAGTCGTTGAATTCACCGATCACGGCGATCCTGGACGCGGAAGGTGCGAAGGTGCGGAAGGTTACTCCGTGTTTTTCTGTATGTGCACCAAGATACTGATAAGCATCAAAAATTTTTCCTGTGTAAAATCCATAGAAATCCATACGCATATTCTCCTTAATATAATTGTGATTGTAATGGACAAGAGTTGTTTTTTTAATTATACTATAAATAGACAAAAACGGTTTGTCCAGCAACAATAAAAAGAGAAAGACGGATAAGCAACCTATGAAATAAACCGTCGGAAAAGAGAAAAATATGGATATCAGGATTGAAAAAACAGAACGTGCGATCAAGAATGCTTTTCTGGAATTACGCTCCCGCAAACCACTGGGGAAGATCACGGTGAAGGAACTCTGCAGCCTGGCTGCGATCAATAAGTCAACATTTTACAGCCATTATGAAGATATTTATGCTCTGTCAGATAAGATGGAATCCGAAACCATTGTAACTGTGCTCAAGAATATCTCCAGCCAGCAGGATTCTCCGTTTAAAAATCCGGGTGTGTTTACCCGGAATCTTTATATGGCACTGATCTCCAATAATACACTGATCAACCTTCTGTTTTCGGGAACAGAAAAAGCCCGCCTTGGTGACTGCCTGGAGACAGAACTGAAACGGCTGATCTGTGAGAAATATCCTGATTATCAGAATGATGCAGAGAAGGACATCATGCTTTCTTTCTGCATCCAGGGATGTTTTCATGCCTACCTGAATAATCAGGAAAAAGATGTTGCAACGCTGGTCTCTGTCAGTGAAAGTATAGTGCGCAGACTTGCACCTATGTATATGGAAGAAGTGACAGAGGAAGCCTGAGAAAATAAGAATGACTCGAAAGAAGAGAAAAAAATGAAAAAACTGGTGATAGGAATTCTGGCACATGTAGATGCCGGAAAGACAACTTTGTCAGAAAGACTTCTGTATCTGTGCGGTGTGATCAGGCAGATCGGACGTGTGGATCATGGAGACACCTTTCTGGATAATTATGAACTGGAAAAGGAACGTGGGATCACGATTTTTTCCAAGCAGGCGATCCTTAAGACAGAGGATATGGAAGTGACACTTCTGGACACACCGGGACATGTCGATTTCTCTGCGGAGATGGAGAGAACGCTGCAGGTACTTGATTATGCGATCCTTGTGATCAATGGTATGGATGGTGTGCAGAGCCACACGATGACGCTGTGGAGGCTGCTGGAGAGATATAAGGTTCCGGTCTTTCTGTTTGTAAACAAGATGGATCAGAATGGAACAGATAGGGATGCACTGCTTACGGATCTTAAGACCCATCTGCATGAAAACTGTGTGGACTTTGGAAGAACAGAAGGGGATACTTCTACAGAATATCTTCTTGATCCGGAACAGATGGAAAATATTGCAGTCTGTGATGAAAAGCTCCTGGAAAAGTATCTTGAAACAGGAAGTGTGGATGATGCAGAGATCAGAGAACTGATTGTTCAGAGAAAACTTTTTCCATGCTATTTTGGTTCTGCACTGAAAGCGGAAGGCGTGGAGGATTTCTGGAATGGTATACAGAAATATACGTCAGAGCCGCAAAGACCGGAAGAGTTTGGGGCAAAAGTATTCAAGATCGCACGTGACGAGCAGGGAAACCGTCTGACTTATATGAAGATTACAGGAGGCTGCCTCAAAGCAAAGACGCTGCTCTCATCCAGAGGGAAACAGTCTCTGCCTGGTGTAAAACAGAAACAGGAGGACTGGGAAGAAAAGGCAGATCAGCTCCGGCTGTATTCAGGGGCAAAATACACAACAATCACAGAGGCAGATGCGGGAACCGTCTGCGCGGTAACAGGACTTAGCAGAACCTATCCGGGCGAGGGGCTTGGAATAGAAAGCGAGTCTGAACTTCCTGTTCTGGAGCCTGTCCTGAATTATCAGATCCAGCTTCCGGCGGACTGTGATCCGCATCAGATGCTTCAGAAGCTTCGGCAGCTTGAGGAGGAAGAGCCGGAACTTCATATCCTCTGGGACAGCCAGCTGGGAGAAATCCATGCGCAGCTGATGGGAGAAGTACAGATAGAAATCCTTAAGAAGCTGATCTGGGACCGGTTTAATACAGCGGTAGAGTTTGGGGCGGGCAGTATAGTCTACAAGGAAACAATCGCGGAACCGGTAGAAGGTGTGGGGCACTTTGAACCGCTCCGTCATTATGCGGAGGTTCATCTTTTGATAGAGCCGGGAGAGCCGGGAAGCGGGTGTCAGTTTTTTACTGCATGCAGTGAGGATGTGCTTGCGAGAAACTGGCAGCGTCTGATCCTTACACATCTGGAGGAAAAAGAGCATCTCGGTGTGCTGACAGGTTCTCCACTTACGGATGTACAGATCACTCTTCTGACAGGCCGTGCACATACGAAGCATACAGAAGGCGGTGATTTTCGACAGGCAACCTACCGTGCTGTCCGTCAGGGACTTCGAAAAGCAAAGAACATTCTTCTGGAACCGTATTATGAATTCCGGCTCGAAGTGCCGGCAGAGACGATTGGAAGAGCAATGGCAGACGTCCAGAAGATGCAGGGAAGTTTTGAGTCGCCGGAGACAGACGGAACAACTGCTGTGCTTAAGGGAACTGCAGCAGTATCCCAGATGCGTGATTATCAGAAGGAAGTGGTTGCCTACACACATGGCACAGGAAAGCTTTTCTGCACGCTCAAAGGATATGCCCCCTGCAGGAACCAGGAGGAAATCGTCAAAAATATAGGATATGATCCGGAGGGGGATCTGGAGAATCCGACAGGTTCTGTATTCTGTGCACATGGAGCCGGATTTGTTGTGCCGTGGGATCAGGTTGAAGACTACATGCATCTGAACAGCGGGCTGGCGTTTGACGAAATGAGCGGCGAAAGCTGGTATGATGATGTGGATTGTGCGGAAAATCCGGGTACAGCGGTGGAAAATGCGAGTGTTTCCAGGTACAGTGGTGGAAAAAACGGAAAATTTTCTTACAGCGGAAGCTATGAAGAGGAGGAAGAACTTCAGGCGATTTTTGAGAGAACCTTCGGTCCTGTAAAACATGAGCGGACAGCATTCCAGAAAAAAACGGTACATTCCACAGCACCGACAGTACGTTACAGACAGGGCAGGCCCCGTAAAGAAGAATATCTTCTTGTAGATGGATACAATATTATTTTTTCCTGGGAAGAACTGAATGAGCTGGCAAAAGAAAATATTCATGCGGCCTGTGATAAGCTCAAGGATATCCTGAGTAATTATCAGGGTTATCGTAAATGCACACTGATCCTGGTCTTTGATGCCTACAAGGTTGAGGGGCATGTGGAGGAGGTTTTTACCTACCACAATATTTATGTTGTGTATACCAGGGAGGCGGAAACGGCGGATCAGTACATCGAAAAGACAGTCCATAAGATCGGACGGCAGTATCAGGTGACGGTTGCGACCTCGGATGGACTTGAGCAGGTTATCATCATGGGGCAGGGAGCACACAGGATTTCGGCACAGGGACTTAAGAAAGAAATCGAAGATACAGAAAGAAATGCGAGAGCACAGTGGCATGAGCAGCGTCAGAGCAGCAAGACGTATCTCTTTGAACATATGCCGGAAGAGTTCCAGGCACAGATGGAAAAAATCCGTTTAGGCGAGGCAGGCGAAGAATAAGAAATGATATATTTATATAGAAGAAACAAAACAGGAATCTGTATAGACCGGGTATTTGGAAATGACGAGATCGTAGAAGTGCCGGAGATGCTGGAGGGACTTTTGGTGACGGAGCTTGGCGCGTATGTTTTTTCAGATCATATTGACAGAAAGGATCTGGAAAAGTGTAAGTTGAGCGGGAATTTTTGTACAGATAACGGACAGCGTGTTACCGATGAAAATGGGATGCCGGAGATATCCGGAAATATCGTAAAGGAACTGATCCTTCCAGAGTATCTTCGCAAAATCGGAAGATATGCGTTTTATAACTGTTTCAGTCTCAGAAAAATCAGTTTTGGCGGGGAATTGAGAGATATCGGAGCCGGAGCACTGACAGGATGTCACAGAATTGAGAGGATTTCTGTGAAAACAGATGAAGACGGAGAGTCCAGTCTGAGAGATATTCTGACAGAGCTTCCGGAAACGCTGAGAGTTGATATGGACAGAAATGGAGAGCAGGGAAGATTCTGGTTTCCGGAATTCTTTGAGGAAGGTGTGGAAAATACACCGGCAAGGATTTTGGAAAATCATGTGCATGGAAGTGGAATCCGTTATCGAAACAGCTTTCTTCATAAGAAACTCAATATTCTGGAATATGATAAGCTTTTTCCCTATGCGGAAGCATGGGAGGAGGAAGAGATTGTTCTGAAGCTTGCACTGGACAGGATTTTATATCCTATGGATCTGACGGAAACAGCTGAAAAGAAATATATTGACTATCTTCATGAGCATGGAGAGCATGCAGTCGGTGTTCTTGGGAAAAATAAGGAATACGAGGCAATGCACAGTATTCTTGACAAAATCACTCCGGACAGAGAGCAGACGGAAAAGATGCTGGAGCGTGCTCAGCGATCCGGAGATTCCAGATGGGTCAGCATTCTGATGGATACGCTGCAGAAACATGGAAGAAAAAAGAGAAAGGCATTTGAACTGTGAGCAGAGAAGAAAAAAATAAATTTGGAAATTTTGTTCATGAGCAGCGAAAAAAAGAGGATGAGATATTGGAAATCTGTCAGGATATTTTCAGAAATTCCCGCAATGAACTGGCTGTTTCCATGCACTTTTTTCAGAGTGCACTCAGTGGACTTAAGGTTGTGCCATCTGCAGAAACACAGGTGATCGGCACAGATGGGAAGCTGCTTTATGTTTCGCCGCAGTGGCTGCTTCCCATGTTTATGCAGAACAAGATTCAGATCAACAGGCTGTATCTCCATGAACTTCTGCACTGTCTTTTCTGTCATTTGTGGAGCAGGAAGGAGAGAGAATGGAGAATCTGGGATCTGGCGGCAGATATCGCAGCAGAGAGTATTCTGGATGAGCTTTACCAGAAACCGGTTTATATCCGACCGAACAGTTTCCGGCGGGAATGCTATCAGAAGTGGCGAGAGAATCAGAAGGTACTGACCGCAGAAAAACTGTATTATGTGCTTTTGAAATGTGAGGAAGAAGAGCTTGCCCGGCTGGAGCAGGAGTTTCGAAAGGATGATCATCATTTCTGGTATACACCGAACAATCGCAGCGCAATGTCTGATCGACAGAAAAAATGGGAAGAAATGCGCCGCAAAATGCAGACAGAGATGGAACTTTTTTCCAAGGAGGCTGCCGGTGATTCACCGGGACTTGTGGAGCATCTGCAGGCAGAAAACAGAAAACGTTATGATTACCGGGAATTTCTGCGCAAATTTTCTGTGCTGAAGGAAGAAATGCAGGTAGATATGGATTCTTTTGATCCGATTTATTATCATTTTGGCATGGAAACCTATGGAAATATGCCTCTGATAGAACCGCTGGAAACAAAAGAAATGAAAAAAATCGAAGATTTTGTGATCGTGATCGATACTTCCATGTCCTGCAATGGAAGCCTGATCCGCCGGTTCCTGGAGGAAACCTACAGTGTACTTTCAGAGTCGGAGAGTTTTTTCCGTAAAATACAGGTTCATATCATCCAGTGTGATGAGAAGATCCAGGATGATCAGGTGATCCATAACCAGAAAGAGATGGAGGCTTATCTTTCGGATTTTACAGTCAGAGGATTTGGGGGAACGGATTTCCGCCCTGCATTTGCCTATGTGGAGCATCTGCTGAAAATGGGAGCTTTTCAGAGGCTTCGGGGGCTTTTGTATTTTACAGACGGGTACGGAGTATTTCCGGCAAAGATGCCGCCATATGACACGGCTTTTGTTTTTATGAAAGATGACTACCGGGATGTGGATGTACCGCCGTGGGCAATCAAGTTAATTTTAGATACACAGTAACTATTCAGAAGGTAGTATCCCGCGAGGCGTTTTGGCATGTTTTTTGCCAAAATCCCGAGACATACAAGGCAAAATGCCATCACCGAAGGTGATTTGGAATGCATT
>NZ_WWVR01000069.1 GCF_009883055.1 Blautia sp. BIOML-A1 | reverse complement strand
CCATAAAATAAACCTCCAAACTGAGTAATTCTATCTTACATCAGTTTGAAGGTTTACACAAACTTTGGGATACTCCCTCTTCTTCATAAGTTATGCAGTTTTCTGTACAGCCAGAGCCTTGATTTCTTCTAAGGTCAGGTCTGTAAAAGTGGCAATATCTTCGTAAGTGAGTTTACCGGAAGCCAGCATACGCTTAGCGATTTCAATGCGTTCAGTTTTTCGCATATTTTCCATTTCTCTGCACATAGTCAAAACTCCTTCCTCATCTTCTTTGAAATAACGTACCCTGTCAGCAAGTATTTTATAATACATATCTTTCGGATCGGTACAGGAAAAATCGTGCATTAGTTTTCCGAGTTCTGTTTCGTCTTTGATTTGAGAATTCACATAAATAATATGAGCTTCATCACCGAATGGCTCACCGGTTTCCTGGATGATGCGGTCAACATGATAAATTGGAAGTCCTGATTTTAATATATCGTTTTCTGTAATAAAAATCACATAGGTTTCAGAGAGGGCATCATATTTATCACCAGCTTCAGTTATATTGGCATCTATAAGGCTGCTATTGTATCTTGCACGTTTTGCATCAGCACCACGATCACTTCTTTGAATTTCTATATTATAAATGCGGTTATTGGAATCAACAGCTAATATATCCAAGCGAATAGAACGTCCCTGTAAATTTTTTATATCGTATTGTCCCTGCACAGATTGTACTTTAAGGTCATGTCTTTGCAAAATAATTTGAAGTAGAAATTCTGCACATGCCTTATCTTCAAAAACTTTACTCATAAAATCATCATCTAAAAGACGGAACCCCCTAAGGCGTTGTAGATCTTCTTTATGTCTTTGCTCAAAATCTAGTGTTTCTTCTGTATTATTCATTGTAAAAACACCACCTGCTTTCCTTTAGAATGGGATATAGTAAACATGGATTCCTGTATCATTATTTTAACATGGCAAATAGTAATCCTCAATACCTGAATTTTGAAATGACAAATTCCGATAAAAAATAACAGTCTATAAATCTTTTCCTTTTTCAATCTGTTGTTTCTGCTCACGATTCTTCCCAAGAATCATATCAATATTCGCAGACACAGTGCGAAGTTCCCGTTCATAATCCCGATGATTAGAAAAATCTTCACGCTGTCTATCCCTCAATTCAACAAGCCGGTCTTTTTCAGCATAGAGAGATTTCATGGAAGGCAATTTATGCCCGCTGGATTTTTCTTTGAGTGTTCGGAAGGCTGTGTTATATAGGGAAAGTTCTGTCCGGTGTTCTTCATAAAATTTGTCCATATTGCGGCTCCTACGATAATCGGCGTACACATTTTTATATGCCAGATATTGTCCGGTAAAATGAATCTGCTCATTCACATCTTTAAGTTGCTGTTCAGTATGCCTGTCATTGTATTGACCAAGGTGGATTTATGTGATGATGTGGATACAAAGCTGTTAGAAATAGAAAATATAGCAATCGGGGTACCGATTATTGAAACATCCATAGTAGACGAGGCTGGTTTAAGTCAGATTTATCAATATCTCAAGGAATACCATACGGTTGCATTCGTAGGCTCATCGGGTGTAGGAAAGTCCTCACTTATCAATCATGTACTTGGAACAGATCAACTGGAGACAGGTGGTCTTCGAAATGATGATAAAGGCAGGCATACCACAACACATAGAGAGCTTTTTATGATTTCGGGAAAAGGAATGGTGATTGATACTCCGGGAATGAGGGAACTTGGAATGTGGAGTGCTCAGGATGGGATTGATCATACATTTTCTGATATTGAAGAACTGGTTGGAAAATGTAGATTCAGTGATTGTTCTCATGGAAATGAGTCCGGCTGTGCAGTAAGACAAGCGGTAAAAGATGGATTGATAACAGAAGAACGATATAGAGCGTACATGAGATTAAAAGCAGAGAATGCATACAATGAAAATGCAGTTGATTATCTTGTTGCTAAGAAAAGGAAATTCAAACAGATTGCCAAATTAAATAAGCATAATTATAAACAATAAATGAAGAGCCAGACGCAAAAGACGCAGAGCCGCTAATTCTAAAGAGTTTGATTTAGAATTGTGGCTTTTTTATATTGAAAAACCAAAAAAGTATTATGAGTAAAAAAGAAATGGAGAAAATGAAAATGAAAGAAAACATTATCATTCGATTGGAAAGAGAAAATGAATACCATGAGGTAGAAAATCTGGTAAGGGAGAGTTTCTGGAATGTGTATCGACCAGGCTGTCTGGAACATTATGTACTCCATCAGCTTCACAATGATCCGGCATTTGTTTCAGAGTTGGATTTTGTTATGACATTAGATGGACATCTGATTGGACAGAATATGTTTATGAAGGCTGTGATTGCAGCCGATGATGGCAGAAGTATTCCGATTATGACCATGGGACCGATCTGTATTGCACCGGAGCTTAAAAGGAAGGGGTATGGAAAGATTTTACTGGATTATTCTCTGGAAAAAGCAAAAGAGCTTGGATGCGGAGCAGTATGCTTTGAAGGAAATATTGATTTTTATGGAAAAAGCGGATTTAAACAGGCAAGCGAGTTTGACATCCGCTATCATGGATTGCCGGAAGGCGAGGATGCATCTTTCTTTCTGTGCAAAGAACTGATACCGGGATATCTTAATGGAATTACAGGAGAGTATGCACCTACGGCAGGGTATCTGGTAAATGAAAAGGAAGCAGAGGCATTTGATAGAGAGTTCCCGTATATGGAGAAGAAAAAACTTCTGGGACAGATTTTTGAATGATGAAAAGCAGGAGGTAAATTTAGATGAAAGCAATGGAAAAAGACTGGTATCAGAAAAATTGGACGCTGGATATTCAGAATATGTCATGGGTAGAAGATACAGGCAGACAAGTAGATTTTCTAATCAAGCAGTTACAGTTAAAAGGAACGGAAAAAATACTTGATCTTGCATGTGGATTTGGTCGGCACTCACTGGAGTTTGCCAGACGTGGGTATGATGTTACCGGTATTGATATTACACCGGCGTACATAGATTATGCAAACGAGCAGGCAAAAAAAGAAAATTTGAATGCAAAGTTCATTTGTCAGGACATTCGCACGATCACATTTGATAAGGAATTTGATGTTGTGCTGAATATGGCGGATGGAGCAATAGGATATCTTGAAGACGATGGGGAAAATCATAAGATTTTTTCTGTCATTGCGAAAGCATTAAAAAATGGTGGAAAGCACTTTATGGATATCATGAATGGAAGCTATGCCCAAACACATTTCCCTTGCAAGTTATGGGATGCAGGAGAAAAGGGACTTACATTATCTGCTTTTGAATGGGAGAAGGATAGAAAAACGCTGATATATGGGCAGGTAGACTATATGTATGGAGAAGCACTTTATAAGCCTGAAATGAAAGAAGGAAATCCTATAAGGTTATATAGTTTGGATGAAATCACGGAGATATTCGGTAAATTAGGACTTCGTATTTGTAACAGCTTTGCTGACTTCAGTGGAAAGCCGAGTTCTGATAATGATATTCAATTGATGGTTTATTCCATACGAGAATAAAAATAGAGTAGACGAATTATTTAGGATAATAAGCGGGAATCCTCGGCAATTCAATTACCGAGATGAAAGCGCAGGATTGTGCATATCTGCACATTGA
>NZ_WWVR01000068.1 GCF_009883055.1 Blautia sp. BIOML-A1 | reverse complement strand
CTACCCGCAGTTCGATTCCATATTCAGCACATTTTGCTTTCAATCTTGTCCGGAATTCATAGAATTTCTGGGACGCAACTGCTTTTGAGAGATACCGGTTCTTCATCATCCCGGATACGTTCAGATCTTCAATCGTTATATGAGACGGCTTGGTTTTCACTATCTCAGATATTATCTTATTGATATGGTCTGTACGGATATTTTCTATCCGGTGATGAAGTTTCTGTACCTTAAGCTTTTGTTTGCATATATTTGCTCTTTGAGTGGATTCTCCTTTCTTTAAGTTCTCATATTTACGGGAAAGCTTTCGCTGTGCCCGTCTTAATTGTTTCTCAAGTTTTCTGATCCGTGCTGTTTTATTGATATTTCTGTATACAGTTCCATTTGACACAACTGCAAAGTCTTTCAGACCCAGATCGATTCCGATCCCATCAGTGAAATCTCCATCTGCTTCCGGAGCAGGTATATCGACAAGTACAGACACATAATATCTTCCTGCTTTCATGGAAACTGCCCCGCTTCGGATCACATATCCATCCTTAGAGGCCGGGATGTAACCTTTTTCTTTCAGCCTTACCCAGCCAAGTGTTGGGATCTTGATCCTGTGACGTTCACAGAGACAGTCTTTGGGATTGTTCTTTACAAAATACATTTTTACATCAGATCTTCCTTTTTTCTTATATCTTGGGAAACTGCTCTGATGATGAAAAAATCTTGAAAAAGCGGTACAGGCATTTTCAATTGCATTCTTTACCGATTTGGAACTGACTTCTCTGATCCAGGAATATTCCGGATGCCCTGGAAGGTATTCATTGTTCAGCCATACACTGAACGACTTGCCACTCATAAATCTTTCACCGGCATCATAACGTTCTTTATTATGAAACAGGTAGAAATTATAAATATATCTGCATGTGCCGATTGTCTTATGTATTTTGATCTTCTGCTCTTCTGTAGGATTGATCTCTGTCTTGAAGCTCTTCAGCAATCTCCTCATCCTTTTCTATCTGTTTTTTATACTTACGAAGTCCATATAATCTACAGGAAAACACATGAAGGATGGAAATAATATCCTGTACAAGTTCTTCCTGTGGTGACAGTTCTTCATTGTTCACCACCAGTATCGTAGTGTGGAATTTCATGCAGAATCTTTCAAACCAGTCGTATCCAAAACGGATAAATCTGTCTTTATGCGTGATCACTATGGTTTTGACCTTCTGCTCCATGACTTCGTCCAGTAATCCATTCCATTTCCTGCGGTTATAATTAAGTCCGCTTCCATAGTCTTCAATGCACTGGTCTACGATCATTCCTCTGGCATTACAGAACTGACGCAGAAATGCTGTCTGATTTTGAAGATCATCCCTTTGGTTTTTGGTAGATACTCTTGCATAAATAACAACTTTTCGTTTATCATGTTCTATATTTATACCTTTAAATTGAAGATACTGGTCATATGTGTAATAACGCCTGTCTGTTGGAGTTCGGTTTGCTTTTAAGATTCCCTCTCTGTCCCATCTCTGAAGCGTTTTTACAGAAACACCTAATAATTCAGCAAAATCTTTTGGTTTATAATTTGTGATTTTTGATGTGTTCATAATATACCTCCATAAGTATATTTAAACACATTTAACATCTTTTTTCAATATATTAGTTGCTTATATCATCCCCCTTTGTACTTTTTAGTAAACACATTTTGATTTTCCACCATTATACAAAATTTCCCATGCATTTTCCACCTGATATGGTATACTATTAACATTGGTATAATATGCGTTGCTGTTCGCAGCAACCTTAACACTATAATCTGTAACGACCTAAAAGGAGAGTTAAATTATGAAATTTATTTATCCTGCGGTATTCCGCAAAACTGACAAAGGTACTTATAAGGGATTTTTCCCGGATCTGGAAGATTGTTTCGGAGAAGGAGACACTCTGGATGAGGCAATTGAAGAGGCAAACGCTGCTGCCTACAACTGGATCTCACTGGAACTTGACGAGGATGACTGCCAGCTTCCACCGGTTTCTGATGAAGATGATCTGGATCTTAAGGAGGGTGACATTGTCAGAAATATTTCTGTCAATATCCGCTTTTATGAGGGATGGGATGAATAAAATCTCCTCTCTGGCTTATTTGAATTAAATTATCCCGGAAGGAGTTTTTAACATGTCCACATTTTCGGATGTTCTTACCGAATATATCAACACAAAAAACATCAAGGTCTTTCCCATGGCCAAATACTGTGGGCTGGATCGTTCTACCATGTATAAGCTGATCAGTGGCAAGCGCAACCCGCCTCCCAGAGATATTTTGAAAAAAATGATCCTGTTCATGCATCTGACCCCGACAGAGGCCCAACATCTTGAGGAGGCATGGAATGTGACCAGGATCGGACCGGAAATTTACTACAAACGCAAAAGCGTAGAAAATTTCATCTGCCATTTTCCAAGTCATTTCTCTGTATCTCCGGATGAATTTATTTTTTCTTCCAAAATCGTCCAGCACAATCCAGACTCTGACTGTATTGCTCTGACTTCCATGCAGCAGATCAACTACTTTATCCACAAAATGTTTCTGACAGAGGCTTCCCGGTCTTCCGGCAAAATTTCACTGCTCCTTCAGCCGGAGCATGAGTTTGTCTTTCACCTGCTTTCTACACTGGCTCCAGGCGATGCACTGGAAGTTCAGCACATCCTCTGTCTGAACAGTCAGGATGCTTTTACCGAACATCATGAACTTATAAATCTGAAATATCTCTATGAAATTTTCCCGATTTATATGTCTGGTCTGAACTATACACTCTGGTATTATTATGATAATATTCACTCGCATTATCATAATATGAATATTTTCCCATGCATGATCCTCACATCTGATTCTGCACTCCTGTACACTGCAGACGGACAGTCCGGGATTTTTTACAGCAATACTGCTGTCATACATATGCTTCAGGAAATATATGATACTTACCTTGAACAGTGTTCTCAGTTATTCCTGGCAACCACCTTTTCACCGGATAATTTCTCAAATGTGTTCCGCACAGTATTTGAAGCAGATGAAACTGCTCCCACCTTTGCACTGCAGCCGGAAGTCTGCGTCACACCTTTTATCAGTGAAAGCATCCTGAGAGAATCTTTTAATTATGAACTTCCTCACAGTGAAGAAATTTTCCGTAACGCGACAGCCGCTTTCGCAGGCAATATGAGAAGACTCACTGACAGTCAGACATTTGTTTATTTTACAGCTGATGGCCTTATGCAGTTTGCTGCTTCAGGACGAACCGCTGAGATCCCGGAAATTTTTTATCACAGGTTTACACCAGAACAGCGAATCCAGATGCTGCGGGGAGTTGAGGCCAGCTGCCGTGATGGTTCTTACCGCATTCTGCAGAAACCCCTGAACCACATTCCTTCCAATCTGCATCTTTGTATCCGTGGAAATATCGGAACTCTGATCTTTCAGAAATTCAACGGTGAAGTTATGCTCTTTACGATTCAGGAATATGAACTTCTCGAAACCTTCCTTGATTATCTCCAGAATATGCAGGAAAGCTGTTTTTATACTACTGAGGAAGCAGCCGCCTACGTGCAGGACATTATCTGCAGGCTTGAAAACGGAAGCCTTGAATAAAAACAGGACAGACAGATCAGGAATCATTACGAAATAATTTTCTGACAAAAAACAAAAACCGTATACTCAGGACAACTCCTGAATATACGGTTTTTTCTCTTTCATACTCGCCGATTCGCTATGTTTAAATTATACATAATATTTGATTTATTGCAATATGTGGCACTATTTGTGGACAAACTTTCCTGATTTTTGAAACACTTTAAGCTCGACGATATACTACTGTGAATCCCTCTGAAGCATTTCCCTGCACCTCTGCGGTGTAACCACTCGGTGCTTCCGCTGAAACGTCATAGGTAATCGGCATTCCACTGCTGTCACGGACATCCAGAAGAACCCATACATGTCTCCACTCTGTATTTGTACCAAGTGCAATGCTGTCATATTCCAGTCCATTTGCCATAAGCTGAAGAGTCACCTGTGCCGGGCGGCATGCCAATGTATCACCATCCTCCCAGCGTGTAGTCACAGAAACATCCGTTGCTTCGGTCACTGTGATCTGAAGTGGTTCGGACGAAACACCATCCCAGGTTGCCACGATATCCGTCTTACCTGTTCCGATACCACTGACAATTCCCCTGTCATCAACAGTTGCAACTGACGGATCAGAACTTGACCATGTAAGAGTCGGATTATCGACCTTTACTGTATCCTCCCATGCCTCTGCAAAGATCATGGTTGCACCAGTCTGCTGTATGCTCTGGCTCGCAGGTGTCAGCCTGATACCCTTACCTGTGACGCTGACCTTACTGTCGGCTGTAAACTCTCCCCAGGTAAGAGTCACTGTTGTCTCACCAGGTGCCTTCGCGGTCAGATTTCCATTCTCGTTGACCTCTGCGATCTGAGGATCCTCAACACTCCATGTAACCTCCTGCGGTTCAGCAGCTTCCCCGGTCTCACCTGTACCGTCGATCAGCTTATACCCTATCGTCTGTGAAGAAATATCTTCATTTAAAGATATCTGAACGCTGTCCGCTCCTGCATCAAGAACAATTCCCCTGACAAAAACGCGGAAGCTGACAGTCATTGCTTCACCATCTGCAGCTCCATTCTCATCGGTTGGCTGATAAGTTCCTGTCACAACAGCACCACCGGTCTTGTGGCTTCTCAACTGCAGCTGTTCCTCAGAATCTGTATCAAAGATACTTACCACTGACTCATCACTGGATTCCCATGTCATATCACGAACGGCGATCTTACTGCCGTTTTTCTCTCCATATACCGGTACAAAAAGACTTGCATCCTCTGAAATACCATGGAACACAACATTTCCATCTATAATCTGTCCAACAGAATTATCCTCGATCGCATCACCCAGATAAAGACCATCTGACAGAGTATCCTCCTCTTCCATCTGAATCTCTGATGTAAAATCTGCTGCATCCGTAAAAATATCTTCTGCCTCAGCTGCATCATCACCTTCTCTGGATTCAACATTCGCTTCGTTGTTTCCCTCATCTGTTGTTTCCCCGGTGCTGCCGGAAGCATCATCCGCAAATTCCGGTTCACTGCCTGCTTCTTCTTCCATTTCAACGGTCTGTGGTGCTTCCTCTGTCGTCTCAGCAAACACTTCACTATCAAAATCACTGGCAGATACAACAGCACCGCCCTGTACGATAAGAGCTGCCGATAACATCCAGGTTAAAGTACGGTTCCATTTTGAATGTGACCTTACACTCATAATTATCCCTCTTTCTTGTTTCAACTCACAGTCGGTAATTTCACAGAGTCTGACGTGTCAGCAATATGCTGACTGTGATTTGCCTCATGTCAGTGGGGGATACCGATTTCTCTCCGCCCGCCACTGCCGTTCATTTTCTTTT